>CAWFGI010000023.1:0-10712 GCA_963815265.1 uncultured Acidobacteriota bacterium | reverse complement strand
CGGACCGCAGGGAATTGCACTCCACGCCTTTACCGCCCAACATGTCGGAAGCATCGACCTCAGCGGGTTTCCGTGTATAGCCGAGCGCAACGTGCACGCTGCCGTCCTTCGCGGGCCAGATTCTTGCCAGTATCGTCTCACCCGTGGATCGCGATGTTTGCCGGATCATTGTCTGACCCTTCAGATCAATCGTGCACGTGTTCGGCGCCTCTTGGAATTCGCTCGCCGACATAATTTTCTTGCTTGCCAGGTACGCGCGCACGCGGGAAACCAGTTCCTTGGCGCGAGTCGTGTCCCACATTGTCTTTGGATAGTAAAAATTGAAGAGAAAAATTCCTTGCGTGGGATGATCTCTATCGTCGACATACCCGCCGGCGATGACTGGCTCATCAAAATTGGGCCGCCAGCGACTCCACCCGTTGGGGCGGCAGAGTGCAAGGTTCAAATCCTTAAAAGGCGAAGCCCTCATGGCTGATGGCGCGTGCAGCGGTTCCGACGTTACGTAAAAAGGAACGCCATTCAGATAAAAGTCAGCGCGATAGTCTCCTGCGGGCAGGCAAGCATCTGTCCCTGTGGCTTCGAGGTACGATTGGAGCTGATGGATTGTTCCATTTTCGTCTTGCGTGACGTCCTTGGCTTCCACTTTTCCTGAAACTTTTGACAGCACTCTCCAGACATTGCTACCGGAGTCGCGTGTATACCAGAGAACGGAAAGTGTCGTAGTCCCATCGTCCAGCCTGAAATTCACCGGCTGAGCTTCCCATCGAAGGCCGCTTGGGTCCACCTGGAGTACGACATTTCGTAATGCCGCTTTGCCAGTTGACTGATTCGCATCTTTGGGAGGAGGCCACGCCGCTGCAGCCAACTCAAGAGTAATCGCGGGCTCTTTCGATTGAATATCCCAGCAGTAATCCTTGGAATTCAGCCCTTCGCAGTAATGATAGAGCGTTTCGAGGTCGCCCACGGCTCCTGCAACCAAGTCTCCGGCGTCCTTCATTCCCGGCTTTTTCGCGGTTTCTGAGTACATCTCTAAACCTTTACCTATATTTCCCAGGGCGAGTTCCGCCACAGCGAGGTTGTAGTGCAAATATAAGAATTGCTCATCATGGTCGTGCTTAATTGCTGCCTCGGTGCTGTTCAATCCTTTTTTCAGCAGCGCGCGATCCTTCTCCACAAGGCCATACAGATACGTGTCGAACCCGTAGTTGCCCAGCAACACGGGCGATTCCTCCAGCCCATTCTTCGCAAACCCATCGAGCGCGGTTTTTTCGTGGTTCACCGCCTCCGCGATTCTCTTTTCCGGAATCATGTTCATGAAGCCTTCTTCGCTTTGCGGGTTTCCCAGGTTTTTAGCTGCCTGGGAAAGGTAAAGATTGGCGAACAAGAACCGCGGACGCGAAGCGACTGCACTTTCCAGTTCCTTCACGGAACTTTCATAGTCATAGATTTGGAGGTCACTCACCCCCCAGGCATATTGCACGGCAGAGCGGAGAGCTGCGTCCTCCGATTTCGAGCTGCCTGTATTGCACGCGTCCGCATCGTAGGCCACAGCCGGAATTTTCCGTGAACCCTCGAACCCGGCTAATCCGACACCAACGATGACCACGATCAGCCCGAAGAAGACAAGCGTCCAAGCCTCCTCGTTGCGTCCCATACTAAGCGATTGGCCAAAGAGGTAGAGAGCGATCGCAAACATAGTGATTCCGGCCAAATACCAGTGGGCCTTGTCGTGCCAGCGCAAACTCTGTTCATTGATCGCGTCGGAAAGGGCAAAACCGCATTCGGGCCCAAATATAGTTCTCCCCAATATCATCTCTTTGGGATAGTGACGGGCATGCTCGGGTCCGTCTTCGCCGTCGAGCATTTTTGCATCGTCCCTGTCGTTATCATCCTTTGGGGCTACATCCTGGGTGGCGTTGTCGAGAATTTCTTCTGCAACTCGCTTGTCGATTCCAAAAGAGGGGTTCTGGGAGAGTTCGCGCTCTTGAAGAGCAGCCTGATACCGTGCGCGCCGCTCTTGCACGGCCGCGAGCATCCCCAATTCGAAATACGCCGACGTCGTGTGGCTATTCTTGAGGCCATTGGTGATGTTTTCGACCGCATTTTCCGCGCTTTTGTCCGCCTCGATGCTTACCACGGTGTAGCGAAAGCCGACCCAGGCGCTCAGCAGAACGGCCATTACAATCAGCAGCACCACAAAACACGTGAACGGACTCTTTGGAAATTCCGAATGTATTCTGGCGCCGGCGAAAAGCCGCGGCTCCGGTTCCGCAGGATGCAGGCTTTCACTTTCTTCCGTTTCCTCCACGGACATGAACCCCATTCTCGTGGCCAACACTTGAGAAAGCCGCTGCAGCGGTCCATGCGTCAAGTTGCTGAAAGGCCAGAGAACGGCAAACACTACAATGCAGCCAAGGAGGTACCAGAACCCCGTATGGTCGAGAATTGACACGCAAACAGCGCCGGCCAGAGCGACGATCATTCCCGACACCATCATTCTTAATCTCAAGCCGCGGCGCTGGCACCACAGTTCACCCAACGACAGGCAACCCAGCGCGATCACGAACACAACGACCGCAAAGGAAAGCCACTTCAATTTTCTTCGCGATGTCCCAATCTGCTGTTCTAGGCTTTGCCAGATGCTGGCGTTTTTCTGCCATTTGCTTCCCAGGCCGGACTCCGACAATTCCTCAGCGACCTGCCGGTCAACAATCTGGTTGATGGTGAGACTCTTGTTGCCCACCCCTGGCACTTCTGTGAAATCAAGATATGGCTGCTGGATACGGGCGAGAGAAACCTCCTCTTGAGCTTGCAACTCGAACAGAGAAGCCTTCCCGCGGTCCGTCGCTCGGATCTTTTCAGCGCGCTCCTGTAAATCTCTAGCCCTTTTCAGGTGCGCGCTTTTTGCCACCTCAAAACGTGCACTGTCGCTAAAGCGCACGAGCAGCTCTTCGCGTTTGGTGAGCTCCAGGAAACGCGATTGTGTGAGCTTGCTTTCCTTCAGGGAAACATCTTCTTCCGAGGTTGCCGTCCGATATGCCGTCACCATACCCAGCATGGCGACAAGAGCCATCAACACGGCAATGATGGTCTCTTTTTCGGCCAGTGCGTGCAGCCTCTGGAGTGGTTTCGGGACCTTACTTTTTGGTTGCGTTGCGTCCACGGAGTTTATTCGGCTGCGGATTATAGCCTTGGCGTAAATGCCTAACAAGGCAGTCGAATCGGCAAACCCCGGCGTAAACCTTATTGGAATTTCTGCTGTAAGATTGTCACGTTAGTTGATCCGCTTCCCTGGACTTGTGAAAATTTCGAAACCGCTGGACATTTTCCGCATTCGGGGTACAAAGTTCTAACGCTTGCCGGTCAGCGCCGCTCTATTTTTGATCAGGCGGCGGTTGATGGTTTTCGCCCATGAGAATCGCGCTGTTCATCCCCTGTTTTGTCGACCAACTGTTACCGGAAGTTGGGCTGGATATGGTGCGGGTGCTGCGACGGCTTCGTTACGATGTCGATTTTCCGCAAGCGCAGACATGCTGTGGCCAGCCCGGTTTCAATAGTGGCTACTGGAACGATGCGAAGCCGCTCGCGGAGCGATTTGTCAGTGTCTTTAGTTCCGCGGAAATTATTGTCTGTCCTTCCGGCTCCTGCACCACGATGGTTCGAAACTTCTATCCGCAACTTCTCGCGGATTCGCCGCAGCGAGAAAAAGCGATCGAAGTGGGGCGCAAAGTATTCGAATTTTCCGAGTTTCTCATTCGAGTGGCCAAAGTTGCGGATGTCGGCGCGTCCTTCCCGCATCGCGTGACGTATCACGACGCGTGCCACGCTCTCCGCGAATTGGGAATCAAGGAAGGACCGCGCGATTTACTGAGGCACGTACGCGGCCTTGAGTTGGTCGAAATGCCCTATAGCGAGGATTGCTGCGGCTTTGGCGGCACGTTTGCCACAAAGTTTGCGATGATCTCGGGCGCGATGGGGGACACAAAAGCTGGCAATGCGGAAACATCCGGCGCGGAGTACATCACTTCTACCGACCCGAGCTGCCTGCTGCATCTCGACGGCATTTTGCGGAAAAAGAATTCGAAGGTCCGCACGATCTATCTTGCAAGTATCTTGGCGCAAACAAGCGGCGTCGGGACAGCCACCAGTCGCGACGCGAAAAAGGCCCTAACGCCGGCTGACCAGTAGTCTGTGCGTTAATCTTCGAGGTCTTGCCGGAAAACAGGCTGCGACGGATCGAGGCTGCCATCGATGACGCCCACGACCATGTCTCCATATGCGTTCGTCGCCTCTGGGAGCGACGCATAGCCGCGTTCCCGCTGCAGAGCTCCGCTATCCGAGTAGATGAGCGTGAAAAAGCGGCCCGATGAATATTGAATCTCGAGCAGCTTGTTCGGCATGTCAGGATCGCCTTCCTGTCCCAACACGTCCATCAGCGCCACCGTCCACCGCCCGCCCTTGGGATCAGTGACGACCTCGCGCTCGAGGTACTGCCATTCATCCATGCTCCACAGTGGCATATTTATCCCAGCAGCTGACCGAGCGCACTCGCCACCTGCGACCCGGTGAAAGGTTTAGGAATCAGCAGAACTCTTTGGGCTTTTCGCGCACGAAGGCTCGCATCGGCAACCTCGGGTGTGTCGCTGATGATAACTACCGGGAATTCGGCATGTTCCGAACTGTGGCGCACGGCGTCGAAAAGGGCTTCGCTCATATCGAAGGAGGTGCAATCGAGTACAAGAGCGTCGGCTTGATACTCCCGGATCAATTCGTTGACGGTGACGGAATAGCCCGACGGGAAGACTTCATAGCCCGCGTCGCGCAGAGAAAAACTAAGAAGCTCGGCTATTTCCGGCGTGTCGTCAATGAGCAGGATGCGGCGCAAGCGAAGGTTACTTCTTGCTGGGCCCGGTTCCCGGCAGCCGTTTCTTCTTGCCCTCGCAGGGCTCCAGGTCCATCACCCATATCCGTCCGCCCGCTGTGTAATAAGCGCGGTGATCGTTCTCTATCATTGCACCCCAGGCTTCGAGCGTACGCATCGCAAACGTGACTCCCTCGAAATTGTTACGCGCGTGGTTCAGCACTTCGTTGGTATGCCAGTTGTCCGTCAAAATGGCGTCACCGGGGTGTACGCGCATCACGGTGTAATAGCGGTCAAAGGCCGCTTCGGGCCGCACGTCGCGCGTTGAGCCACGCTTCTTTCCTTCGCTGACGATGTAGCTTTCCTGCGCTTCGGGAGCCGCGGGCGGAGTTACTGTTTCTTTGGTGTTCATAGAGTTTGCGCCACCTGCTCGGCAGCTGCTGCCGAGGCCATTGCCACCACGTTCTTCGGATCAGCCGCCTGAACTAAAGCCTCCGGCAGCTGGATACCCATCATTTTCCATTGCTCGTTGGCGAATTTCTGCAAGTTCGCGACGTGCTCGGCGTGTAGATGGCCGAAGCGGCCTTGCAACTTTAAGTACTCCGATACGGGCCGCATGTTCTGCGGGCGGAAGCTGTAATCGTATGCACGCTTCTCCGGATTCCACTCCCAAATCGGATAGAGGCCGCATTCGACGACCAGCCGGCCAAGATCAATCGAGCGTGGCGTCTCATAAACAAAGCCCTTCTGGCATGGTGTGTAAATCATCAGATAGGCCGCGCCCTTGTGGTTGAGGCCCTTGCGCACCTTATTCATCAGGTCGATCGGATAGCCCACGCTTGCGGTGGCCACATAGCAGTGCGGATGGCCCGCCGCCATCATGCGGGCGAGATCCTTGGGATACAATTTCTTCCCTTCAGGGACTTCCGGTCCCGGCGGAGAGAAGGTTGTCATGCCGCCGTACGGCGTGCGCGACGATGCCTGGATGCCGGTGTTCGCGTACTGTTCGTTGTCGTAGCAGATGATCAGGCAATCGTGATTACGATAGAGCGCGCCGGAAATGGACGCGAGTCCGATGTCAGAAGCGCTGCCGTCGCCGGCTTCACAAATAATGTTCGGGAAGGCGCCCTTCCACTTGCCCTTTCGAATCATGGCCTCATAGGCCGCTGCGACGCCTGCGGTAAAGCTGCCCGCGCTGCCAATCTGGGTGTGCGCCCAGGGCACATTGTAGGGCGTGCACAAATACGAACTGTTGGCCACATACATGCAACCGGTGGGCCCCACCAGGATCGTATTATCGCCGGCCGCCTTGCTCGTCATGCGGTACTGAATGGAAGGGCCACACCCGGCGCACGTGCGGTGTCCGGGAACGAATGGCTCGCTGGATGGCAATTCGGGGTTATAGAAACGCGCCCCTTGATTCGGGCTCCCAAGAATCGGTAGCACTTGTCTCTGAACTTCGATCGATGGCATAACCACTCCTCTCAATCGCAGAGCTCGGCTCTGCAGGAATTCTATTAGAGCTCGTTCTACTTTCTACTCTTCGAAACCAACCCAATGCGTTCGCTTCTCGATCTTTCCGCTTTTCTGAGCTTCCGTCATCTTCTTGGCCATCCAGTAGAATTCCTTCAGGACAATGGCCTCACCGCCCATTCCAGCCATGAAGGAGAGTACCAACGGACGCTTGGGGCTTTCGTAAAGCGCCGCGCAAACCTCAGCATAGAGCGAACCGCCGCTGCTCACGCTGCCGAGCCCCATATTCGTTTCAATCACGCCGACCACTTTGAATTGGCTGAGAATGTCCTTCACTCGATCGGTCGGGTATGGCCGGATGGTACGCAGCCGGACCATGCCGACTTTCAAGCCCTGATCGCGCATATGCTGAATCGCAAAACGCGCCGTTACTCCGTGACCGCCTTGCAGGAAAAATACGATGTCGGCGCCGTCCGTCATGAATTCCTCGACCCACGGATCGTAGCGGCGACCAAAAATTTTCGCGAACTCGTCGTGAACCTCTTCAATCACCGCCATGGACTCTTCCATCGCGCGGGCACGCTCCAACTGGAGCGGCGGTCCCTGCTCCGGCATGATCTGAGGCCCATGCGATACCGGATGCCGCGGATCGAGCGGATACGGATGCTTGTAGGGTGGCAGGAATTCCTTCACCTGGCCCGAGTCCGGCAGTTCAACGTCCGTCGTGATGTGCGAAACGAAGAATCCGTCCTGGCACACCATTTGCGGCAGCAGCACCCGCCGGTCTTCCCCGATGCGATAAGCCATCAAGTGATTGTCGAACGCTTCCTGGGCGTCACACGACCAGCCCATAAGCCAGCCCATATCACGAGTCGAAAGCGCGTCAGTATGCTCGGAGCCGAAATCGCCCGGAGGATCGAGCGTACGGTCGGCAATCATCATCTGCACCGGCATGCGGCTGCCCGAGATTGGCGAATAGAGTTCATAAGCGAACTGCACGCCCACGCCTGAGCTGCCCGTGAACACGCGCGCCCCGCTCGACGAGGCTCCATGCGCGATACTCAACTGCGAGTGCTCGCTATCAGCCACGATATATTCGGCGTCGAGTTCTCCATTGGCCACCATCTGCGCCAGCGCCATCATCGTTGCCGTATAAGGCCGGATCGGATAGGCCGCAATCACATCCACGTCGGCATACTTGGCCGCCTGTGCTGACGCGACGCACCCGTTTATGCGGACCGTCTTCTTTTTTGTTTCCGTAACCGTTGGCATATTTCACTCCGCTCGATGTTTTGTTCTACCTTGAGCTGATTCGCAAATCCTAAATACTCTTCGCGGCCCGGTCCCCGAGATGCTTCAACTCTTCCGCTTGCCGGCCGTGCAATCCCGGCGAAATCGCGAACGCGGTATCCATTCGGACCACGCCTGTATCGAAGTCGAGCTCCGGCACGCCCTCCAGGCAGCCCGTCGGGCACTCTTCGATACACACGCGGCAGCCTTTGCAGTAATCCACCAGAATCTTGTACAAGCCGTTCGAACGAACGTCGCGAACGATGCACGGCTCGGGACAGACTAGATAGCAATTGTCGCAAGCATTGCAGGTGCCGCAACTGAAGCAGCGGCTCGCCTCTTCGACGGCCTGCTCTTCCGTATATGCCTGAATCACCTCATCCTGCGTTTTTTTACGAGTCTTCGGCGGCAGCAATTCCTGCTGCACGCGCGGGAAGTGCGGGAAGTAGGTCATGTTCATGCGGTTCAGATCGAAGATTACGTCGACCGGAATCGACCGGAGCTCGAGCGCCACTCCGCGCAACACCTTATCTAGGTTGAAGGCCACGCGCTTGCCATCGCCAACCGCATTCACCACCATCAACGGCTGACCCGAACCTACTTGCGCGATATCGCCTGCCGCAAAGAAGTTCGTGTCGCCGAGCCGGCCGAAGCGGTCCATCTTGATGGTTCCGCGTTCGTTCTTAAACTCAGCCGGTAACCAGGCGAGCGAGGCCCGTTGGCCAACGGCGATGATGACGTGGTCAACCGCAAATCGTTGCGGAGGCGCCTCGCGATCCACATTAATCGGAGACGCATTGATTGCGCCGGAGAATCGCGCAGGATGCAATTGAAGCGCTTCCACCTTTCCGTTGCCATGCACCGCGGTCACCGCCCGCCCATGAATCAGCTCTACACCTTCTTCGAGCATGTCGTGCAAATCTTCCGGCACGGCCGGCATTTCCCCAGGGTGAGCCTCCACCGTGATCATGGTTACTTCCACGGCGCCCTGCCGCAGCGCTTCGCGGGCGCAATCAATGGCGGTGTTTCCGCCGCCGATTACGGCCACTCGTGCGCCCAGCTTCACCTTCGAAGTACCCATGCCGATGTCGCGCAAGAACGGAAGTCCATACAGCACGCCTTCCTTATTCTCGCCCTCGGCGCGGACGCTGTTGGGATCAATCAGGCCTACTGCGAGCACGCAGGCATCGTAGTTCTTTTTCAGATCATCCCAGGTGATGTCTTTGCCCACTTCCGTGTTCGTCTTGATCGTTATTCCGAGTTCAAGCAGCCGTTCAATCTCGCGATCCAGCACGTCCTGCGGCAGAACCCAATCCGGAATCCCGCCGCGATTCAGGCCGCCCGCTTTTGGCGACTTTTCGAAGATCGTTACCTTGTAACCGAGCCGCGCCAATTGGTACGCAGCGCTGTGCCCGGCCGGCCCCGAACCGACGACGGCGACTTTCTTGCCGTTGGGGGTTCCTGCCTTCACCACATCGTGCTTCAGTGCCTGCCCGAGATCACCAAGAAATCGCTCGACCGCGCGAATCGAGATGGCCTCATCGTATTTCCCGCGGTTACAGGCCTGCTCGCACGGGTGGTAGCACACGCGGCCCGTCACCGACGGAAACGGCATGTCTTCCTTGATGAGCGCATAGGCGTCGAGATACTTGCCGCGCTTCACCAGGTCCAGATAGCCCTGAATTTTTTCGTTGGTTCCACAAGCATTGTTGCAGGGCGGCAATTTGTCGCGATACACGGGCCGTATCGCGCGCCAGTTGCCCGTGGGAAAAAGATCCTGCCCCTTTTCCTGCAAAGGCGCAGGCGTGATACCTGCGAACGGGATTTGGAGCCGCTCGGGGATTCTTGTGCCTTTAGTCGACATGTGTCCTGTCCTATGCCGCCACTGGATTCAGCGGCATGATATGGAGTTCTTGGAGTGCCAGATTAAACGCATGCTTGTTCGCAATCATCGGCTCGATCGTAGCCATCTTAACGATGCCGGTGGTCTTGACGACCGCTGCAATCAGAGGAGCCGCGATATCAGGCGCTACTGATTTGTTGCGCTCGGCAGCGCCTTCTGTTGAAAGGCGATCGAGGCCGAGTTCGCCCAGCCGGTAATAGAGCCACTTGTGGTCGGCCAGTTTAGCGGCGTCCACACATACGAGTTGAGCGAGCCGCTCCGGGCCCGGGACGAAACGAATCATGTATTCCGGAGAGTAGTGCGTGTTGATCACCAGAGTTCCGCCCGGGGGCATCCCGCGCATGTAATCCCATCCCTTCACCATCGTCCCTTCGACCAGTACGATAATGTTGGGCTGTTCATTTTCGTAGGTGAGCTCGTTCTCGATCACGTTGTCGCTCACGCGGCAATATTTGCGCGTAGGGGCGTTGGTGCGATCGGGATTGTCGACGTAGTTTTCCATCGCCTGCGCATACTTTCCCTCTAGCCGGGCCGAAGCGGCGATGGAGTTGACGATATCGCGCCCTTCTTTGTCCATGATGATGCCGCGCGTCCAAACGGTGAGTTCTGTGTAGCTCATGTTTCAATCCTCGCTCTAATTTAGTAACTGCTGCTTCACTTCAGCGAAATTTCCGAACGCGAATGGCCGCCACCGCTTTCCGCTTTGTCGCCGATAAAAGACTTCAGACCGCCGCGGTCGGATTCGAGAACCGCCAGAAAATCATTCCGCAGTACGACGAACGGAGCCACGCGGGTGCGATTCTGAAATTCTGCGATCGCGAGCAGCGTCGCTTTCTTGCAAAGGCTCTCGATGTCGGCGCCTGTGAGCCCTTCTGTCCGGCTTGCGAACTCTTCGTAGTCGACGTCGGGCGCGACCGGAACGCGCTGGCAACAGATCTTCATAATGTCCGCGCGCTCGGCTGCGTCAGGTTTCGCGAACGGGACGATGTAATCGAAGCGCCCGCTTCGCAAAAGTGCGGGCTCGATACGCTCGGGCCGATTCGTGGCCGCCACCAGAATCACGCCCTTCACGTCGCGCAGATTATCGATTTCCCGCAGCAACTGGCTGAGAATTCTCTGATACACGTCACTGCCAAATTGCTCGGCTCCAAATTTCGGTGCCACCGCGTCAATCGTGTCGAAGAA
>CAWFGI010000022.1:0-819590 GCA_963815265.1 uncultured Acidobacteriota bacterium | reverse complement strand
CTCATCATCGCTGCGATCCCGAACTTGCTCCGCGCTCGCATGGCGGGCGAATGAGGCTTCCAGTTTCTCTAATCTGAAGACGATTACCACCGCTGCTATCACGTATTTGTCGACCTACAGCAACGGATACCCCGCCCGATCTTCCGACTCTCGGAGGAGCGCGCCTTGCAGCCTGCAATGGCGCGATTCTACTCGACGACACTTTGACGACTTCTCCGTACCGCAAGGGCGGCTACCAGCTCAATTACCAGTCTCAAGGCAGCTCCTATACCCAATCCTCCTGCGGCCTGTGCAGACGCTGGATTCAACGCATACCTCACCACCGCTGTTCCGGTCTTTGTGGGATAGACTGGGCAGACCAGCTATTGCGGCGAGGAGCCCGGCATCATTCACTACGACGGTATTGGTGCGCACGCGGCTTCGCCAGCGGCGTGCACGGCATCGGCCTCTCTTCAATAACCCACATTATCGAACTCACCTAACGCGGCAGCGACTCTCACAGGTTTCTGCTGTTTCTCGATTCCGGGCGCCAATCGGAAAGAGGGGTAAAGGCAGAGCGACCAATAGGATGACCCTTTCAGTCAAATAAGACCGCCAAAAATCGTCATTTTCCGCCCCCCTCCAATCCCGCTTTCGCAACAACCAACCCCGCCGCTCAAAACAGCGTCTGTATCTCTATGAAACGGGCAGGTATAATGCCGTGTGCCATAATGGTAACCCACTGCTCCCGCTTGGCATACCCCGTGCACTATATCGCCGCGTACCCCGCCAGGGAGTACGAGAAAAACATTCGACTTTGGATCCAAGGAGAAACAATGAAGAAGAACCAGAAGGGCTTTTCGCTTATCGAATTGCTCATCGTCGTGGCGATCATTTTGATCATCGCGGCTATCGCAATTCCCAACCTGCTTCGCGCGAAGATTGCTGCGAACCAGTCAGCTGCGGTCGGCACGCTCCGTACGATCTCTTCGGCCGAGGAAACCTTCTCTTCTACCTACAGTGATGGTTTCACGACGGACCTGTTCCAACTCGGCGGCCCGGTCGGTTCAGCAAACTGCACCAACGCGGGTCTGGTCGACGAAGTGATTGTCGACTCCCCCCAACAACAAGGGCGGTTACGCGTACTTTTACCAGAATAACGGCGTCGCAGCCTTGACCACGGGCGTTCCAGCAGCCTGCCCCGGCTCTGGTTGGACAGGGTTTTCGGTCGCCGCTGGGCCGCTCACGTTGTCGACCGGAACCGCGGCCTACTGCATTGATGAGACGGGCGTCCTTCGGGTTGACTCGGCAGCAGTCGCGAACGAGAACCTGAACGTATGCTCTGCTTCGGGCAAGCCTCCCTTGCAGTAGTATCGCAAGTACGGCAATGGACGGGAGGAAGTCACAAACTTCCTCCCTCTTTTTTTTAAGAGGCGTTCGTAACGAGGAAACAAAATGTTCGAGAGAACACACAATTCGGAGAAGAGCGGCAACCGGCGAGCGGTTTTTCGCTGATCGAGCTTCTGATCGTCGTGGCCATCATACTGATCATCGCTGCGATCGCTATCCCAAACCTGCTTCGCGCGAGAATAGCCGCGAACCAGGCCACCGGCGTCTCGAATATCAGGACCATCACCAGCGCCGCCATCGTCTATTCGTCCACTTATAATAACGGCCTTCCGCCAAGCCTTACAGCGCTCGGCGGCGTCGCACCAGCTAATTGCAATGGCGCTATCCTGCTTGACGATACTCTGACCACTCCGCCGTATCATAAGAGTGGTTATGTTTTTGACTACCAGCCGCAAGGCGCTCCTATCACGAACCAACCGGCAGCTTGCGCGGCGCCGGGATTCAACGAATTTCTCACCACGTCTGTGCCCGTCGTCGTCGGACAAACGGGGCAATCGAGCTATTGCAGTGATGAGCCGGGAGTAATACGTATCGATATTTCGGGGAACAAAGCGGCAAGTCTGGCAGCCTGCCAGGCGCTCCCTCCGCTTCAGTAAACGGTAAACCACCACTTTCTCTCCGCGATTTGCTCTTTCTTGCTAAGCTCAGTTTCATGTCGTTTCTTGCTCTCCTGCTCGTTGCTATCACCGCCCCGCAGAATTTCGCCGCTGATGCAAAGTCCGTTGTCCGTGCGCTGGAATCGCGCTACCAGCACGCCCACACACTGAAAGCCTCTTTCTTTGAGCGCTATTCCGATGGCAAAGGCGCAGTTCAATCCGAATCGGGTACTGTCTATTTTTCGCGACCGGGCCGAATGCGTTGGGACTACGAATCGCCCGAAGAAAAGCTTTTCCTCGTGGATGGCACCAATGTCTGGTTTTATGTTCCCGCCGATCGCACTGTGAGCCGCGCGAAGATGAAAGAGAGCTCCGATTGGCGGACGCCCATTGCATTGCTGGTAGGGAAGGCCGATCTTTCGCGTTTCTGCCGCAGCATCGAAATCGCGCCTCCCGCCTTGTCCGCCAGCGGCAAGTCGGAGGATCGCCCTATGCAGGATGGCGACACCGTCCTGCGCTGCACGCCCCGAAACAGCCCCGGCGACGCCACAGATTCGACAGATTCTCTGCGCGAGGTTCTTCTAGAGACCGACCGGCAGGCCCGCCTAGTCCGCGTCGTCCTCCGCGAAGCGGGAAATGTCGAAACAGAATTTCGCTTCGGCAATTGGGAGGAGAACATCCCCATCCCCGAATCGCAATTTCACTTTCAGCCACCCCCCGGCGTTACAGTCGTCGACGAAGCGACTCTCGCGGGAGCAATTCACTAGCCGCCGATTAGGGCCAACCCTCCCAACCATTCCCGAATCCCATATCTTGGCCTTTTCCCCAGCGGAAGCTCCCGTTCCGGCCCATTGTCATATGGTGTTAACGAGTCGTTTTCACGCCTTCACCGAAGGCCCAAAAGCGGTATGCTAAACTGAAGGCGAAACACCCGCTTACTGTGGGTGTTTAGCCAAAAAACATGGCTGAATTCGTCTGCAAAGTCGGGGATATCTCCGGCCGGATTTTCGATCAAGTCGAAACCGCCCAGTCGGAGGCTGAAGCGAGACAAAAGCTCGCCGACAGGGGCTTCTACGTCTACGGCATTCGCAGCCACCTCGACGTTATTTCCCATCTCACCAGGCCCAAGACGGATCGGTCCATCCGGACCCAGGATTTCCTGATTTTCAACCAGCAGTTCAACACCCTGCTCAAGGCCGGTTTGCCGATTCTCAAAGCGCTCGACTTGCTCGGCGAACGAGCTGCCGCCGAACGCCTGAGGCCAATCATCAGCGACGTTCGCCAACGCGTTCGGGATGGAGCCTTGCTTTCTGATGCGCTCGCCGCCCAGGGTTCGTTTCCGCCAGTGTACGTCACCGCCATTTCTGCCGGAGAACGCAGCGGAAACCTAAGCGGCGTTCTCGATCAATACATTTCATATCTTCGGGTAAGCACTGGCTTCAAGCGGCAGCTCGTTACAGCCTTAATCTATCCTTCGATTCTGGTCGGTGCCGTTGTGCTGGTGATGTCGTATATGGTGACGTACGCGATGCCCAAATTCGCCGGCCTGTACAAGGACCTCAACGTTCCGCTTCCGCGAGTCACCGAAATCGTGCTCGGCCTGGCAGCGCCACTGCGGGACTATTTCCTCGTTTTCGCCGTCGTCGCCGCTGTTGCCTTCGTGATGATCAGACTCTGGACGCGCACGGACCGCGGTGCCCTCGCAGTCGATAGCGTCAAGCCCCGTATCTGGTTTTTCGGCGACATTTGGTTGAAAGCGCAAATCGCGCAGTTCGTCCGAACGCTCTCGACGCTTCTCGCCGGCGGCACTCCGCTGGTCGCGGCCCTCGCCACCGCGTCGCGTGCCATCGATAGCCGCCTCGTCGCCACTTCCGTTGAAAAAGCAGCCGAGCGCGTCCGCGAAGGTGAAACCCTTCACGCCAGCCTCGCGCAAACAAACCTGATTCCCTCTCTGGCCATCGAAATGATCGAAGTGGGCGAAGCCTCCGGCGCGTTGCCGGCCATGCTCACCAGCGTCGCCGATTTCTACGAAGAGGAAGTAAATACAAGATTGCAGCGCACGCTCATCTGGGTCTCGCCCGTAATTTTGGTCATCATGGCCATTGTGATAGGCTCATTATTGATCGCGTTATATCTGCCGATGTTCTCCCTCCAGATAGGAGCTTCAAGTTAATGACCACAGTGAATCCCATTCCTGCCGGCATTCCGGACGACGCCGCGGAGCGAGACCAAGCCCGCCGCCTCGCCGAACGTTATCGCTGTCCATTCGTCGATCTTCGCGAACAGCGCATCGACCCCGAACTCTTCCGCAGCATCCCCGCGGAAATGATGTTTCGCTACAAATTTGTCCCGCTAGAAAGCCACAACGGCACCCTCGTCGTCGCCATCGCCGATCCCAGCCAGTTGCAGCAGACCGACGAACTCGCCCTTCTCCTGAACAAGCGCCTCCAAATCAAAGTCGCCACCACCTCTCAGATTGACGACCTCCTGAAGCGCACCGAGCAATCGCAGCGCGTCCTCGACCAAGCCACCGAAGGATTCACGCTCCAGGTTGTCGCCGCCGACGAAGACAGCGACGAAAACATCACCATGGACAAACTGACGCGCGACACCGGCGTCAGCCCTGTCGTCCGCCTCGTCGACACCGTGATTTTCACCGCCCTCGAGCGCCGCGCCAGTGACATCCACATCGAAACCCGCAACACCGAGGTCGTCGTCAAGTACCGCATCGACGGCGTCCTGCAATACGCCATGCAAGCCCTTGCCAAGGAATGGCACGCCACGATTCTTTCCAGAATTAAAGTAATGTCCGAACTCGACATCGCCGAGCGCCGCGTCCCCCAGGACGGCCGCTTCCGCGTGCGTTACAAAGGCCGCTTCGTCGACTTCCGCGTCTCCATCATGCCTTCCGTTCACGGTGAAGACGCCGTGCTCCGCGTTCTCGACAAAGAAACGCTCAGCGAAAAATTCCGTAACCTGAATCTCGATGTAGTCGGGTTCGATCCGCAGGACATCACGCGATTCCGCCGCTACATCCACGAGCCTTACGGCATGGTCCTCGTCACCGGCCCCACAGGCTCCGGTAAGACGACCACTCTCTACGCCGCCATCAACGAAATCAAAAACGACGAAGACAAGATCATCACCATCGAAGATCCTGTCGAATATCAAGTGCGTGGCATCACCCAGATTCCCGTCAATGAAAAGAAAGGCCTCACCTTCGCCCGCGGGCTGCGTTCCATCCTTCGCCACGACCCCGACAAAATCATGGTCGGCGAAATTCGCGACCAGGAAACCGCCCAGATCGCCATCAACTCCGCGCTCACCGGCCACCTCGTCTTCACCACCGTCCACGCCAACAACGTCACCGACGTCATCGGCCGCTTCATCAACATGGGTGTCGAGCCTTACAATTTCGTCTCCGCCCTCAATTGCATCATGGCGCAGCGCCTCGTCCGCGTGATTTGCGACCATTGCAAGAAGCGCGTGCAATATGCCCCGGAAGTTTTGAAGGAATCAGGGCTCGACCCCGCGGACTGGAGCAGCGTGCCTTTTTACGAGGGAACCGGGTGCCTCGAATGTTCCGGCAGCGGCTATCGCGGCCGCAGCGCCATCACCGAATTGCTCGACCTCTCCGACAATATTCGGGAGATGATTATCAACCGCCGCCCGACCTCGGAAATCAAGCGCGCCGCAAAGGCGGAAGGCATGACCTTCCTGCGCGATTCCGGTCTCGAGAAAATTCGCAAAGGCGTAACCACTCTGCGCGAAATCAATAAGGTGACTTTCCTTGACTAGCACCGCGCCAAATCTCGAGGCCAAGCTCTATCAACTCGGCCCCATGCGGCGCCTGGATCGCTGGCTCAACGCCATGCCCCATCCGTCGCTGGTTGCCGAAATTTCGCCCAACCGCGTCGCGCTGGCTCGCTGGGGCAACACGCGAGGCACGCTCGAGTCCTACGCCATCGAGCCCGTTCCTTTTGGCGCAATCGTTCCTTCGCCCGTCGAGGTCAACATCGCTCAGCCAGACGCTGTTCGTGGCGCCTTGCGCCGTCTGTTCAGCCGCGTCACCGGCCACGGAGCTGATCTGGCGCTCTTGATTCCTGATCCCGTCGTTCGCGTCTTCATTCTTTCCTTTGAAACCTTTCCACGCCGCGCCGACGAAGCGTTGCCGCTGCTTCGATGGCGCCTGAAGAAAAGCGTTCCGTTTGACGTCGAAGAGACGGTCGTTTCCTGGATGCGCCAGCACGGCCGCGGCGGCAATCTTGAAATTGTCGCGGCTGTAGCTCGCGAAAGCATCGTCCGGCAATACGAAGAGCTGGTTTCCTCTCTCAACGCGAACCCTGTCGTTGTATTAGGCTCTACGCTCGCCACGCTGCCCCTGCTCGAAGATCGCGGGGCCACCCTGCTCGTTCGCATCAGCGGGCGCACTCTTACCACCGTTATCGTCCAGGGCGGAAATCTTGCGGTCTATCGCTCGGGCGAGATGCCGGCGGATGTAAGCTCCCTCGAGCCCCAGTTGATTCTTGATGAAATATTTCCTGCCATCGCCTATTACCAGGACACTTGGGAAGCGATGGTAGATCGCGTCCGGCTCTCTGGGTTTGGTTCGCGGGAGGAAATCTTCAGGCAGGCACTCGCAGCGGAATTGAAGGTATCGGTTGGGCCGCTTGCAGCGTCCGATCAGGCTCTATGGCTTCCTTCCACCGCCAGGGACCTGATGAGCGAGGATCTCGACTCGGTCGTTGGCTGGATGATGAACGGAGGTTCCTGAGCGCTTTAAGCGCCCAAATTTCTTATGCAGCTGCGACTGAATCTTTCCACTGCTCCACGTGAAAATAAGAGGCCGTTCCTCGCCGGCGCAGGCTTGCTGGGAACCATTGGCTTGATTCTTCTTGTTATCCTTTCACACCAGGCCTATCAATCGTGGCGCGCCAATCGCGAGATCCGCCGCAATATCGCCGATCTCGAACGGCAAATTCAAATCAGCGAGCAGAAACAGGCCGCTCTGGAGGGATATTTCAGGACGCCGCAAGCCGAGCAAGTCCTCGATCGCGCCGCCTTCTTGAATTCACTCATCGATGAACGCAGCTTCCCATGGACGAAGGTTTTCGCCGATCTGGGGGAGACGCTCCCTGCCGGTGTGCGCGTGGTGAGCATCTCGCCTCGCCTCGAGCATGGCCGCGCTCTGGTAAAGCTCACGGTCAGCGCCTTGACCGACGATTCCAAGGTGAAGTTCTTGCAAACGCTGGAGCGCTCGAAAGATTTCGCGGAGGTCCAGGTACAAGCCGAACACCGCGAAGAGCGCTCGAATGACATTCTTGTGGATCTCACGGCGTGGTATGTGACGATATGACGTCCTTTCGAACTTCGAGCCCCTGGAAGAAATATGTCACCGCTGTCCTATCCCTGCTCTTTGCGGCCGACATCGCGCTTGCTGTCTTTATTTGGCAGGGAGGCCGCGAAGGTCCCGAAACCAAGCGGCGGCAGCGTGACCGCCTGGAATTGCAGGCCAAGCTTCTCAAGGCCGACGTCGAACGTGGCGAGAAAATCAAAGCGTCTCTGCCTCAAGTCGGAAAAGACTGCGACGGCTTTTATAAAGCGGATTTTCTCCCGGCTTCCACCGGCTATTCGGCTGTGGTCGAGGAACTGACGGAGATTACTCACAAGGCGGGGCTAAAGACCGGCGGCGTCAGCTTCCAACAGAAAGAATTGAAAGGCCACGGCGTCACTGAGATCGCCATGAAAACCACAGTCGAAGGCGATTACCCGGCATTGATTGAATTTATTCATGCACTCGAACGATCGAAGAATTTCTACTTGCTGGACAATCTCACGCTCGCTTCGGCGGGTTCGAGTCCCGGCATCAAACTAAATCTGGATTTGCGGACGTTTTTCAGGACTTGATGTGACGAAACAGAGGATGGAAATCTCGGTGCTGGTGGGGCTGCTCGCCGTTGGCGCCCTGGTGTATTTCTTCAACCGGAGCCAGATAGGTGGCGGGATGCCGCGAGTGTCGGCGGACGCGAAGTTTGTTCCTCTCAGCGTTCAGGAACCTCAGTTGCGTCTCGATCTACTCGCCAAACTCCAGAAAGAGGAAAGCCTCAGCGCGCACCGCAATATTTTCAACGCTACACCGCCTCCGCCGGAGCCTACGAAAGCCGAAATTGAGGCTGCCAAGCACAGATACACCACCGGCCCGCAGCTGCCACCACCGCCCCCTCCGGTTCAGGTTCCCGGCGAGTTTTTCGGATATGCGGTTCGTCCGGCTCCGTCGGGCACGCGGTTCGGGTTTTTCAAGAATGGTGACGACGTCCTCGTCGTGGCGGAGGGCGACAGATTCCTTAGCAACTATCGCTTGATTCATATCGGCAATGATTCTGCCGACGTCGAAGAAATATCCAGCGGCCGGCATGCGCGTGTCGCGATGGTTCAGCCTCCCACTGGCAGCAGCGCAAGCCTCGCCCCCGGCGACCAGGCAACGCCATGACGCATTCCGCTCCACACTCGCGAACCGATTCTCGCCGCTCCGGTGAGCGCGGCTATGCCATGCTAATGGCCATCTGTCTGACGATGATGGTTCTTATCGCCTCCACGGCGATGATTGCCAATCTCCGGATTGAGGGCAAGCGCCAGCGCGAAGACGAAGCCATTTGGCGCGGCAATCAATACGCACGGGCCATTGGCCTCTATTTCCACAAGACCGGCCATTACCCTCAAACTCTCGAGGATCTTCAGAAAGGCATGCCGCAGCTTCATTTCCTTCGCCAGGCCTATAAGGACCCCCTCAACACAGCCGACGGCTCCTGGCGATTCATCTACGTGAATGCCGCAGGACAAATCATCGGCAGCACCAAATACACGTCGCTTCAGCAGATGGCGCTCTACGATAGCGGCGGTTTGCAGAACGGCCTGCCGGGACAGATCCCTGGATTGGTCGGCACTCCGGTTTCGAGCCTCACGAATTCAAGCGGTTTCGGGGATGTGAACGGCACCGCGTTAACGAATTCTTCGAACTCCGGGCAAAGTCCGAGCCTCGCGCCAACCGACCCCAATGCTCCCCCGCAGACTCCGGGTCAGTCTCCCAGCCAGACTCCCGGTCAAAGTCCCGATCAATCGGGACAGAATCCTCCGGGCTCGCAGGCCCCCACTGCACCTCCCGGACAGCCGAGCCCTTTAGGGCAGCCCGGTGCCCCAGGCCAGCCAGGCACAGCTCCCGGACAGAGTCCCTTCGGATCGCTGAACGGGCAGCCGGGAAATCCCGCGGACTTGCAGAAGCCGACGGGCCCGGTCGACGGCCCGGTGCTTGGTGCGTTTTTAACCGGCGTGGCGAGCAAAGTCGATTCGCCTTCGCAGAAGGTCTACCATCACGGCAAAAAGTACATTCAGTGGGAGTTCGTCTGGAATCCACTCGAAGAAGCCGCTGCGAATATGCAGCAGTCGCTCAATCCTCAGGGCCAGCAACCGGGAATCGGCCAACCAATTGGGCCGGGTGGAATAGGCGGAATAGGTTCGCCGACAAGTAACCCGTTCGGCCAACCCAGCATGCCGCAACCGCAGCCACAGCAACCCCAACAGCCTCAACAGCAGTAACAGCCGCAGCAATCACTATGTTTCGGTTTTCAGAGCAGGGCAGGTACTCGAAGTACCCGATCAAACTCTCTGGGTCAAATACGTAGCATTGTCATTCTGAGCGAAGCGAAGAATCTCAGCCGCGCGACCTTGGCCCTCATCACTTCGACATGCACTTACCCGCGTCCGAGGACTGGTTACACTTCAGCGGCTTCGCAACTTTTCGAACATAATTCTGCGTCTCAGGAAATGGCGGAATTCCGCCATAACGCTGAACCATTTGCGGCCCGGCATTGTAAGCGGCAAGCGCAAGCGACAAATCGCCGTGATAGCGCGCGAGGAGATCCTTCATGTAGTGCGTTCCGCCATCTATATTCTGCGCGGGATCAAAAACGTTCTTCACCGAGTATTGCGCAGCCGTCTGGGGCAACAGCTGCATTAATCCTAGCGCGCTCCTGCGGGAAACCGCCTTGGGATTGAAGTTCGATTCCACCAGAATCATCCGGTGAATCAGATTCTCGTCCACACCGTGCTTCTCGGCAGAAGCGCGGATTAATTTCGCGTAAGGCCCCTCCGGAAGCGGGGCCACCGTGGGGCGCGAAGGAAATACATCCTCCGGTTCGATGGACACGATCTCGCCGGCAGCCACTTCCACCGAGCCGCCTTCGACTGTGAGTCGCACCCGGTCGCCCGCCGTTTCATATCCCGTGATGTGCAGCCGCACGCCCGAGCGCAGCACCGCGTAGTCCGCGCGCGCGGTCGGCGCAGCGCTGGCCAGTAATACGCACAGCAGCACGCACAACGACAACACGCACAAAATGGTTCTTCGGCTCATCTTTCGCAGTGCAATCGCTTTAGAGAGCATGCTTTCGAATCGCTTTCGCGACGCCGCTTTCGTCATTGGTCAGCGTAACGGCCCAGCCTCGGGTTTTCAACTCCGGCACCGCATTGCCCATCACGATCGGTAAACCAGCGAACTCGAGCATCTCGCGATCGTTCCAGTTGTCGCCCATCGCCATCAACTCGTCGCGCGCAATCCCTCGCCGCTTGGTCCATTCCGCGAGCGCCGAGCCCTTCGAAACACCGCGCTTCAGAACGTCCAGAATCGAAAGATCGCGGCTCTCATATTCCGTCAAAGCTAGCGTGTATTCATTCGCAATCGGCAAATTCTCGAGAAGCTTCATGGCCGTGCGCAGATTCCTGCAGTTATCCGCGTATCCCACTTGGATGGGATCGGTGCCGTTCAGGCAGTCAGTCAACGGAGACACCAAGCCGATATACTCGCGGTTGCGGCGCAGATAACGCCCCCGCACGGGATGGTCCCAATCGGGCCGTTCCATCATCACCTGATTTTCGCGTGGCCGGTCAAAGACCACCGCCGCGCCGGAACGGAATTCCTCTGTCGCCTCAAGCACTTTGCGTGCCGTGGCTGCCGGAAGCAGGTGCCGCAAGTCGGTGACGCCGCTCTTGGATTTAGTCACAGCGCCGTTGTTGACGATGAAGTGCAGATCGCAGGGAAGGGAATCGGCAATCGGGCGCGCAAAGTCGAACCGGCGTCCTGTAACAAGCACGATCTCGATTCCGCGGCGCTGGGCTTCCGCGATCGTCCGCGCGTTTTCTTCGGAGACCTTCGCGTTGCTATCCAGCAGCGTCCCGTCGAGATCCATCGCAATCATTCGGATCGGCATCGCTCCTATTCTACATGGAGCAGCGCTCGTCGCGATGGCAACGCGAAGTTAATGTTCGATGGAAAAACGCAAATGTGGTTTACCAGAGAAAACGCCGCGGCTACTGCTTTGCAGCTACGGTTGTTACGATTATCTTTGACCGGCGCCCGCCTGCCGCGCGGCATCTTCGCTTTGGTCAAGCGCTTCTTGAATCTCACTCGCGCGATTGTCGAGGCGTTCAATCAAGTCGGTGGTCATGTTTCCGCCGAAGCCGGGGGTTGGAGGCTGCAGATTCGCGCGCTGCGCGGCCGCTTGCTCGGACATCGATGCCAGCTCCTCTTGCGTGGCGTTGAGTTCACTCGCCAGTTGAGCCTGCTGCTCGGCGAGCAGCATTCGCTCCTGTGCAGCACTCAACGGCTTCTGCGCCGCCGCGAGAATCTCGGGCGCATCGCGAATCACGGCCGGAGGCATATCGTTTTGCTGCGCGGTGTCTTCCAGCGCCGCGATCTGCTGTTCGATTTCCGCTCGGCGCTGCTCGAGATTGGAGATTTCATTGTCCGTGGTGATGCCGTCGCATGGCGCATTCAACTGCAATCCAACTCGCGTGCCGGCCAGCGTGTCAGTCGATCCGCTGGTGCGGAATTCGCGCAGCCGTCCTTCCTCAGCAGCAATGCTTCCGAGTTCGTCCTCAAGAGCAGCCACTTGCGACGCGTACCAAACGGGATTCCTCTCAGGGCTCAAGGGTTGAACCGCGACGGTTGCCGCACGAGAAACGGCGACCGCTTGATTCTGGGCCCGCGACGCCGACACCACAGACAATTTCTGCTTCGGCCACATTCGATCGATATCGTCGTTTGTGTAGACCTTCTTCTCGCGATCGGGCGCGGGCACAGCATTTTTCGCCGCCGTAGAAGCAGGAGTCGGCGATTTATCGTCGCCAGACGCAAATGCAGGAATCGAGATACCGGAGAAGAGAATTAAGGCGAGACCCGCAGAAGCCAGGGAAATTGCAGGCATTGGAATGCGCATGAATACCTCCGTTCCCCCAGCGCCGAGAGTATCGCACGCATATGTGCCGTTTGTATACGATGTTGAATGGAGAAACAGAAGCGAAGGACATTGGGGCATCGCTATGGCGCCGCCACGTCCATCGCCATTTGCAATGTGTTCCGCGAACGGGCAAAATGCTCATATGGCCGTCGAACTTGCCAAAGGCGTAACGCTCGAGCTTCCGGGGGAGAACGAAAACTTCCTCAAGGACGAAGGCATCCTATTCGCCTCGCTCGATAAGGTAGTGAATTGGGCGCGCCGCAGCTCCATCTGGCCAATGTCGTTCGGCCTCGCCTGCTGCGCGATCGAGATGATGTCGATGGCCGCCTCGCGTTACGACATCGCGCGATTCGGCGCCGAAGTGTTCCGCGGCTCGCCGCGTCAGTCGGACTTGATGATCATCGCCGGGCGCGTCTCGCAGAAAATGGCGCCGGTAATCAAGCAGCTCTACATGCAGATGCCCGAGCCGAAGTGGGCGATTTCGATGGGCGCATGCGCCACGTCAGGCGGCGTCTTCAACAATTACGCGGTGGTGCAAGGCGTGAATCAGGTGATTCCGATTGACGTTTACGTTCCAGGTTGTCCGCCGCGGCCCGAGGCGTTGCTCTACGCGATTTTCCAGCTGCAGAAGAAGATCGATTCCACGCGCGGCAGCTTTTCCGGCTCCCTCAACTTCGCCAAGAGCTCGACATCGATTTCGACCTCGACTTCGCCAAAAAGCGAAGCCTGAGCTTCTCGACGATCTGTTCTTCAGCTGCGACTTTCAGCATCCTTCCGAATCAAAAAGGCAGCATTCCGCGCTTCCCAACTCTGCTTTTACCGCCGATTAGACTTGCGCTCCGTCCATTGTTTTCAGTGCGTTAGGGCGAGTTTTAATCGCGCTACCGTAGATTAAAAACCATTGGAAAAAATCTCCTGAAACCACTTAGATGCATATGCATCTATATGCGTATGGACAAGCCACCGAAGAGTCTGCCGAATCTGCCGTGCCTGTGCGCCACCTTCCGCCGGACGGCGCGGGCGCTCTCGCAGCTCTATGACGACGCAGTTCGGCCGCTGGGGCTGCGAACTACACAATTCACGATTCTGCAAGCGCTCTCGCTGACGGGTGAGGTCGCGCAGGGGCGGCTGGGCGAGATTCTGGCGTTGGACTCGACGACGTTGACGCGAACGCTGGCGATTATGAAGCGACGCAAGTGGGTTGCAATGCGCCAAGGACGCGATGGACGCGAGCGCTTGATATCCCTGTCGGCGGCGGGGCGAGAACAATTCGACCTGGCCTCTCCGGCTTGGCAAGCGGTTCAGGATCGTTTGCGCTCGCAACTCGGCGAGGAGCGCTGGAGCGCACTGTTTCAACAAAATCGTGAAATGACCGCTGTGGCTACTGCGAAATGACTGCTGTGACCGAGCTGAAAATGATTGCGGTAGCAAAGGGAAAATGACTGCTGTGGCAAAGACGAGACGTCGGCGGGCGAAACTGAGATGAACTTTGGGGCGCACAAGTGACTTCGGTAGCGAAAGGAGAATGGTTATGAGCGGAAAAGACTACGGAAAAGTGGCGATTGGCATCATCGCGGCATGGTTCGTTTTTTCGCTTTCTGCGGGAGCCACGCATGTCTTCAGGCAGAGCGCTGCGGCACCGCCGATCGCGCTGGGGCTTTCGGTGGCGATACCGATTCTCGTGTTCTGGATCTGGTTCAGGGCGTCAGCGGGGTTCCGCGAATTTGCGCTGTCGCTCGATCCGCGCGTGCTGACCATCGTGCAATCGTGGCGAATTGCCGGGTTCGTGTTTGTGGTCCTTTATTTTTACGGGATTCTGCCCGGCATATTCGCGAATCCTGCCGGATGGGGCGACATCGCGATTGGCCTCACCGCGCCGTGGGTGGCGCTGAGGTTGGCTGAGCCCGGCCATCGAAAAGGGTTCATCTTTTGGGACGCGCTGGGCATGCTGGACCTGATTACGGCAGTGACGACGGGAACGACATCCAGGCTGGTGCATCCGCACGGACTTGCCGCCGATGCGATGACCGTGCTGCCGCTGAGCATCGTGCCGACGTTCCTGGTGCCGCTGTTTTTCATTCTGCATATCATCGTGATCGCGCAGGCGCGGCGTTGGCCCGAGGTGGAAGGCGCGCCAAATCGTCAGCGGGTAGCGGCTTCGGCGGCGTGAGTTAAGCCGCCCAACGGAGTCGATTGAGGAAACAACGGCCCTCCCTTTTGCGTATATGCTAGTGTGCGCTGAGGGAGGGCCGTGATGTTGACGTTCTTGCTGTGGTGCCTGCTGTTGGTGGTTTGCTGGCCGCTGGCGCTATTGGCGCTGATTCTTTATCCGATTGTGTGGCTGATTTTGTTGCCGTTCCGGATTGTGGGAATCGCAGTGGGCGGAGTTTTCGAATTGCTGCGGGCGATCATGTTTCTGCCTGCGCGAGTGCTCCGCGGTCCACGGACGGCGTAGCCTACAGCACAGATCGAAGCGCATAACTCCCGGTCTCGAGCCTCAATTCGACGTCCTTCAACTCAAATATTTCCCCGATGAGTAAGCCGCGGCGGCCAACACTAGCGTTATCACGACTGAAAACACGACTGGCACGATAAAAAAGTAGCGCCAGGATAAAATCGTAACTGCTACGAAGCACAGAACCAGAGTCCAGGCGGGGCCGCGTAGTTGGAGGAGCGTTTCTGCAGGCAATCCCCCCATCTGCCAGGAAAGAATTGCCGCGAACACCATGAAGACGGAAACGAAAAGACCGAAGCCTGTATAGAAATCCCAATAGGTGCGGTTGAAGCCTTGCGCGTCGAAGTGGATGGAGCGCATTGCAGCGATGAGCGAATCAACACCCCATTGCGGCTGGGTTTGCCGGAAGCCGAGGGTGTGCCCGACGGCGAAGAGCAGCAGAAGAACGGCAGCGATGCGGTAGAGAATTGAGGGTCTCATCGTGGCTCCCAGGAAATGCCGGGGACTCTAACACGATTGATCTTGATTAGGAATGCGGGGCGTGGAGAGCAGATGGAAACATGACGTTTTCTTGTGCGACGTGAGTGGCTGGAAGTTGCTATGGGTCGAGCGGGCACGGCCCCGCGAACTCGTGCGGGATCTGCGACATGCCGTGCCCCTACGGAAAAGAAGAGCGAATGTTTAGCGCTCGATCACCGTGGCGGTACCGCCGTCGTACTCGACGACGCTGCCTGGTGAGTTGTGTTCGCGGCGGACGTAGCCCATGCCGATGGCTGTGCCGGCCGAAGGTGAAAATGCGGAGCTGGTGACGAGACCCACTTCGTTGCCGTCGGCGCGAAGCCTGGTGGCCCGCACTGGCGGAGCCTGCGCTGAAAATTTGAGTTGGGTGCGGCGGCGATTGACATGGCCGCGCGAGCGGACGCGCTCGACAATTTCCTGCCCGGTGTAGCAGCCCTTGCTAAAACTGATGTGCGTGCCTTCAACCGCGGCTTCGTGCGGGATTACCGTGTCGTTGAAATCCAGCGGGAACCAGGGAATGCCAGCTTCCAGTCGCAATGCATTCAAGGCCTGCATGCCAATCGGGTGTCCGTGTTGCGCGTGAACGGCGGTGCGCAGATTCTGCCAGATGACTTCGAGTTTTTCACGGGGAGCGATGATCTCCGCTCCGGGAAGGCCGAAATGCGAGTGGCGGATTAGGTGGCAGGGAACCGCGTCAATCGTGACGTCGGCGAATGCCATTTCGGAAAAACCTTCGATGGCGAGGCCGGTGGATTGAGAAAAGATCGCGCCTGCCTTGGGGCCTTCGATGGCGAGCGAGCCGAGTTTATCGGTGACGTCTTCGAGCGTGACGTCGTCCATGATGATGAATTTGTCCAGGGTTTCGATGGCGCGTTCGCGGGCGGAGGCGTGGGTGAGGACGAGCAGCTTGTCTTTGAGCGCGTACACTTCGAGTTCGGCGAGGATGTGGCCTTGAGGATTGAGAAGCAGCGCGAGCGTGCCGGAGCCTTCGCTGAGGGCTTTGATGTCGTTGGTTACGATCGCGTTGAGGTAGCGGACGCGGTCGGGACCGGAGAGAGTGATGGCGGCGTGCCAGTTGGTGTCAAAGAGAGCGACGGATTCGCGAGCGGCGCGGTATTCGGAGTCGAAATCGGAGAAGACTTCGGGCAGGGCGCAGCCGGTGAAGTCGGCGAGCTTGGCGCCTTCGGCGAGTTCGAGTTTTGCGAGCGGCGTTTGCATACGGAATGAGTTTAGCAGACGGTGGAAACGAAAATGGAAAAGGGAAAAGTGAAAATGGGAGGCCGGTTCTGAGGGAGTGTGGACTGGTATACTGCGGAAATCATGAGCGACAAGTTGATTCATGAAGTGATTCCTGTGGGGATGCTGCAGTGTAACTGCTCGATTCTGGGCGATCCGGTGACGCACGAGGCGATTGTGGTGGACCCGGGCGACGACGTTGCGCGGATTCTGGAGATTTTGCAGCGGCACCGGTTGAAACTGAGGGCCATCGTGAGCACGCATACGCATATTGACCATGTGGGCGGGCTGGCCGAATTGCATCGCGCGACGGGCGCGCCCGTGATGTTCCACGAGGCGGACATGGAGCTGTACAAACATTTGGATATACAGGCGCAATGGCTGGGAGTGCCGACGCCGGCGATGATACGCATTGAGGATTTCGTGAAAGAGGGCGATGCGGTGCGCTGGGGCGGATTTGCGGCGCGGGTGCTGCATACGCCGGGGCACACGCCGGGGAGTATCAGTCTGGTGATTGAGCCGGGAGCGACGGGGGCGGCGTTACGGGACGGCACTCGCGCGCACGAGCGTCCGGCCGAAACGCCGAAAGTAGCGGAGCCGGGGATTTTGCTTGCGGGCGATACGTTGTTCCAGCGAAGCATCGGGCGCACGGATTTGTGGGGCGGCTCGACGCCGCAGATTCTGAAATCGATTCGAGAGAAGCTGCTCGTGCTGCCGGAAGAGACCATTGTGTTTCCCGGGCATGGGGATACCACAACGATCGGCGAGGAGAAGGAGCAGAATCCTTTCTTGCGCGCGTGAAAAGTTTCAGGAACGGCCAAGCAGGGCGGTGCCGCGCTGCACGAGAATCACAGCGCCAATCACCATTGCGGCAGCGATTGCCAGACTGAGCGTGACCTTTTCCCCTGCCACCAGCCAGCCGATTAAGACAGCGATGATTGGATTGATGTAAGTGTGCGTAGCAACCAACGTGGGCGAGTAGTGTTCGAGCAGCCAGACATAAGAAGTGAAAGTGATCAGCGAGCCGAACACCACCAGGTATGCCAGCGCCGCCCAGGAACGAAACGTGACGGAGGAGAGCGAGAATCCGCGCGCTTCGCCCAAAATTGTTCCAATCGTGAGCAGCATGAATGCGCCTGCCAGCAGCGAAAGCGCTGTAAGCAACAGTGGATGACCTGAGAGTTTGGAGCGCCGGGAATAGGTGACTCCTCCGGACCAGGAAAGCGCGCTGATTAGAACAACGATTGCTCCGGTCTTGATTCGCGGGTCTGAAAATTCACCTTTGCCGAGCAGGAGCGCGACACCTCCGAGGCCCAACGCGACTCCGGCCGCAAGCCAGGGATTCATTCGCCATTTTCGATCGGCCATATCGGCAAGCAGAAAAACCCAAATCGGTTCCGTGGCAATCAGAAGCGCGGCAACGCCTGACGGCACCCATTGTTCGGCCCAGTGAATCAAACCGTGGCCACCGACGAAAAAGAAAAAGCCTACGATGATGCTGGCGCGCACTTGCGCTCGCGTGGGCCGCAGTTTCTTGACGAAGCACCAGAAAAGCATGAACGAGCCGGCAATCAAGTGGCGGGTGCCAGCGGCGTAGAGGGGCGGAATCGTCTCTACCGCGTAGCGGATCGCCAGAAACGTGGAGCCCCAGATGAACCATGTGGTTCCGAAGGCTAGGATGACGGAAATGCGATTCGGCGCGGGCTTAGGAGCGAGACGCGGGGGCCTCGAGGGCTCCAGCGTTCCCGATGCCGGATCCTCGATTACGACCTGCGCGTGCTCGTTTTCAACAGGCATTCGCTTACCTAGGCGAATAGATAATCACGAGCGACGCGGCGATTCAACGAATCGAAAGATGGGGCGACAACTCACTGGCTGCCATTTTGGACATGCGAAAGCCACATTGGCGGGCCGCTTCGTTGAAAATCACGGGCCGCGAACGTATGCTAGGGTGCTGTGAAGATAGCGTTAGCCCAGTTCAATCCCACCGTAGGCGATTTCGCAGGTAATTCCGCCCGTATTATCGAATTGGCTTGTGAAGCGAAGAAACGCGGTGCGGATCTGGCAGTGTTTTCAGAGCTTTGCCTGTGCGGATACCCGCCGCAGGACCTGGTTGAGAGGCCTGTGTTTGCCGAGCGCAACGCGACGGAACTGGCGCGGCTGGCGAAGGCGATTCCGATGCCGTCGGTGGTGGGGTATGTAGGCCGCGCGCAGGACGATACCGGCAAGCCAGTGGCGAATTCAGCGGCGCTGATCGCGGACGGGAAAATACTCTTCGAGCAGCGCAAGATGTTGCTGCCGACCTACGACGTGTTCGACGAATCGCGCTATTTTCAGCCGGCGCATTCGCAGCACACTTTCTCCCTGCGCGCCGAAAAGCTGGGTATCACCATTTGCGAGGATTGCTGGAACGACAAGAATTTCTGGGCGCAGCGGCTGTACGAGCGCGACCCCGTCGCGGAACTGGTCGCGCAGGGAAGCAACCTCATCCTGAATATTTCTGCTTCGCCCTACACGATTGACAAGCGGTCGCTGCGACACGACATGCTGCGCGCGATTGCCATGGAGCGACGCGTGCCAGTGGTTTACGTGAATCAGGTGGGCGGCAACGACTCGCTGATTTTCGATGGCTCGAGTATGGCATTCATGCCGGATGGACGAGTGGCGGCATTGGCGAAATCCTTCGAAGAAGATCTGGTGCTGTTCGACACGGTGACCGGGGCAGGGGAGATTCGTCCTCAACCGCTCGATGAACTGGCTGCGGCGTATCACGCGCTGGTGCTCGGGACGTGCGATTACGTGCGCAAATGCGGATTCAGCAAGGTGGTGGTGGGGCTGAGCGGGGGTGTGGATTCGGCGCTCGTTGCGACCATCGCCGCGGATGCGCTGGGGCCGGACAACGTGCTGGGAGTGAGCATGCGGAGCCCCTATTCGTCGGAGGGAAGCATTCGCGATGCGGAACAGCTGGCGAAGAATCTGGGGATTCATTACCGGTCGATTCCGATCAAGGAACTTTTCGAGAGTTATCTGACGGCGCTGGCGCCAGCCTTCAAAGGACTGCCGGTGGATTCGACGGAAGAAAATATTCAAGCCCGGATTCGCGGGAATTTGCTGATGGCGTTGTCGAATAAGTCAGGCTCCATGGTGCTGAGTACAGGTAATAAGTCCGAAATGGCGGTGGGCTATTGCACTTTGTATGGCGACATGGCCGGGGGACTCGCTGTGATTTCGGACGTGCCCAAGTCGATGGTGTGGGAGCTTTCGAAATTCGTTAACCGGCAGCAGGAACGCATCCCGGTGGCAACGATTACCAAGGCGCCGTCGGCGGAACTGCGGCCGAATCAGACGGACCAGGACACGCTGCCGCCGTACGATGTGCTCGACCGGATTTTGAAGGCGTATGTGGAGGACCTGCGCAGCCCGGAAGAAATTGCGGATCACTATGGATTCGATTTGCAATTGGTGCGATCGGTAGCGCGGCGGGTGGATCAGAATGAGTACAAGCGGAAGCAGGCGCCGCCGGGATTGAAGGTGACGTCGAAGGCGTTCAGCGTGGGCAGGCGGTTTCCGCTGGCGCAGAAATTCGTGGACTGAGCGGCTGCGTGGATTTGACGGGGATTGTTTTCTTGGGATTTCTGCGATTCAATCGGTGATCTTGCGCTTATGAATGTCGAATTGCGTTTTCATTCAACGGAGAATTCATGCGAGCTTTGATAACGACCGCACTTTGTCGCCGTGGGTTAGTGGTAACCACACTGAGCATCATGGTAGGTGCGCCGTGTTTTGCGCAATCGTCTTCGCAGGCAGGCACACCGCCTAACGGCGGGGCTGTAACCGGTAGCGCATCCGCTGGTTCCAGTAGCGCCGCTGGCAGCGCGGCCAACGAGGCTGCGATTCTGCAATCGTCTGAGGTGTTCGTTCGCAAACTTTTTGCCTGGGGACCGGATTTTGCGGTGAAACTTGGGCCGCTGTCGCAGTCCGCAACTCCGGAGTTTTATCGTGTTCCGCTCCAGGTGACGTACAAGGGCCAAACGGAGGTGGGTGAAGTATTTGTCAGCAAGGATGGCAAGACGCTGTTTCGCGGCGACATGTTCGAGCTTGGAACGGATCCGTTTGCCGCAACGCGAGCGAAGTTGCGGGTGGAGGGCGATCCGACCAAAGGTCCCGCGGATGCGCGCGTGACGATTGTGGAATTCAGCGATTACCAGTGCCCCCACTGCCGCCAGCTTTACAGCGTGATGCAGGTGATCGAGCAGAAATATCCCCAAGTGCGCATCGTGTACAAGGATTTTCCGCTGGCTGGAATTCATCCGTGGGCGATGACAGCGGCGGTCGGAGGGCGGTGCGCGTTTGCGCAGAGTCCGGTGGGATTTTGGATCGTGCACGATTTGATTTTCGAGAATCAGGACGTGATCTCGAGCGAAAACGTGTACGAGAAGGTGGTCGATTTCGCGGTGCGCGCGGGGCTGGATAGGGAAGCGTTCAAGGTATGCCTGGCATTGCCGGACGCGAAGGCTGCGATTCAAGCGGACGTGGACGAAGGGAAGGCCGTGCAGATTAGCAGCACGCCAACCGTTTTTGTGAATGGCAGGCCTGTGATTGGCGGGGATGAGACGACGCTTGAGCAGTATATTCAGTTTGAGCTGGGGCCGGAGGAGGCGAAGAAGCCGGCGACGTCTGTGGCTCCAGGCGGATTAGCGACACCGAAGCCGAAGAAGTAGCGGGCCTGATTGTAGACGGGCGCAGGAAAATCCCACGACGATGAAGGCATCGTCGTGGCTACCAACTACGAGCAGTTAGAAAACTTTGATGGCCAGATCGCGCGGTTGTGATCCGACCGGGATTAGCGTGATCAGGTTAGCAGTTTTTGGGCGAATCACCGCGAGGTCGTTCGACGCGGTGTCAACTACGAGCAGTATGTCGCCGCCCGGTGTAAGCCGGCTGGTGCGTGGCGCCGAGCCTACTGTGATGGGGCGCAACACCTGCCGCGTCGCCATCGCTACCGGAACGACGTGGCCCGCCGCGGAATCGGATACGTAGAGAGTTTCGGTGTCCGCCTTCAGCGTCCCTGATGACGGGGACGACCCCAGCATCAAAAAATCACCGATTTCGTTCGTCTGCGTGTTGAGCACGAGCAGGCCATGGGTGTCGCTGGCGGTGATGTAGAGCTCGCCGCCGTCGTGCTTGAGAATCAAATCGCTGGGAGTTCCGCCGATCGCGACGTTGGCGAGCAGCGTTTTCTGGCGGAGATCGACGACGGAAATTTCGTTCGAAGCGCCGGAGGTGACGAAGGCTTTCGCATTGTCGGGCAGGATTGCGATCTGCTCGGGTTGGCTGGCGACGGAAATTGTGCCCAGCGAGGCGAGCGAGTTGGCGTCGAGGAGCGAAATTGTGGAGTCGTCGCGATTGGAAACGATGAGTACCTTGCCGTCGGGCGTGACGCGCGCAATCCATGGCCGGCGGCCAGCGCGGCCTCGCGCTACGATGGCTCGCGAAGCGCAATCGATCGCCACTACCGTATTTGCGCCGGATGCAGCGACGAAGGCGCGTTTGCCGTCCGACGAAAAATCGAGAGCGTAAGGCTCGGCGCCAACCGTGATGTGCGCCACGATCTGATTCGATTTCACATCGAGCACCCACGCGTAGCCGCCCGCCGAGCTGAGCCCCCAAACTTCCTTGCGTGTGGGATGTTCGCGCACGCCGCTCGGGCCGGGTCCAACCGCGATAGTTGCGAATGGCGCGAGTTTGACGAGGTCGATCACCGTCAGCGTGCCGTCCGCGGAGTTGCTGACGTAGGCAAAAAGATGCAGGTCGGGGCGCAGGAATGACGGGCGAAGTTCGAGCGCCACTTCGCGAGTGGCAAATCCGGCGAGAATCACGAGGAGAAAAACGAGGCGCCAGTTGAGGCGAAGTTTCATCGTGCGCGTTATCGTGCGAAGGCGCTCAATTCAGCGTGCGATGCAGTACGGAGGCGATTTGCCTGCATTCTTCCGTGAGCGCCGCGAATTCTTCGGGCAGAATGGACTGCATGCCATCGGAAAGCGCGCGGTCCGGATCGTGATGGACTTCAACAAGCAGGCCATCTGCGCCCACCGCGACAGCAGCGCGCGACAGCGGAAGGACTTTCGCGCGGCGTCCTGTGCCGTGACTTGGATCCACGACAATCGGCAGGTGGCTGCGGCGTTGCACGGCGGGAATCATGCTCAAGTCGAGCGTGTTGCGCGTATGGTCGGAAAAAGTGCGAACGCCGCGCTCGCAGAGAATTACATTGTAATTGCCTTCGGACATGATGTATTCGGCTGCCATCAGAAATTCGTCGAGCGTCGCGGACATGCCGCGCTTCAGAAGCACCGGTTTGCGTGAGCGCCCCGCAACTTTCAGCAACGAGAAATTCTGCATGTTGCGCGCGCCAATCTGAATCACGTCCGCATACTTCTCCACCAGCTCGAGCGATTCGTTGTCAATCGCTTCGGTCACGATCCCGAGGCCGAATTTGTCGCGCACTTCCGCGAGAATTTTCAGGCCCGGTTCGCCCATGCCCTGGAAGCTGTACGGTGAAGTTCGCGGCTTGTACGCGCCGCCGCGAAATAGCCGGGCCCCAGCTGCTTTCACGCGCTCTGCCACTGTGAAAGCCTGCTCACGCGATTCGATGGCGCACGGCCCCGCGACCATCGCAACCGCCGGACCGCCGAAGGTGACCTCACCCAACGGAGTCGGAATCCGAACAACGGTGTTTTCTTCCTTAATGTCGCGGCTGACCAGCTTGTACGGCTTGCTTACCGGAATGCATTCGCCGACGCCCGCCATCGACTCGAGCGAGCCAATGTCCACGGCGCCCGTGTTGCCGGTGATTCCAATCGCGGTGCGCACAGCCCCCGGAATCGGATGAGCCTTAAATCCCAGCGCCTCGATCCGGCTGCAAACGGCGCGGATCTGCTCTTCAGTCGCATGGGATTGCATTACTACGAGCATTCAGAATCCCCCGAAATTCATTCAGCCCGAAGACGCGCCGCTACGACGGATGCTCCAGCGATTACAGTTGAGCCGATGAGTCTACTGCATTGGGCGGCAGCGTCGCAACGCGGCCAATTTCATTTCACGGTAAGCCCGAGCAATCGCGAAAGTTCGATGGCCTGCGCCGGAGTGACAATCGCGCCAGCGACATCCTCGGCGCGAACGACGATACCTTCGATATCGGCGCCGCGAAAGTCGGCCTTGCGCAGGTTGGCGCCAGTGAAGTCGGCGCGATTCAGCATCGCCCGCGCAAAAACCGCGCCTTTCAGATCAGCCGCGCGGAAATCGGCATCTTGCAGTTGCGTTGATTGAAACTCGCAAGCCCGCAATGCGCTGGAATTGAACTGCGCGTAGCGAGCATCGCAGTGCTCCACAAGCACGTCCTGCCATTTGCACTCAAATGCTTTCATGCCGGTGAGGCGGCACTCCAGAAATTCCACACGCCGCGCTTCGAAACCCAGCAATACGGAGTTCGAAAGGTCGCATTTCACGAGACGCACATCCCGCAGCTGTAACGAACGAATTTCGCACTGTGCGAACGAGATGCGCTCAAGCACCGAACTTCGCAGCTTCAGCCCCTCCAGCTTGCGGCCGGAAAGGTCGATCGCTTCAGCGCGCGAATCCTCGAGAACCGAGCCGCCAAGAAGCAAATCGATGGACACATTGCTGAGCGGTTCGGATTTGCCGGGAAGGTCGGGCAAGCTCCGCGTGGGGACGATTTCGCTGCGTTTCATGGCACAGAAAGCATAGCGCAGATTGACGCGCAACGCAGGCGACAGAGGCGCGGGATCACTGAAAAAAGCGGCAACAAAACGAGAGCGCTTGAGTCTAACCGTCGATTGACGAATCGGCTGCGCGCGTATACTTTCGCGGGCACGAAACCACGCAACACAAAAACCTGGCAACAACAGGAGACAAAATGAAAAAGTTCCTCGTTGGATCAGCGCTGGTCTGGGCAACGGCGCTGCCCGCGTTCGGACAGGCGAAGCCTCCAAAGCAGCCACAAAAACACGTTCAAGTGCAGCCGGTGGCGGCCCGGCCGGAGGACGTAGAGAGCGTCGAAGCGATTGTCAAAGCAAGTTACGAGACGATCTCGGGCGGAGTAGGAGTGCCGCGCCAGTGGGGACGCGATGAAACGCTCTTTGACCCGAACGCCCGCTTCGTCTCAGTGGAACGCGATCCGAAATCCGGCGCAATTGTGGCAACAATCACTACGCATCAGGAATTTGTGGACGAAGCTTACGAATTCACCGTAAACGAAGGCTTCACCGAACGCGAGCTCGGGCGCAAGATTGAGCGCTACGGAAATGTCGCCACGGTGCTCAGCAGCTACGAGGGCAAGAACGCATCCACCGTAAAAGTGATCACGCGCGGCGTGAATATTTTCCAGCTGTACTTTGACGGCAAGCGCTGGTGGATCCTCTCGATGGTCTGGGACCAGGAAACCCCGGCAAATCCAATCCCATCTGAGTTGCTACCGAAAAGCTAGCCCGGCCGCGACACACTCTCAATTGCCGTGCTTGTCGTCGTGGTTTCTTCGAGCAAGTATTGGGTATGATATGGGTGGGAGCGTTTGCAGGGTGAGAAGATTCGTCATTCGAGCGTTGGCCATTATCTCAATCTTAGCAGGTGTGACTGTCGTTCCAACCCTACTATACAATCTTTGTGGCTTGGCTCATCTTGACCCAGACTGTGCAGCGGGGCCGACGTGGATGAATGGAGTTATCGCGCTCGTCTGCATAGCGATCATCGCCGGCACGTCCTATCTGTCCTATCGGCTATTTCGACTGTCTGCTCTCTCTGAGAATTCAAACTAACCCACTACTGATTTTTTTGCCCGTTTGCGGAAGTTCCGCGAATCAGTTAAAATGCTCGATTAAGCAATCGCATAAATTGCGGCTGAGGTGGCGCGGGCACCGGCTTTTAGTCACCTGGCAACCAGAGAAGTCAGCCCGCACAGCGATTGCCGACGTAAAGGCTTGCACCACAATAAGTTGGCGCAACCCGGACACCCTGAGGGAATGGCGGAAGAACATCGAGTTATCTTAGCTTTCGACGCCGCCGACGAATACCGCCCGGAACCGCCTCCCGCTCCCGAAATTCCTGCCTGGAAAGACGGCAGCATTCGCATCGGCATCCACACCTCCATCGCAGGCGACATCTCCGGTTCTCTCGAAATTGCGCACGGTCTTGGAGCGAACGCTCTGCAGATTTTCTCAGCCAGCCCGCGAATGTGGGGCAAGGGCAACACGTCGCGAATCGCTGAAGCCGATGCAGCGCGGTTCCGCGATCGGCGCAAGGAACTGTCGCTCGGCCCTCTCGTCATCCACGGAAACTACCTGATTAACCTCGCATCGCCCAATCCGGTACTGCGAACGCGCTCCGTGCAGGCGTTTCACCAGGAAGTGGTGAGGGCTCTGGCCCTCGGTGCGGACTATCTTGTGATCCATCCGGGAAGCGGCCGCGAAGGCGACCGCAACTCGGCCGTGAGCGCAATCATCCAAAGTCTGCGGCAGGCTCTGCGCGGCCTGAAGCTCGGCGATTTGAAAATTCTGCTCGAAAACACCGCCGGGCAGGGAACATCGCTCTGTTGGCAGTTCGAAGAGATGAAAGCGATCCTCGAAGGCTGCCGTGATCTGGCTATCGGCGTTTGCATTGATACCGCGCACGTGTTCGCCGCCGGCCACGATATTCGCAGCGCAGAAGGCCTCGAGTCGGCCTTGCGGCTGATCGACAGCACGGTCGGACTCGACCGCGTCTTCGTGCTGCACGTAAACGATTCGAAGACCATGCTCGGTTCGCGCGTCGATCGCCACGAGCACATCGGCAAAGGCAAAATCGGCGCGGAAGCCTTTGGCAGAATTTTGAATCACCCGCTGCTCGCGGGCCGGGCCTTCATCCTCGAGACCCCGATTGATAAGCCGGGCGATGACCGTCGAAATGTGGCCGCGCTGTGGAAGCTCGTCGGGCGCGCTGTAAAGGCGATAGGCACGGCCGATGGCATGAAACCGAGAAGAAAGAAACTAAAGCAAGCGGTACAAAAGGGAAGCAAAGCGAGCAAAGGAAAGGCCGCGGCAAAGAGGCATCGAAGTGCGAGAAGAAAGTAATCTGATTCTCGAAGCTGAGAACGCGAGGAAAGTGACCTTGGCAGAATACGATCCCCAGCAGATCGAATCCAAATGGCAGAAGGTTTGGGACGAGCAGGGCGCGTTTAACGCCGTGGATGGCGACGCCTCGCGCAAGAAGTACTACATGCTCGAAATGCTTCCCTATCCTTCCGGCACTCTGCACATGGGCCACATGCGCAACTATACGATTGGCGACGCAGTGGCGCGCTACAGGCGGCTGTGCGGATTCAATGTGCTGCATCCGATGGGCTGGGATGCGTTCGGTCTGCCTGCTGAAAATGCGGCCATCAAGCACGGCATTCATCCGCGCGATTGGACCAACACAAATATCGAAGAGTTTCGCCGCGTGCTGCGGCGGTTCGGGTTCAGTTACGACTGGCGGCGCGAAATTTCGAGTTGTGAACCGGAATACTACCGCTGGAACCAATGGTTTTTTCTGCGCATGCTGGAGAAGGGAATCGCATTTCGCAAGAAGAGCAAAGTGAACTGGTGCCCGGACTGCGCCACCGTACTTGCCAACGAGCAGGTGTTGGTCGACGGTTGTTGCTGGCGGCACGAAACCACACTCGTCGAAAGTCGCGAGCTCGAGCAATGGTTCCTGCGCATCACGCAGTATTCCGATCAGCTTCTCGACGACATGAAGGAACTCGAAGACGGTTGGCCCGAGCGCGTCCTCTCGATGCAGCGCAACTGGATTGGAAAGTCGCGTGGCGCCCGCGTGCGCTTCAACGTCGCCCAGATTGATGACCTCGCAATCGAAGTGTTTACCACCCGCATCGATACGATCTATGGCGCCACGGCTCTAGTGCTGTCGGCGGGACATCCTGCGGCACTCCGGCTTGTAGATGGCGTGCGCGGCCAAAGCGGAATGGAAGCGCAGATCAAAGCGATGCGGCAGAGGAGCACGCGCGCCGAGGATGTCGCGACGGCAGAGAAGGAAGGATTCTTCACGGGCCGATTTGCCGTGAATCCGTTCTCCGGCGAGAGCCTGCCTATCTGGATCGCGAATTTCGTCCTTGCGGAGTATGGCACCGGAGCGTTGATGGCAGTTCCAGCGCACGACGAACGCGATTACGAATTCGCGGAAAAATACAACCTGCCGGTGAAGATTGTGGTGCAGCCTAAAGATGGCCCTCCGCTGCGCCTCGACCGGATGAACGAGCCGTTCACGGAGTACGGGAGATTAGTGGACTCCGGGCCGTACACCGGCCTCACATCCGAGCAGGCGCAGGAAAAAATGGCGGCAGATGCGAAAGCCGGAGGCTTCGGCGAAGCGCAAACGACGTATCGTCTGAAGGATTGGGGAATTTCTCGGCAGCGTTACTGGGGCACTCCGATTCCAGTGGTCTATTGCGAAAAGGACGGAATAGTTCCCGTGCCGGACGACCAGCTGCCGGTAAAGCTGCCGCTGGATATCAAGCTCACGGGACAAGGCCAGTCGCCGCTGGCGCTCTCTCCTGAGTTCGTGAACACCACGTGTCCGAAATGCGGCGGCCCGGCGCGCCGCGAAACCGACACGATGGACACGTTCATGGACTCGTCCTGGTATTTCTATCGCTACACCGACCCGCACAACGACAAGGCGCCGTTCGACAAAGAAAAAGTTCGCTACTGGTTTCAAATCGACCAGTACGTCGGCGGAATCGCCCACGCGATTCTGCATCTTCTTTACTCGAGATTTTTCTGCAAGGTAATGCGCGACCTCGGCCTCGTGAATCACGATGAGCCGATCAAGCGCCTCTTCACGCAGGGCATGGTGCAGAAGGGCGGCGTGGCCATGTCGAAATCGCGCGGCAACGTAGTAGGCGCGATCGAGATGGCCGATAAATATGGCTGCGACACCGGCAGGATGTACACACTCTTCGCAGCTCCTCCTGAAAAAGATCTCGAATGGGACGAGCAGGGAATTGAAGGCTCTGCGCGCTTCCTCAAAAAACTCTATCGGCTCGTCGACCAGCATGCGGCGCGATTGAAGTCGGTAGAGGTGGATCTGGTCTCGAAGACCGACCTCACCAACGCGACCGCCAAAGAAAAAACGCTCGTGCGCAAGACTCATCAGACGCTCAAGAGTGTGACGAACGATTTCGAGCACCGCTGGCATTTCAATAAATCCATCGCACTGCTGATGGAGCTGGTCAACGAACTGCACGCAGCCGAACCGCTGGACGTGTACCTGAATCCGGTAATTCTGAAGCGGATTCTCGACGTGATGGCCCTTATGCTCGCCCCCATGGCCCCGCACATCGCCGAAGAGCTGTGGGAGATGCTCGGCAATCAAGGCGGCATTTCAAAAGCAAAATGGCCCCGCTACCGCGAGGATTTGACGCGCGAGGAACAGATCGAAATCATCATCCAGATTAACGGCCGCCTGCGCGGCAAAATGGTGGTCGCAGAAAATCTAAGCGAGGAAGAAACGCGCGAGCGCGCCATGACCGATCCGCGAATTGCGCCGTTGCTCGCGGGCAAGCAAATCGTAAAAGTTGTGGTGGTCCCGAAGAAGTTAGTGAATATCGTCTTGCGATGATTTGAGGATTTAAGAATCAGGTAGGGCTAAGCAATTCGATACAGGAGCGGCTGCGAGGTGAAGCGGATGACTCCCGAAACAGGTGCAGCGCCACATGCAGCGCGAAAGACGACGAGCGGCGTGCAGGAATCGCCGGACGCCAAGGGCACAGTCAGCACGCGCCACGGAATTGTAGTCCTCGACTTCGGAGGCCAATACACGCAGCTGATTGCGCGCCGTGTCCGCGAGCAGCAGGTTTTCTCCGCGATTCTTCCCTGCACCGCTTCGCTCGAAGAAATTCGCGCGCTCGAACCGGTCGGCCTGGTGCTCTCAGGCGGCCCAAGTTCCGTCTATGACGCGGACGCGCCGGTCTGCGACTCAAAAGTTCTGCAACTCGGCGTCCCCGTTCTCGGAATCTGTTATGGGATGCAATGGCTGGCACATACGCTCGGCGGAAAAGTGGTTCGCGCAGAAGCGCGCGAGTACGGCCCAGCGCACCTCGATATCGACGAAAAGCACGCCTCGACCCTCTTCGGCGGCCTGCCAGGAAGACTCAAAATCTGGAACAGCCACGGCGATCACGTTGTCGGCCTGCCCGAAGGTTTCCACGTAACCGGCCGCACCGACAATGCTGTCGCAGCGATCGAGCATCCGTCGCGCCGATGCTACGGAGTGGAATTTCATCCCGAAGTAAACCACACCGAACGCGGCCGCGACATTCTGCAAAATTTCGTGTTCCAGATTTGCGGCGCCAAAAAGAACTGGAACCGCGCCGGCTTCATCGCCGCTACCGTCGACGCGATTCGCAAACAAGCGGAAGGCGCGCGAGCCATCTGCGCCCTAAGCGGCGGCGTAGATTCAGCGGTAGCAGCCGCACTCGTTCATCGCGCCATCGGCGATCGCCTCACCAACGTCTTCGTCAATAACGGCGTCCTGCGCCAGAACGAATACGAAGAAACGCTCGAGCTGCTGCGCGACCGTCTCGGCCTCAACGTAATCGGCGTAGACGCCACCGATCGCTTCCTCGCGCAATTGAAAGGCATCACCGACCCCGAGCAAAAGCGCAAGAGAATCGGCGCCGAATTCATCGCCATCTTCGCCGACGAAGCCCGCAAGCTCGCCGCCGCTTCAAAAGACGCTCCGCCCGTAAAATTTCTCGTCCAGGGCACTCTCTACCCGGACGTGATCGAATCCGTCTCAGTAAAAGGCCCATCGCAAACAATCAAGACGCATCACAACGTAGGCGGCCTTCCAGCCGACATGCCGTTCTCGCTGATCGAGCCGCTCAGAGATTTGTTCAAGGACGAAGTCCGCCAGATCGGCAGGGAACTAGGCTTGCCCGAAGAAATTCTAGTGAAGCACCCATTCCCCGGCCCAGGACTAGCAGTACGAGTATTAGGCGAAGTAACCCGCGAGAAGCTCCAAACCCTTCGCCCCGCCGACGCAATCGTAATCGAAGAAATTCGCCGCGCAGGTCTTTACGAAAAAGTCTGGCAAGCCTTCGCAGTGCTCCTGCCGGTTCAAAGCGTAGGAGTAATGGGTGACGGGCGGACGTACGGAGGCACCATCGCCGTCCGCGTGGTGGAATCGCAGGATGCGATGACGGCCGACTGGGCGCGTCTGCCCCGCGAAGTGCTCGAGCGAATCTCGGCGCGAATCGTCAACGAAGTGGCAGGCGTAAACCGCGTCGTTTACGATATCAGCTCGAAGCCACCGAGCACGATCGAGTGGGAGTAGCCAAAGGGCTCGGCATAATCCAGGAGCCCACTCTCGCGCAGCGGCAGCAGCAATCCCCGGAAGACTTAGCGGTTCGCCATCTTCTGAGCCATGTACACCAGCAACCGGCGGTCGCCTTCATCGCAGCGACCCATCAACTGGCGCAAGCGGCCCAGCAAACGCGCATCTTTTCCCTTGCTGCCCCAGGCAATCTCGTCAGCGGATCTACGCTTCGGAAGATTGGGCAGCTCGGGTGGTTCTTCGCCGTCGTAGAACAACTGGTAGAGCGGAACCTCCATCGCTCGCGCCAGTTTCTCGAGCGTCTCGATGGCCGGTACCGTGTGGCCATTTTCCACGCGCGAAATGTAACAGCGGAGAAGTCCCGTGCGCTTCTCGATGTCACCCTGGGATAGTTTTTTTGTTTCTCGAAGCAGGCGAATACGATCTCCAATTATCATGGCGGGTATTGTTGCATGAAGTATTTTATTGTGGCAAGACGAAAGTTAGCCTTTCCGCATATCCTGACCAGTAGTCAGCCCCAAAATTTCGTTGTAACCTGAATTCGATGCCTGACGTCCCAAAGAACGTGGCAGCCAGCGCCTCCACCGTTGCAATTCCTCTCGCCCGCCGGACTAGGGCTGAAGAGGAGCGAGACCTCGTACGACAGGCCCAAAGTGGAACAGAGGCCGCCTTCGAGGAGCTCATTCGTCGCCACCAGCAGCGCGTTCTCGCTCTGGTAGGCTCGATTTTGCGGCGGCGGGAGGATGTTGAGGATGTCGCCCAGCAGGTTTTCCTCAAGGTCTTCATCTCGCTCAAGCGCTTTGACCTGCGTTCGGCCTTCTCCACCTGGCTCTATAAGATCACGGTAAACGAGTGCTGGGACTACCTCCGCAAAAAGAAAGTCCGCCCCCTCGTCTATGAGGCGGATCTTTCCGAGGAGCAGGTCTCGCGTCTTGACGGCATCGTCTCGGCAGACCGGCCCGTCGCGGGTGCCAGCGAGCAAGCCGAAGTAAAAGAAACGCTCGAGTGGATGCTCGAGAAGCTGCCTGAACAGGATCAGCAACTACTAGTACTGAAAGAAATGGAAGGTTTTTCGGTGCAGGAATTGGCGGAAATTCTCGACCTTAACGTGAATACGGTAAAAGTTCGACTGTTCCGTGCTCGCTCCCGCTTAATGGATGTTTATCGCCGTCGGACGAGCCCCGGTTCGAAATCGGGAAGCCACTCAGCAAATGCTGAAAGGAAGAGTTGAAACCATGAATTATGAATATAAAAGCTCGGCGTGCCCGGAGTACGAAGCCCTCCTCGAGGATTCCATCTCGGGCGAAATTGGCGGCGCCGATGCGCTCCGGCTGTCCGAACATTTGAAGGCTTGCGCCGGCTGCCGCGAAGCTCGTGAACACGTCGCTCTCACTCCGCGCCTGTTGCATCTCGCCGAATCCACCGCCGATCCCGGCCCCGGATTTTCTCGCGACGTGATGGCTCGCATTCGCACCGATCGAGACGTGCGCTCCGAGCGCGGATTCTGGCAGCCACTCGTTTCGCTGGGATGGCGCTTCGCCGCCACGGCCACGCTGGCGCTGGCCCTCTTGGTCGCCTACGACACCACGTCTCACGTTCAGCATCCCGCTCAGCAGACGCCCACGCTCGAAGCATCCTCGCGCATTCCGGATATGTTTTCTCCTGACCCGGCGCGCGTTCCCAGCAGTCGCGACGAAGTTCTGATGATGATGGTGGCGGAAGATGAATATGGAAAACACTAAAACCCGCCGTGAGGCTGCCTTCCTGGTGATCGTCGTTTTCGCCCTCGGCGTTTTACTGGGCGGAATAGGAACTCATCTGTGGGGCGAACGCGTCTGGGGCCATCAGACGGCGCCAAAATCCCGCGACGAAATCGTCGCCCGCCTCACCCACGAGGTTGACCTCACCCCGGAACAGCAGAAACAAGTAACCGCAATCGTGGACGACACACGCGCCCAGTGGAAAGCGCTCTACGCTCCCGTTGACGCTCAGAAAGAACAGATTCGCCAGCAGAGCCGCGAAAAGCTCCGCGCCCTAATGACCCCCGAGCAAAAAGTAAAACTCGAAGCCTTCTTCCACCAACTAGACGAACAACGCAAAAAAGACGAAGCCGCCGCAGGCCACTAACCGCCACCCGCCCGCGCTCCGCGTCGGTAGCCACGACGACGCCCTTCTCGTCGTGGGCCTTTCAATGTTGCGCAGATTTGACTTCGGTGGGAGCCCCCGCATTTATGCGGGGGAGGAGCGGTTGAGCGCTCCGAAAGAAACTCGCACTTCGATCGCGCGCTTTAGCGCAGGGCGTGACGCAGTTCGGTGGGAGCCCCCGCATTCATGCGGGGGAGGAGCGCTTTAGCGCTCCGAAAAACACTCGCACATCAATCGTGCGCTTTAGCGCTGGCTCTCTACCACTCGCCTAACCCTAAAACGGAATATCCTCATCCGAAATTTCCGGCCCCGGACCAGCCACCTCATCCGGCAACCCGCCGCCGGCCTCAGCGTCCGGATCAAACGCCCGTCCACCCGGAGCCGCAGAAGCTGCGCTCGCACCTGCCGCAGCGCCTTCTGCCCGGCTCGTCAGCATGCGCATCACATTCGCCACAATTTCCGTAGTCGTGCGCTTCTGCCCATCGCGCTTGTCTTCCCACTGCCGAGTCTGAATCCGCCCCTCGATATAAACCAGCATCCCCTTCTTCAAATACTGCTGCGTAATCTCCGCCAGCTTGCCCCACAGCACAATGCGGTGCCACTCCGTCCGCTTCTGCCGCTCGCCGGACCGGTCCTTGAACGTCTCATCGGTCGCCAGCGTAAAATTCGCCACTGCCTGCCCGCCCGACGTAAACCGCGTCTCAGGATCGCGCCCCAGACGCCCCACCAGAATTGCCTTGTTAACTGACATGCGTTTTTAACCACCTATTTGAGATGTGAAGTAACCGCGAGTATAGCCGAAGTGCACCAGCCCGGTCAGAAAAACTGCGTACTTCCGCCCACGCTTCAATCCAAACGTTATCGCGCCCGAGGCGGGACTGAGCGCGGTTTCGGACTTCGAAAGTGCCCATTTTGTCTCGATTAGAATTTGCGAGTGGCATTTGTTTTCATCGGCTTGCGGCGTTTTCTAATCGCGGTGTCTCGATTAGAAATTCGTGGGGCGCGGGAGGATTTATTGACACGGCCGACGGTGCGTCGCTTGGGCGGCTCGACCCAGCGGCCGTGGGCGTTCAGGCAACTGTAAGCCCGGATGGCGCGGAGGATCGAGGCTGCGGTAACTGGAACGGTTTCACATTGTTCGACCATTGAGTCGAGTGCAGAGGTGAAGTTCTCTCTGCGCTGGGCCAGCAGACCAGTGGCCGTGGCGTGACGGTAGAGGAGGGAGCGATGGCCGAGGCTGAATTCCTTCACGATGGAGTGTGCGCTTTCCCAAAATAGGAAGCGGGACTCGATGGCCTCGCGGTGCTCGTGATTGCAAATCCTACACTTACGTTGATGGCGAAGGAGGGAAGCAGGGGCGGGCTTGTTGCGGCGCCTGCGACCGACGATAGCGGCGATGTTCATGTTCGTTCTCCGTGGGCTGTCCAAAATCGCCCGACTCAAGTTAACTTAGTGGTAATTGGTTGTCAACAGATAAAAATGTGTCAGGCGGGACACGGACATAAGTGCAAGCAAATCAGTGCGCGCTCCAAAATGGGAAAAGCTACGCCGGCGAGGCAGGCTCTCACCTCTAATCGGTGAGAGGCACTGTCGGTTCTACTTCTTTTCCCGGCGATCGATGTGACGTTTTAGCATCCGCTGCTTTAGCGGTTCTGCGACGAAAAACCCGCTTTCGGCAAGAGAGTCGAGGACTTCCGGGAAACCATCAACCAACCCTACTGCGTCGGCGCGCTCCAGAACTCCAAGTGTCCCGGATAGCGGAATGTTGCGGCTCAATGCGATTTTTCGACCGGCTTGATCATCGATGAGAAGAATGTCCGGTTTTACTTCTTCCGCGAGCAAGATCGCTTGTAGTTCTCCGCGATGAAGAAGAACAGGAACGGGAATCGTCTGGTTTTCTGAAACAGTTCGAACCTCATACCAAGCCGGACGAGACAACACCCTGCCGCGGACGAATTCCGGTGTGCGGGGATCAGTCAATTCCTCATGTACCGCATGGGGCACCAGAACTTTATCAAACAGATTCGCTAATACTCTTTCCTGGCCGATCGCAATGAGATAACGAAGGGGAGTGGTATTGGAGACGGCAATCATGCCGCGATGCGCTAGGTGGAACGGCGACGCGAGGCGGCTTCGAAGATTGCTGCTTCGCGATCGAGGTCTGCTTCCTCGGGGTTGGAAAGGGGAACGCGGTGGTGACCGAGGAAGTCTTCGGTTTCGATCCGCGATAGGCCCAAAAGTTCCGAAACTTGATAGAGGGTGAGAGATTGGTCTCGGTAGCCTTCGAGCGCTAAGGCTTCGAGTACGCGCCGAGAGATATCGGGACCGGAACCGGAAAGATGCTCGGCGATGTCGTCGGGAATGCGGAGCTTTACTTCCATACGCACAGTTTATCACGAGCAGGTGAACAACGGTTGGGTACGAAAGCGCAGATGATCAGGTGAATACCGGAATTCTTTAGCAAAAGTGGCGGACCCGGTCTTGCGAAGGAACGACGGTCGAGTCGATTGTGCTTTTCATGGATGCCACGCGTCCGCGATCAGGTGACCGCCTCGAGCCGTGGCGCTGCCCGCCTCGCCGATCGCCGCGGTCGTGATATCTTTCTCCTCGCATTCAGGCGTGAATGGGAGGCATGACGTCATCATGAAGAAATCGCTGGTGCTGCTTACGCTCGGATTCTGCTTCACTTTGGCCGCTTTCCCTCAGCAGGCCTCGAAAAACGACTTCGACGGCAAAACGTGGTGGGACTACGTAAAAGTCCTCGCCGACGACAACATGGAAGGCCGCGAAACCGGCAGCGCCGGACTGAAGCGCGCGGAAGCCTACGTCGTCGAGCAGCTCAAAGCGGATGGCATCGAGCCCGCCGGCAACGATGGCTACTACCAGCCCGTGAAATTCGAGGTGCGCCAAATTGTCGAGAAGGAATCTAGCATCACGCTGTATTACGATGACTGCAAAGCGGCACCGCTCAAGCTGGGCGAAGACGCGTTCTTCAACACGCGCGTCAATCTGGCGCCCGAAATCGACGCGCCGCTCGTGTTCGTCGGTTACGGGCTCACGATTCCCGAGAAAAACTACGACGATCTCGCAGGTTTGGATCTCAAAGGCAAAGTCGCGGTGATATTCAGCGGCTCTCCCGCAGACATGCCCACGGCGCTCGCCTCGCACTATCAGTCCGCCGGCGAACGCTGGAAGTCGTTGCGAAAAGCGGGCGTGATAGGCGTCGTAGCATTGCCGAATCCCGCCTCGATGGATATTCCGTGGTCGCGCATGGCGCTCAATCGCGCGCATCCCAGCATGGAGTTGGCGGATGCCAGCCTGAATGAAACCGAAGGCGAGAAGCTTTCCATGATCGTGAATCCGGCGAGTGCGGAGAAATTCTTCGCCAGTTCCGGCCACACATTCGCCGAAATCGCCGCGCTCGGCAAAGACCGCAAGCCGTTGCCGCGCTTTCCGTTGGCCGTTTCGATTAAAGCCGTTACGAAAGTGGAAAAGACCGAGGTTGAGTCCGCCAACGTAATCGGCAAATTGCCCGGAAGCGATCCAGCGCTGAAAAACGAGTACGTGGTTCTCTCCGCGCACATCGATCACCTGGGAATCGGCGAGCCGATCAACGGCGACAAAATCTACAACGGCGCAATGGACAACGGTTCCGGTTCCGCGCTCCTGCTCGACGTGGCGCGGTCGTTGAAAGCGGATCCCGCGGCGCACAAGCGCTCGATTCTCTTCGTCTTTGTGTGCGGCGAAGAGAAAGGCCTGCTCGGCTCGAAATATTTCACCGCGCATTCCACGGTTCCCGCGAAATCGATCGTCGCCGATATCAACACCGACATGTTCCTTCCGCTCACGCCGCTCAAACTTCTCACCGTCTACGGCCTCCAGGAATCCGATCTCGGCGATATCGTCCGCGAAGTGGCCGAGGCACAGGGAGTGAAAGTACAGGGCGACCCGGAGCCGCTGCGCAATGCCTTCATCCGCAGCGATCAGTACAGCTTCATTCGCCACGGCATTCCGGCGGTCGCGATGAAAGTAGGCTACGAGCAAGGCTCGGAGGACGCGAAGCTCTACAAAAACTGGCTTACCACGCGCTATCACGCGCCGTCGGACGACACAAATCAACCGGTCGATTTGCAATCAGCCGCTGCCTTCGAGGAAATTGTGCGCGGTGTGATGATCGCAGTCGCCAATCGCGCTGAGCGCCCGCAATGGAAATCAGACAGCTTCTTCCGGCGTTTCGCGCAGGCAGACTAACTTAAATTCGATTTAAATTTGTTTCGGTCTATTTTTTCTGCGATGCATCGGGCATCGATTTTGCCGGCGCTTCGTCCGGCGCCGACCAAAACGGGTACGCGCCTTTTCCGACATAACGAAAAGCGCCGTCGACGTACACGTAGTTGACCACTAGCGAAAATCGGCCGTTTTTCATTTTTGGAACTGAATCGAATTCAGTAACGAACTGTTCGACCGGAATCGCGGCGCTCGGCAGAATTGCATCCGGCCGCGGTGAAATGCGCATCGTAGGATCGGCGTGCGGCAGTTTGCACCGCACGCGAAACCTCGTCCCGGGCGGCACTGCGGCCATCGATCGCAGCAGCACCTGTTCGTACACGTTCAACTCCGACTCATTCTGCCGGACGAGCTGTTCCACCTGATCCCTCGCGAAGTATTTCGCAAACCAATCAGCGGGATTCGGCAACGCGAAGATTGCAAGCGCCTGATGGAACTCCCCGGGCTTCACTGCAGCGAACGCATCAAGGAATGGTTGGTACTGGCTTTCCAGTCCTTTGGCGTCGTGACTGAAAGCGGTGGAAGCATCTGCAATTTCGGGAAGGGAATTGAAACGGGGAAGAGAACTGGAACGAGCGGAATAATTGGGCGCCGCGGATAAGATCGCGAACGCCGCGAGCGCTATTGCGAAGCTTCCGGCGCGCATCGCTCGCGTGCCGAAATGTTTCATCTTCTTACCTGGTTGTCGCGGGGACGCCCAGCTCTCGCAGTCGCGCTTGCGCCTGGCGCGCTTCATCGGAGCCCGGATATTTGCGGACCACTTCGTGCAAGTCGCGAATGCCGGCCTGCTTATTTCCCAGCTTGATCTCCGCCTGCGCTTTCTTCAGCTGGGAAGCGGCCACCTTGAAACTGCGCGGATACTGAGCGATCACTTTGGTGTACGCGCCAATCGCCGCTTTGTAATTGCCCTGCGCGTAATCGATTTCGCCGAGGTAGAACTGCGCGTTCGAAGCCAGATCGTTCGTGGGGAAATTCGTCATGTAATCTGAAAATTCCTGGCGCGCCAGATCATATCGTCCGCCCGTGAAATCGCGCAGCGCATTCTGGTAAAGCGTGTCAGCCGGAATTGGCGCTAGAGCGCCGGGATTGCCGCCGCCATTGTCGCCGGCCGCGCCTTCCGCTCCGGGCGCCGCCCCCGCTGCAGGAGGAGGCGCGCCGCCTGAAATCTTGGCGTCGATGCTTTGCAACAGGCCCTGCACGTCGTTCATCTGCTGCGACAATTTCCCCACGCGCGCCTGAATATCCTGCACGTTGTCAGAAAGGCCCTGCGTCTGCGTGGTCATCGTGTCAATGCGCGCGCCGGTATTGGCCTGCACTTCCTGCACCGTCTTCTCGACGAGCGCCATCTTTCCGTTGAGCTGGTTCACGGAATCCGTCGCCTGCTGAACCAGCGTCCGCAGCGTGGCATTATTGGCATCCACGGCGCTGCGCAAGCTCTGCTGCGCCTGGGTGAGCTGGTCCACCGACTGCTGCAGCTGAATCATCTCTTTGGACACCGCGCCGACAGGCGTGGGCGCCAGTGCCGACCCGCACAACGCCCCCAGAAACAATAAGCCAAGCCCAAGCACAATCCATCGCGTGCGCATCAGGAATCTCCTTCGAGGTTGCGGGAAGCGGCCGCCTTCGCCATTACCGCTTCCCACACAACAGCGTTGATGTTTGATATCGAAAATTCGATATCGCTACCGGCACATTCTACTTCACCGGCGCATTCTACTTCGCCATGACGAAGTGCCCGCGACGATTCTGCTGCCAGCACTCCTCGGTGCTTTCCGTGCAGAAAGGCCGCTCCTTGCCCCAGCTGACGGTGTCGATCCGGTCGGCGGAGATGCCCAGCGAGACGAGATAGTTCTTCGACGCCTGCGCACGCCGCTGGCCGAGGCCGAGGTTGTATTCCGTCGAGCCGCGCTCATCGCAGTGGCCCTCGATCGTCACATGCACCGTGGAGTAGGAGCGTAGAAACTCCGCGTCCTTGGTGAGCGCGTCGCGAGCGTCGGGACGAATATCCGCTTTGTTGAAGTCGAAGAATGCGTCGCGCACGTTCTGCTCGAAAAGCTCGCTGATTCCCGCGGGCGTGCCAGACGTGGGCGCTACGACAGCAGCCCCACCTGTCACGGTCACGCGTGCCGTTGCTGTCGCGGTGCCGCCGGGGCCGTTCGCCGTGATCATGTAGGTCGTAGATTCGGTCGGGGTGACGGGAGTGGAGCCTTCCACAGCTACTTTGCCCACGCTCGGGTCGATGCTCACGTCCGTGGCGTTCGTGGACGACCACGTAAGATTTACGCTCGCTCCCGGATTCACGGTGGTGGGCGATGCGGTCAGCGTCACGGTGGGCTGCGCGGTCGGCACCGGGGCCGCTTGGGCGGGCGGGACCGAAGCAACATGCTTCTTACAACCGCCAACGATCGCTACGACTCCGGCCAAAGACAACCATAAAAGTATCGCTGCATTCCGAAAATTACCGCTCTGCATAACAAGCCTCCTTAAGAGATGGTGCATGGGCCTATTTCGATTTCCGCATGAGAGCCAGAACACAAATTCGTTGCCGCCGGTTGATCGCGCGTTTCATCGAGCATTTCATCGAGACGACCAGCTCGGCGATTCACTCAGTCCTTCATATGTTAACTGCCTTGGCCGGCTGCCGTCTGCCAGCATCGTCCAAATCTCCCGCTTGCCGGTGCGCGTCGATTCGAAAACGAGATGCCGCCCATCGGGCGCCCAGCTGGGACGTTCGTTCCGCCCTTCATCGCGGGTGAGTTCCACGAGTTGGCGGCTCACGATGTCCATCACATAAATATCGAAATTACCGCTCGGTCGTCGCCAACTAAATGCGAGCAATTGTCCATTTGGTGACCACGAAGGATCGACGACGTAGCCCATGTCCGGCATGTCCAGGCGCTGCACGTTGGTGCCGTCGGAGTTGGCGAGGTAGAGAACGGGGTCGCCGCCGCGGTCGCTCACGAAGACGATCTGTTTGCCTGTCTTGGGATTCCAAACCGGCGAAGTGCTGACGCCTGCTGCGAACGTCAGGCGTTGCAGATGGCTGCCATCTGCATCGCAAATGTAGATTTCCGGATCGCCGTTCTGGCTGGACATGAAGGCGAGTTGCGTTCCTTCCGGCGACCAGGCGGGCGAGCTGTTAGTGCCGCGAAAACGCGGGAAAGCGATCATCCGGTCAGAGACGGTAGAAAAAATGCAAATCTGCGGCGAGGTGATGCCGCGGTAGGGGACGAAGCAAGTGAAGGCGATGCGGGTGGCGTCCGGCGACCAGCGAGGCGTGAGCGCGATCGATTTCAGGTGGGTTAGTTGGTGCTGGTTCGCGCCGTCATAATCCATCGCCCAAACTTCCTTGTTGCCGCTTTTGTTGCTGATGTAGGCGATTTGGGTTTGCGCTATGCCTGCCAGGCCGCCGCTCAGCCGGCCGATAATGTCGTCGGCGAACTGATGGGCGAGTTTGCGCGCATCGGCGTCGGTGGCTGCGCCGCGATAGATTTTTTGGAGAGCGATCGGCGCGGTTGGGTTGTGGACGTCTGAGAGGAATCCGGCGGCCGCGAGGTTTGATCCCTCGATGGATAGGTTTCCGTAGGCGAGCATGTTGGTATTGGCCGGAGCATTGGCCCATTCGGACGCGTTGAGCTCGCTTGGTTGGCTCGGAATTTTCGACGGGTAGAAGCTCGCGCTCACCAGCTCGAGAACGCCCGCATATTCCAAGTCGTTCCAGAGCACATCGTGAAAGGTTTTCTCGAGCGCCGGAGGAGTGGCGCCGCGAATGCCGAAATCGGGAGCGGCGACGCGAACTTTGGAGACTCCCAGGCCCGTGCCGGTCTTGAACCAGTCTTGCGCTGCGGCGGGTTTGGCGCTGAATAGAGCGAGAACTGCGGCAAGCGCAGTGAGGATTACGAATTTTCGCATCATCTCTCTGGTGGTGCTCTCTCTGCTGTTAATTTTTCTGCAGTTCATTTGTTCCTTCATCTTAGTTTTGCATCTCTTCCAGCTTCGTAAAAAAGACCGATCCCTACCGGTGAAAATCGAACCAGAACTCTACGCTCACCTTCGATCCGCTGTATGCGGGTGGCAACCGATCGAGCGGACTCGATTCTCGTATGGCGCGCACTTCTGACATATCCACCGACTGATTGCCGCTCGATTTCGTGACCTGAATATTGGTGATCGTGCCGTCACGCAGAATGTCAAACGTCGCGATTACTCGCGGCGCTGATGCAATTCTCGGATCGATCGTAGACTGCAACCAGTTTCCACTGACGCGCCGCTGCACCGCTTCCACGTACCAGGAGAATCGATTCCCGAAATTTCCGCCACCAGCGTCGCCCACCGCCATGCCGCCCTGCGTGGAGTTGCCGGCTCCCATCGCGAAGGATGTGTAGGGAACTGTTGGCGTGCCGCCGGCTCCGTAGGGAACCGCGTTTTCGGGAGGCGGCGTGGGATTCTCGAGGAGTTTCGATTTGCGCGAATTGTATTTCGGCTGGGGCTTTTCAAGTTTGAATTTTGGCAGCGCGATCGTGTCCGGAGGCGGCGGCTCTTTCACTTCCGGCGCCGGCTCGGCTTTATAAAGTCCCTTCGATTCATCTACCACGCGATTGGGCGTTTCCATCTCCGGCCGCGGCATCGGAATTCCCGGCACGTTGCCAACGAGTCCCACCGTGATTGCTCCGCCTGCACCGCCCCACAAATCGCCGGTGTGGGAATGGATACCGGAGTAGATCAGAAAGCCTGCGAGCGCCGCGTGCATCAGCACCGAGAGCGACAGCGGTATTTTCAGATTATCGGCTGGGTTATCGAGTGCGATGTCTGAAGCGAGAGCTGACATTTCAATGTGTCTGGTTGAGCGGTTGCGTCACCACGCTAACGTTTTGGATGCCGGCCTGGCGCAGCGCATCGACCACAGTGGCCCAGCTGCCAAAAGGCACCGTCTCGTCGCAGCGAACGTAGACCGCTTGATGCGCGGGATCTTTTGTTCGTGATTGTGCCAACACCTGCTGGCCGAGGTCGTGGATGTTTACGGGTTTGTCGTTCAGGTAGACGCGTTGCGCGCGGTCGATCGTCACCACCTGGCGAACTTCGGTGAGTTCCTTGACGGTTTTGGTTTTCGGGACGTCGACTTCAATCCCGGACTGCAGGATCGGCGCCGTGATCATGAAAATAATCAGCAGAACGAGGACGACGTCGATGAACGGCACCATGTTGATGTCCGCTAGCGTGGTGTCCGTTCCGCGTTGTGTTTGTGGCATGGTGTGTCTCGAGGCTTTGCTGTTTGATTCGTCGATCTAGTTCGGGCTGTAAATCGTTTCGATCTTGCTGACAAACTCCGACGCGAAATTATCCATGCGCGTGGCTACGCCGCGAATGCTGGAAAGATAGTGGTTGTAAGCGATCACGGCCGGGATCGCGGCGAACAGGCCCGCCGCGGTGGTAATCAGCGCTTCGGCAATTCCGGGCGCTACTGCGCGCAGGCTTGCGGTTCCGGCATCGCCGAGGCCCGCAAAGGCGTCCATCACGCCCCACACTGTGCCGAATAGGCCGATGAACGGCGACACGGAACCTGTGGTGGCCAGCCAAGACATTCCTTTTTCCAGCCGCCGCACTTCTTCCGCTGCTGCGAGATGCATCTCTACGCCAACGGCGCTCGGATTCTTCAGTTTGCCGGGATTTCCGCCCGCGGGATTTGGATTCCCTGGGCGCGGATTGCCGCTATTCATCTGGGCTTCGAGTTCGCGATAGCCGGCTTGATAGACGCTGGCGAGAGGAGTTCCGCCGGCGCTTGCCCGAAGCGTGCTGGGCGCGGGCAAGCCGCCACCGGCGCGGAAAATCTGCAGGAAGCGCGAAGTTTGGGAATCGATCCGCGAAAATTGCCCGGATTTTTTGAAAATAATTGCCCAGGAGTAGACGGAAAGAATCAGCAGGATACAGAGAACGATGCGAGCCACCCATCCCGTTTGTTCAATCAGGGTATCGAGGCGGCTGGCAAAAAGGAGCGACGCCAGGCAGGAAATCGTATTCCCCCAGAAAAAGTATTTCCTCCAACTACGAAACAACCGTAGCACACGCATCCCGGAGTTTCAAACAAATCAGCCAGATGCAAGGAATTTGTCTGCTGCCTCTCACGACACAGGTGTAGTCCTAGCACCCTGTCCCTGCAGAGAGAGCTCAATCCAAATTGACAATTGCTGATTGGAAAAGGCCTCACATTCAGGATTTAATCTGCCCTAATCGCTGGAACATCTTCTCCATATCATCCGGATGAGCTTGTCCCCACTCTAACGCGCGCTTCCAGGCATCTCGCAGGCGCTCGTCGCGCGACCAATACTCAAAGTATGGCCGAAGGGCTGCCGTCTCCAACGCATGCTCAAGAAACCCGTTCTCGACTGCATCCCGAATGGCGTCATCACTTGTTAAGTAGAGTTCAGTAATCGAGTGGGCTGCTCGTTTGAGAATTTCATCTTTGGTCATCTTTAGCAGGTGGCGGAACCATGTATGAAGCGACATAGCGGCATCGAATCTGCTTTCGATGTCATCATCGTCTTCAACGTTCTCGCGAATACACTGGATGAGGTAGCGCTGAATGAGAGCGCATGTGGGGTCTGCGCCAAGCTCGGGCTGGATGCGATAGTATCCCTCACCGGTGAGCCTGTAGAGCTTCGAGAGGGTAGAGAGACTCGAAGCACGTTCGATCCACGAGAGAACGAGGTCTTTCGCAATTTGCCCCTCGCTCGTGAGCGCCGAATCGATATCGGATGTGAAGTCTTCCACGGCGTCACCCCTCAGAAGCAAATTCTAAGCGCGAAAATCCCCGTTTTCAAAGCTCATGGCAGCCGCTGTGCTAAAATGACAATTCAGAGATGGCCAAGCCCTTTGATATCGAAATAAATTCCTTGATCGACGCGAACGGAATGCTAGTTGCTTCCGTCTCTTCCTATCGGGAGGCCACCGGCACTTATCCTCAAGCGAAATCGTTCTACATCGAGACGTTCGGCTGCCAGATGAACGTTCACGACTCGGAAAAAGTGGCTGGCGTGCTGCTGGAGCGCGGTTACCGGCCGGTCGAGGCCGCGGCGGATGCGGATTTTCTGCTCTACAACACGTGCAGCATCCGCGAGAAGGCTGCGCAGAAGGTGTTTCAGCGCCTCAACGACTTCAAATTCGCGGCGAAGGCGAACAAGAAAGTGATCGGCGTCCTTGGCTGTGTGGCGCAGCAGGAAGGCGAAGAAATCTTCGAGCGCGCGCCGTGGGTGAGCCTGGTGTGCGGCTCGGCGAGCTATCGCAATTTGCCGAATCTGATCGAGCAGGTGGAATCGGGCGGCCGGCGTGTGACGGGCCTCGACCTCGATACTGAGGAAACATTCGAAACTGAGATCACGCGCCGCGATAATCCCTTTCGCGCATATCTCACGATCATCGAAGGCTGCGACTATTCCTGTTCGTATTGTGTGGTGCCGCACACGCGCGGGCCGGAACGCAGCTGCGCCAGCGATTCGATTCTCGCGGAAGTGCGGCGTCTTGCGGATAGCGGCTACACGGAGATTCAACTGCTCGGGCAAACGGTGAATTCCTATCGCGATCCCTCGCCGCGCAAATGGAATTTCGTCGATCTACTGCTGGCCGTGGCTGGCATCGAAGGAATTCGCCGCGTGCGCTTCACTACCTCGCATCCGAACGACTTCACGCGCGAAATCGTCGAAGCCATCGATGCCACACCTGCGCTCTGCGACCACATTCATCTCCCGGTGCAGTCCGGCTCTACGCGCATCCTGCGCGAAATGCGGCGCACCTACACACGAGAGCAATACCTCGAGAAAATCAGCTGGATTCACGGGGCGCGCCGGCAGTTCAGCCTGACTACCGACGCGATCGTCGGCTTCCCCGGCGAGACGGAAGCGGATTTTGAAGAGACTCTGACGCTGCTCGATGCGATACAAAGCGACGGGGTCTTCGCGTTCAAATATTCACCGCGCCCCAATACGCCCTCGCTCGCGCTGCCGGATGCGATTCCCGAGGAAGAAAAGAGCCGCCGCCTCGCCATCCTGAACGAACGCCAGCGGCAGATTCAAATCGCGCGCAACGAAAAACTCGTCGGCGCGGGCTTCGAAGTGCTCGTGGACACGCATCACACCGCGCGCAATCAATGGGCCGGGCGAACCACCAGCAACCGCATCGTAAATTTTTCTACATCGCGCGAGAATCTTCTGGGACAATACGTTCAGGTGCACATCACGCGCAGCGCACCGAATAGTTTAATCGGTGAGGAAGTGCAGGGCGAGCAAGCGGTGAACGAGGATGCGCAGTGAGTTAGAGACCCGGTAGCGGGAGGCCAGGCATGGAACTCGAATGCAAAATCCGCGGATTGATGATGGACCCGGTAACAAATATGCCTGTCGTGGTGTTGAAAGAAACCGCCGGCAGCGGGGTGCTTCCGATCTGGGTGGGCGTGTATGAAGCGAACGCCATCGCGCTCGAAATCGAAAAAGTGCAGACGCCGCGCCCGATGACGCACGATCTTCTCAAGAACGTCCTGACCGGGCTGAATGTCCACGTGCAGAAAGTGGTGGTGTCCGATTTGAAGGACGACACTTTCTATGCGCTCATCTGGATGGAACGCGATGGCCAGCTCATGTCGATGGATTCGCGGCCGAGCGATGCGCTCGCTCTTGCGCTGCGGCTCGACTGCCCAATTTTCGTCGAGGACGAAGTGCTGAAGAATTCGCGCACCGCCAGCGCCATCTCCGAGAAAAGCTCCAACGAAGAGCTGCGCAAGTGGCTCGAGAATCTGAACGACGAGGATCTCGGGCGCTACAAGATGTAGCCTGCCAAAATCAATCGCCCCGAGTCGGTTTGACGATCTAGGTATTTTCCGCCGCGCGAGCCGTTCCCAGCGGTTTCGACATGTTTATAAAATGGCACGGCTGGCTCGGCTCGGCGTCCGCCGCGAATGGTTCAGTGCCCGTTTCTACATATCCCAGCCGCCGATAAAATGGCGGTAGTTCGGCGCGCAAATTGACGATCCGTAAATCCATGAATTCGCAGCCCGCCGCCCGCGCGTAGTCTTCCGCTTCCTCCACCATCTTTCGTCCGAGGCCCTGGCCCTGCCGCGAAGGATCCACTCCGAGCAGCCCTTAAATAGGCGCGCTTCCCCCGCAGCTCCACGTACATGCACGCGATCAATGCGCCGCTATCTTCAGCCAGCAAATACTTGCCGTTGCGCAGCATTTCGCGAACCTTGCCGGGATCGATTCGGTCGCGATCAATGAAGAAACGCTCCACTTTGAAAGCGGCGTTCACCAGAGCGGCGATTACTTCCGCGTCGGCGTCGGTCGCGAAACGTGTCTTGAGTCCGATCATATGCAGGTTCGCGGCTCGGTTCTTAGACGCGAGCATTCTACCAGCGCATTAGGCCTGCCTCCGATGTGCTGATAATCAGCGGAAATCGCATTTTTCGCTTGCAGTGAGCGGGTTAGAATCGGTAGAGTTACCCAACTTGTGGTGTAGCCCGGGTGAAGTGCCATATATAGGCCCCGGGTTGCCACAGGTGGAGCGAGGGGCACGGCTTGACCTGCGTCCTTTCAGTCGCAAACCAAAAAGGCGGCGTCGGAAAGACTACAACTTCCATCAATCTGGCTGCCGCTATCGCTCTGAAGAAAAAGAAGACTCTGCTCATCGATCTCGACCCGCAATCCAACGCCACCATCGCGTTTTTCGACCCGGCCGACATCCAGACCACTATGTACGACATTTTCGCCGAGCATTCCGCGGAGATGTCGAAGATCATTCGCCCGACAAAGGATCCCTATCTCTTTGTCGCGCCGGCTCGCCTGGCCCTTGCGCGCCTCGAACAGCAGCTAGCCGGAGCATTCGACGCGCCATTCAAGTTGAAAGACGCTCTCGCGCCGGTGCTCAAAGACTTCGACTTCATCGTGATGGATACACCTCCGGCGCTCGGCATCCTCACGGTGAATGCGCTGGTCGCATCGACGCACCTTCTCGTGCCGATTCAAGCCGCGTATTTTGCGATCGAAGGCACGGACGATTTGCTGGAGACTTATGCCCGCATCCGCGCGCGTCCTAATCCGGATTTGAAAGTTCTCGGGGTGGTGATCACGCTCTTCGATAAACGCACGAATATTTCGCGCGACACGCACGAGCAGATTCGCGCCACGTTTGGCAATGCGCTCTTCAAGACGCGCATCAGCAAGAACGTGCGCCTGGAAGAAAGCCCCGCCTACAAAGAAACTGTTTTTACCTACGCGCCGAAATCTTCCGGCGCCGATGACTACAAGAAACTGGCCCAGGAGGTATTACAACGTGTCCAAGAGGATCGGGTTACCCGTCACTCTCAAGATGCGGCATGACGCCCACTACGTAGAAACTCTGACGAGTTTCAGTGGCGCGTCCATTGGCCGCATGATCCCGATCGATAAGATTCGCCCGAATCCCGATCAGCCGCGCAAATTCATCGGCGATATTCGCGAACTTTCCGATTCGATCCGCCAAAAGGGCGTACTGGAGCCGCTGCTGGTGCGCTACATCCCGCGCGAAGATACCTACTACATTATTTCCGGTGAGCGTCGCTATCATGCTTCGAAAGCTGCGGGCCTGCATGAGCTTCCGTGTATCGAGAAGATTGCCGACGATGCGGAAACGCTCGAGCTTGCGCTGATCGAGAATCTCCAGCGCAAGGACCTCACGCCCTTTGAAGAAGCCGACGGTTTGCAGCGGCTTGCCGATCACTTCGACTACACGCATGACGACATCGCCAAGAAAATCGGGCGCGCCCGCTCGTCCGTCACTGAAAGCATGTCGCTGCGCGTGATTCCGGAATCGGTTCGCCGCGAGTGCGTCGAGAACGGCATCGTATCGAAATCGCTGCTTCTTCAGGTCTCGCGACAGCCCAATGAGAAAAAGATGACCGAGATGGTTCATCGTATTTCGCAGGGCGGCCTGACGCGCGATGAAGCCCGCAAATCGCGCAAGGATGAAACCGGCACCGCTCCGCGTCCGCAGCCTTTCGTCTACAACTATGAAGCTGAAGACGGCTCGTTCACGGTGCGCCTGCAATTCCGCAAGAGCCATGTGAGCCAGGACGAGCTGGCCGCCGCAGTTCGCGCCGTTCTGCGCCGCTTGGAATCGGGATCAACGCGCTCCTCAACCGCTGTAGCGTGATTCAAGGCTGTGAAAATCCTTTGTTGTTGAATTGGTGTCTCCCGCTCGGCGGAGCATGATCACAAATACGACGGAGGTGGCTAATCGCGCCCGCCGCCGCGTGGCGCTCCGTTTACTGCCGTACCTCGCAATCCTCTACATCATCGCGTTCCTCGACCGCACCAATATCTCGACCGCTGCTCTGCAGATGCCGCGGGAACTCGGCTTCGACGATCGCGTGTTGGGGTTCGGTTCCGGAATTTTCTTCGCCGGATACTTCCTGCTCGAAATTCCCGGCGCTGTGATCGTCGAAAAATGGGGCGCGCGCCGCTGGCTCTCGCGCATCATGGTCACCTGGGGAATCGTAAGCGTCGGCATGGCATTCATACATACCGCCGGCCAATTCTATTCTCTGCGATTTCTCCTGGGTCTCGCTGAAGCCGGATTTTTCCCCGGAGTGCTTGTCTACCTCACGCACTGGTTTATTTACTCCGACCGATCAAAATCCGTGGCTGCCTTTATGGGCGCGATTCCGCTCTCGTTTATCATCGGTTCGCCGATATCGGGCTGGCTGCTCGGGGTGCACTGGTACGGAGTAAGCGGCTGGCGCTGGCTTTTTATTCTCGAAGGTCTCCCGGCAATCATCTTCGGCATCGTTACGTGGTTTTATCTTACGGATTGGCCGCGCGACGCAGCTTGGCTGCCGGAAAATCAGCGCGAGTGGCTATCGGCGCGGCTCAGCGAGGAAGCCGCAGCCAAAAGATCCATTCGCTCCTACACAGTGTGGCAAGCCTTTCGCGACCCGCGCGTTCTGCTGCTTACTTTCGCTTACTTTCTTCATGCCGTCATCGCCTACAGCTTCGTCTTCTGGCTTCCAACGATCTTGAAGCGCCTTACTGGTCTGCCCGATTTTCGCGTCACGCTCGTGGTTTCGCTGATCTACGTGGCAAGTCTCATCGCCATGCAAGCCAATGGCTGGCATTCCGACCATGTCCGCGAGCACCGCTGGCACACCGCGATTCCATCGCTACTTTGCGCGGCGTGCCTCCTTCTGATCCTCGCGTTCCGTCCCAGCGCATGGCCCACGGTGGTGCTGCTTGGCGTTGCGAACGGCTGCCTTCTCGCATTCGTCACAAGTTTTTGGGCCATTCCTTCCGCATTCCTCGGAGAATCGGCTGGAGCAGCCAGCACCGGCTTGATTAATTGCATCGCCCTGACAGGGGGCTTCGCCGGTCCTTACCTCACGGGTCACCTCACTGCGCGCACCCATTCGTTCCACGCATCTTTTACCTGGATGATGCTTGCTGCGCTCGCGGCGGGCGTTGCAGTACTCGTTGTGCGCGTCCGGCCGCTCGCATCCGCCCAGTGAACGCTGCCTTCATAGGAGTCCTCCAAGCCAAATCGTTGGTTTCGCAGCCGACGTCTCCTATACTGAACATCTGACGCGCACATGAAATCTGAGACTCAACTCCTTCTCATTAGCAGTTCATTTATCCCGGGTGGCACGAGCTATCTCGATTACTGCTCCGCCGATGTATTGAATTTCTATCGCACTGTGACGCGGATTCTTTTCATTCCGTATGCGCTTAAAGATTGCGACGCCTACGCCGCGAAAATTGCGGCTCACTTCGATGGCTCTGGGCTTCTGGTCGAGTCGCTTCACACGGCGCCAGACCCGCGCGCCGCAATCGAAAATGCTGAAGCGTTCTTCGTGGGCGGCGGAAACAGCTTCCGCCTCCTCGACGGGCTTTACGCTCTCGGCGTCCTTCACGCTCTCCGCAATCGCGTCCGCGCCGGCGCTCCATATATCGGCGTGAGCGCCGGAACAAATCTGGCCTGCCCCACAATCAAAACAACGAACGACATGCCCATCGTGTTTCCGGCAAGCCTCGACGCGCTCGGCCTTGTCCCATTTCAAATCAATCCGCATTTCATTGACGCCGATCCGAACTCGCCTCCGGCACATGAAACCCGAGAAGAGCGCATCCGCGAATTCCACGAAGAAAACTCTTCGCCCGTTCTCGGCCTTCGCGAGGGCGCTTGGCTTGAAATCGCGGGCAGTTCCGTCACACTGCGCGGCGCTACCGGTGCAAGGTTCTTTCAGCGGAATTTAGCTCCAATCGAGTGCGCTCCCAACCAATCTCTCGATTCTCTCCTGAGGTAACCGTTGCTCCAGCTCGGCCCGGCCTGTCTGCTCTTGCCAGCCGTTGACCGATACCACCGCTTCCGGGCGTTGGGCGACACTGTCAAAACTGACAGTGCCATCCGCTTGCGGTTTCTGTAACCATGCGCCTGACATTCTGCCGACTCGAAACTCAGGAGTCGCAAGCGGAGGGGTAAAATGGGAGAAATCGGGATCGCGCTTCCAAGAATCAGAAAGATCATGGTCGGGGCTTTGTTGGGGGTTGGCCTGCTTGTTTCTATTGCAGCTTCTTCCCAGGAGCGCTCGAAGCCGGAGATCATCCAAGGCGTCATTACCGGCACTGGCCTTCAGGCCGGGCAGCTCACTAACTTTACGCTTGTGATCTATGAGTTCTCGACGCCTGACGATAAGCAGATCCTCGTAGATGCATTCCAAAAGTCCCAAAATATGGGGTTGTTCAACGCCCTGACCAAAATGCGAGCGGTCGGCCGCGTTGCAATTACCGGCACGCTCGGCTATGACGTCAAATACATTCGCTGGTTTCCGACGCCCGCGGGGCGCTCGATTCGCTTCGTCACCGACCGAAAAATTTCGATGGCCGAGGCATGGGGAGACTCGCGAAGCCAGGAGTACAACCTGAGCGGCGGCATACTCGAGATGGATGATAGCGAGATGAAAAAAAGCAGTGGAGTCGTGTATGGCGCAGCGAAGCTCGCCATGAAAGACGGCGAAATGAGTATCGACCTCGCGAATAATCCGTGGAAAGTAGCTTCCATGAGAGATAACAAAGGTACGGCCGAGAATTAAGCGATCCCGCGTACTTGCTTTGATGTATGGTCGTAACCCTACTTCTCCATAGTCGGTAGCGTCGAGGTATGCCTCGATAAGATTTGTTTCTTGTGGGCTCCCGGAGTTCGCCTGCTATCCTGTTTTCAAATGGATATCACCCCCAAGCAGGCCGCACTCCTTCAGCGCATGCTCTCTGGCGGCTTCGAGTTGATCGCCTTCCCCGTCTACCCTAACCACATCGGCATTCGAAGAGGGAATTGCGCCGCGCTTCTTGCGCCGGTCGTCCCAGACAGCTTCAAAGTGTTCGCCGAGCCCGCGTACCTGGTCGACGGAAACCTCAGCGCTCGAATCACCCTCGACGGCCACGACTACTTCATCTGGAAGAAGCAAAGGCTCGAAGCCACCGCTGCCCGCCGCGCCGAGCTCACCTCTTTCGCCGACGATCTGACGGAAGCTTTATTGCCAATTGAATAGGCTTACCCATCGCAAAGCTCGCGTCCATGTATCAGGGCAAGAAAAAATGTACCGGGACCACGTCCAAGGGGTCGCTGTGAGTAAAATGACCGAGGGACACAAATCGCCAATAGAGATAATACGATCAGCGGTTCCAGTACTTTACCGTAGTAAATTTACTACCCCGGCCATAGGGGAATCCCCTAGCACTAAATCAGCGAGCGCCCGATTGTACCGATGTGAGTCCTGTTGTATCCATCTGGCGCACTTCGGGACCCATCGTTAATTTTCAAGAGATTCGCATTCCTTCTCCATGTTCGTCGCTCGGAGAGTGCGTGTCTTCGCTCAGGCCAAGTAAATCCAGCTCGGCGGAGGCGTTTATGAACTGGCTCCCTTTAATCGTGAGTTTGGTGAGCGGCGGCGTAGGTGGAAATATTGCCGGCGCGTTAATGCAGAAATTTAACTTGGGCCCGATCGGAAACACTTTAGCGGGCATCGTAGGCGGCGGGGTCGGCGGCCAGCTGCTCAGTATGATCACCTCAGGCGGCGCTGCTGCGGCAGCGGCAGCCCCGGCAAGCGGAATGGACCTCAGTTCCATTGTTTCCAGCGTCGGCGGCGGTGGCATCGGCGGAGCCATCGTGATGGCCGTCATCGGTCTCATCAAAGCTCAAATGTCGAAGACCTAGTTCGAAACGGTCCGGCGGCCAGCTCAACTCAAATCAACCGGAGTCAGGATGAGAATCAAGCTGTTGGTTTTCGTGATGCTCGTGTTGGGTTGGGGCGCTTTCTCGCACCAAGCCTCCGCCCAGACCATCAGCTGTGCCTCGCAAGATGGCAGTCGCCAATTCTGCCCAGCCGATACGCGCGGCGGCGTCACGATGGTCAGGCAGAACAGCAACTCGCCCTGCGTTCAGGGGCAGACCTGGGGCTACGACGGTCGCGGCATCTGGGTCGATCGTGGCTGCCGCGCTGATTTTCAAGTCGGCAATTCTTATCCCGGTGGTCCCGGGCCCGGTCCTGGTCCAGCCCCCGGTCCCGGAGGCAACACCATCACCTGTGAATCCTCGCACAACCGGAGAAACTACTGCACGATCGGCAACGTGAATTCGAACGTAGAGATGATCCAACAGCTCAGCCAGGCGCCCTGCACTCGCGGCGCCACCTGGGGCAATGACGGCCAAGGAATCTGGGTCGACCGCGGCTGCCGCGCGACATTCCGCGTCAGCGCCTACGGTTATAACGGCCCCGGCTGGTGGAACTCCGGCCCCGGCCGTCCTCCCACCAACCAGCCGCGAAACGGCGCATGCTTTTTCCGGCAAACAAACTACGCATCTGATTACTTCTGCATGGAGCGCGGCGCCAGCTTTGGCTTTCTTCCAGGCGGATTCAACGATCAGATCAGCTCCGTAAAACTCCATGGAGGCGCAATCGTCATCGCCTTCAGCGACGGAAATTTTAGCGGCGGGTCTGTCGTCTTCCGCCACAGCGTTCCAGATTTGCGTAACTATCGCGTGCAGGGTAACGACAACAAGAACTGGAACAACCGGATCAGTTCAATCCGTGTTAATTGAAAAAATAATATCGCCCAGCCCGGCTTAAAGGTGTATGAAGGTTTAATAGGAGGCTCCAATGGCAGACCGTTTCGAGCAACTGAAGTTGAAGTATCAGTCCGTATTGAATTTCATCCAATCCAACGGCATCCAACTCCAAAACGTAAACATGGAAGGCGACAAGCTCTTCATCCGCGCCACCGCTCCATCCGCCGACCTCAAAAACCGCGTCTGGGACCAGATCAAGCTCGTCGATCCCAATTTCTCCGATCTCACCGCGGACATTCAAGCCCCGGCAGCCGCCGCAGCCGCAGCAGCAGGCGGCGCTACTTCCACTCCATCGGCTCGAACCTACACCGTTCAACCCGGCGACAGCCTCTCGAAAATCAGCAAGCAGTTCTACGGCGACGCCAACAAGTACATGAAAATCTTCGAAGCCAATAAGGACAAACTCGCCGACCCCGACAAAATCAGAGCCGGCCAGGAGCTTGTAATTCCGCAGTAACGCGCATCGCGAACTGTAGTAACACGACGCGTCGCTAGATAAGTGGCATCCGCAGGTTCAGTAAAAGGAGAACCAGCTATGACTTGGACAGATCAGATCGGCAACCTCTTGAAGCAATATAGCTCCGGCGGCGCAGCAGCAGCACCGGCCCCGGACGTGCACGCCCACTTCGACCAGGTAGCAGAAGCGGCTCCCTCCAGCGCGCTCGCAGAAGGCCTCTCCGCCGCTTTCAAGTCCGACCAGACCCCCGCCTTCGGCCAGATGCTCTCCACAATGTTCAACAGTTCCAGCGGCGAGCAAAAAGCCGGCATTATCAACCAAATCATGTCCTCCGTTCCTCCCGGCACGCTCACGTCGCTCCTCTCAGGCGCGGGACTCGCCGGCGTTCTCGGCGGAGGCACGGGCACGCCGCAGATCACGCCCGAACAAGCTCAGAAAATTTCGCCCGAAGCTGTTCAGCAACTCGCGACGCAGGCACACAAAGCGGATCCTTCGATCGTCGATAGCGTCAGCACGTTCTACGCCCAGCACACCACGCTGATTAAGACTCTGGGCGGCACCGCTCTCACGATCGCTCTCGCGAAAGTCGCCGAAAAACAGCGGCAGGCATAAGTTTGTACCAAGCGCCGGAAGTGTGCCGGTCCGAAGGCTGGCGGACCGGCGCACCTCTGGTGTGTCGTCTTTGCATTTTGCTTCCGGAGAACCGCGCGTGAAGCGGACCCGCACAGATTTCGTTTCTATTGCCTCCGTCTTTCTCTGTGCCTTGCTTTCTGTGGCCGGCTGCTCGAAGCAGACCCAGGAAAAGGCGCAGCAAACAATCGACGCCGCCAAAGCCACCGCGTCCAGCGCCGCCCAGGACGCCAAGCAGCAAGCCTCAGACGCCGCCGATCGGGCCAAGCAAAAAGCCTCCGATGCTACCGACGCTGCGGGCGCGGCCGCTCAGAAAGCGGGCGAGAAGGCCCAGCAGTCCGCGAGCGATGCCGCATCCCAGGCCGTGGAAGCCGCCAAGGAAAAAGCGAAAAAAGCTGCCGCCGACGCAAAAGTAGCCACCGACCAGGCCATGGATGCCGCGAAGAAGAAAGCGCAAAAGGCTGCGGCAGACGCCAAGCAAGCTGCGGACGACGCCGCCGCAAAAATGCAGAACAAACCAGCTTCGCAGTAGATTCGCGGCAAAACGTTGCCGGAGCAACGGCGCAATACTCGCGGCGCGCACTCAATTTCGATCTGAAGGTTTCAGCGCGGGCCCATCAGCGATTTATTTCGGAATTCACAAAACGGCGAGTTCAAATTCACGAGTCGAATCCAGGAGGACGCCAATGTTCGCCTTACTCTGGGAACTCATCATCGGCCTCGTAGTCGGCGCAGTAGCAAAATTCCTCATGCCCGGCAAAGACCCCGGCGGCATCTGGATCACCATGATCATCGGCATCGCCGGCTCCATCCTCGCCACCTACATCGGCCAAGCTATCGGCTGGTACCAGGCAGGCCAGGGCGCCGGCTTCATAATGTCCGTAGTAGGCGCCGTCGTTCTGCTGCTCATCTACCGCGTAATCAAAGGCGCAGCATCCAAAGCCTAATCTTCGCCTTTGCCTTTTCCGCAGTAGGGGCACGGCACGCCGTGCCCGGCACCCGAACTTGGCACAATCGCGCCACTGGCAACGGTTTGGTGGCACAGGTCGTCCGCCGGAAGGCGGCTCATGAAAATGTCGCCTGCGCGCTTCTCTTAACGGCAACCCTGCCAATCAGGCGTTCGCCCGCAACCGCAGTCGTCGCCTCTGCCTCTAGCTCACCCTGACCAAAACCATTCGTCGAATGAATTGAACTCACACAATCCAATGCCGATTCGCCCATCGCACACGATCCAAACAATAGCCGCATGCCTATTCCTGCTCGCACCCACAGCAGCAGCAGCAGCCAGCCCCCAACAACAACACGACGACCCCACCGCCATGAACACCCGCGGCGCCCACGTAATGGGCTTCGACCAAACCAAAACCACCCATCACTTCACCCTCACAAAAACCGGCGGCATCATCCAAGTCCAAGCCAACGACCCCTCCGACACAGCCAGCCGCGACCACATCCGCATGCACCTCGAACACATCTCCAAATCCTTCGCTCAAGGCGACTTCACCGACCCCCACGAAGTCCACGCCGAAACCCCACCAGGCGTCCCCGAAATGAAAGCCCGCAAAGCCCAAATCACATACCAATACAAATCCACCCCAACCGGCGCAAAAGTCGTAATCACCACAGAAGACCCCCAAGCCCTAAAAGCCGTCCACGACTACCTCCGCTACCAAATCCGCGAACACAAAACCGCCGACCCCCTAGATGTACAATGACCCACCCCGCTCAAGGTCGAACGGGCCGTTAACCAGTAGGGGCACGGCATGCCGTGCCCGGCACCCGAACTTGGCACAATCACGCCATTTATCACTGGTTGCCTTTGCCGCGCCGGCTTGTCCTGAGCTACCAAGCGCATCTCCCCGCCTCTTTTAATCTAATCTTCGCCGTTCCGCGTCGTTGTATATCACTCGCTTGCAGCCGGTTGGCTTTGTGGAACCGCTGCATTGCGTCGCTTGCCAGCGATGCCATAAACTCATTCGATAGCTATCTAAACCGTTTTGAGCCAATGTCCTTCCTTGCCGGAGGATCTAATGATCGTCTTCTGGATCGTCCTCGCCGTAGCGATCGGAATGATCGTTGTCGAGCGCATCGCTGGTGGCCGAAGTTGGCCAAGCGTGCGGGGCTGGTGGTGGCGAGCGATCTTACTGAACGGATTTCAGGTCGGAGCCGTCTGGCTTGCTGGGTCGGTCGGGAACGGCTGGATGGCCCAGCACCGTTTGTGGTCAGCCGATAGACTCGGCACCGTCGGCGGCACCCTACTCGGATATTTTGTAATTACATTCATCTATTACTGGTGGCATCGCTGGCGCCATGAATCAACATTTCTCTGGCGCTGGATTCACCAAGTACACCACAGCCCGCAAAGAATCGAAGTCATAACAAGTTTTTACAAGCACCCGCTGGAGATTCTCGTAAATAGTGTGCTATCCAGCGCCATCCTATATCTGGTTGTCGGCCTTTCTCCCAAAGCTGCCTCGCTCGCTGTCTTGCTGACGGGATTAGCCGAGCTCGTCTATCACTGGAACGTCCGCACACCCCACTGGCTCGGCTACATTTTTCAAAGGCCTGAAAGCCACTGCGTTCACCATCAAGAAGGATTGCACTCTTTCAACTATGCCGACTTACCGCTCTGGGACATGCTCTTCGGAACGTTTCGCAATCCCAAAGAATGGCAATCGCGATGCGGTTTCGGCCCCCTCGAACATCGTCTCCCTGAAATGCTAATCGGCGTGGATATCAACGCGCAACCTCCGGAGCCACATCCCACTCGATGAGCCGCGCAGCCCTGTTTCTGCTTGTAGTTGGTTTGCTTCAAATGACGGGCGATCTGCTCAGACTGCCGGCCCTGAAAGCTGTTGCGGCGGCTACCGGCGCGTCGCCGGCTCCAAAGGTCTTTTCCAGCGTTCAGGGGCTAGAGACATTCTCGTCCGTATTCTACCTTGAGTGGCGCGACCGAGCTGGCGGCGAGCATTCATTAGAGCTGACACCGGAACTCTATTCACGCGTACGCGGACCTTATAACCGTAGAAATGTATTCGGCGCCGCACTCGCTTATGCCCCCGTGCTCTCCGTCGATCCGCGCACGAAACCTATGTATGAATCTGTTGTCCGATATGCCCTTTGCGGCCGCGCGCCGCTTCTGCGCGAACTCGGAATTGATCCTGCGAGTCTCGCAGAACCTCCGAACATTCGCCTTCTGGTTCGTTCGAATACACAATTTTCTGAGCCGGAATTTCTGATCACTCCTTCCTGCCCATGAAAAACGGCTGGACGGGCGGGCAGTACAGCATTTTTCGCGCTCTCTTCGGAAGCTATCTTGCGCTCCACTATGCCCAGTTACTGCCATGGGGTCCGGAATTATTTTCCGACCGGGGCTTGCTGCCGATGCCATCGTTGAGCCCTCTGGTCCATCTCTTCCCAAATCTCCTGGCTGTTTGGGATTCGCCGTTCTTTGTGCAGCTGGTTTTGGTCATTGCAATCTTGGCAGCCGTGCTCTTTGCGATTGGTCTATGGGATCGAGTGGCCGCGATTACCCTCTGGTATTTCGGCGCCTGCTTCTTAGGGCGCAACCCTCTGATTGCGAATCCTGCGCTTCCGTATGTCGGATGGTTGTTGCTCGCGCATGCCTTTCTCCCCACTGCACCCGTCGGTTCGCTCGCCGCACGCATCCGACGAGAGCCGAATCAGAATTGGCAAATGCCTCCTGCAATTTATTTAGTCGCGTGGATACTCATGTCCCTGGGCTACAGCTATAGCGGCGTGATGAAGCTGGGGAGCCCTTCGTGGCTTGATGGCACCGCACTCGCGCGAATACTTTCAAATCCCCTCGCAAGGCCGGGCTCGCTTCGTCACTGGCTGTTAGCTCTTCCCACTCCCTTTCTGAAAGCAGCTACTTGGAGTGCTCTTGGATTAGAAGTCGCATTCGCGCCGCTGTCATTATTTCGACAGCTTCGCCCATGGATCTGGAGTGCGATGCTATCTCTCCATATCGGTTTGTTTCTGCTGATTTCTTTTCCCGATCTTACGGCGGGCATGGTGCTCCTGCATCTATTTACGTTTGATCCTGCATGGGTCGTTTCCTCCAAATGGGCGTCGCGCCGCGCCGTACCCGCCACATAATCAAAATCGAGAGGACGATGGCATCGTTCCCTAGTAGCGCCGGCATCCTGCCGGCTCTTTTGACTTTGCCCAAGCGCTGCGCAAGATTCTCAGTCGAACCACTCCTTGCAAACCAACTTTTCCGCATGCTACCGTCATCTAACATCATGGGAGCTGAACGCAAACTCGAACGCGGCTCCCAATGGGAAAAGAAAGGAGCGTTTCAGTGGAACTACAGCGGTCAACACGCTGGCTGGCTGGCGACGACACCTGCCGAGCATCGCTGCCTCAGCGATGCTCTCCAATTTCTAATCGCAAATCTGGAATTAGAATTCGAGCTAAGTCCTAAAAGAATCAGCAACCTAAAAATTTCTAATCGCAGATTTATGACGATTTTTCAGTCCGAAAATTGGGCCGCTTCGGAGTTCCGGCGCCTTCCGCCGGCGAACTCCTCGGAGAAGACCGCCCGCTCACCCAGCCGAGAATTTCCCCGGCCGCCGCGGCGGCTAATGGGAACTGACGATCCGGCCAGGATCGGCATCCTGCCTGTCCTGAGGCACGAAGGAAGCGACCACCGGGAGTCGAAGGAACTCAACTGTGATCCTGCGAAAATTCTGAGAACGGCAGAACGCCCAATTTTCTAATGGGAACAATCGACATTTCAGAAATTGAGTCAACTAGCGGAAAACAAAAGACTAAGCAAATTTCTAATGGACACAAAACGCGGTTTTCGCGTCCGCCGTGGCGGAACAATGTTTCGGCGTTTCCATCACTCTGCGCCGCCGCTCAGATCCGAGGGCCAGCCGATGCCTGACGCCTACGACGTCATCTGCATCGGCGCCGGCCCCACCGGTCTCGCCTGCGCCATCGAAGCCAAGCGCGCCGCCATGCGCCCGCTTGTCATCGACAAGGGCTGCCTCTGCAATTCGCTCTACCACTACCCCGTCAACATGACGTTCTTCACCACGCCCGAGCGCATGGAAATCGGCGACCTGCCCATGACCATCGCGGCAGGGAAGCCCACGCGTGCCGAGGCGCTCAACTACTACCGCCGCGCCGTCGAACACTACGAAATCGAAACGCGGCTCTATGAAACCGTCGATAAGATCAGCGGTCATGACGGGGCTTTCGTCGTCCACACGCGCGACGAAGCCGGTGCGAAGCAGGAATTCCACGGCAAGAAAATTATCATCGCCACGGGCTACTACGACCGGCCCAATCCGCTCGATATTCCCGGCGAAACCTTGCCGCACGTCTCGCACTATTTCACCGACGCGCATCCCTACTGGAAGCAGAATGTCGTCGTGATCGGCGGGAAAAATTCAGCGGCGGAAGCGGCGCTCGATTTATTTCGCGGCGGCGCGCACGTGACGTTGGTTCATCGCGATGCGGCCCTCGGCAAGAGCCTGAAATACTGGGTGAAGCCCGACATCGAAAATCGCATCCGCGCCGGCGAAATTGCAGCGCTATTCAATGCCAAAGTGTCGCGCATCGAGCCCGGCAAAGTCTGGGTGCAAACCAACTCCCACGAGCAGGCCTTGCCCGCCGCACAGGTTTTTGCGATGACCGGCTATCATCCCGACTTCGAATTTCTCGAACAGCAGGGAATCCGCCTCGACCCGGTGACGAAAAAGCCGCAAATAAATCCCGAAAGCCTCGAAAGCAATGTGCCGGGAATCTACGTCGCGGGCGTCGTGGTCGGCGGAATGCACACCGGCGAAATCTTCATCGAGAACGGCCGCTTCCACGGCCGCCAAATCATCGCCGCCATGACAGGCAAAGGCGCGCTCCATGAAAAACCTCCGGTCGCCCCACCAGGTGAATGAAACATGTCGCGAGCCGCTTCAAATCATCGCGACGCGAACCGGTGCGGGCAGATTCGTTTTGCCCGGCTCCGAATCGGCATTTGGTATAATCTTCCATTAGCGAATATGGCTGCCACACCCGCACATCGCGTCTCAACCGGAGAACGAATCAACGTCCACGAAGCGCCCGGACGTTTGCAGCGCGAGCTCGGCTCGCGCGGTATCCGGCTCACGCGCCAGCGCCGCGTGCTCCTGCAGGTGATGGAGACGGCGCGCCGCCATCTCGACGCCGGCGAAATTCTCGAACGAGCGCAAAAAATCGATTCCAACATCACGCGCGTCACCGTGTATCGCACAATCGATTTGCTGAAGCGCCACGGCCTGATTGACGAGCTCGACCTGCTGCATCTTCGCGGCGACCGCCATTTCTACGAGAGCCACGGCCCGCGCGACCATATTCACGTTGCCTGTCTGCGCTGCGGAAAAGTGCGCGAAGTGGAAAGCGAGTTGTACGAAGAGCTGAAGCAGCAGATCGCGCGCGACTGCAGCATCGACATCACCGTGAGCCGCACGGAAATCGGCGGCGTTTGCACGGAATGCCGGAAGCAGGAGAAGCAGCGCGCCAGTTCGTGATCGCACGTCATTGAGGTGGAATGATGAAAGACCGCAAATTGCTGAAGAAGAAAAAACCGACTCGAAAGATTTCGCTACACGCAGTTCGGCTGCAGGAAGTGAAGTTTACGACCAGCAGCAAGGGAAATAATTATCCGTCAATTCCGATTTCCCCTGTCGATTGACGCCGAGCGCTGAGGCGTGGCATGCGCTACTTCGGCTGCGCGAGCGACGCAAAGTACGCCTGCGCTTCGCTGATGTCGCGCAGCACCTGCTCGCGCAGCGCTTCCGGCCCCGAGAATTTCTTTTCGTCCCGCAACCGCTTCCAGAAACGCACTTCCATCGCACCGCTCGTTAAGTTTTCAGAAAAATCGAAGAGATGCGATTCGATCGCCAGGCGCTGGCCGTCGAAGGTTGGCCGCACGCCGATGTTCGTCGCCGAGCGATATTTCTTGCCGGCGATCACGCTTTCCGTTGCGTAGACGCCGTTCTTCGGCAGGCATTCCTGTTCGGTCGCGAGGTTCAGCGTGGGCACGACGAGTTTGCGTCCCTGTCCGGTTCCGGTTTTGATTTCTCCCGCGAGTGCAAACGGACGGCCCAGCAATCGCGACGCATCTTCCATGCGTCCGTCGCGCACCGCGCTGCGCACCGCGGTGCTCGAGACGACGATGCCGTACTGAATCACGGGCGGCACGACCTGCACTTCAAAATCCCAGCGCCGGCCGAGATCTTCGAGAAGCTTCACGTCGCCGGCCTGCTTGTGGCCGAAGCGAAAGTTTGCGCCCACGAACACCGCGCGAGCGTGCAAAGTGTCCACGAGATAGGTTCGCGCGAAATCCTCCGCGCTCACTTTCGCCAACTGCTCGTCGAATTTGAGCACAAGAGCCGCATGCATCCCGGCGGTCTCGAATTCCGCCAGCCGCTGCGATAAGGTGCAGAGAAGCGGAGGTGCGTCTGCTGGGCGAAGAACTTTTGCGGGATGGGGATAAAACGTGAGGACCGTCGGAGTTAACTGTTCCTGCTTCTTGTGGAGATTGCCTTTCAGATCGACCCAATGGTTCACCGCTTGAAAGATTCTTTGGTGCCCCAGGTGAACTCCATCGAAGTTTCCGATTGTGACGACGGTGCGAACATTCAGGTCTCCAAATTTCTCGGCCCACTGCTCAGCCGAATCAGCGACCGTGAGTAGCGAAGCCGCTTCGTCACGCATCAGACTTGCACCTCGAAGCGGAGGCCGTCGTAGGCTAGGCGGACATTTTCCGGGAGCTTGGCATTTGTGTGTTCGTGGCCCAGGTCGTGGCAGATGTGGGTGAACCAGGCGTGCTTTGGCTTGAGTTCTTCGACGAGCGCGAGCGATTGCGGCACGTTGGAGTGCATTGGGTGCGGAGTATAACGGAGAGCGTCGAGAATAAAATGGTCGAGCCCTTTGAGCAGCGCCTTGGAGCTTTCCGGAATCGTGCTGAAATCCGTCAGGTACGCAGCGTTTCCGAAGCGGAAGCCGAGCACTTGGCCTGGGCCGTGCATTGCGGGGACAGGAATAATTTCTACGCCGAAGAGTGTGAAGGGTCCTTCGATCGTGTGCAATTCCACGCCGGGCAATGAGCTGTCGGTTGGCGCGGTGTCAAAGATGTAGGCAAACGATCTCTTCAATGTTTGCAGCGTTGCTTCCGCAGCGTAGATGGGAATCGCGGCTCTCTGTTTCAAATTGTAGGGGCGAATATCGTCGAGGCCGAAGATATGGTCGGCGTGGGCGTGAGTGTAGAGAATTGCGTCGAGGCGATCGAGGTGCGCGGCCATGGCCTGGGAGCGGAAGTCGGGCGTTGTGTCGATGACGACATTGCGTCCGCCATAAGAGAGCAGGACGGATGGGCGCGTGCGCTTGTCGTGCGGATCTTTCGATTCGCAAACTGCGCAATGGCATCCGAGCGTGGGGACGCCCATTGATGTGCCGGAACCGAGAACAGTTACCTCAAGTGATTGGGGCATTTTTTGAGAAGTGCGCTGAAATGAAGCACCGAATGAAAGAACGCCATCGCGCATGAGGCAAGCATCAGCGATCGAGCTGGGCTTTAGCGCTGGGACAGGCTGAAGCCTATCCTACTTTTTCTGCGCGGCCTTTTTCGCCATCGCGTCGGCCGCCACTTTGGACATCTCCATAAAAGTCAGCTTGAGCTGTCCGAGGACTTCGATCAAAAGGTCGTCGTCGGCTTTGGAGAGATTTCCACGCGTTTTCTCGCGCAACGCGTCGAGCATGTCGATCACTTCGCGTGCGCCTTCGAGATCGAGATAGGCTTGTCCCGTGCGCGGATCGGCCATTCCGCCGAGCATGGCAGCGGCATTGCGAACGAGAAAATCGACCAGCATCTGGAAGCTGCGCGAGCCTTGCGGCTGCTCGGCGTCGAAGGGCTGATTTTCGCCAGGGGCGAGACTAGCGGATGCGTCGGCACTCGGACTAGCGGCCGGGCTTTTTGCGGCCTTGCTCGCGTCGGTTTGCGCCGGGGCATTCGCCGCCGCGCGATTCGCTGCTCGTGCGGCGGCTTCTTCTTCGCGGCGTTCTTCTTCCTCTACGACGTCTTTGCGCAAGGCGCCGTCTTCGCTGAAGAGGCGCCGGTCAATAACCTTGAATGTCTCTTCCGGTTTCGGATCAGCCACAGAACGTCCTTTTTAGTCAGCTTTCCAACTTTGAGTATCTTGAAAGTTTAACACCCGCTCCAAGTACTCACAAGTTAGCGCGGCCGCTCGGGCTGAGCCCAGTCTAGCTGCGCAGCGTCGTCTGCTGGCATGCCGTAACCCCGCTGGCGAAGATTTAACGGTCGGCGCGATGGACGCGGGCGCCTCTGAGAGCCGCCCCTACTGACGGATTGCTGTTCGGAAGTTCACTTTTGTTTGGCGGTTCGAGTACACTCCGAGTTTCTTTGGGGAGGAATTGGTGCAGAAAATCGAGCGCAGGGTACGGCCGTTGTTGCTGGCCGGAACGATGTTCGCCATTGTGTTTTTTCCGGTCTCATCATTTTCACAATCGGCTGCGCAATCGGCTGATTCGAAAGCGACGAAGGCCCTGACGATTGAAGCAATTTATGGCCAGCCCGGCTTGAGCGGCAGATTGGCAAGTGGCCTTGCCTGGACTCCTGACAGCAAACAGATTGCGTTCTTCGAATCGACAGGCACAGGGAAAGATGCGCGACGGGAAGTCTGGACCATGGATGCGGCGACCGGAACGCGGCATTTGCTCATCGCGGCGGATAAACTCGCGACGATTCTTCCTCCACAACCCTATCCGCTGCGGCAGCGAACCGGGGCGGCACGGCGTCCGCCTGCGCCGTTTGAATTCTCGCCGGACGGAACTGCGATGCTGTTTCGCGGGCAGACCTCGGTGGTCTGGTTCGATCTGAAATCTCAGACTACGCGTACGCTTGTCTCGGGTAAAGAAATGCTGACTGACGAGAAGATATCGCCCGACGGCCGCTGGGTGAGTTTCGTGCGCGATTACAACGTGTGGATAGTGAGCACGAGCGGTGGAGATGCGCGGGCGGTGACGACGGGCGGGAGCGAAGCATTGCGAAAAGGCCAACTGGATTGGGTGTATCCGGAGGAGCTGGAGATTCGCTCTGGGTACTGGTGGGCATCGGACTCGTCGGCGATCGCGTATCTTGAATTAGACGAGCACGCGGTGACGAAATATACGATTCAAAACAACATCGAGGATCTAACCGAAGACGAAACGTACCGGTATCCGCGGGCTGGCGAGGCCAACCCGGTAGCGCGCGTGTTCGTACAGCCGATCGCAGGGGGAGAGGCTCGCGCGATGGATATTGGCAGCGACAAGGAGATTTTGATTCCGCGCGTCGAGTGGCTGCCGGACAGCAAGCGGCTCGCGATCCAGAGGCTTGCTCGGGTGGCAAATGTTCTGGAACTGACGATTGCGGATGCGAGTAGCGGCGATGCGCATGTGGTTCTCACGGAGAAGTCGAAAACGTGGGTCGACGTGACGGATATTTTGTGGTTCTCGAAAGACAGCAACCGGTTCATTTGGGGAAGCGAGCGTAGCGGATATCGACATCTTTATGTCTACAAGACCGGCGGCGAGCCGGTGCAGATTACCCGTGGCGAGTGGGACGTCGAGTCTGTGGATAGCGTCGATGAGAAACGTGGCGTGATTTATTTCACGGCGACGGAACAGGGGCCGATGGAGCGCCAGATATATCGGGTTGCGTTGGACGGTTCCGGGTTTGAGCGCGTTTCGCGGGAGGCTGGCTGGCACGCCGCGGACTTTTCTCCCGATGCGTCTGCGTTCGTTGACACCCACTCGGATGTGATGACGCCTCCGAGCCAAGAGCTGGTTGGCGGCGACGGAAAGCAAATCGCGGTGCTTCATGAAAACATCACGGATGTGGCGAGTTATGGCCTCTCGGCGGTCGACTTTTTCCAGGTGAAAGCGAAAGACGGCACGTTGCTTAACGCGTCGATGATCAAACCTTCGAATTTCGATCCCGCGAAGAAATATCCAGTGATCGTTTTCACGTACGGAGGTCCTTCGCAAGTAGTGCGCAACATGTGGACGGGAGGAACTTTTCTGTTCAATGAGTTCCTGGCGCAAAAAGGGTTCATCATTTTCTCAGTGGATAACAGGGGATCGATGGGGCGCGGGCACGCTTTTCAAGAAAAGCTATATCACAACGTCGCGGTGCAGGAGCTTGCGGATCAGCGGGACGGAGTGGCGTATCTGCGTACGTTGCCTTACGTGGACGGCCAGCGTATTGGCATCTGGGGTTGGAGCTATGGCGGGCACATGACACTGCACGCGCTTTTCGAAGCGCCGCAGGATTTCAAGGTGGGATTTGCTGGCGCACCCGTCTCGGATTGGCTTCAGTACGACTCGATTGCCACCGAGCGATTTCTGGGCTTGCCGAAGGATGATCCGGAGGGATATCGGAAAGCATCGCCGCTGAATTTCGTGAATGGTTTGCAAGGAAAATTGATGATTGGGCAGGGAACGGGGGATGACAACGTTCACCTTGTGAATACCATGCTGGTTCTGGATGAAGCGATCAAGCGCGGGGAGAATATTGAGGTTGTGTTGCTACCGGGCCGGGGGGCATCCGGCGAATGATGCCGCGGGGCGAATTTATCTGATGAAGCGAGTGGCGGCGTTTTTCGAGAAGAATCTTCAGGGTGATTGAGAGGCGGGGTGGCGGGGTGGCGCGGTGGCAGAAGGGCGAACGAGATTTCGTCGGCCATTTTTGAATTTGAGTGTGCGAAGGCCGAAGGGCAAAAGCGAAAGAGAACGGTGTGACGATGAGTGCTTGGCTAGCGCGAGTGTGCCGCGGGGATATTGGGGCACAGGCAGGATTGCCTGTGCTACTGAAAAGCAAACCGCCGGCGGCGAGCGCGTGCGGAGCGACGCGACATAGGAGCAAAAGGCCTCAGGTCAATTCCAGCCAGAGTCGGACGGTTGGATTGGCTCTTGTGGGGCGGGGCCGGGGGACTGTAGATTGTCGGGTCGCGCAGGAGCTGTGAACATCGCTGTGTCTGCACATCGAAAAACTCGACGCAAATCGAAGGGGAAGAGCCGCGCGGAATCGCGCGGCCGGGCTGAAGCGAGCGCGCGCGTCCGCAGAGGCGGCAGAGTAATTGGCCCGCGTGCAAGGGAATCAGCGGGCGAGTGGTTTGAGAAGCTTGTCGCGCTACAAACTCAGTTGCGCGCGCCGGGTGGATGCCCTTGGGATCGCGAGCAGACGCATGAATCGTTGCGGAAGTATTTGGTCGAGGAGACGTATGAAGTGCTCGACGCGATGGAGGCGGGGGACGCGCGGGAATTTGCGTCGGAGCTGGGAGATTTGTTGTTGCGAGTAGTGTTTCATTCCGTGCTGGCGGAGGAGGCTGGTCGCTTCACGATAGCTGATGTGGTTGAGTCCATTTATTCGAAGATGGTGCGGCGGCATCCGCACGTTTTTGGGGACGTGAAGGCAGCGACTTCGGCGGAAGTGCTTAAGAATTGGGAGCAGCTTAAGGCGGAGGAGCGGGCGGCGGAGGGGAAGCCGGAGCGCGGAAAGGATGAGTCGGTATTGGCGGTAGTGTCGCGGTCGCTTCCTGCGGCGCTGGAAGCGTATGAGTTGACGCTGCGTGCGGCGAAAATTGGGTTTGATTGGGACAATGTGGACGGGATCTTCGACAAGATTGAGGAAGAGAAGCGGGAGATTCTTTCGGCGATTGGCGAGCGGAAGGATGGTGGGCGTGCGCGGATCGAAGAAGAGGCTGGGGATTTACTCTTCGCTGCGGTGAATGTGGCGCGGTTTCTGGATGTGAATCCTGAAATTGCATTGAAGAAGGCGAATCGCAAATTCAAGGATCGAATCGGGTGGATGGAGGGCGCGGCGCGGAACGATGGCAAGCGGCTGGCGGATTTGCCGCGGGCGCGCATGGAAGAATTGTGGGAGGAGGCGAAGTGGAAGAAAACACCGCCTGGCTAGGCACTTCAGGGGCTAAAGCCCCCGTTTTTTGGTTGGTGTTAGGTCGCCCCTGAAGGGGCGAGATAGCATTCCGAGAAAAGAACTTAGTCGCGCCGAGCGCCAAGCAGTAAGGGTGTGTGCTGTGTTGTGGCTTGGGGCACAGGCAGGAATGGCCTGTGCTACTTAAACGGCCCATAAGGCGTTCCGAGAAAAGAACGCAGTCGCGTGGAGCGCCAAGAATTGAGGATTTGAGGTGTGCTGTGGCTTGTGGCACAGGCAGGAATGCCTGTGCTACCGAATCTCACTCTTGGGTGTTAGGCTGTAGAAGACATGAGCCGACGACAGTACACAATTGAGTTGCCGCCCGCAGTGGGGCGACGTGTGGACCGTGCCGCAAAGCGGGAGAAACGAAATCCCGCCGATGTGGCCATTGCGGCGCTCCGGCTGTATTTTAATATTCCTACCGAATCCGCGACCGTAACCGAACTGCGCGCAATCCGGCGCGGTGAGGCTGCATATCGAAAGGGCGATTACATCACGCTCGATGACTACTTCCGCTCCATGGGAAATCGTCCTCGCCGGACCCGCAAAGAAAGTCTCTCGAGCGCGTCCCCTCGCCTGACCGAGAACGAATCGAAGGCATTCTCAGGGAGATGGCGACAAATCCCTTTCAAGGAGACCTAAAGCTCCTCAAGGGACAACAAAAGACATTTCGCCGGCGGACCGGTGCGTGGCGCATATTCTTTTTCCGGATTCCAAACGGAAAACGCATCGTCGTCTCGGCTATTGAACGCCGCACCTCAACCACGTATTAAGCGCTATTACCTAGGTTCAATCTTGAAAGCAGCGCGTCGTCGTCCAATTTCGTTTCTGGGTGCTATAGTCTGAGCCGTTTCCAAGCACAGGACAGGCCGAATCTCCGAGGACAGTGAAAGGCGTTGATAAGATGGCTGCTATTGTGAAGGATGGGATTGAAATTCGGCAGTGCCATTCGCTTGACGAGTACGAGGAGGGCGTGCGGCTCGAGCGGGTGATATGGGGCGAGGAGATTACTGTGCCGGCGCCGATTTTCGTGGTGGCGGATCATACGGGCGGGCAGGTGATCGGGGCTTTTGACGGCGAGAAACTCGTCGGGATGACGCTGGCGCTGGCTGGATTTCGTGGGACGCTGCGATTTTTGCATTCGCATATGACAGCGGTCCTGCCGGAGTATCAGAACCGAGGCGTGGGGCGGCGGCTGAAATTATTTCAGAGGCAGGACGCGTTGAAGCGCGGGATTCCGTTGGTGGAGTGGACGTTTGATCCGCTGGAGCTGAAGAACGCGCATTTCAATCTGGTGCGGCTGGGGGCGGTGGCGCGGCGTTACATCCCGGATTGCTACGGGGTGACAGAGAGTCCGTTGCACGCTGGGTTGCCGACCGATAGGCTGGTGGCGGAATGGTGGCTCGATTCGGTGCGCGTGAAGGAAATTCTGGCTGGAAATTTGCCGCCGGCGAATCCGGCGGTGCAGAGGATTTCTATTGCTGCCAACATTTCGGAGCTGAAGAAGAGAGATCGAGCGTCGGGCGAACGCGTGCAGGCTTTGACGCGGCAGCATTTTTTGAAATTGTTCGGCAAGGAGTTTGTGGCGACCGGAGTGGAGAATCACGGAGATACGACGGACTATTTGCTTGAGCCGCGCGATTCGGTGGCGGGGGTACATCTGCCAGAATTGTCGCCAGGGTAAGGAAAGGCAACAGGCCATTTGAAATGAGAACAATGCAGAGCCCTCGACTACGACGCGCGCCATCGCCCCGCGGATACGGCCGGGACGCACAATTCGCGCTTCGCGATGGAACCAAAGGCACGCGCGTCACCGCTCGGGATGACAGGTAGTCTCAAGTATGCGACTCCGAAAAATCACGCTTCGCGAAATTCATCTGCCGTTGATCGCGCCCTTTGAGACGAGTTTTGGCGTGAGCGAACTGCGCCGGATTCTGCTGATCGAGACGGATGTGGATGGCGTGATCGGCTGGGGCGAAGCGACGGCTGGTGAGGATCCGTATTACTCGTACGAGACGGTAGAGACTGCGTGGCTGATCATTCGAGATTATTTGTGGCCCTTGTTGCGCGGCAGGGAATTCGCGGCGGCGGATGTGTGGGAGATGCTGGCGCTGGTTCGCGGGCACAACATGGCGAAGGGGGGCCTCGAAGCGGCGATTTGGGATGCGGAGGCGAAACAGAAAAATATGCCGCTGGCGAAGCTGCTGGGCGGGACGCTGGATGAAATTAGTTGCGGAGTGTCGATTGGGATTCAGCCTTCGATGGATGCGCTGCTGGAAAAAGTGGAGAAGGAACTGGCTGCCGGGTATCAGCGGATCAAAATCAAAATCAAGCCGGGGAAGGATGTTGAGCCGACGCGGGCGCTGCGCGAGCGATTTCCGCGCATTCGCTTGATGGTTGACGCGAATTCGGCGTACACGCTGACGGATGCGGCGCACTTGAAGGAGCTCGACGCGTTCTATCTGATGATGATCGAGCAGCCGCTGGGGTGGGACGACATTTATTCGCACGCGGAATTGCAGCGGCAACTCGAGACACCGATCTGCCTCGACGAATGTATTCATGATTACGAGCACGCGCGGGCGGCGATTGAAATTGGCGCGTGTCGCATTATCAATATCAAGCTGGGGCGTGTTGGCGGACATACGGCGGCGCGGCGGATTCACGACCTGTGCAAAGCGAAAGGGATTCCGGTATGGTGCGGTGGGATGCTGGAATCGGGCATCGGGCGCGCGCATAACATCGCGATGTCGACGCTGCCGAATTTTACGCTGCCGGGGGATGTTTCGGCGAGCAAGCGCTATTGGGCGGAGGACATTATCGAGCCTGAAGTGGAAGTGACGCGGCAGGGGACTATTCGCGTGCCGACGGCGCCGGGGATTGGCTACGCGCCGAGAATCGATCGGATTGAATCGCTGACGAGGCGGCGCGAGGTGATCGAGTAGATGTCCTCGAGCGGATTTTGAGTTTGCGCGCGACAGAGATTACGAACGCTTCGCCGCATCGTCCAAGCTCACTTCTGCTGGCTATATCGCTGGCGGCGATGCTGGGGATGTGGTCGTTCAATTACGTGGCGGGCAAGACGGCGCTGCGATACTTCGACGGGCTGACGCTTGCCGTGTTCCGGATTGAAATTGCCGCTGTAATTTTCCTTCCGATTTATTTCTTCCGTGGGAATCGCAGCAAATTGACGCGGCATGATGTTTGGACGCTGTCATATCTTGGATGGTTTTTGTGCGCGAACCAGGTTTTCTTTACGGTAGGGCTGGCTTACACGACGTCGGGCCATTCCGCGATGATTCTGGCGATTGGGCCGATCCTTGTGCTGCTGCTGGCACGAGCGATGAGGATTGAGGCGCTGACGACGGGGAAAATTGTAGGAATGGCCCTTGCGTTTACGGGTGCTGCTATTTTGGCGGCTGAAAATGGTTTCGATTTGCGGCGGTCGCCCACGCTGTCTGGCGACCTGTTGACGCTGCTGGGAACCACGTGCTTCACATTTTATGCGGTGCTGAGCAAGAGAGTGGCGAGCAAGTACGAAAGCATTGAGATGAATGCGGTGAATTGTTTTGCGAGCGGGATCGTGCTGTTGCCATTGACCATTTTTCGCGCGGCACATTTTGATTGGAGAAGCGTGCCGTGGGAAGGCTGGATGGGGTTGCTGTATATGGCGGCGATCAGCTCGGTGGCTGCGTACACGGTTTTCTATTGGGCGTTGCGTTATATGGAGGCGTCGCGGGTGGCGGCGGTGAATTACTTTCAGCCGGTGGGGGTGATTCTTGTGGCGGCGATTTTCCTTCGCGAGGTGCCCACGCGGTATTTGTTGCTCGGCGGCGTTCTGATTTTGCTTGGGGTTTATTTGGCCGAGCGGGGCAAGGCGTCAGGGGCGAACGTGGGCACGCTGGAAACCTGAGTGGCGATTGCGTTTTTAGAAAGCGCGAGTTTCTGAGGCGAAGGCCAGATTGGCGTTGAGGCGCTCGTCGAGGATGGCCGCGGCGTAACGGGCGCAGGCGGTCAATTCAGTGTCAGCCCATTCGGAGAGGGCTGGAAGATGTTTTTCGCAGAGGCGATCCAGCGCTTCGACAATATGGAAATAGAGGCGCACCTCGCGGAGCCAGACGTTCTGTTTCTGAGTGGCGGGACACATCTGCTCCGACGTGCGAGCCAGCAGCTCGAAATGGCTGGATTGAATTTGGCCGGGAGCGAGTCCGACAGCGGCCTGTAGGCATTCGGACAAGGGCTGAGCGGCGACGGAGATCCACATCGACCGCCACTGGCAAACCGCGAACTGTACCAGGGCTGTCACCGAGACGGCGAGAATGAGTAGTGCGATCATGGTGTCGCTCGAGGAACAGTTTCGGGCAGCAGCACGCTTGGGACAATAGACCGGACGTACTATCTCTCCAAACTAAATAAACTGCTTGTTTTGTGCACCTTGGGGGCCAGCCGGCAGGTTGGGCTGTTTTCGGACGGTGACCGATATTCCTGTTCCGAATTCACATACTTGAATCGTAGCAATTAGGAACATAAGGTCTGCGCTTAAATTGACCGGCGATTCGGATGGAGATATGGTTCTTTATGGCGGCGAAACACCTTTCGAGCCGCCGGGCATGAATAACCGAGCCAATTACGACGAAGGACCGGAAGGTCCTCCTCAGCAGGGCTATTCTGCGCGTTTGCGCGAACTGCAAAGGCGCGAGTGGTGGACTTGGGGTGTGTCTGTGACCGTGATGTTGCTGCTCACGACCGGGGTAGCCTCGCTCGCGTTTCCGACAATCATGGAGGGCGGAAAATCGCCGTGGACGTCCAGCGTGTTTCAGTCGGTGGCGGGACTCGTGTTTCTGATCGTCGTTTTTGGCGCTTACCTGACGTATGAAAAATTCCTGATTAATCGGTTGCGACTCGAAATCGCTGAGAGGCAATTGCATTCGGCGCAGTGGCGTAACTTGGCGCTGGTGGATCCGCTGACGGGGCTTTATAACCGGCGATTCATGGAGCGCACGTTGAAGGCGGAAATTGGCCGGGCGTTGCGGAAGCATTACGATTTGACAGTGGTGGTGTTCGACCTGAATAAATTCAAGGCAATCAACGATCGCTTGGGGCATCCGGCGGGAGATTTGGTGCTGAAGGCGTTTGCCCAACATTTGTGCACGGTAATTCGCGAGGCGGACACGGCGGCGCGCCTGGGAGGCGACGAATTCATGCTGCTGTTGCCGGAGTGCAACGCTGCGCAGGTGCCGGCGATGCTGCGGCGTCTAGGGCCGATTTCCGTGGATTTGAACGGCGAGAAAGTGCCAATTCGTTTTGCCGTAGGCTGGGCTGAATACCGTCGCGGTCAGGAACCGGAAGAATTGATTGCCGAAGCTGATCGAGCGCTCTACGAAGACAAGGAAAATCGACGGAATCCGCTGCCTGCAGCCGTCACCGCCTAGCCGCTTCCGACTCAGAAATCCTTTCCAGAAATCTCCGCGCTCATTTCCATCGCATGGGGTTATAGATTATTCTGGATGGCGATATGGCGAAGAATTTTCAGCGGACGGCATCCAAGCGATCGTTTCTGGAGGTGCTCGTCTATGCGTTGCGCTATCGCTGCCCGAATTGCCATCACGGGCCGATTTTCAAAGGACGATTCAATCAGGTGTTGATCCGATGTCCGGATTGCGGGCTTGGCTATTTTCGGGAGTCCGGCTATTTTGTGGGGGGAATGATTCTGACTTACGGGTTGACGATCGCGGTGCTGATTCCTGTGTACTTGCTTACGCCGCTTGTGCCTGAATTGGCGTGGCTTTCCGAAACTATAAAATACGTGTTGTGGATCAGCTTTACGTTGTTGTTGGCGGTTCTGTTCGTGCGTCCGGCGTACGCACTGTGGTTATCGCTCGATTACTGGCTAGAGCCCTGGCCGGCGGCGAAAGCGAAATAGTCCTACTCGGATCAGGCGTGGGCGCTTGATTGCGCCTGGTCCGCTACGCGGAGCACGATTTTGCCGCGAACATGCCCTGCCAGCCCCTTTTCGAAAGCCTTCACTGCTTGTTCCAGAGGGAACACTTCGGCGATAGCGGTTTTTAATTTTCCCGCGTCAATCAGGCGTCCCAGCTCGATGAGTTCGGCGCGATTCGGTTCGACGATGAAGAAGAGTTCGCGCGGGCGGTCAGCGGCCTGCTCGGGAACAACCATCTCGACGACGGAGATGAGCATTCCGGTGGGCTTCAGCACCAGGCGCGAGCGCTCGAAGACGTCGCCACCCACCGTGTCGATAACCAAATCCACATCTTTTACAACTTCCTCGAATTTTTGCTCTTCGTAGTTGATCACTTCATCGGCGCCGAGCCCGCGCAGGAATTCGGTGTGGGCTGATGACGCCGTGGCGATGATATACGCGCCTGTCCAATGGGCGAGCTGAACCAGAAATGTGCCAACGCCACCGGCGGCGCCATGAATGAGGACACGCTGCTTGGCTTGAAGTTTGCCGTGATCGAACAGGGCCTGCCAGGCGGTCAATCCAGCGAGCGGAACGGTGGCGGCCTGCTCGAAGTTCAGAGTTTTTGGTTTGGGGGCTACATCGGTCGCCGCGACAGCGACATATTCGGCGGCGCTGCCGTTGCGCCAGAAGGAAGCGAGGCCATAGACCTCCTCTCCGGCTTTGACGTCGGAGACGTCTGCCGCAACTGCATCAATGATGCCCGCGAATTCATGGCCCGGAATCGTGGGGAGGCGCGGCTGTCCGTCTTTGGTCTTGTAGGTGGGGGGCCAGGAGAGCTCGTCCTTAGTGATAGAAGTGGCGATCACGCGTACGAGGGCATCTCCCGGATCGAGCAACGGCTTTTCAACCTCTTCGTAAACCAGCTGCCGGGGACCACCCAACGAATGCATGCGCACTGCCTTCATTTTTCCCTCCGAGAGGCGTGAATCGCAAGCGTGCCAGACCGCGAGCGCCCGTCTTTGACTCGGCGGGCGTGCGGCTCACTGACCTTGGTTGACGGATGCTAACACCAGTGGGTTACTTCGTTCAACGGAGGGAATGAAGGCGGCTTAAGAGCAGGGAAGCGAAGAAAACGGGAGGAGAGCCGCTGCAAACAGGCCGAAATGAAAAGCGCCGGAAAACACGCAGTTCGGTGTTTGCCGGCGCTAGATGGCTAGGCTATGTTTCGCTGCGACGATGTGGGAGCCAGCTTGGGCGTCGGTGAAAAAACGTGCCAAAAGTCGCCTTGTTCCTTGGTGAATTCTACGGCTACTTTCTTTTTCTTGTTGCGGTGTGTGGCGTCCACGTAGACAACGCGGCATTCCCGTTCTTCCTGGGTAAAGCTATTCACGAGGAGAATTGTCTGGCCTCGTTTGACCCTGGGTGCCAAGGGCAGGAGCGCACCATTCATATTCACGGATTTAGCCACCGTGACGTAGCGGAATGGCAGGCCGCGCTCGGTGCGGCCGTACACGTGAACCGGAATCGAGAATGGGAGGCGCTTGCAGCGTCGCTTGTCTTCCATCGTTTACCCCCGAGATTTGTCCGGACTGGTTGAGTTGCCAGCCAAGTAAGTTAGCTGGGCCGGAGGCGGGGCGCAATAGTACTTTCAGTTGATTTTTCGCGAGAAGAGGCAGCGAAAGCCGCACATTACGCGGAGGTTACAACGGCACCCGGTACTGATAGGTGGATCGCGAGGAGGCCCGATTGGTCCCCCTCGTGGCCCTACCATTTTTTGTCGCAGCCTACTTCGCTGGTTGTTTCGCGATAATCTTGCTCGCGATTTTGTTGTAGGTCGCTTGGGGAATGATCTTCTTTTTCACGAGATCCGTTTTTGCGTGATAGGGCCGGCCGTCGATGATCTTCTGCGAATAAGCAGCGCCAATACCCGGCAGGGCATCGAGCTGCTCTTTCGTGGCCGAATTGATGTCGACGAGGTCACTGGACGCCGGTGCGACGGCTTTGGACTGCGCGGCGGCGGTTGCGAAGGCATTGTGCGCTATCGCGGTTCCTGACCATCCGCCGAGTACAAAGAGCGAACATAGAGCCGCACAGCAAATTGCGATACTTACTCTTTTCGTCATTTGGTCTCTCCTGTTTTTATTCTTGTCGTTATCTAAGATTGAAGGGCCCTATTGGTCGTTCTTCGCCGCATGGAAACCGGCCTTCTGAGCGTCGGCTTCGGACATGTATTTGCCGGTTTTGGTCTTGCCGTAGTAGCGGGTTCCTTCTTTGTGGTAGACACCGGAATCGGTGTTGACCCAGACCTGCCCGCTTCCCGCGGGAGGCGCCGGCTGGCTTGCGCTGCTCTTCGCGGCCGAGGTGCTGGTGGATTTGGCTGGTTTCGTGGAGGCTGCTGAGTTCGAAGACGCAGGTGGGTTCGAGCTTGCCGGAGCGGGAGCCGCAGCACCCGAATTTGAGCTCGAAGCTGTGGTCGCTGCAGCGGATGTATTCGTGTCTGCAGCCTTGGTGGATTTGGATTTCTTTGTGCTCGCCGATTTTGTGCTGGCATCTGCGTCTTTTGAAGCGGCCGTGTCGGTCGAGGAAGCTTTTGACTTCTTCGAACTCGTTGACTTTGTGCCAGCCGCATCCGTTGAGGCTGTTGAGTCGGCCTTGGCATCGGTCGAAGAAGCCTTCGCTGACTTGGATTTCTTCGAGCTTGATTTTGTGTCTGATGCCGAGTCCGCTGATGCAGCGGTGTCGCCGGAGGACGACTTGGCGGATTTGGACTTCTTCGAAGTGGTTGACGCGGTCTTGTCGGAAGAGTCGCTGTCAGAGTCAGATTTCGCCTTCTTCGATTTCGACGTGGAAGATTTTCCCGAAGAAGAGGCGTCGCTGGAATCTGTGGAACTTGCGTCGGTGGACTTCTTCTTCGATTTGGTCGTCTTCTTTGCCGGAGTGGTGCTCGAATCGGTTGAATCGGTGGCCTGCGCCTTTACAGGGGCGGCGCTTGCGAGCGCCAATCCCAGTCCTGCGGAAATCAGGAACGCCAGTGCATAACTTCTGAATCGCTTCATGTTGTTTCCTCCCCAGTTTGCGCGGTTTCGAAGAACGCCAAGAGGCATGCCACGAGCGCGCTTTTACGCTTACTTTCTGCGCTTAGCCCTGCGGGAGCGAGACTTCTGCGTTACGAGTTCGGCGAGCTTACTCAGCTCGTGCCTCCCAAAGATCTCCGCGCTTCCGCCCAGATTTGTTTTGGCGGCGTGTCGAGTGATGCCGCCTTGGTTGAAACCTCAACGATTCATTGAACGACCGCCCAGGCTGGAGTGGCCGCAAAGAAATGGATCAAAAAACGTGTGCTGTGCGAACTGTTCCGGGGTGAGACCACGCTCTGGAATCCCGGCCGGTTCGGCTTGGAGCGGATTCTAATGCTTGCCGGGCGACAATTCAATGTGAGAACTGAAAAACGGCGGAGCAAGGCGGGGCAGGGCAAGGTCGAGTAGCGGCGAGGGGGCTGGCCGCGACGGACCGATAGACGCATTTTGGACTTGCATTTCGCGCGGCCATATATGAATATGAACTCATGTTCATATTACGAATCCGATTATGAATCAACGACTGATTCGAAGCGGCCTCATTATTTGGCTGGGCGCTACGCTCGCTTTGCGTTTCGGGGGGCAGCACCTTTTGCGTCCGGGCGACTGGAAGGGAACGCTGATTCTTTTTGCGGTGACGTTTCCGTTGATCGCCTGGCTTGTGCGGCGTTTGTGCGCCCGAACGGGGCTGCCTGAATCGGAACGGCTTCGCGGGGCGACAGCGCTGCTGCTGCCTACGCTCTTGCTGGATCCTTTTTCCAGCGCGTTTTTCCCGGTGGTGTTTCCGAATATGTCTCCGCAGGTAGCGGGTGTTTTCGGGGGCTGGATGCTTTGGTGCTGCGCGGCAGGATTAGTTGGTGTGAGCGCATGGCCGCTGCCACGCGGATCAGAAGGCAGACGGTGAAGACGAAATTGTACCTCAGGATTGAACTGGCAATGGAACTCCGGTGAAGAAGCGTCCCGATCTACTTGCGGGGGAGGATTTGCCGTCCGATCCGCGGCAGGAACGTTCTGTTAACAAGCGCGAGCGGCTTAAAGAGGCTGGGCTGAGTCTCTTTGGCGAAAAGGGGTATGAAAGCACGTCGATCGAAGCGATCGCGCAGCGAGCCAATCTTGCCGTGGGGAGCTTCTATCAGCACTACCGCTCGAAGAGGCAGCTTTTGCTGGCGCTGATGGATGAACTGCTCGAGAAATTGAGCCAGCTTGAGTTTCGTACGGAGGCAGCGGCGGATACGCGAGCTGTGATCCGCGGTCTGTTGTCCCGTTCTTTCGCGCATGATCTTCGCTATCTCGGTGCGTACCGTGCGTGGCAGGAGGCGGCGCTCAACGATGCCGGGCTGGCAAGGAAGCAAAAGCAGATTCATGCCTGGACGACAGGGCGCGTGGCGGCCGTGTTCGAAAGGCTCGCCGAGCTGCCGGGTGCCCGGAAGGGCCTGGACGTCCCGGGATTGGCGCGAGGGATGGATGCGCTGTTCTGGAGCTTGCTGGGGCAAGCGGTGCGGATGCCCAAGCCGGAGCTCGATCGGTGGGTGGAATCGTGCACGCACTTGATTCACCACGCGCTGTTCAGGGATTCATCATCCGCTGATGCGTGATTTAGGAACACCGTCTTCCTAGCAACCGACCTTCCAGGGTACAGTCATCGTACTTACGCGAGGAGTTAATTCCCCGGATCGTGTTCGTGGCTTTTTGGGCGAATAAACGGAGGCGGAGATGGGGCAATTCCGCATAGCATACGTTGCGTTGCTTCTTCTGCTTGCGGGGTCGCTGTTTTCTGCGGCCGTTCGGGCTCAGGACCCGTCCGACATGCCTCATATCCAGCCGCGGCTGTCAGCGGGGGCAGCCGCAGCGCTAGAGGAAAAACTAAAAACGAATCCGGACGACCTCGAAGTGCGCGAACAGCTTCTGGACTATTATTTCGTCTCCCATATTTCCAACAAGTCTCCTGAGATCGAGCAAAAGCGCGAAACACTTATTTTCTGGCTCATCGAGCACCATCCGGAGTCCGAGTTTGCCGGAACACCAGAAGCTGAGATCATGCCGGTCGATAGCATTGGGAGCGTGGATGGATATCAGCGCGCGAAGCAGTTGTGGCTCGAACAGGTCGAGAAGCATCCTTCCGACACAAGAGTGCTTCGCAACGCTTCATCTTTCTTCGCAACTTCCGACGACAAGCTGAGTCGCGATTTGTTGAATAAAGCCGCTCTGGTAAACCCTAATGATACCGAGACGATTTCGATGCTGGCACAATCCTACGAACTCCAGAGTGAACGGCCGCAATCGGCCGAACAGAAAAAAGCTCTCGCCGAGAAGGCGCTGGCTCTTCGCGAGCAAAGCCTCGACAAGACCGACAACGAAAAAAGATTCGTCGCTTTGGATCAGCTTGCCGTCGATGCTTTCGCCGCAGGCGACAGCGTGAAGGCGCAGCAATATGCGTCTGAACTACTACGCCTTGCTCCAGAGTTCAAGGATAGCTGGAACTATGGAAACGCAATTCACAAGGGCAATATGATCCTAGGACTGGTGGCTCTGCAGCACGACGACATTCCCGGTGCAAAGCAGTACCTGCTCGCCTCGGGCCAAACGCCCGGCTCACCGCAACTCGATTCATTTGGACCCAACATGACGCTTGCTAAAGCGCTTCTTGAGAAAGGTGAAACTGAGACTGTGGTTGCGTATTTGGAATCCTGCAAGCTTTTCTGGAAGATGGGCGGAAGAGAACTACAGAATTGGATCGTTCTTGTGAAGGGTGGTGGTAGTCCCGATTTTTCTTCTAACCTCAACTATTAGTTCAAATCGCTTTTATCATTTAGGGTCGCCTTGCCGACACCTCCAGTGAAGATTTCATTTGTCACTCTCGTCTCCACGTGCTCGCCGTCCTTGAAATTTCCGCTGACTCGTGCGAGCTTTGGCTCGGGTTCGCCATAGCCCTTCATTCTGAAACGAAGCTTTCGCCGAGAATTGTCCCGGCGAGCCGGGACGCGTGAAAGCGGCGGCAAGCCGCCGCACTCCAAAAATGGAGGAAAGGTAATCGATGACCACGCATCCATCTGGTCCCGCTGCTCCATCCGCGCTTGCGACAAAACGGATTGCAGTGATTCCCGGCGACGGGATTGGCAAAGAAGTGATTCCCGAGGCGGTGAAGGTGCTCAAAGCCGTCGCGGCGGCGTCGGGGAAAAAATTGACGCTGACGGAATTCGATTGGGGAGCGGATCGTTATCTTCGAGATGGGACGACTCTGCCGGCCGATGCGGTGGAGATGTTTCATCGCGACTTCGACGCAATCCTGCTCGGGGCTATGGGCGACCCGCGCGTTCCCACGAATGTGCATGCGGCGGATATTTTGCTGGGGCTGCGTTTCAAGCTCGATCTATATGTGAATGCGCGGCCTTGCGTGCTGTTTGACAAGCGATTTACGCCGCTGAAGGACCGTAGCGAGAAGGATGTGAATTTCATCGTCTTCCGCGAGAACACTGAGGGGCTTTACGTGGGGATGGGTGGGTTTTTCAAGAAGGGAACCGCGGACGAGATTGCGACGCAGGAGGATCTGAATACGCGCAAGGGCGTGGAGCGGATCATCCGCTACGCCTTTGAATTTGCGCGCAGGCGCGGGTTGAAGCGCGTTTGCATGTCCGACAAGTCGAATGCACTCGCGTTCGGCCATGATCTGTGGCAGCGCGTGTTCAAACTGGTGCGCGCCGAGTATCAGGACATCGAGGCGAGCCACCAGTACATTGATAATTTGCTGATGCAGATGGTTCGCGACCCATCGCAGTTTCAGGTGATTGTGACTTCGAATCTGTTCGGCGACATCGCGAGCGACCTGGGTGCGCAGCTTGCGGGAGGCCTAGGCTTGGCGCCCTCCGGCAATATTCATCCGGGGCAGGTGTCGCTGTTTGAGCCGGTGCACGGCTCGGCACCGAACATCGCGGGTAAGAATATTGCGAATCCGATGGGCGCCATTCTTACTGTGGGAATGATGCTCGATTACCTGGGCTGGAGCGCCGAATCCCGGGCGATAGAAGCTGCAGTGCGCGCAGCGCTGTCCGAATCGAAGACACCTGCCGAACTCGGCGGAGCTCTCGGTACACGCGAAGTGGGTGACTGGGTAGCGAATGCGGTTTCAAGAAACGTTATATCCTCGACGTAAAGCTGCACTAAACCTTTAAGTTTTCTCTCCTTCGGACGATTAAGTCCTACAGACGGTACTGGTTTGCATGGCGCGAAAATGCTGCCATTCCATCGCCAATCGCCGTCCCGGCCAATTCCCGCGAAGACTTACGGTTCACGACTTTCGAGGATGGAGGAGTGTCATGTCGAAATCTCAACCGGGTGGAGACGCTGCGATACCGCGCGGCCATTCAACCTGCGTGGTGCGGCACGATCTTTTTGATGGCTCTGCTGATGCCGGCTCCGGCGCGAGGCCTTACGAACGACGATAAGGATTCAGCGGGAAAAGATGCGGCCAACAAAGACGCTACCAACAAAGACGCTACCAACAAAGACGCTACCAACAAAGACAGCAAGACGGCCGAGAATTCGAACCCTACAGACCGGGAGCTCCTCCAGCAACTTGTACAACAGATACAACTGCTGCAGACTCGGGTGGCGGAACTGGAAGCGAAAGAATCGCCTGGCCGATCGAACCAAGCAGCGCCTGCTGCGGTGACCGCCTCGCCAGCAGATGCTTCTGCAGTGGCTCCCGCCTCCGCTACGCCCGCCCTGCCAGAAGCCGCGGTGCCGACAGCATCTGTGCCTGCTCATCCGGCCGACATCGAGATCAATGAAGTGTCGCCCCGACTCCATCTGAATGCTTATGGGGACGCGGGATTTGCTGCGAACGACCAGGGACCGAGCGCAAATACTTTTCAGCTAGGATCGCTGGACCTTTTTCTAACTTCGAGACTTTCCGACCACATATCTGTGCTCGGCGAATTCTTGTTGCTGGCTCAGCCAGATAACACAATCAATCCGGACTTAGAGCGGCTGATGCTCGAATACAAACGCAACGATTACTTCACATTCGGAGTGGGCCGCTACCATACCGACATAGGCTATTACAACGCGACGTTTCATCACATCCAGTGGTTCGCCACGCCAATCGGACGGCCTCTTATGTTCCGATTCGACGATGAGGGCGGATTTATGCCACTCCAAGAAATCGGATTCTCAGCCAACGGGAATATTCCGTCCGGGAAGTTTGGGTTGCACTGGGTAGCGGAAGTGGGGAACGGCCGCGATCACATTCCAGAGAACGAGCCAGCGCAGAACCGCACGGACTTCAATCACGGGAAATCATTCAATATTAATGTGTCCGCACATCCTGCGTGGTTCTCCGGATTGATCACAGGTTTCTCGTTTTATCACGATGATTTGACTCCGACCGAACTTCCGAAAATAGGTCAATCGATCATGGATGCTTACGTGGTGTATCAGAACCAACGGCTGGAGTGGCTGAATGAGGCTCTGGACATTCGCGACGCCGCGCATGGCGGCCGGACGTTTGACATGCCGGCATTTTATTCGCAGGTGTCCTACGCGTTCGGAAAGTATCGTCCCTATTTCCGATATGCCTTCGAGAACGCTAATGATGCCGATCCGACCTTTAGTCCGGCTGCAAATGACGTGATCGTTAGTCGCCAGAACGATGCATCAGGAGGCATTCGTATCGACCTCAACAATTTCGCCGCGCTCAAGTTTCAATACGACCGGTTTTCTCAGCGAAACTTGAAGAGCTACAACCAGCTATCAACTCAATTGAGCTTTTCATTCTGACGGAGAGTGCCATGGCTAAACGAATTCAATTCGTACTACTTGCCGGCGCCCTCGTTGTCGCGGGTTTAGGTATTTCATCCCGGCCGGCGGATGCGGGGGGAGACGAAGTCGACGTTATAGTGAACAAAGCCAATCCGACAGGTGATCTGCCGTTAGCGGATGCTCGCAAATTGTTCATGGGCGATAAGTCGACCTGGTCCAATGGCAAGCGGGTAACGATCTTGATGCTAGCGCAAGGACAGCCGGAACGGGCAGTGGTGCTGCGCGAAATATACAAAATGAGCGAAGCCGACTACGGAAAGTATTTCATGCAAGCAGCCTTCCAAGGAAAAGTGGCAGCTCCGCCGAAGGATGTCGCGTCTGGAGCGCAAATGAAGCAGGCGATCGCCGACAACGCCGGGGCTATAGGCTATGTGAAGAAAGAAGACGTAGACGACACGGTTAAAGTAATACTTAAGATTCAGTGAGCGCTGCAAAGGCCCGCAGATGACGATCACAATTCGACAAAAGCTTTACGGTCTTGGGTTGCTGGGCGTTGCTTTTTCGGTGGCCGTTGGAGTTTCCGGATGGAAAGGAATACGTGACGTTGCGCGAGGAGTGAAAGACGTAGCCGCGACGTCGACGGCGATACGGAGCCACATGGAAGCGAGCATGTTCCTAGACCTGACGCGGGGGGACATCTCGAAAATGTTGACGGCTTCTGGTGATGCCCAGGACACCGCAGCTGCGGAACTGAGCGAGCATCAAAAGTTACTGAGAGACAAGCTTAGTGTTGCTGTGAGCCTAAGCCAGAGTCAAACGGTTCTAGTAATACTTCAAAGGGAGACCAAACTTTCGGAAGAATATCTCGCGCAAGCTTCAAAGATCTCGGATCAGCGGAAAGACGCTGCCGCAGCGATGCCCATGCTGGGGCCGTTCTTGCAGGGCTATCAGGATCTCCGAAATATGATGGACGATGCGAACGATAAGCTGCAGGCCGATTCGAAGCGGTCAGAGTTGGACGCAGCCCGCGCGGTCAACCGTTCGGAGACCGCCATCATCGCCATTTGCCTGGTGTCGTCCGGGCTTTTGTTCGTGATCGCGTTCCGCACCGCTCGCGATATCAACAAGCGGTTGGCGATTATCACCGGATGGCTGAAGGAGCTGGCTGCCGGGGATCTGACGCTCGAGGCAAAAGATTCTCATCAGGACGAGCTGGGAGAAATCGCGCAGTGGTTTCGCGATTCAGTGGAGAAGCTGCGGGTTACGATCGGGCGGGTGGCCGCGAGCGCCAGCGAAGTAACTCTGGCAACAGAGGAAATGGGGGCTGTCAGCCAGCGAATGAGCGCCAATTCGGAGGAGACCACGTCACAAGCCACGATCGTAACGTCAGCTACCGAGCGTGTAAGCGCAAATCTGCAGACGGTGGCCGCGGCCACTGAGGAGATGAGCGCGAGCTTGCGCGATATCGGCGGCAACGTGAGTAAGGCTGCTAGCGTGGCGAAAGAAGCGGTGGAGGTTGCAGAGACGACGAATGCGATGGTGATGAAGCTCGGGGAATCGAGCGCGGAAATCGGGCAAGTGATCAAGGTGATCACATCGATCGCCGAGCAGACGAATCTTCTCGCGCTCAACGCCACGATCGAGGCTGCGCGGGCAGGCGAAGCAGGGAAAGGCTTCGCGGTGGTAGCGAATGAAGTGAAGGAACTCGCCAAGCAGACAGCGCATGCCACCGGGGATATTCGGTCGAAGATCGAAGCAATTCAGGCCGACACTAAAGGATCCGTGCAGGCGATAGGCACGATCACTTCGATCATCAATCAGATTCACGACTTGTCAGTCGCCATTTCCGCGGCGGTGGAAGAACAGACCGCAACGACGGGCGAAATTGCCCGGAACATCTCGGAGGGTGCGAAGGTGTCGACGGAGATCGCCCGGAACATTTCCGGCGTGGCCCATGCGGCGCAGAGTACATCAAGCGGAGCGCATGAGCTGCGGACGGCCGTATCGGAATTGGAGCGGATGTCTTCGGAGCTTAGAACATTAGTAGGGCAGTTTAAATATGAGCGGGCGAAGTCGACAGAGGCGTCGCCGCCGAAAGCAAATAAGGCAGGATTTGGGTGGACACCTGTGCCGCAAACTTCGAATGCATCACTTTAAGTCCGCCACGTCACTACCAAGAAGAGTCTTACATCGACCTGGCCGGGATCAGTTGGCGCCGGGGCTGAAGTGATAGTTCAAATGTTTCACAGGTAAGCGATGAGAAGATTCCCGATAGGGCGCACCTCAAGCTCCTCATCCAAGTGCTAGCTGTTGAGCCAAGCAGACTTCAACTATAGGTATAGCTGTCGGCACGTCGACGGCCGCCTTCAAAAACTTTTGCCAAGAGTGCTCCCAGAACGAAGCCGCCGACGTGGGCCCACCACGCGACTCCTCCCATACTCGCCCCGTGTGGAGCGTTCAGCGCGCTCACTCCGCTTAGAAATTGGACGACGAACCAGAGGCCGATGAAAATGACGGCGGGGATTTGCGCGGTGAAGAAAAAGACGAAAAGAGGAACGAGAGTCAGGATTCTCGATGAGGGGAAGAAGACTACATAGGCGCCGAGGACGCCAGAGATTGCGCCGCTCGCTCCGATTGATGGGAGACTCGAGCCCCAACTAAAGAGGGCCTGGGCCAGTCCTGAGCCAATTCCGCAGATGAAGTAGAAGAGCAAGTAGGAAATAGATCCGAGCCTGTCCTCGGTAGCGCCACCGAAGATCCAAAGAAACCACATATTGCCGAGAATGTGCAGAAATCCGCCATGGAGAAACATGCAGGTGATGAGCGGCACGAACGCTTCCAGAAGCGTGTAGTGACTGCCGGCGAGAGCTAGCTTCATTTTCAGCGGGACCATTCCGAAGGTTCTGATGAAGGCGTCGTTGGCCGCATTCGAGAGGCTGAGTTGATAGCAAAAGACCAGGACATCCACGACGATCAACAGGATTGTGACTACAGGAACGGAACGCCGTGCCATCATATTCTTGAGCGGTATCATATTTGCGTTCCCAAACCGGCCGACACGGCGGCGCGAGATGCCTCGGCTAATTCTTCATCCGAGTACGCGCGTTCGGAGCGCTCGCCGCGACGGCGCAGCCTGTCAATTTCGATAAGGGTCGCGATTCCACCGCGTGCGCCATGTCCTTCGCAGTTGAGGCCGGCGGCTGCGCAGCTGAATTCGAGCATCTCGTCGACGGGCCATCCGCGAACGATGCTATAGGCGAACGCGCCGTGGAAAATATCTCCGGCGCCGGTCGTGTCCACCGTGCGTACTCGAAAGCCGGGGCATAAGTGGAACCGCACTCCGTTCCAGGTGAGCACGCCAAGGCGTCCGAGTGTCGCGCCCGTCAAACAACACTTGAACTGCGCATGCATCTTAGGAAGTGACTTCAATAAGTTCTGCTCGCCAGTGAGGCGGGCGGGGAAATCTTTCGATGTGATCGCAAAATCGACGAATTCAAGTAATGCCTCAACTCCGGGATAGCGATTGTCAAAATCTCCGAGGACCAAAGTGCCGGCTTCTCGCGCCCACTTGGCCGCTTGCGTAGAAGCTGCGGTGTCGTGTCCATCGAGAAGGAGCACGCGCGCGCCTGCAATCCAATCGGCACGAAGATCTTCGGGGCGCAGCGCAATTCGCAGATCGCGCTTCCAGAGAACCGTGCGCTCGCCGGACTTCTCGTCGATGAGAATAAAGGATGACTGGCTCATGCAGCCCGGCGCCACGATCCAGTGCGCGTCGACACCTTCCCGATCCATCTCCTCTCGTTGAAACATCCCGGGTTCATCGTCGCCTATTTTGCCGATATACCTCGTGCGCAGCCCCCAGCGCTGGCAAGCAGTAACCGCGCTTGCCGTTTGTCCTCCTGCGCGACGCTCGGCGGAGAGGATCTCGACCTTTGAATCGAGGACGGGGAAATGTGGGAGGCGGATGACTGTATCGGTGGCGTTGATACCAACACCGACGACATCGACCGGCGATTGGTTGAAGTGGTGCACGAAATGATTATCTTCGTGCAAGCAAGCAAGTGCGAGAGAATTTATGGGGAAGAATCAAAAGACGAGTGAAACGGAATGCTTAAAGAAGTACATCAAGCAAGGATCTTTACGGTCGGCGTGAGGTGCTGTCCTCAACGAAAACTTCAAGTGCGAACGAGCACGTTTATTGTTTGCGTGGCGTGAGTGCCTGTGATAGAAAATTTTGTTTCGCGTTGCTGCGTCGGCGCGCCGACACCTGATGCCAGTCCACGAATCCGAGGCAATCATTCTACAAAGCTATCCGCTAGGTGAAGCCGACCGGTTGGTCAGTTTTCTTTCGCGAACGATGGGGCGAGTGCGCGGGGTTGCGGCGGGTGCGCGGCGTACGAAGAGCCGGTTTGGTTCGACGCTCGAGCGGCTCTCGCATGTACGCATCTGGTTTTTTGAGCGGCCTTCGCGCGAACTGGTGCGCATCAATCAGTGCGAGTTGATTGAGTCGTTCCTCGATGCGTTTCGCGATTACGCCTCGGGCGTCGCGCTGGCGATCTTCAGCGAAGTGACCGAAGCGGTGCTGCCGGATCACGAAGCGTCGGATCCAAACTTTCGTCTGCTGCTGCTGTCGGCTCAGGCGGTGAAGAAAACCGGCAAGCCGGAGCTGGCGATGGCCTATTTCACGTTGTGGACCGTTAAACTCGGGGGTTGGCTGCCGCCACTAGATGCTTGCGCGCGATGTGGCAGGGCGCTGACCGTGCCCGAGCCCGCTTATTTTTCGCGAAGCGCTTCGGCACTGATGTGCGGGAAGTGCCGTGTGCCTGGGCTTCGGGTGATTTCGGTGGCAGCTTTGGCAGCCGCGCGTCGAATGCTGGCCGAGCGGCTCGACAAACTGAACGAAGAAATGATTCCGCCGCGCGCCGCACGAGAACTGAGCGATGTTATGCTCGACGTGATCGAGCACCAGATCGATCGGAAGCTACAGGCTAGGGAACTCCTGGAGAAGCCGGCTTGAAGAAAAGTGAACGCCACGTAAATCACCATCAGAAGCCTAAGGCACAACGCGCAGCACCAAAGGGGCTCACGTTTCAGAAGCTTCTACTAACGCTTGAAGAATACTGGGCAAGTCGGGATTGCGTTCTGCAGCAACCATATGATGTAGAAGTGGGCGCGGGCACGATGCACCCGGAGACCTTCCTGAGGGTGCTGGGCCCTGATCCCTATCGAGTGGTCTACGCGCAGCCGAGTCGCCGGCCAGCGGACGGACGGTACGGCGAAAATCCGAATCGGCTTTTCAAGCATACGCAGCTTCAAGTGATACTCAAACCGTCGCCAGCCAATGTGCAGGATCTCTATTTGGAAAGCCTTGCGGCTGTAGGAATCAATTTGAAGGAACATGATATTAAATTTGAGGAGGACAACTGGGACGCGCCGACGTTGAGTGCGTGGGGCATGGGCTGGCAGGTGATGCTCGACGGGCTGGAGATTACGCAGTTCACTTACTTCCAGCAGTGCGGGGGACTTGATCTCGATCCGATCTCCGTTGAGCTTACCTATGGTCTCGATCGCATCGCCGCTTATCTTCAGGGCGCTGATAATGTTTTTGACGTGCGCTGGACGGATACCGTGAGCTATGCGACGGTGCGCCTCGCGGAGGAGCAGCAATTCTCCGCGTATAACTTCGAATATGCGGATGCTGCGGCAACGCGGAAGCAGTTTGACCTTTATGAGGCGGACGCGGCGCGTTTGCTGGCTGCGTACGTCGGGACGAAAGGGAAGGATCGCTTGCGTTTTCCGCTGCTGCAAGCCTACGAGTTTTGCTTGAAGTGTTCGCACCTCTTTAATGTGCTGGACGCGCGCGGCGCAATTTCAGTGACCGAGCGCGCAGCAATGATCGCTCGCGTTCGCAAGCTGGCCACGCAGGTGGCGAAGGCTTGGCTCGATCAGCGCGCCGACACATCGCAGCCGGAACTTTCCGAGGCTCGAGCATGAAGAAAAGGCAGGGAAAGACCGGCGCGACGGCGGTGGGCGACTTCCTTTTCGAGATCGGATGCGAAGAACTTCCGGCTGGGATGATCGCGAAGGCCTCGAGCGAACTTAAGGCAATACTTGAGAAGTATTTTTCCACGAATGGTTTGATCGACGCCAGTAATCGGATAGAAGCTTTCGGCGGACCGCGACGACTGACGGCGATTGCGCATGGCGTGCGCTTGCGCCAGGAAGATGTTATCCGAGAAGTGATGGGGCCGCCGAGGTCGGTCGCGTATGACAATCTCGGCGAGCCGACGCGTGCGGCGATGAGCTTCGCGGAGAAGCAGGGAATTCCGGTCTCGAAGCTGACGATCGTGAATACTCCGAAGGGCGAATATGTCTCGGCGACGCAGTTGATCGAAGGCCGGGTTGCGTCGAAGGTGCTCAGTGAAGTCCTACCTCAAGTGATTCAAGAGATCAGTTGGCCGCGCTCGATGTATTGGACTGGGGCACATGGTCCTCGATTTATCCGACCGATCCGTTGGATCGTGGCAATCCTCGACGGCAAGGTGGTGCCGTTTTCGTTTGCCGGCGTGAATTCAGGCAATCGAACCGACGGGCACCGCTTTCTGGGCAAGCGAAATATTCCGGTCAGCGGGCCGCGCGACTATGAATTAAAGCTCAAAAAGAACTTCGTGATTTGCCGGCCGGACGAGCGCCGCGAAAAGATCGAAACGGAGGTCCGTTCTCAGGCTAGCCGCAGGAATCTGCGAGCGCATGAAGATGAAGCGTTACTTGAGCTCGTGACTTATCTCAACGAGTATCCCACCGTGATTGCCGGCAATTTTGATTCGAATTTCCTGGCGCTGCCGGATGAGATTTTGATCACGGTGATGCGCGACCATCAGAAATATTTTGCGCTCGAAGCTCGCGGCAGTCGGCTAGCGCCGCATTTTCTTGCAGTAATAAACCTCAACAAAGACTCGAAGGGGCTGGTGCGGGCGGGACACGAGCGAGTGCTGCGTGCGCGCTTTGCGGATGCGCAATTTTTCTGGGAGACGGATCAGAAGTGTCGGCTCGCCGACGTCTTGCCGAAGCTCGCGCACGTTACCTACGAACGTCGGCTCGGAAGTTACTTCGACAAAGTGGAACGCATGCGCGCGATCGCTCGATGGTTTGCGGAGCAGTGGTTCAGTTCCGGAATCACGGGTGGCGATGTGGCGGGATCGGATCGCGCGGCGGAGCTTGCGAAGTGCGATCTCGTCACGGAGATGGTTAAGGAGTTTACCGAGCTGCAGGGAATTGTCGGCGGCCTCTACGCGCGTGCGCAGGGCGAGTCGGACGAGATTTCGTGGGCGATTTACGACCACTACAAGCCTCTCGGACTTGACGATCCGATTCCGCGCAACTTGACGGGGTGCGCTGTTGCGCTGGCGGACAAGCTTGATTCACTCGTCGCGTGCTTTGCGGTGGGTGCAGCGCCAACTGGCTCTAGCGATCCGTTTGCGCTACGTCGTGCGGCACTTGGAATCGTGAAGATAATCCTGGAGCGCAAGATTTCAATTTCAATCTCGGCAGCAGTGTCCGCTGCTGCGCGCGCGCTGCGCGAGCATGCACCTAAGATTAATGCTTCGGAGGCGGTTGAGAAGCAGGTGCTGGATTTCCTTCTTGAGCGAGCGAAGTTTATCCTGCGCGAACGCCGCGGATTTGCTTACGACGAAATCAACGCGGCCTTCGCGGCGGGCGCGGACGACCTTATAGATGTGGCAGAGCGGGTAGAAGCCTTGAAGGCGATACGCAATACCAAGAATTTTGCGCCGCTGGCTGCTTCGTTCAAGCGCATCCGCAACATTCTGGAGAAGTCTGCGGCTGCTGGAGATAAGAATCAGGTGGCCGTGAACAAGGAACTGCTTCGAGACCCGGCCGAGCAGCAGCTTAATCTGGTCGCGCACAAAATTGGAGAGGAAGCCACGCGTCGGAAGAAGGCGAAGAAATATCGCGAGGCCTTGGAGAAGATTTCCGAGTTGCGGCCGTCAGTGGACTTCTTCTTTGACAAAGTTCTAGTAATGGCTGAAGAAGCGGACGTGCGGCGGAACCGCCTCGCGCTACTCGGAAGTCTCTTGAAGGAATTCTCGACGATCGCAGATTTCTCGGAGTTGGGCGGCGACGAATCGAAGGATGCTCTCAGGAATCCGGCGCGCGGGTGAGTTGCGACGTTGAGCCTTTACTTTAAGTGTCGCCGCGCAAGTTATTCGTCGACAGGCCGACTTGTAATGTAGTGGTTAAAGGACGACATTGCTCGATTTCGCTATTTTGAGTAGCTGAGGAGAAACATGAAATACGTCTATTTCTTCGGCGCGGGAAAAGCGGACGGCGCCGGCGACATGAAAGAGATCCTCGGAGGCAAGGGCGCCGGTCTTGCCGAGATGACGCGAATCGGTCTGCCGGTACCAGCAGGCTTCACGATAACAACGGAGGCTTGCGACTACTACTTCAAGCATGGCCGTGAGTATCCGAAGGAGCTTCGCACTGAGGTTGCGAAGAATCTGGCCAAGCTCGAGAAGCTCACGAAGAAAAAACTGGGCGACGCGAAGAATCCTCTGCTGGTGAGTGTTCGGTCCGGTTCCGCGAAATCGATGCCCGGCATGATGGAGACGATCCTGAATCTCGGCCTCAATGAAAACTCGGTGGAGGCGCTGGCGAAATCGACGCAAAACGAACGCTTTGCCTGGGATGCTTACCGCCGGTTCGTCCAGATGTACGCGAGCGTGGTGATCGGCCTGCCGAAAGAGGATCTCGAAGCTCGACTGCGCGCGATGAAGAAATATCTCAACGTCACGGACGACACGCTGGTAACGGCACAGGGCTGGCGGCAACTTGTCGGCGAATATAAGGAGTATTACAAGCGCAAAACGGGCAAGCCTTTCCCAGAAGGGCCTGAAGAACAATTGTGGGGCGCGATTGGCGCGGTTTTTGAATCCTGGATGGGCGAGAAGGCTGTGACTTATCGTCGCGTGGAGAAAATTACTGGCCTGCTTGGAACCGCCGTGAATGTGGTTCAAATGGTATTCGGTAATACGGGCGAGAATTCGGGGACGGGCGTGTGTTTTACTCGCGATCCTTCCACCGGCGAGAAAGTTTTCTTCGGTGATTTTCTGCTCAATGCTCAAGGAGAGGATGTTGTCGCCGGGATTCGCACGCCGATGCATTTGCGCGAACTCAAATCGCGGATGCCGAAGGTCTATCAGCAACTCGAGAAGGTTCGAGCGAAACTTGAAAAACATTATCGCGACATGCAGGACATGGAATTCACGGTGGAGAACGGCACGCTTTACATGTTGCAGACGCGGACAGGTAAGCGCTCGCCATCGGCCGCGTTTCGGATGGCCGTCGACATGAAAAATGAGGGTCTGATCAAACTTGAAGAAGCACTTGAACGCATCAAGGATGAAGACGTTGAACGCCTTTTTTATCCAGTGCTCGATCCCGCACTGCCGCGCGGGGAATTTCAGGCTCGGAAAATCGCGGAGGGCATCAACGCTGTTCCTGGAGCCGCAGTCGGCAAAGCCGTATTCACAGCGGCAGAGGCAGAAGAGTGGGCGTCGAGGGGCGAGAAGGTAATTCTGGTGCGTCGCGAGACGAGCCCGGAAGATGTTGGCGGCATGTATGTGGCGCAGGGAATTCTCACGGCTACGGGCGGCAAGACGAGCCACGCCGCCGTGGTCGCGCGCGGGTGGGGGAAGTGCTGCATCGTCGGGGCGGAGAAGGTCGACATCGATTCCGAACGCAAAAGGCTGAGTTCGAATGGCCGGGTCGTGAAAGAAGGCGAGTGGATCACGCTCGACGGCGGAGACGGCTCCGTCTACACGGGCGAGATTGCGTTGGTGCGCCCGGAACCGCCCAAGGCTTACGAAACCATCATGAAATGGGTCGATTCTGTGCGTGAGATTGGCGTCCGTGCGAATGCCGATACGCCTCAAGATGCGCGCGTGGCTCGCGAAATGGGCGCTGAAGGCATCGGGCTCACGCGCACCGAGCACATGTTCTTCAAGGATTTCGAGCATCCCGAAAAGAGCATCGAACGGCAACGCGCGATTCAGGAGATGATTCTGGCCGAGACGCAAGAAGCGCGGCGCAAGGCGCTCGACAAGTTGCTTCCGTTCCAGCGGCGCGACTTCATCGGGCTGTTCGAAGCGATGGACGGGCTTCCGGTAACCATTCGCCTGATCGATCCGCCGCTGCACGAGTTCGTACCGCACGATCCGGAGAAGCAAGAAGAGCTGGCCAAGGATCTTGGGACGACGCGCGAGGCCATCGAGCGCCGTGTGGAGCAATTGCACGAAGCAAACCCGATGCTGGGCCATCGCGGTTGCCGTCTGTGCATCACGTATCCGGAAATTCTCGAGATGCAGGTGCGCGCGATCATCGAAGCGGCCATTGATTGCCAGAAGCGGGGCATTAAAGTGATACCTGAGATCATGCACCCGCTCACTCTCGACAAAAAAGAAATGCAAATTCTCGAAGAAGCTACGCGCCGCGTAGCCGATCCGATCATTCAGCAGGCTAAAGTAAAGCTTCACTATCTTGTGGGCACAATGATCGAGCTTCCGAGAGCCGCGTTGCTCGCCGACCAGATTGCCGAAGTCGCTGAATTTTTTTCATTCGGCACGAATGACCTGACTCAGACCGTGATGGGGCTCTCTCGCGACGATGCGGGTCGATTCCTGCCGGAATATGTGGATGAACGCAAAGCTGGGATCTTTCATAGCGATCCTTTCCAGTCGCTCGATATTCCCGGCGTCGGGATGCTGGTCGAATGGGGCATCCAGCGCGGGCGAGCCACTCGTCCGGATTTGGAGGTCGGTATCTGTGGCGAGCATGGAGGCGACGGTCCCAGCGTGAAATTTTGCCATCGCGTCGGAATGGACTATGTGAGCGCCTCGCCATTCCGAGTTCCGGTCGCGCGCCTTGCCGCTGCGCAGGCTGTGATTGAAGAAAAGAAGAGCGGGAAGAAATCTGCGCGCAGAAGAGCTCACGGATCACATTCACATTAAGGAGGTAGCCACCATACGTCCCCTCGATAACCGTCCACTGATCATTGGGATCTGCGGCGGCACCGGCTCCGGCAAAACCACCATTACAGCGCGGATTATCGAAGCGCTCTCCGAAGCAAATGTCATCGTCCTCGAGCAGGACAGCTACTACAAAGACTATCCGGGCATGCCGCTCGAAGAGCGCGTGAAACAGAACTTCGATCATCCCGATTCGATGGATACGCCGCTATTGGCCGAGCACGTCCGCCGGCTTCGGGAAGGCCAGGCGATCGAACGACCTACTTACGATTTCGCGAATTTCCGTCGAGCAGATGCCACTGTCCGTCTATCGCCGCGTTCAGCAATCATCATCGAAGGGATCCTGATTTTCGAGAACAAAGCGCTGCGCGATCTGATGGACATCAAGATTTTCGTGGATACGGACGCAGACCTCCGATTTATTCGGCGCCTGGTGCGCGATATTCGCGAGCGCGGACGCACGATGGAGATGGTCGTCGATCAATACATGGCGACGGTGCGTCCCATGCACATGGAGTTTGTCGAGCCCTCAAAACGCTATGCGGATGTGATCATTCCGGAAGGCGGGCATAACGAAGTGGGGATTGACCTGGTGATTCAGAAGATTCGTTCGCTGGTGCCGCGCTGATTGGATTCAGGCGCGGGCGGCTACGCCGCTGGGCTTGATCACGCTGTCGGCGAAGCGCTCCATTTCTTCAAGCTGCGGGCTGAACTGCAGCAACAGCAAATCCACACCGGCGTGCTCAAATTGGCCGATGAGGTCGGCGACCTGTTGCGGCGTCCCGACCAGGCCGGAGCGCAGGCCGCGATTCGATACGGAATAATCTTCGAGTGATACGCGCTGCTCGAGCTGCGTGTTTGCGAGCCACTGCTCGTAGTTCTTATAGCCTGCCGCGTTCTGCTTTACGTCGGTGATGCGTTCCACTTCCTTTTTCGCCGCAGCTTCGGTTTCGCGCACCACAGCATAGCCTGCGACGCCGTATTTCATCGGCGGGAGGCCCTTGCGTTCGCGGCGCTCGGCCATGTCGCGGATCTTGGGCGCGATACGATCGGGCGGGTCACCGTGCATCACGTAGGCGTCGCATTTCGCTGCGATTAATTCTTTCGCCGCTTCCGATTCGCCGCCCGCGTAAATCACAGGACGCGGTTTCGCCACTGGTTTCGGCTGCAGGACGAGGTCCGTCACCGAATAATACTTCCCGCTGTACGAGAAGTGATCCTGCTTCCAGGCCTGGTCTACTACATCCAGCCACTCGGAGGTGCGCGCGTAGCGGTCATCGTGCTGGTCGAATTGCACGCCGTATTTTTTGGCTTCCTCGGCCCACCACGACGAGACCACATTGAGCGAGACGCGCCCGCCGGAGATGTTATCGATATTCGCAGCCTGTTTGGCCAGCAGTGCGGGAAGGTGAAAGGTAGGTCGCACGGCGATCATCAACTCGAGCCGCTCAGTGACGGCTGCAAGCGCGGCGGAAGTGGACCACGCATCGAGCGAGGGCGCATCGACGCCTTTGATATCGTTCAAATTCAGCTCGGCGATGAGAGAGAGGTCGAAGCCGATTTGTTCGCTGCGGCGGGCCAGGCGCGAGACGTAGTTCCATGTTGGGGCCATCTGTTCATCTTCGACGTTGCGGAGCCAGCCGCCAAACACCGGCATCCAGTATCCGTAGCGCATCAGCGCGCCTCCTGGACCAGATAGTCGACGAGGCGTTCAAACGGATTGAAGCCCACGACGCGCGGGCCATCGGAAACAAAATTGGAGAGCGCGTTGATGTCGTAGTAGTAGAGCCGGCCGTCGCGATCGTCGATGATGTACTCGACGCCGCCCACTTCCACTTTCGCGGCGCTGAAAATCCGCTCGACCGCCGAAATCACCTCAACCGGCGGGCGGTAGCCTTCGACGCGCAAACCTGTCTTCGGCCCTTCCACCACGCATGCCGTTTCGATCTTCGCGCCGTCTGTGGTCTTGCAGATGTCCATCGGGCACAGGTCAAATGTGTCGCCCGCAGTGAACACTTTGATGCCGTAGAGGTATTTGTAGCCGAGCGTCTCGACGCGCGTAATGTGCCCGCCTCGCGCGGGGATGAATTCCTGCACGATCCCTGTGCCGTCGAGGCCGAACTGTAATTTATCTTCGCGCGCCGCCGCTTCAATCTGCCCGGGCGAATCGAAGCGCACGATGCCCACGCCGCTGCCGCCAATATTTGGCTTGATCACCACAGGGAAGCGCATTCCGCGCGCTGCATCGGCAGCCTGGCTGGGATGATTAATTACGACCGAGCGCGGGTAGGGAAGTCCGAGCGTTTCGAGAAGTGAAAGTTGCAGAGCTTTCGACGTTTCGTTGCGAAATCCTTCGCTACCGTTGATGACACGGACGCCCATGCGTTCGAGATGCGCAAGATAGCTGAGCGTGTAAAAGATCGCATGCGCATTGCCACGCGTCCATGCGGATGGGCTCATGCGGTTGAAGATCAGGCCGTATTGCTGCGCGCCATTTGGCGAGACGTCGAAGTGGTGACGCGCTGCATCAAGGCGGACGTACGGCACTCCGCGGCGGTCCATTTCCGCGAACACTGGCTCGAACCAGCGCGGATGCTCGTAGTAAACGCCGATTGGCCGCTTCGAGTAATTCAAATTCTCCTCCACTAAACACGACCTAAGCCGTGGCGCCCGGAATAACAAGCCTCGCACAAGCTATTTTACACGGTTGGAATCGCTAAGAGTTGGATGCACGCCCCGAGGAATCGTTTCGCGGTTTCCTACGAACGCAACTTGGCGACGACATCGCGATGCATCTTGGCGCGCTCGCGATAAACGGCGCACTGCAGCTCTAAACTGGCTCGATGATCCGGCGGAAGCTTTGCGGCAATCACCTCACAGTGATGCGCAGCATCGTCCCAACGCTTTGCGTCTTCTTCGATAAACGACAGCAATTCCCTAACGTGGTTGTCCAACGCCAACCTCCCGGGCTGCTGCCGGAAAAGCTGGCGAGTGTATCACCAATTCCTGTGGTCGCGATGTTCAACTCGGAATCGGGCGGCGCATCCGTTGCCAGGGAGTGAGAACTGGAGTACTCTCTTGATTTTTCCAGTCCGCCCACTAGCCGGGACGGGCTCGCGCGGTTTCCTTGTTCGGGAGGCCGCCCTCTTACGGCAACGCACCCGCGATCCACTCAGATTCGCCGCGTAACAGTCACTTCCCAGCGCAACATGAAATTGCCATTGCCGCACAAAAGATTCGGCTAGACCGAACATTTTCCCATCTTTTCCATGAGGAGAGATTCTATGAGCTCACTACTTGATTCGTTGAAAGAGCAAGTCACGCCGGACATGATTCGCGGACTCGCGTCGAATCTAGGTGAATCCGGCGATGCCGTCCAAAAAGGACTTCTCGGCGGAGCAACCACGATCCTGGCGACGCTCGCGACTAAAGCACAAGAACCGGGCTTTCTCAGTCAAATCATGAATCTAATTTCGGGTTTCATGACGCGCGGTGCGAGTGCGATGGGTGCGGCAGCGGGTGGCGGGTCGTCCACTGTGGCGAACGCGTCGCAGGCCAGCACTAGCCTATTGAACTTGCTTTTTGGCAACAACATTTCGAGCATTCAAAGCAAGATCGCGGAGTTTTCGGGCATGCGCGCTTCGTCGGCTGGAAGCATTCTGGCCTCGGCTGCGCCAATGGTGCTCGGTACCCTTGCATCGAAGGTGGGCAGCCAAGGCCTTACAGCAAGCGGACTCGGCAATTTACTGACCTCGGAACTTCCCAGCCTGCGCAGCTTCCTGCCTTCGGGCCTTTCGATTCCAGGCCTTTCAAGCGTCAGTTCCCGTGCGTCGCAGTTGGCTGATGAAGCGCGAACGGTAGGAACGCCGAAGTGGTTGTGGCCCGTGGTTCTTGCCGTGCTTTTGATCGGCGCGTTGTTCTGGTTCGCGAACCGAAATACCTCGACGGTCAACAACGCTGTAGATACGGCGACAAACACAGCATCGAACGCCGCTTCGCAAGTGGGCACCGCGGCGTCGAATGCAGCCACGTCCTTGGGCGCTTTCGTAAAAGCTTCGATTCCGGGTGGGACGGACTTGAACATTCCCGAGAACGGCATGGAGAGCAAGCTGCTTGTCTTCATCCGCGATCCCAATGCTCAGCCCAGCCGCGAAACCTGGTTTGAGTTTGACCGTCTGACCTTCGACACCGGCGGCGACCACCTCCAGCTATCGTCGCAGGAGCAGCTCGAAAATATCGCGAAGATCTTAAAGGCCTACCCGAACGTCCACGCGCGCATCGGCGGTTATACGGACAATCAGGGCGATCCGGCCAATAACCTGAAGCTTTCGCAAGATCGCGCGAATGTGGTGACGGCGCAGCTGGTCGGGTTGGGAATCGATCCGTCGCGTCTCGACGCGAAAGGCTACGGCGACGAGCATCCGGTGGGAGATAACAGCACGATCGAGGGGCGCCAGGCCAATCGCCGTATTGCTTTGCGCGTCACCCAGAAGTAGCGGTTGCGCGTTTTTATTGGCTCAGGCACTGCCATAACGACAGTTTGTTCGAGCGCTCCTGGTTCGGGCGGCGAGTGTGCAGTGCGCCGTGGACTGGCAAGATCGCTACCCGATAGGCTCTCGTCCCGAAGCGGACGCTTGTCCTTTTATCTGAAAATGATCCGCATGTTGGTGAAGTCAAAGGTTACGGCGTGGTGTTTCAGGAAATCGCTGCCGAACATACCTGCCAAATGAAAACCAAATTCGTTTTCCCAAGGGAATGGGCCGTCATAGAGGCCTGCCATGTTTTGCTCGGTGATTTCACCGACTGTGAATTGCCCTACAGTGTAGGGGATTATCTTTAACATGCCTCCTCCGCCTTGCCCTTCGCTCGCTTTCGATTCATCCAGATGAATGCCGGCTTGCTGGATTGCCGATTCGGTTAGCTTCACGCCGGCACCAGCTAAGCCACTATCAACGAAGAACAGGGAGATGGGTTGCGTGTTAACTCGTCCCCACGCGACCATGAAGTGATCGCCAGCCATCCACATGGGCACAACAATCCCATTGGTGACATTTGTACTCGGCGCACTGTTGACTCCGGGGTGACTGTTCGACTGTGTCGAGTGCCAAGCCGATCGCTTGCCGATGCCCGGGGGAGTCGGCGGACCGCCGGCCGCGTCAAACCGTTTCAGATTGGCCGCATTCTTCTTGCGCAGAATCAGCTCGCCCGTCCTGTAATCGATAGTAGAAAGGAATTGATAGAGCACATTGGTGCCGATACAACCATTGATCTGTTTCACGCCGAAGCCGCTGGACATGGAGCGAAGAGGCAACATGCCCACTGGAATGTTCCTCAGTGTCCATGAGCCGAGCGTGAGCGAGTCAACGCGCCCATTTTCTACTTGCGCGTGCTGACCCCCGCTGAATGTTCCCTGCACCGAGCCCATCGGCTTCACATTCAGCTCGCGAGCGAATTCAGAATCGAGCAGAAGCTCGGAGCCGCCCGTGTCGATGAAGAATGCGACCTCGGGGCCGCTATTTACCCGTACGTTCACCACGGGCAGCGGATCGGACGCGATAAATGGCAGGCGCGTGCTTTCGCCGGGGTCGCGTTCGAATTTGTATGGATCCTCGTCGCGAAAGCTTTCGAGCTTGGCGACATTCAGGGTCGAATAATTTTTCAGCTTTGCGGCATCTTCCGGGCCAAGCCCCTGCAACGCGCGGGAAGCATGGAAGAAATCGTTCTTGCGGTAGAGCGCCTCCGCGAGCATGATTTTCGCGTCGGCGTCGCCGTGCTTCAGATCCAGCGCCTTGCGCAGCCATTGCTCGGCATCGTCGAGTTTGTTCGAAAGAAGGGCGATGTAGCCAAGCTGCGAGGCGGCGTGAAAATCTTTTGGATCCTTCGCGGCGATCTCCACATAGGCTTGCTGGGCTTCAGCGAAACTGCCGGAATGGAAGAGGCGATCCGCCTGCGCGATTTCTTCGGGCGTCGGCTTCGGTTTTTTGTTGTGCTTTGCGGGCGCGGCAGACTGAACTACGCCTAATACTACGAATGTTAAAATCATAAGCGCGCAAGCGCGCTTCAAAAAATGCATTCAGTACTCCTAAATGGTATGGAGGCAGTTTAGCAAAAGCCCGGCAAGGATTGTGCTGCAAAACGCGCAGTCAAAATGCGGTAAGGCAGTCGGCCTATCCCTTGATAGGCGTGCTGTAGGAATCTATTGCCCTACCACGTGCTCGATGCGCCGATCGGGAACGAACCAGATGAGAGCGACGAGAACGTACATCGCGATCGAGATCCGGGGATCCACGCGCGCGCATAGAATCCCCAAAGCATAAATTGCCAACGACGCTTTGCCCTTTCGATCGCTTCCAATCGCGATCGCAATCGGAGAATCGGCGCCGTTACATGCGATTAAAGCCTTCGTAAGGATGGTAAACGCGATGGCCGCCAGAAACAGCACGACGCCGTAGACCGCGACCGGGACCGCGGCGAAATGGTTCTCACCCATCCAACCGGTGACGAACGGCACGAGTGAAAGCCAGAACAGAAGGTACAGGTTCGCCCACAGAGCTGTGCCATTCACTTTTTGCGTGGCGTGCAGCAGATGATGATGGTTGTTCCAGTAGATGCCGACGAAAACGAAGCTCAAGGCATAGCTGAAGAAGGTCGGTATGGCGGGACGCAAGCCCTCCAGTGATGTATCGTGCGGTATACGCAAATCGAGCACCATAATCGTGATGATGATGGCAATCACGCCGTCGCTGAAAGCTTCGAGCCGCCCTTTGCTCATGTATTTTTATTTTTGCCTTTGGGGCCCTGCATCCCGCCGCATCATACCAAGCTGCGCCGAATTGGAACATGCGCCGGCAGCAAGGGTTAGGCCAGTTCCTTTATATGGTCTGGCGGCGAGACGCGACTTGTGCTTGCCCGAAACGAGCGGGCGAGAGAGAATGGCGCGACGAGCACGCTTAATGCTTGCAGCAGTTCAACTGAGGGGGACAACTGTGGCCGACAACTATTCCGAGCAGAAGAGCACGCTGGTGATTCGTGTGCCGCTCTCCGAGGAAAGCTACGCATCGATCTATTTTTCGAATCATGAAGGCAGACCGATGAACGCGCGCGAATGGTGGCACTTGAAACAGGTGGTCGAACTGGCCAGCCACGCGTTCAGTGCGCCGGAGGACAAGCAGCAGGGTGCAACGCAGGCCATGGTAGCCGGCGCGTAGTAAGACCGAAAAATCTAGGCGGAGCCGAATTCCCAGGTTGTGGCGAGGGTTCGCGCGACGGCAGATGCGATTCGAGCTTTTCGAGATTCACGACCAGCACTGGTTTCCAGATTTCTTGCGGCGCGAAGTACTCGACGCGCTGCAGATGATCCTGGAGCGCACGAACGCATACAAGCCGATCGCCGGGCAGCTTCGTGAGGCACTGAATCGCTCGGGCGCCCGCGAGGTAGTCGATCTCTTTTCCGGCGCAGGCGGCCCATGGCCTTCGCTCGTGCAACTCTTTCAGAGGGAAGGCGCGCCGCCCGTCAAAGTTCTTCTTACCGACAAGTATCCGGGTGCTTCGAGTGACGGCGCAGGGACGGCTTGTTCGAACGGTATAAACTTTCTCCGCGATCCGATCGATGCGACGGCAATTCCGGAACGGCTTCAGGGTTTTCGCACAATTTTTTCTTCCTTTCACCACTTCGATCCGGAACAAGCCGGCCGCTTCTTAAGAGATAGTGCGGCAAGGGGGCAGGGGATCGGAGTTTTTGAGGTTGCATCGCGGCATACCTTCACGCTACTTACGATTTTGGCGATACCCCTCGCCGATTGGCTTTTTACGCCAGCACGCCAACCGTTTCGGTGGTCGCGCATTTTCTGGACGTATGTCATTCCCGTCGTACCGCTTGTGCTTCTGGTAGACGGACTGATTTCCTGCATGCGGGCTTATTCACTTGCGGACCTGCGCGCAATGACTGCAGGTGTGAAGAGCCGCGACTACGAGTGGCGGATTGGCGAGGAATCGAACGCCAACCTGCCGCTGAGAGTTACTTATTTAGTGGGCTGGCCCAAGAAAATGCTCGCCGCTGATTGATTTCGCTCTTGCCTGCGCAAAGTTTTTTGCGACCTGCAGATCCTCGGTCTCGTTAATGATTCAAGCGCAGCCGCCCGTAATAGATTACGATTTAATTAGCTGTGTCGGCCTCTGGGCGCCAATTCGATTCCGTAGTCATTGGTTCGGGGCCCAACGGTCTCGCGGCGGCGATTACGCTCGCACAAACCGGGCAATCGGTGCTGGTCCTCGAAGCTGAGCCAACCATTGGCGGCGGGATGCGTTCGGCGGAACTCACGTTGCCGGGATTTATCCATGACGTTTGCGCTGCGGTTGTGCCGCTCGCGCTTGCCTCGCCCTTTTTCCGCACGTTGCCGCTCGCGCAGCATGGACTGGCGTTTATTCAACCCGACGCGCCACTCGCGCACCCGCTTGATGATGGCACGGCGGTAATTGTCGAACGCTCCGTGGAGAAGACGGCGGCTGGCCTCGGTCGGGACGGTGCGAGCTACGCGGGGCTGTTCGGTCCGCTGGCGCGCAATTGGACCAAACTCGAACCCCTACTGCTCGGGGCGCTGAGATTCCCTCGGCACCCGCTAATCGCCGCCCGGTTTGGCTTGGGTGCGCTGCGCTCCGCCTCCTCACTCGCGAAATCGAAATTTCGGGACGTGCGTGCTCGCGCGCTTTTCGCGGGCCTCGCGGCTCACTCGATTCTTCCGCTTGAAGATTCGCCGAGCGCTGCATTCGGGTTGATACTGGGAATTCTGGCGCATGCGGTCGGCTGGCCTATCGTCCGCGGTGGCACGCAGAAGCTTGCTGACGCGTTGGCAGCGCATTTGCGTTCGCTCGGCGGCGAAATTCGCACCTCCAGCGCGGTGGCAAGCGTCGATGAACTTCCGTCAGATACCACAGCGTTCTTCGATGTTTCGCCGCGCACACTCTTATCGATTGCTGGCTCGCGATTCACGCCCGGTTTTCGTGCCGCGCTTGAACGTTACCGCTACGCACCGGGCGTCTGCAAAGTTGATTGGGCGCTCGACGCGCCGATTCCTTGGAAGGCCTCCGAATGCGCGCGTGCCGGAACCGTTCACGTAGGAGGCACGCTCGAAGAAATTGCAACCGCTGAGCGCGATGCGTGGAACGGCGTCGAATCTCCGGCGCCGTTTGTGCTGCTCGCACAGCCCACGCTCTTCGATTCCTCGCGCGCACCGACGAGGAAACACACCGCATGGGGGTATTGTCACGTACCGAACGGATCGACCAAAGACGTGTCGGGCGTAATCGAGGCCCAGATCGAGCGTTTCGCGCCGGGCTTTCGTGCACGTATCTTGCAACGCAGCGTGATGCTGCCCGCCGATTTGCAGCAGCATAATGCGAATCTAGTCGGCGGGGATGTGGAGGGAGGCGCGGTGATGCTTTCTCAACTATTTACGCGGCCCACGTGGCGGCTCTACTCAACGACGGACCCGCGTATCTACATCTGCTCGGCATCAACACCGCCCGGCGGGGGCGTCCACGGCCTGTGCGGCCACTTAGCCGCGAAACGGGCCTTGCGCAAGTAGCGTGCGGTCCGCAAAAGGCGGTGGCCCAGCCGACGCTACTTGGCTTGCAGTTCTGTCAGCGCGGCGAGCACCTCTTCGCTGTGTTTACTGGGGTTGACGTCCATATATTCCTTGACGATTACCCCGTCAGGATTGATCAGGAATGTGTGCCGCGCGGAAAGCTTCGCAATGCCGAAATTCATCACCGAGCCGTACTCTTCGCTCACTTTTTTGTTCGTATCGGCGAGCAGCTTGAAGTTGAGCTCTTCTTTCGCGCAGAACTGCTTGTGCGAATCGGCATCCTGTACGCTTACGCCCAGGATCACCGCATTTTTTGCCTGATATTGCGCCAGGTCGCGCTGGAAATTGTGCGCCTCGGTGGTGCAGCCGCTGGTGAAGTCCTTTGGATAGAAATAAAGGACAACCCACTTGCCTTTGAAGTCGTGCAAGCTGACGGGCGTGCCATCCTGCGAGGCAAGCGTGAAATCGGGAGCTATCGCGCCGACAGCAGGAGTTTTCGAATCGGCGCCGCGCGTCAAAGTATAGCCCGCAAGCACAACCACTAATCCTATGACGGCCAGCAGAGCTTTACGGTTTGTATTCGATGGAGAGGGTTGAAGCATTTATTACTCCTGGGGTAATTTGGGCAGCCGCTATTATGCACGGTTTAGTGCGTCTGCAAAATAAGTTGCAACGCGCTAAACGATCGCGGCTGCTTCGTCGCGAATCCGTTGCCACGCGCGTTCAACGTGGTGCAGTTCCGTTTGCGATTGCCCGATGCTCATTCGCAGAGTGAAACGGTCATTGAGCCGCGTGTGCGTCAGGTATAGATCGCCGCTCGCATTCAGCCGATCCATAATGCTCTGGTTGACCAGATCGCCTGCGCGATGCCGGAAGCATACGAGATTCAGCGGTGTAGGAGCGGCGAGTTCGAAATGCTCGGCGGCGCGCACCCATTGTGCGAACTGCTGCGCCAGCTCCACATGTCGCCGCACGTGATGGCGCAGTCCCTTCACCCCGTAGTGGCGAATCACGAACCACAACTTCAGAGCGCGAAAACGCCGCCCGAGGGGGATCTGCCAGTCGCGATAGTCGATTACCGCGCCCGATTCTGTAGCGCGGTTGCGCAGAAATTCCGGCAGCACGCTCAACGGGCGGACGAGCGCCGCGCGGTCTCGCACGTAGAAGCAGTCGCAATCGAAATTTGTGAACATCCACTTGTGCGGATTAAAGCAGTAGCTGTCGGCGAGTTCGACGCCGTCGTGCGTCCAGCGAAATTCGGGGCAGAGCGCGGCCGTGCCGGACATAGCCGCATCAACGTGCAGCCAGAGACCGTGTTCGCGAGCAATGGAGGCGATTTCGCGCACGGGATCGATCGCGTTCGATGATGTGGTGCCGATTGTCGCGCAGATAAAAAAGGGAATCTTGCCGGCGGCGCAGTCGCGCCCGATCTGCGCAGCGAGGGCGGCAGGGCTCATCGCAAACTTTTCATCCACCTCGATCGCGCGCAAATTCGCGCTACCAATACCGGCAATCTTCGCCGCCTTTTCGAGCGATGAGTGCGCTTGCGTCGAGGTGTAAGCAACCAGCCGCCCGTCACAGCCTCGCTCGTTCGTAAGGAGGTTCGTAGCACGTTCGCGCGCTGCAAGGAGCGCACACAGCGAAGAACTCGACGCCGTATCCTGAATCACGCCGCCGCCCGGCCCGCTCGACGCGAATTCCGCGGGTAGGGCGAGCATGTCGACGAGCCAATCAAGCACGTGCGTCTCGAGCTCCGTGCACGCGGGACTTGTCGCCCAGAGCATTCCTTGGACGCCGAGCCCAGCCGAGAGCATTTCGCCCAGAATGGACGGAAACGAGTTGTTGGAAGGGAAGTAGGCGAAGAAATTCGGCGATTGCCAGTGCGTGATGCCCGGCAAGATCAGTCGCTCCACGTCTGCCATCATCGCGTCAAACAATTCGCCGCGCTCGGGCGCCTGTGCGGGAAGCGCGGCGCGCAATTGGCCCGCCTTCGCCTGCGACAGCACCGGAAACGTTTCGACGCGCTCGTAATAGTCCGCGATCCAGTCGACCATCTCTTTCCCCAGCCGGCGAAACTCGTCCGGAGTCATGTGGAAGGATTGTTTTGGTTTGTCCGCTGCCATCGCTCTGGCCTTCGTCCTCGTGTGCAAACATATCACGCGCAGCGTTCAGCGGGTGAGCGTCGCCGGAGGTCCACTGAAGACGTCCACGAACAACGCTATCCCGGACTGCTCTGGGATCGTGCGCCCAACCATATCGTGAGGTAAACTCAACCGGCGAGAAGGTAGGCCTAGCTGATGACCGCTGCAAGCCTCAGCGCGAAGCTGTCCATGATCGTTCTCCCCGATGCGGACGAGCGTCCCGTGCGGCTCGGCTCGTTGTGGGAGTCGCAACCGGCCGTCATCGTTTTCCTGCGCCACTACGGCTGAGTGTTCTGCCGCGAGCACGTCGCGCAGTTGCGCGAGCATCAGGACGAAATCAAGGCGCGCGGAGCGAACCTCGCGGCGATTGGGATGGGCGATTTTCACTATGCGCGTGCATTCCGGGAAGAGACTGGAATCGCGTTTCCTCTCCTGATTGATGTGGAACGCGCCGCATACCGCGCCGCGGAATTAAAGCGCGCAAACCTCCTTCACCTTTTGCGTCGCGATAACGCCAATGCGCGCAAACGTGCCAACGCCGCCGGCCATCGCCAGCACAAACTCGGCGAAAATCCATTCCAGCTTGGCGCAAGCTTTGTCTTTGGTCCCGGCAATGTCGACCGCTTCACCCATATCAGCGAGACGTTTGGCGATAATGCGAGCATTCCTGACGTTTTGTCTGCACTTTCGACTTGAAGCGCGCGAATCATTTCGTGGTCGCCGCTCATCAAATCCAGGGTGATAGTGCAGCGCATAATTATTCGTCCTGCGGTCCAGGAGAGAGGTTGTGCCTGAAGGGAATTACGCGCTCTCGGTGCTCGATCTTTCGCCGGTTTCAACCGGCTCGACAAGCGCCCAGGCTCTGCGCAACACAGTTGATCTTGCGCAGCTCACCGACGAACTGGGCTACACGCGTTACTGGCTCGCCGAACACCACAACACGCGCCTGATTGCCAGCTCCGTTCCCGAAGTGATGATCGGCCACGTCGCGAACGCCACGAAGCGCATCCGCGTCGGTTCGGGTGGCGTGATGCTGCCGAACAATTCACCGCTTCATGTTGCCGAGGCCTTTCGCGTGCTCGAAGCCCTGCATCCCGGTCGCATTGATCTCGGCCTTGGTCGCGCGCCCGGGACCGACACCGTCACAGCGTTGGCGCTGCGACGCTCCCGTCAGGCCGTTTTCGCTGACGAATTTCCGCAGCAGCTCGACGAGCTCCTCGGCTTCCTCTCCGACGACTTCGCCGAGGAGCATCCATTCCGCCATGTGAAGGCCATGCCCATGGACGTGGGCACGCCCGAAATCTGGCTGCTGGGCTCGAGCGACTTCAGCGCGCAGCTCGCCGCCAAACTGGGGCTCGGCTTCGCGTTCGCGCACCACATTCAGCCATCACCCGCGATCGCCGCGCTGCGCATGTACCGCGACTATTTTCGTCCCTCGAAATATTTCGCCGAGCCGAAGGCGCTAGTCGCCGTTTCCGTGGTCTGTGCTGACACGGATGAACGAGCCGCCGAAATCGCGCGCCCCGTCGAATTGGGCCTCCTGCGACTTCGGCAGGGAAGACTCGGCCAGCTTCCAAGCATCGCCGAAGCCACCGAATATCCGTACACCGCTGAAGAACGCCAGCTCATCGCGCTCAACCGCGATCGCGTCTTTATCGGTTCGCCAGCCACAGTGCGGGAACGTCTGGTCGCGCTCGCCGAGCGAGCCGGTGTAGACGAAATTATGGTCACCTCGCTGATCCACGATCACGGCGACCGCCGCCGCAGCTACCGGTTAATAGCTGGGGCTTTTGCCCTGGCTTCGCCGACAGCCGTTGCCGTGAATGTCAAACCGCGTTTAAGCGCTCCCCTGTCTCCAATTAGTGAAAGGCAAGGCGATTGCCGTGGTGCCTACTTTATGCTAGAATTAATTTGCGTTTGTTGCTCTTGAGACTCCTTTTGACGCGTTCGAGAAGGCTGCCGGGCAACCGCCCTGCGGCCTTTTTTTGTGACGGGCCAGGGAACCAAAGCACCAAATAGCTTTCCGGAAGTCCCTGCTAAGGGCCTTCCTATGAATGAATTAGGAGCGGTGGAAAGTGGCTAGAGAGCAAGGTACAGTCAAATGGTTTAACGCAGCCAAGGGCTACGGGTTCATCCAGCGTCAGTCGGGCGAGGACGTCTTTGTGCACTTCTCGGCGATCCAGGCCGACGGGTACAAGTCCTTGAACGAAGGACAGGCGGTTGAATTCGAAGTCAAGCAGGGCCCGAAGGGACTGCAGGCAGAGAGCGTTACCGCCCTCTAATCCCGTTACAACGCGTGGTGGTGTTCCGATTCAAGCTTTAATGCAGGCTTCGAGGGGGCGGCCAGCCCCGCCCCATTCGAATGATTCAAGAGCAAATACCGAGGAAACTTGCTGAGTCGTTGCCGTCTTATTAATTGATTGCGGTACTGCGGTCTAATTCACGAGGAGGCAAAGTGCAGACATTGGTTGAAGGGCAGGCGATTAAGCACGAGCAGTACGGGACTGGAGTGGTCACCGAATCCAATAACGAGCGGACGACGATCGATTTCGACAATCATGGACTGAAGAAGTTTGTTACATCCATTTGGACCGCGGAATTGATCGGCGAGCCCCCCGCTCAGCCCCCTGCACGTCGCCGCGGTCGCCGCAAAGCCAAGAAAGTAGCAGCGTAACGCTACTCCTTCATCTTACCCGTCGAACAATCAGTGCCACTGCCTCGGGCCGGAAATTCGGCCTTGAGGCATTGGTGCGCTTGCCGCGATTCGTTGATGCTACGAGCCGTACCCACTTCCCGCGGCGGCTAAGGCTCAACGAGATTTTTACGAATCGCAAAGCGAACCATATCGCTGAAGCTCTCAAACTCCATTTTGTGCATGATGTGATTGCGATGGCTCTCTACCGTCCGCGTCGAGACCCCTAACACCGCCGCTGCTTCCTTATTGCTTTTCCCTTGCGCGAGTAACTGAATGATTTCCGCTTCACGCGGTGTGAGTGAGGTGCCGGCAATCACGGAATCATCCGAGCCGTCGGCTTTCGTCTGCGCAAAGCTTTCCGCCATCGTGGACGCAAGGCATCCGGTGAAATACTGCTCGCCGCGACGCACCCGGTTGATAGCCGTCACTAGTTCCGCATTCGCGTCGGACTTGAGCATGTAGCCGCGCGCACCCGACCGCAGCACCTCGCGCGCAATTTCCTCCGTGTAATGCATCGAAAGGACCAGGATATCGGTGTTTGGTGAGATCTCGCGTATTTGCCGCGCTGCGTCGAGGCCGTTCATGTCCGGCATGGTCAAATCCAGCAAGACCATATCCGGCTTTGCTTTTTTCACGTTTTCAACCGCTTCCACTCCGGTCGTCGCTTCGCAGCACACCTCGACGCCCGGTTGCTCCTCGAGCAGATGCTTAAGGCCGCTGCGGACCACGGCGTGATCATCCGCCACCAGCACTCGATACGATTTCTGCGCTACGCTCATTCAGACCTCCTTGTTGTTGCTCCGATCATTTTCCTGTCTGTCCGCCGCCGGGAAGATTGCAGTCACGATTGTGCCCTTCGCCGGTGCGCTCTTGATTTCAAACGTTCCGCTGAGTTGTGCTACCCGCTCGCGCATCCCGGCGGTTCCCACGCCGAGCTGCACGTCTTTTTCTCGGTCAGGCCCGGAATGCAGTGGCATCCCTTTGCCATGGTCTTCTATTTCAACGCGGACACGTGCGTCGCTGCGCACCACGCGAATGATCGCATCGCGGCTGCCGGAATGCCGGTGTACGTTCGTTAAAGCCTCCTGCACGATGCGAAAGATGGCGATTTCGGTGTCTCGCGGCAGGCGGCCAAATACTTCATCCATCAGCAAATTCGCAGCGATTCCACTGCGCTCGGAAAACCCTCTCGCATACCAGTGCAGGGCGGGATAAAGGCCGCCTTCGTCGAGCAGGGGAGGATGCATCAGATGCGATATCGTGCGCACCTCGCGGATGATTTCATCGGCAACCCCCGTGGTAGCCCTCACGAGATCGCGCGCTGGTTTGTTCGATTTCGGAAGTAGGTTTCCGATGCGGCCCAGCATCATTTTAAGTGCCGCCATGCTCTGCACGGCCGTCTCATGAAGATCGCGAGCAATACGCCGCTGTTCGGCGTCGCGGGCGTGGAGGAGTTGCCGAGAAAGGCGGCGCAATTCGGTTTCTTTTTCGGTGCGCTCGGTGACGTCTTCGGTTGTCCCGATCATTCGCAGCGGTTCTCCTCCGCCACTGTGTGAGGGCCATGCGCGCGTGTGAAGAATTCGCGCACTTCCGTCCAGTAGCTCCCAGCGAATTACCGACTCGATCGGATAGCGATGGCTCGGGGTGGAAGGCGAATCGTGATGCATTTCGTCTTTAAGATCGAGCTGGATGAGCCGGGCAAATTCCGCGAACGCCGGCACGGTCTGAGCGGGGTCGTATCCCAATATCCGGTAAAGCTGCAGAGACCAAGTCATCTCGCCCGTTTTCAGGTCCAGCTCCCAGCTGCCCAGGTTCGCCAAACTCTCGGCTTCCGTCAGCAAGGATTCGCGCGTGGCGAGATCCTCCTCCGTTTTTTTTCGCTCGCTGATGTCGCGTGTGATCGCGGCGAAGCCCAGCAATTGACCCGCGTCGTCGCGCAGTGGGGCGATGACCACCTCCGCCCAGAAACGCGAGCCGTCCTGGCGCACGCGCGAGCCTTCACCTTCAAAGCGTCCTTCGCGTAGGGCATGCTCGATCTCACGAATTGGCTTTTCGCTCGAAATATCCTCGGCCGCATAAAAACGCGAGAAGTGCATTCCGAGTGCTTCTTTTCCCGAGAATCCCAGCATCCGCTCCGCGGCGTTGTGCCAGTTCGTGATGTAGCCGTGGGGATTTAAGGTCAAGACCGCGTGGTCTTTTAGGCTATTCAGAAGTACGCGGTAGTGCCTTTCACTCTCCCGCCAGGCGCGTTGCGCTTCCCGATTTTCGGTCACGTCGCGTGCAACCCCAATCATCCGCGTCACTTTCTTGCTTGCGTCCAAGACCGGAACACAACGGATATGAAACCTGCGGACGTGGGCATCGGGGCGCCGGTAGCGGATCTCCTGTTCGAACGGGACACCTTCGCTCAACGCACGAGCCAAATTCTGGCGTACGATTGCAGCATCGGTTGGTTCGATTCGATCGAGAGCCGCTTCCACGGTGATGGGTCCTCGTTTCGGATCCTCGCCGATCAGGTGGTAGAGATTTTCCGAAAGCATCCGCGTTGCGCCCTGCGAATCCAGCTCCCAACTGCCGAAATGCGCGATCTGCTCAGCTTGCGCCATTAGTTCTTCGCTTTTTTGCAGATTGATCGCGGAAGTTCTTTGCTCGGTTACGTCCTGAGAAATTCCGCGGATCAGGCGGACGGCTCCGCTTTCGTCCTTGATCGGAATCGCACGCGAGAAAAAGGTGCGTGTCTCGCCGCTGGTAGACTGGAAGCGCAGTTCGTTTTCTAGCGGTTTGCCCGTTTCAATTAGAGTCATCACGTCCTGCCAAACACGCTCCCTATCGTCAGGGTGAAACATTTGGCAGGCGGTGTCCAAAGCGATCGCGTCGCTCCCTGGTTCAAGCCCTAACATGCGATACATCTGCTCGGACCAAAGAAATGCCCGGCGCTCGACATCGTATTCCCAGCTGCCTACATTCGCGATTTCCTGGGTTTGCTTGAGCAGGGATTCCATCTTGCGGGAGTACTCTTCAATTTTTCGCAGCCCAGTGACATCCTGCACCAGGACTCTGATCCTGCGTTCGCCGTCGGGCACGTCCACGGGCACTGCGCGCGCTATGAATGAATGATGTCCGTCTGCCAAATTCAGTGAATATTCGAAATCCTCGGCGATTCCGCTCTTGTGGATTCGTTCGAAGAGCGTACGGAAGGGGCCGTACGCATCTTCGCCGATGATGTTCAGTAGCGGTTGGCCCAGCATTTCCTCCACGGGGCGAACGAGCAGAGACTTATCTCCGGTCCACACATCGAGCAGCACACCGGTTCCATCGAATTCCGCGATTAGGTCTACCAGTGAGCCGAGCAGCTCGCCAAGCCGGTGCGTTGCGGACGCGGCGCCCGCAGCAGCCGTTACAACGTCGTGCGAATTAATGTTCATGATTGATGCAAGAGGGCGGTGGGACTGAAAATCTGTGGCCAGTGGAGAAGGCGGTGGCCCTGGCCCGTGTTCCGGGAGGGTTGGAGGGATTCGAATTGTGCTGTCTATGCCTCTCGACATGTTCCGTTCCGAAGCAAACGTGGCAAGTTTCAGATCGTTCAGCTACGGCGTCGGAGTCAGTAGTTATTAGATATAGAGATTGAACGTTTCACAGACGAGCGCCCCGTACATTCGTATGTCCCTCGCACGCAGATTACTTCCGCGCCAATATCAAGTCAAGAAAATTATGATACTTATAGAATACGTAACTCCGTATAATCCCGCATGCGAAAATTGGGTATTGTTGCGAATTGTTTTGTGCCCGCAATCGGCTTAGGCTGGCTTCCTAGCTGGAAGGGGAGTATCTCTCATGTTTCTGGCGCAACGCCCGGGTGGCATGGGCGGCGACCTGAAACAGCTATCTTGCCGGAGTCGCGCGCAGCACTCGTGCCTCCGCACGCCCAGATAACCTGCGGCGCGTGACCCGGCAGGATGGCGAGAGTCGCTAGTACTAGCCTGCGGCCAAGCCGCCGCTGCTGCTCCTGCCTCGCACCTGCGACCACAGGATGATCCCAACTGCAATTGACGCCAGGCTCGCGGCCTGTGCATTCGTCATCCCGAAGAACGATCTTGGATTAATGCGAATAAACTCTACGAGAAATCGCGCAATACCCGTCAACACCAGGTAGGCCGCAAACACGATCCCGGCGGACTTCTTTCCTGCGGCCGCGATCTCTTTCGCGCCAATACGCCAAAGGATCCATGCAATCGCGCACGCCACAATCAACTCATAAATCGGGGTCGGGTGCACTCGGTCCGTGGTCGGCACAAGGCCATTCGGAAAACTCATGCCCCAGGGAAGCGACGTTGGCACCCCGTAGTCACCGTCCCCGGAAAGAAAACATCCGATGCGCCCGATACCGTACCCGAGCGCCGCTGCGGGCGAGCCCGCATCCATCATCGTCAGCAGCGGAATTCCTTCCCGCCGCGCCAGCCAAACGAACGCTCCAAATCCCGCCAGCAGCCCGCCAAACCATGCGAAGCCGAACTGGCTGAACAGTTCGCTCCATGGATGCGCGAAAAAATCCACAGGCGATTCGAGCACGTGATACAACTTTGCCCCAACAATCCCGGCGAGGCAGGGAATCGCGATTAATAACTCCGCGTCAGTCTCGATCCCGCGCCTCCGAAAGTCCGCGCGCAGCACGTAAAACGAGACCAACATTGCAAGCGCGACCATAAGGCCGTACGTGGGAATCGTCAGCCAGCCGATATGCAGAAACGGAATCACTGGCCGCCAGTGTACAGTTCACCCGATGCCGTGAACAGTGGCATCCCGGCAGCCGAGTTTGCAGGCACTTCGCTCCTGAAGCGGGTTGCGGATTCTGTCTTCAGGTGGGCATCTTCAAGAAAAAATAAACCGCAAGAAAACCAAAAATCGCATCGGGCGCCCAAGCCGCCAGCATGGGTGGCAACTGCCCGGCTGAACCCAGCGCCTCAAATAGCGCAGCGGTGGCCCAATAAACGATTCCCACTCCCACGGCGAGCGCCAAGCCCCCGATTGCCCCACGCGTTCCCACCAGAAACGCAAAGGGCGCGCCGAGAAACACGATGATTGCTGCAATCAAAGGGAACGCGAATTTCTTCTGCCACTGCACAGACAGGCGCGCGGTATCAAAGCCGGCCTTCTGCAGCCCGTCGATATAATCGCCGAGTTGCTTCCAGTTCATCTGGTAGGACTGCCTTACCTCGCGCCGAAAATAGCTAGGCGGTTCTGTCAACTCGGCGAGCGAAGATACCTTGAACGGCGCGTAACGCGTGATCCGCCCGTCGCTAAAATCGCGTACCCAACCGCCTGCAAGCGCCCAGGTATTTTCGCTCGGCTCCCACGTGGCGCGCGCGGCAAAAACCCGGCGTCGAATCTGAAACGTGGCGGGATCGATTTCGAAAACGTTCAAGCCGCCAAAAAGCTTGTTATCCGGATCAAATAGTTCGTAGTTATAGATCTTATTGCCTTCGCCCATGATCCACTGCCGCGCGGGCTGGAAATACGTTTGTGCCGGCCGCCCCTTGATCTGGTTTCGAAGCGCATCCTGTCGCTGATTGGCATACGGCAGAATCGTGTCGTCGAGAAGAAACATCCCTCCTGCAATCAAGCCTCCCGCCAACGTAAGCGGAAGGATAAGCCGGTAAAGGCTGATGCCGCTGGCTTTGAAAGCGATCACCTCGTTATTTTTAGCTAGAATCGCTAGAGTTACGAGCGTAGCCACAAGCGTCGCGAGCGGTGCGAGTTGATATACGAAATAGGGAACAAGGTAGCGGAAGAACTCCAGCACCATCGAAATCGGAATGTGGTTTCGCGAAATGTCGCTCAGCATATCGAACAAAGTGAAGGCATCAAAAATGACGACAAATCCGGCCAGCAGCACGCCAAAATAATAAAAGAATCCCTGGAGTAGGTAAAAATCGATCATCATCGGGAAACCAGCAGCGGTCCCTGCACCTGACGCGCGGCGAAGTCCTGCCACAGTTTGCATGCGCTCAATCGGCCCCTCGGCGGTTATCGTCGTTTTTCTCACTGGGCCGTTAGGAATCGAACCATTGGCGAGCCGACCGTTTGCCGATGGCATCGGTGCTGCTTCGGACTCGAGCCGTTGATTCTTGCGGAAGCGCGACCAGCGGGCTTCGAACCAGGCCACGATCGGATTGGGCTTGCGAATGCTCTCAATCAGCCGCAGAAGATACAAACCAATGATGAGCGCGACAATATTTGCGATCCAGATTCCCAGCCAGGGCGAAATAGACCCCTGCTGTGCCATGTGCGCGCCAGTCACAAAAAGAAAATAATAACCGCCGATCAGGATCAGCGTAAGAATCAGCCCTGTCGCGCGTCCGCCTCGCCGCGGCCGCACCCCGACCGGCACTCCTAGAAGCGCGAATACCAGGCAAGCAGCAGGAAATGCGAGCCGCCGATGAAGTTCCACTCGCGCGTCCCGCCAATTGGCTCCCCGCGCTCGCAAAAGCTCCAGCACCGGCAATTCGGCATTGGAGATGGCAGCTCGTTTCGGTCCCGGCGCGGCCCCCGGAGAAGCAGAGACGTCAATCGGAATCGCGCTCTCGCCAAAAGTGGTGACGTTGTAGCGCGCCGGCTCATGCGGATCGAATTCATGCGTACTGCCGGGCCCAAGATGGAGTTCAACGTCAGCGCTGCCCGATGAATTGTCTCCCTGAATGATCGTCGCATCTTCGGCGACGGTAATCGTCGATCCCGCCTGCCCGCCCGACGCCGCCAGGAAAACTCCTCGCCAGTGAGTCGCTGCAGCTTCCACATCCTGCACGTATAATACGAAACGCGGAAATCGTTCATCGAACACGCGCGGCTGCACCGCGAACGGCGCTTGCGATGAACGCAGCTGATCCTCCAGGCTGCGCAAGGTGCGAACCGCCACGGGACTGAGCCAGAATGTCATCACCAGAGTGATCAAAGCAGACGCAGCGGCGACGAAACCGACCGGCAGCAGCAGACGGCGCAGGCTGATTCCGCAGGCGTGCAGCGCGACGATCTCGCTATCGGCAGAAAGGCGGCCAAGACCAATTAGCACTCCAACCAGCACGGCCATCGGCAGCGTGAAGGTAAGCACAGGCGGCAGCGAGCAAAGAAAAAGCTTCGCCACAGTCCACGTGCCGCCCGAATGGCGGACGATCAAATCCATCAGCCGGACAAGTTGTGGAACGAAAAAAACGAATGTAAATACGGCGAGGCCAAGGATGGCGTGCGACGCAACTTCGCGAGTAATGTATCTATCGAGCAGGCGCATGATTGCGCCCCGTCATTCTAGCACGAGCATTCATTTGGCGCGGGCGAACGCCGACGGGCTGGCCGGATGAGCCGCGTCAATCTCGTCATTCTCTGGCATATGCACCAGCCGCAGTACCGCGATCCCTCCACCGGCCAATACCTGCTTCCCTGGACGCGCCTTCACGCCCTCAAAGACTACTGGGGCATGGTGAAAGTCCTTGGCGAGTTTCCCGGCGTCCATGCAACATTCAATTTCGTCCCGTCCCTTGCCGCACAAATCGAGGAGTACGCCAGCGGCCAGTTTCGGGAATCGTGGTTCGAGATTGCGTTTGCGCACGCCGGTTCTCTCTCCTCAGAACAAAAGCGAGAGGCCTTATTGCGTGCTTTTCAGCTCAACGATATCTTCCTCCATCGCTGGCCCAGGTTTCAGGAATTGCGTTCGCAGGTACTTTCGGCTGGCTCGGAAGCCTGTATCGCGCAGTTCGTTCTGCAGGACTGGCGCGATTTGCAAGTACTCTCGCAGCTTGCCTGGATGGACGAAGAATATCTCGCCAAAGATCCCATCATCTCCGAGCTTGCGAGGAAGGGAAGGGGATTCACCGAGGACGACAAGGAAGCTCTTCGTGCCAAGCAGCTTGAACTGCTCGCCGCCGTGCTTCTCGAATATCGTCTGGCCTCCGAACGCGGCCAAATCGAAATCTCGACCACGCCCTTCTACCATCCGATTCTCCCGCTTGTCTGCGACACTGACATCGCGAGAGTCTCAAATCCACACACGCCGCTTCCGCACCCGGCGTTTCGCTATCCAGAAGACGCCCGTGAGCAATTGGTTCGCGCGCGAAATTATCACGAGAAAATCTTTGGCAAGCCGCCGAGCGGTCTGTGGCCCTCAGAAGGCTCGGTTTCAGACCAGTCGCTCGAAATCGCCATGGAGCTCGGGTTCAAATGGTTTGCCACGGACGAAGGCGTGCTCGGCCGCACTCGCAACATCGGTTTCTGGCGCGACGCCTCCGGTTATCCCGAGAACGGCGGCGACCTCTATTCGCCATGGAAACTGGAACGACCCGGGGGCTCAATGATCGGCTTCTTTCGCGATCACTATTTGTCGGACCTGGTCGGTTTCGTCTACAGCCGCATGACCGCTGATGCCGCCGCAGAAGATTTGCACCGCCGCATTCGACTCATCGCCGAACGACAGCCCGCTGGAAAGCCGGCAACGGTCAGCTTGATTCTCGACGGCGAAAACGCCTGGGAATATTACGCGGGCAATGGACGCGATTTTCTGCGTAAGGCGTACGCGCTGATTGATAAAGATCCCGAAATTTGCGCGCTCACGATGAGCGAGGCGATTCAAGCCGCTTCCGATATACCAAAACTCGAAGGCATCTTCCCGGCTTCCTGGATCAACGCGAATTTTGACGTCTGGATCGGCCATGGCGAGGACGTCCGCGCATGGGATCTTTTGCGTGATGCGCGAGAAACCTATGAGCGCGCTCTCCAACGCGCCGAAGCAAGCAATTCACTTCCGCGCGAGCGCCTCGCCAGCGCTTACGAAGCTTTGCTCGTGGCCGAGGGCAGCGACTGGTGCTGGTGGTTCGGCCCGGAACACGGCTCTTCAAACGACGCCGAGTTCGATCAGCTATATCGCAAGCACCTCACGGAAGTTTATACCGAGCTCGGCGAATCGGTTCCCGACGCGCTCGCATTGCCAATCAAACGCGCTGCAGAACGAGGTCAACGAGAACCGGCCACTTCCTATCTCGACGTCACGGTCGACGGCCGCGAGACCAGCTACTTCGAGTGGATGGGCGCGGGCATGTATTCCACCGACCAGCGCAGCGGAACCATGCACGGACGAAGCTACGTCCTCGGCAATCTGTATTACGGATTCGCGCAGCAACGCTTCTATATTCGCGTCGATCCCGTAGCCGACGCGATGTCCGACATTCATGATTTTCAAATGCGCCTCACGCTTTGGGATTCGCGCGAGACGCGCATCACTCTTCGTGTGGCTGATCGCAAAGTGGCCCAATGCGTTGTCGAACAAGAGGGCGCATGCTTGTTGCATCCCGCCCCGGTTGTATCGGCGGCGTACGGAAAGATCCTCGAAGTAAGCCTCGCCCGCGAGTTATTCGACCTGAAGAACCGCCGCGAATTACTGCTTAGCGTCGCACTCTGGGAAGGCGGATTGCCGCTCGACGTTCTTCCAGTCGAAGGTATGCTGCAGGTACCGCTCGGGGAAGAGAACTACGCCTGGCCTGCCGGATAAGCTCAACGTTCCAGCCAACCCTCCGCTTGAGCGGTCGGCTTGTACTCACCGGTTCCGGCGAATGCTTACGATCTCACACGCCACGAGGTCAATTCCCCATGCGGGCAATTCCTTTTGCAGACTTGTCTGAAGCTTCTGCTCCAGCTCCTTCGAGCACTCTTCGATATCTGTTGCTGAGAATGCGGTGACGGCCAAGTCTAACCACTTCTCTACGAAAACGCGAACCGTTCCAAATGTGGTTTCGAGAAGCGTCAAGCTCCTGATAGCGTCCACAACTCGCCATTTCAGGCTGCCGAAAACACGACTTGTTTTCCGTCTCTCGTGGCGTATGCGCGGCCATCCAGCATAAGTGCCTGCTCCCGCAGGTCGACCTCGATGGGCTTCTCGAATGGCCAAAGGAATACGAAACCTGGGCCGCGCTGTGCGACCACTCGCCCAAACCGAACGATGACGAAACGCCGGTCCTTCCGGACGAATCGGATAAAGGCCAGCAACATCGACATCAGGATTAAGGGAAGCAGCAGCCGATGGTATAGAGGATAGTACAATACGCTTGCGAAGGACTGAGATCCAAAAAGTTTAGGGGACGCCGCGATAAGCGATCATGAACAATCGGCGAAATGGAAACAGGACGCGACCGTCTGATTGCGGCGGGTATAACGGTCGAATAGCCCCCAAATATTCAGCGATGAAACGCTGCCGCTCGGTTTCCGAATCGATCGCCTCGAGATACGGCCGCATTCCCGAGCCTTTGTACCACTCCACAATATCTTCCGCGGCCGAAAAGATATGCAAGTACGTCGTCTCCCAAATATCGAGTCGAGCTGCATGCGGCGCAAGCACATCATAGTAGTGCGCCAGATTGCTGCTGTGCCACTCGCGCACTTTCCCGTGCGGGAACCACCGCCTCCAGGAAGCCGACGCCGCAATATCGCGCATCAATTGGTGCGTCGGTCCTTCGTGATTGCCCGGAAGTTGCGCGGCAAAAGCGCCCGTCGGCGCCACGCGCGCCAATAGGCGCGGAAAATTTGCCGCGTGGTCGGGAATCCATTGCAGAGAAGCATTCGCGAACACCACGTGGTACCGCGGGCCGCCGCCGTCGCTTGCCCATTCGACAATGTCACCTCTCAACCATTCACGCTCGGGCTGCGATTTGCGCGCAGTCTCGAGCATCGCCTCCGAACTGTCGACGCCCGTGACCGTAGCGTCAGGCCATCGCGCGGCCAGCACCTCCGTGCTGTTTCCGGGGCCGCAACCGAGATCAATCACGCGCCGTGCGTCCGGCACCGCAATCCGCGCCGCGAGGTCGCGACAGGGCCGCGTCCGCTCGTCTCCGAATTTCAGGTACTGCTCTGAGTTCCACGTCGGCATTTAAGTTATCAGACTAGCGAACTGCGGAAGCGAGTCAAGCACTAGGATACAGTTCGTGCGGCCGCAACATTGGTCGCAAGAAGCGGATAGAACTGCCGAAGCGTTTCGGCTTAACCTGACAAACAAGAAGCCGATCAGGAGGCCGATATGAACAAGGCAAATTTTAGCATCCGCGCAATTCCAGACCAGATCTCAACCACCGTACGCAATACGCGCAAGTCGCCGCAATACGGCCATCCCGCTCACGTTGAAGTCGCAGGCGGCACCGGCCCATGCCGCCAATGCTTGCGCACGTTCGAAGTCGGCAAAGAGAACCGAGTCCTGTTCACCTACAATCCATTCGACGGAATCCATCCATACCCGTCACCGGGCCCGATCTTCGTCCACGAAACCCCATGCGCCGCATATTCCCCGCAAGATAAATTCCCCGACACTCTTCGCTCGCTTCCGCTAGTGTTCGAAGGTTACGGCAGCGATCGATGGGTGACCGTCCGCGAAAAAGTAAATGACGGAGAGGCCGAGGCCGCAATCGCCAGAATTTTCGATCAGCCCGGGGTCGAGTACATCCACGTTCGCCACGGGGGGGCAGGCTGTTTCATCGCGCACATTAACCGAGCGTAAACAGGCTAAACAAAAGAGCCCGCCCTCGTCGGCCGTAAACGTCCGTTAATGTTCGTCCAGAATCGTGTGTTACACTCCCGCTGCCACACGATTCTAACCCCCGACCCTATCACGGGGCGCCTCCCAGGAGCACGAAGCGATGTTCTTTGTCTTAACCGTCGTTCTCGTCATCGCGCTCGTCGGCAGCATCCCGAAATGGCCTCACAGCAAGGGTTGGGGCTACTTTCCAAGCATCGGCCTGGGTCTGGTTCTACTCGTACTGCTGATCCTGGCGATAATGCACCGCCTTTAGTCCGGTTTCCGCTGTATGGCATCCAGCATCATCCGCTGTAGACTAGTTCCCCTGAGGGCGAGCGGACGTCGAGCGACACAAGCATCTCAATCGAGGAGAAACAATATGGCAACCAAGAAATGCGAACACCCAATCTGTAGCTGCCAGGTGACCGAAGGCAGCTATTGCAGCACCGAGTGCGAAGCCATGGAAAAAACTCCGGATGTCGATTGCCTCTGTCCGCATGCGAGCTGCACCGGCCATACCGAAGCGCGCTCTGCCTCAGCCTCTAACTAGCCTTTGCGGCTAGAATCCGGCCGTTCGCCGGGCGGAGGTATCATGCTGCGTTGGGCGGTAATTTTTCTCGTGGTCGCGATCGTCGCGGGCATTCTGGGCTTTGCAGGACTGATGGTAGCGGCGGCGGGAATTGCGAAGCTGCTGTTTTATCTGTTCCTGATTCTCTTTCTGATTACGCTCATCTCCGGCCTCGTAAATAGAAACAAGGTCTGAGATCGTTGCAGAAAAGAGGCAGGGAAGCGGCCATACTCGCCGCTGTTATCGGAGTCAGGCGTTTTTCACAAATACCAGGGACGCCGAATTGATGCAGTAGCGCAAACCGGTCGGCGGCGGCCCATCATCGAACACGTGCCCAAGGTGGGCGTCGCATCGTCGGCACGCCACCGCATCACGGGTAATCCCGAAGCTATGATCCTCGATCGTTTCGATATTTTCCTTCGCGATCGGCGCCCAGAAACTCGGCCAGCCCGTCCCTGAATCGAACTTCGTTTCAGAACTGAATAGGGCCGTATCACAACACACGCATCGAAACAGCCCCTCATCGTGAAGATCCCAATACTCGCCCGAGAACGCGATTTCCGTGTCTGCTTTCCGCGTGATTTCGTAGACGCTTCGATCTTTTAACTGCGCCCGCCATTCGTCGTCCGTCTTCACAATCTTCGGAACCTGCACGGTCCCGGTTCGCTCCCCGTCCTTCGCAAACTCCACGATTGTCACAATCGCAGGCGGACCTGCCGCAGCCACTTGCGCGGCCATCGCACTCTGCCGTCGAAACCGCAGAATCGCCAGCCCCATCAGCGCGCTCACCGACAGTGTCAGAAACACCCGTCGCGTAACCGGTCCGGACGAATTGCCACTCAAGTTGTTAGCCTCGAATCCCATCATCCCATTTTCGCACGATTCAGCACAGAAACCCGCCCGGCGACGGTAGTTTTACTCAGGCCCACCGCAATATTGCGTACTAACTCGAATTGACGCTCCCTCCCAAGCAACCCATAGTTGCCCGCACTCAAGCAGCGCGCGATTCGAAACAAAAGAACGACAGCTGGCGCAGCGCCTTCGAGCTGTCCGAGCCTGCGGGAAAACATCATCAGGCAAAGGCCTTAAATGAGCAGGACCAAATATTTTTTCTGCCTTTCTCTCCTCGCAACCAGCGCATCGCTACTGATCGCGTCCCATCGCCCGATTGCGCTCATCAAGCCATCCGCCATTCATCGGCCCGCCGCCGCAACCAATCAAACCAAACCGCTATCCATCCCACTCACCTTCGAGGCCAATGTCGGACAAGCGTCACCCGAAGTGGCATTCCTTGCTCGCGGACCTCACGTGTCGACATTCTTGACCCGCACCGGGATCGAAGTCGAACCCCGCGAACTTCGCGCCAGCCGCAATATTCCAGCGATGCATCACCGGCTTCAAATAACCTTCGCGCGGGCTTCCCGAAGCTCCGATGACCAAACCTCCGATCACACGAATGCCTCCGTCACATGGAAGGGAATTGCCCCGCTTCGCGCCCAAACCAATTACTTCATCGGACGTGATCCCTCGAAGTGGCGCACAGGCGTTCCCAATTACGCGCGCGCAGAAGCCCACCGCATTCTGCCCGGAGTTGACCTCGTCGCCTACAGCAACGCAGGCTCCCACCGCCGCGAAAATCAGCTCGAATTCGACCTCCGAATCGCTCCCCAAGCGAACGCCAGCGACTTGCGCATCAAGATCTCCGGCGCGGAAGCAATGCGCCTCAACGCTGAAGGCGACTTGCTGATGCAAATAGAAAACGCACAGCTCATCCTGCACAAGCCGGCCCTCTACGAAGAAGTCCGCAGCAGGGAACTGGCCCGCAAAAGCGCCCCAGCGGCGAGTCCCCCGCAACGTTACCCAATCGAAGGCGCCTATCTCTTCGAACCCGACGGCTCAATTGCCTTCCGCATCGCTCGCCGCCACCCGCGCGCCACACTGATAATTGATCCCTCGCTCTCGATTACATATTCCACTTTTCTAGGCGGCGCAGGAGAAGACACCGCCAATAGCATGGTCGCCGACTCCACCGGCAAACTCTATGTCGCCGGCACCACAACTTCGGCCTCCACATTCCCTGAATCCGCCCCCGCAACCACAGGTCCCGGCGGAGGCGCCACCGACTTTTTCATAGCCAAGATCGACCCCACCGCTTCAGGCGCAAACTCTCTCATATATCTAGCCTTTCTCGGCGGCAGCGGAAATGAGAGCGGTGGCATGATCGCCGTCGATAGCTCCAGCCGTGTCGCAATCACCGGTACAACCACATCCGCGGATTTCCCCGTCACCGACGGCAGCACCCGCACCAGCGGCCCCAATGACATCACCGTCACCGAACTCGCCCCCACCGGAGCCTCGCTCGTCTACTCAACCCTCTTCGGCGGCAGCGGTTCGGAATCAACTCAAAATCCCGGCGGCATCGCCCTCGATCAAGCCGGCGAAATTTTCATCGCCTCGGACACCACCTCAACCGATCTCCCCGTTACCACAGGTGCCTTCCAGGCTGCCAACAGCGGCGGCATTAGCGATGGCTTTCTCGCCGTTTTCGTTCCGCTCGCCGTAGCTCCAGCTCCCCACATCAAATATTGCACCTACTTCGGAATCAACGCCCAGGTGGGAATCGGAGGAGTCGCAATCGACGCCGCCAGCAACGCCTACATCGCTGGCTTTACCTCCAATCCCGGAACCACCTTTCCAACTCTCAACGGCTACCAAACCACCTACGCAGGAGATCCCTTCGACGCCTTCGTGATCAAAATTCGCCCGTCAGGAACCGGCGCCTCGGATTTGGCCTACGGAACATTCCTGGGCGGCGCGGGACTCGACCAAGCGCTGGCAATCTCCGTCGGCGCCGCAATGCCGGCAACCGCCTACGTCACCGGCACCACGCAATCAACGAATTTCCCCACGAATGGAACAAATGCCGCCGCGCAATCAACCCTGAAGGGAACTGCGAAGGGAAGTGCGAACGCTTTTTTCTCCGCCATCGCACAAAATGCCACCACGGGAATGACGTCGCTTCTCTACTCCACTTACCTCGGCGGCACACAATCCGATTCCGGCTTGAGTGTCGCCGCCCTTGCCCCCAACGCGCTCTACATCTCCGGCAAAACCACCTCGTGGGATTTTCCCTGGTTCAACAATCTTCAACCCTTCACCGGCAACGAAGACGCCTTCGTCGCCAAATTCGACCCCACCGCCGCGGGCCCCGCATCCTTGATCTACGCCACTCCGCTCGCCGGCACCGCTCCGCCCGGCAACACAGCCGTTACCAACGGCAACGCCATTGCAGCCGACCTGCTGGGTAATGTCTACGTCGCAGGACGCTCGACCTCCGCCGATTTTCCAAGCGGCGTAAATCTCAGCACGGGATTGCAGTCCATCTGCTCCAGCTGTCAGCAATTGCCGCCCGCAGCCGACGCTTTCGTTCTCGCATTGCATGAAAGCGCCAATTCCGCGCCAAGCCTCTCCTTCAACACGCTCAACATGAATTTCGGCGCTCAGCCAGTCGGCGCGCAAAATATCCCTCCACTTTTCTCCGCGCTCATCAACACAGGCGACGCACCTCTCAACGTCTCGAACATCGCCTTGTCAGGCCCAAATATCTCCTCGTTCTCAATAGTCGGCTCCGATCCCTGCATCGGAACGCCAATGCCGCCGCGCGCCACATGCTCTTTTGAAATAAGCTTTTCGCCCACCGCTGTCGGGCCCGCAGAAGCCTTCGCCACCATCACCGACGACGCCCCAGGAAGCCCCCACGTCCTCTCCGTCGTAGGAATCGGCAGCGGCGCGCTCGCAGTGCTCTCCAGCACAAGCCTCTCGTTCGGAAATCAGCCGCAAGGCTCCATCAGTGCCTCAAAAGCCGTCACCTTATTCAACCAGGGAAACCAACCTCTTACCGTTACAAATCTCGCCCCCACCGGCGCAGATGCGAATCAATTCGCGCTTCAATCCAATAATTGCGATTCAAACTCCATCGCAGGCGGAGCTTCGTGCACCATCAATGTCGTCTTCGCGCCGCAGGGCACCGCCTCCTATCAAGCCGAAATCGACATCATCGACAACTCCGGCGGCCTCACCGCAGCCAAGCAGGTGATTGCGCTAACTGGCACAGGAGTCGCCGCCTCGCCAATCGCAAATCTCTCCCCCGCGTCCCTCACTTTCGGAACGCTCGCTGTCGCAACCACCAGCGGCCCCCAGCCAATCACTCTCCGAAATCTGGGCAGCGCCGCGCTAACCCTCTCGCAGCTAACCTTCACTGGTTCTGATGCGGCCAGCTTCGCCGTTGCCCCCACAGGCACCACCTGCCCCATCGGCAGCACCGTCGCAATCGGCGCCAATTGCCTCGTGCAAATCGTTTTTGCTCCACAAACGAGCGGCGCCAAAAGTGCCACCGTCAATTTCATCGACAACGCCTCTGGCAGTCCCCAATCCATCTCACTGTCAGGTATGGCCATCGCACCCACGCTGCAGATTTCTCCCAGCCCGCTAACTTTCGCAGCTCAAAGCGTTGGCACCGCAAGTCCCTCACAAACGATCACTCTTTCCAGCACAGGCACCAGCTCCGTAACCATCAACGGGATCACCGTTACAGGCCCCAACGCAGCTGACTTCAGCGAGAATGGAAATTGCTCAGCGGTCTTGGATGCTGGCGCAAGCTGTCAACTAATTGTAATTTTCAAACCAGTCGCGGCAGGGAATCGCTCCGCCTCAATTTCAATCTCGGACAATGCCGCCGGCAATCCCCACTCAGTTCCCGTGAATGGCACCGCCACTCAAGCTGCTGTTTCCCTCTCGCCATCGTCCGTGAATTTCGCAAGCCAGTTGGTCGGCACAGGAAGCGCCCCGGTAGCTCTCACCGTTACGAACACAGGCTCAGGCGCGCTCGTCATCGCCTCCATCTCATTCTCCGGAACAAACGCAGCCGACTTCACCCAAAAGAACACCTGCACGGCGCCAGTAGCTCCCGCCGCCACCTGCCTAATCAATGTCACGTTCGCGCCCACTGCAGTCGGCGCACGCACCGCCAACATGACCATATCCGATAACGCATCCAATGCGCCTCAGTCGGTTCCTCTCACAGCCACCGCAATGAATTTCGCCATCGACCCGCCGAACGTCGCCGCAACGTCCGCCACAATCACGGCCGGACAAACAGCCACCTATCAACTCAACCTGCAATCCATCGACGGCTTCGCCGGCCCAGTCACACTCACCTGCTCAGGCGCTCCAGCCGGAGCCACATGCACAGTAGTCCCCACTCCAATCACTCTAGCCGCCAACGCCACAGCCCCCCTTCCAAGTGCAGCTTTCCACCACCGCCCAGCCAGCAACCGCGAATCTGCTCCGGTTACAAACGCCGCTCGGCCCCCAAACTCCGTCTCACTCGCTAACGGCGACGCCATCCTTCCAGCAGCCCCGGATACTCGCGGGAACACAAGCACTCCAGTCACCACCGCTAATATCCACGCAATTCCTATCGTCCGCCGCATTGCCTCCGTCGGAAGCGTCCGCGGCATTGCCTTCATTTGTGGCGACGGCAGCTAGCGCCTCTCACAGCGGTACTCAGCGCGACGAACGTGTTCCCCAAAATCATCTCGCACCTGGCAAACTCACTGATAGAAATGCGGCGGAACCCCAGATTTCTGGTGCAGGCAAAACCCATGCGTCTTTTCGCCGTAGCCGCCCGCGTCGGCATCTCGCCCGCGCCTCTAACGTCGCCCTTCGTATCGAACTCCAAAGTTCAAAGGCGCAGGCCAGAAGAGGTATCGTTCATCTTATTGGCCCTCATCGCCCTCATCACCGCCCTCATCGCCATCTCACTGGCCATCAGGACCGCAACAGCCCGAATCACAAATCGCTACCCCAAGGTCACGACAGCCCGCCGCACACGCAACCACCAAAACTTCAGCAAACACCTCAACCCCAGCCTAGCAACTGCCGCCACCCTAGCCATCGCTCTAACCATCACCGCACTCTCCTGCGGCACCCCCCGCCCCACAACCCAAACCTCCTCCACCCCACCCGGCACCTACATCCTAACCCTAACAGCCACCGCCCCCCCCACCTCCTCACCCCCCACCCTATCCCTCACCCTAACCGTACAGCAGCCCCAAAGCGAGCAACGTAATATTCATTAGCGGAAGTCAAGTGAAGTAGGGCTCTAAAACAGAAATAGAGGCGCTGTCGTCGCGCGTGGGGAAATCGGCGTGCTAACCCCGTATTTGCTGGCACGTGCGGCAGGCGGGCTGTGGAAACCTGAGGAGCACGGCTGTGGAGAGAAATCCTGTGTCGCAAATATTGACGGGCGAAAGGATGCTGGGTTGAGACATGTCCGCATACGTTTTGATTGAGGTTCGGGCCACATCGAAATTGCGGCTTAGCGTAGTTCGGGGCTTGCAATATTCGGGATTGGGGTGGCGGCGAAACCGATCTTCGGTCAGGGTCGGGGGGAGGAGAAATCTGGGCAAGGGGGTTGTGCTGGTGACTTGGCGTACACGCCCCGCTGCGCAAAAAACTTCGGCTCAGTGTAAGCCGCCCTGGAACATTCCCGCAAAAATGCGAGTCGACGGGCAACTGCTCGGTTGCGCATTTGCTTCGCGTAGGTTCGGCGGCCTGCGTCCACGCGCGAACGTAGCGCGATCGCTGGGCCGCGCATTCGAATTGCGACGCGAGCGCGTCGGTTCAGCGGCAGTGGCCAGTGTGGCAGAGGGCGGCGGCGGAAGTGACGGCGCCTACGGCGGCGCCGATGGCTAGCCAGTGGGCGTTGCGTTTTAGGCGGAGCCAGAAGGGGCCGCCCTTGGTGGCGGTGACGGCGGCGTCGCGTTCGCGGGTGAGAGCGCGGATTTTCGCGGCATCGTCGGAGGCGTTTTGTTTGGCGGCGGTGAGTTGGAGCTGGCAGGCGCGGCAGTCTTGGACGTAGTTGTAGAGGGGGGCGAGATCGGCGGCGGGAATTTCGGCGGTGGATTGTGGGGCGATGGCGGAGCTTGCAGAGGCTGCGGCGCTTGCGGCATTTGCCGAGGGCGCTCGATTCGCGGCGCTTGAGTTGGGGGCGGGAAGTGAAGTGCCAGTTCCCTGCTGGGTTTGCGGTGTTGCGGCGTTTTCGCTTTGCGTTTTCGACGAGGACGGCGGCGTTTGGGCTGGCTCGACGCTGGCGCTATCGGCTGAAGCTTTTGTGTTTGGAGTGCGGTGGAAAAATAAATCGAAGAGTGATTTGGGGCGCTCGGTTTCTTGCGGTGAATTTTGCGGGTTTTGTTGCAACGTGGTGGATGAGGGCAAAGGCGCCGGCGAGACGCCGGCGGTACGAACGTCTGGCGCGTGCGCGTCATTGCTGGGTGGCGCGGGTGTGGCGGATGAAGACAATGGCGCCGGCCGGAGGCCAGCGGTACGACCATCCGTTGCGCGATCGCCATTGCCAAATGGCGCGGCCGTACTGTTTGCGCGTTCGGGCACGGCATGCCGTGCCTCTACGGAAGAATCGGATGAGGCGGCGGTGCCGACTGTAATTGGTTGCGGAAGGCTAAGTGCGTCTTGGAGGGCGCGGGCTAGTTGAGCTGGGGTTTCGTTTTGCGCTGTGCGCTTTAGCGTGTCGATTTGTGCGAGGGCGTCTTTGAGGGTGGCGTTCCGGTCGCGTTCGCGGGCGTCGGCGGCGTCGAGGGCTTGTTTTTGGGTGGCGAGAGTGGAGGCGAGGCGGAGCTGATCGTCGTGGGCGGCGAGCCAGGCGTGGAAGATGAGCGCGGCGAGGAGGAGTGCGGCGCAGAAGGCGACGATTTCGATTTTGTGGCGGGTGGTGAGAGTGAGAGGCATGGGTCGGCGGTACGGACGGAAAAGGCTAACGTCAAAGGCGCCGGCCGGAGGCCAGCGGTACGAAAGGCAAATGCGAAAAGAACGTCAGCGCGCGCGAGGCAAGCATTTGCGATCTGCGTCGCTTGCGAATTGCGGCACAGGCGACATTTTCACGAACCGCCTGTTGGCGGGGCCTGTGCTACTGAAAGGCAACGACGACTCGCGCGTGTGCGTTATTGCGCGGGGCAGAGGCCTGGGATGTCGCAGGGTGGGTAGGGGCGGCCGTGCCACATGAAGGGCTTACTTGGCGGTTGCTTGGAGGGCGGTGGGAGGCGCAGGCGGAAGAGACACCTGTACGAGGGGGGATGGGACAGACTCGAGTCCGTTGGAGGTGGCGGTGACGTAGTAGCAGGAGAGGCCGATGAGCGGGGCGGCGTCGGCGAAAGTGCCGGTGGTGACGGGCGTGGAGTTGAGTTTGGTGAAGCCGGTGGGCGCGGTGGTGGGGCACTGCCCTGCTGCGCGGTAGACGTTGGATTGGGGCGTGTCGACGGAGTTGGTCCAGGTGAGGGTGCCGGTGTGTTGTGCGTGAGCTGGGGCGGCGAGGATGAGGATTGCGGCGAGTGCGATGGCGGCGGGTGCGGAGAGAGTTTTCATTTTTGTGATCCTTTGTTGTGAAATGAGTGATGAGTGGCGAGTGATGAGTGAATGCGTCGAGAAGTATTTCAGGAGGGGCACGGCATGCCGTGCCCGGCGTAAGAACTTGGCACGATCGAGCCATTGGATCTGGAGGCGATTTTAGTAGCGCAGACTTCAGCCTGCGCCGCAAGTTGATGGGGGTGTGGGTGCGCGAAACGAGGAAGACGAAAGAATGCGTTGGGTTGATGTTGCTGTGTGGCGCGGCGGTGCAGCTGGCGCGTTCGGGCACGGCATGCCGTGCCCCTACTGCGGAAACGACAACAGCGGAAAGAACGACGCGATGTGCGGGCCAAGCATCGCGATCGTGATGCGTTGTTGCGTTGGCACAGGCAGGAATGCCTGTGCTACTGAAAGGCGACGGCGATGCGCTACTGGTAGTGCGCGAGGCGGGCGAGGACTTGCGCGGCGTACGCTTGATTGGCGCCGCCGTTCCAGAGTTCGAGGGCGCGATGGACGACGTTAGCCGCGACGCTCGATGCATCGCCGGTGCTTGCGGCGCGGAGTTTTGCGGCGAAAACTGCGCAGCCGGTCGCGAGGCCCGTGGCGGGGTCGCAGAGTGCGGCGAGGGATTTCGCGGTGAAGTTGTGTTCGCGCGCTACTTGTCCCATCACCTGCATCAGGCCCCAGGAAATTGAGCGCGCTACTTCTTCGGTTGGCGGCAAGCCGAGCGGGGCGACGTAGCGCGAGCGGAAGGCGGGTTCGTAGCGGATGGCGTGCGGGTCCCAGGCCGATTCTTGTTCGACGATGGCGCAGACGAGCGCGGGGTCGAGTGAGTGTTGAGCGGCGGCGGCGCGTGCGAGCGCGATGAGCGCGGCGCGATTTGCGGGAATGACGTTGTCGGAGTTGGGCGTCAAGGCGGAAGAATGCGTTGGGTTATGTACCGCTGGCCTCTGGCCGGCGTTTTTGAATTTGGGTTTTGCGCGAATGGCGAAGGCGAAAGGCAAAGTCAAAGGCGCCGGCCGGAGGCCAGCGGTACGAAAAGCGAAAGGCGTTTGTTAGTTGCTGCGGTCGTTTAAGTCGATCCAGCGAATTGATGGCGCGGGATCGCGTTCGATTCCCTGCTTGTCGCAGAGTTTCTCGAGCAGGTTGTACATGTGCGGGAGATGGTTGGTGGCCATGTCTTCTACGAAGGCGCGCATGAGCTCGTCGTTGCGAATGCGGCGGTAGATCCAGCGTAGAAAAACGACGAACTGCACCAGCGACGTGACGGCGAGCGGCCAGGCGTTCGCTTCGAGGAATTTGAGAAGTTGGGGCACGGAGTCACGGGCAAGGGAGCAAGGAAAGACCACGGAACGGATTTTCAGTAGGGGCACGGCATGTCGAAGACCCGCCGCAAGAACTTGGCGCGATTGTGCCATTGGACCTGGTGGCGATTTTAGTAGCGCGGGCGTTCGCCGACAGGCGGCAGCTGAAAATGACGCCTGTGTCGCAGGTTGATTGATGCGTCCGCACGCGATGCGAGGAAGCGAAAGAATACGTTGGGTTGATTTTGCTGTGTGGCGCGGGCGGTGATGTTGGCGCGTTCGGGCACGGCATGCCGTGCCCCTACTGAGGAAACTGCAAATTCAACTGCGCTGGCCGGAGGCCAGCGGTACGAAGGGCAACTGCGAAAGAACGATGTCGCGTTGTGCGCCAAGCATTTGAGGCCGTGCCGTGTTGTTACGCGGGCACAGGCAGGAATGCCTGTGCTACTGAAAGGCAAAAGCGAAAGCAACGTCACTGCGTCGGCCGGAGGCCGGCGGTACGAACGGCGTTAACCAAATAGCGAGGCGATGCTGGAGCCTACGCCGAAGAGGCTGCCCAGGCCGCTGGTCGAGGAGCCGCCGGATGCGCGCTGGCGGACGCCGAGCAATTGCGATGGGACGCCCATGGCGTGGCCGAGGAGATTCGTGTCGATGCCGTAGGTTTGGCCGAGGGCGCTGAGGCCGGCCAGTTGATCCTTGGTGCGTTGATTTGCGAAGGCGATTTGATTTTGCTGTGCTTGACTTGCGAGCCCCTGCGCCTGTTCGCGGCCGAGTTGCGCGGTGAGTTCGGGAGCGGCGGCGGTGTCATTGGTGGCGGCGGCTTGATTGGCGGCGCGTTCGCGGAGCGCATCGTAGGCGGTATTTGCGGCGCCCATGCTTTGCTGCGTGATCGCGGACTGCTCGGCGGGCGTGTAGCCGGGGCTGGTGAGCAGCGACTGAATTGTGGGGAGCAGGAGAGAGCGGTCCTGCGTGCCCGCTTGGTTCGATTGCGAGATGAGTTGGTTCTGTTGCGCGAGCTGCTGGTCGGTGAGCTGGCGGGTGCTGTGTTCTGCGCCGCGTGACATGGGTGCCTCCAAGGAAGATAGAAAAGAGAAATTGGAAAATGGGAATTCGATCAGCGCGCCACTCGTCACTTGCGCAGGCGGCGGCAGTACGGGGTCCAGGCGTCGTCGCGGATCCAGCCTAGGGCTTCGAGGCGACGGCCGAAGCGGCGCGCGATCGGCGGCGGAAGCCAGGCGTGGGCGTCGTCGAAGCCGCGCGATAGCAGGTCGCGCGCACCTGCGTCATGCAGCGCGAGGATGCGCGCGTAGCGTTCGCGCGGGGTGCCGGCATCAGGGTCGGCGACGAGATACATCTCGCAGGTGATGCGCGCGAGCGATGCGCAGACGGGGCGGCCGACGGCGTCGTCAATCACGAGCTTCGAAATAAAAATCGGATCGCCGAGATCGGGGAAGGCGTAATCGAAGCCCTGGCGCGCGTGGATGCGGCGGAGTGCGTCGAGATCGGCGGAGGTGTAGGGGCGAACGTGCATGTGTTAGAAGACTCGGGGGCGCAGGAGCGGGTGGGCGCGGGCGATGGCTTCGGCGGCGTCGAAGGTGGTGGAGCCTAGCGCTACGCCGTAGGCGGCGAGCGCTTCGTGCGCGGTGTGCGAGATTGCCTTTGGCGCGAAGGGATGCGGCAGCGCTTCGAAAGCGGCATCGTCGTCGAGCGCGAGATGAACGCCCTCGTCGGCGTCGACGAGGACGAGGATGCGCGTCGCGTGCGTCAATTCCCTGCTGGTTGGCACGGCCTCGCCGTCCGCATGTTCGGGCACGGCATGCCGTGCCCCTACTGTCGGAACATCGGAATCGTCAGCGGCGTCGTCGGCGTCGCTTAGCGCAAGCCAGTGCGAGTTTGCGAAGCGGTGCACGTGGCGCTGCCAGTCGGCGAGCGTTGTGATGTAGTAGCGGCGTCCGGTCATGGTTTGCAGTGCGTATTCATTCAGTAGGGGCACGGCATGCCGTGCCCGGCGAAAGAACTTGGCGCGATCGCGCCATTGGATATGGTTGCTGTTCTAGTAGCACAGGCATTCCTGCCTGTGCCGCAAGTCGCTAGGGGCGTTTGCACGCGATGCGAGGAAGCGAAAGAATACGTTGGGTTATTTACCGCTGGCCTCTGGCAGGCGTTTTTGAATTTGGATTTGGGTTTTGTGCGAACGGTGGAGACGAGAAGCAAAGTCAAAGGCGCCGACCGGAGGCCAGCGGTACGAACGGCAGCGGCAAAAAGAGCGACGTCGCCCTGTGCGCCAAGCATTTGTGATCAGTGCTGATGCGTTACGTTGGCACAGGCGTCATTTTCACGTTGCCGCCTGTCGGCGGACGCCTGTGCTACTGAACGGCGACAGCTCAGCTGCTGAAGGTGTAGTTGTGCGTCAGCACTGCGGCGGCGTGGCTGCCGGCGAAGAATTGCTGGTATGGGGCGCAGCTGATCGTTACTTTTTGGCCGGCTTCGATTATGGCTTCGATGCGCAGCAGCGTTACGCGGCCGAAGCGGCCGACGAGAATATCGCTGAGGCAGAGGCGCTCGGCGCGCATGGGTGAGCCGTCGGCGAGGGTGAAGATGTGATGCGGCGTGACGTCGAGCGTTTCGCCATTTGAAAAGTGCAGGCGGATGAAGGTGTCGGCGTCGCGCACTTCGTGGCGAATGATGCGCGTCCAGCCTTCGGCGGTGCCGCCCATTGCGGCGGCGGCGTTGCTCGAGGCGCTGGTAGCGGCGGTGGTTGCGTCGGCGCGCAGAATCGAGGGGCAGCGCAGATGTTCGCCCACCGCGCACGTTTCGATTGCGACGGTGCCGCGCTCTTTCGTGAGCACCACCGTGCCGGCGCGCAGACAGCTTCCACTGCCGCCACCTGAGCCGCCACCGGTGCCGGAGCTTGTAGTGGCCGCGACGACTGCGCCTTGCGAAAGCGGAATGCGCGATTGCAGCGCTTGCTGTTGCGCGGCGAAATTTGTTTTTGCAGTGAACGCGCTCGCGGGCGAGCCTGCGCTGCTCGCGCCGCCTGCCACCCAGCCGATGGCGAGCGCGGCGTCGTCGTAATAAGGATAGAAATAATAAGTGGTGGCGGCGGTGAGTCCGCTGATCGCGAGCGAGCTATCGGGGATCGCGGTGGTCGAGCCGTCGGCGCGCGAAATTGTGAGGCCGGTCCACGACCAGGTGATCGTCGTGGTGGTCGAGACGTAGGTGAATGCGCCCGACCAGGTGGGCGGCACCGAGCCTTTCATCAGCACTCCGGATTTTGCGGGATCCACTTTGCCGCCGGTGAGCGCGCCGGAAGTGACGCGTGCGAAAAGCGAGCCGTCGGTGATCTGGTCGTCAAGCGACCAGCCCTGATTCGGCCCGAGCGAAGCTTCGGCGAGACGCTTCAGCGCTTCGTAGAGCTGCGGGTTCGAGGTGCGCAAGGATTCGATTTGAGGGACGGTGAGCATTTTGTTTTGAGTAGCACAGGCAATCGTGCCTGTGCCGCAAGTTGAAACGCGGCTCGATTCCTGATGTCTGGCTATCTCGCGATGGCGTTGTTTGGTTTCAGTAGGGGCACGGCATGCCGTGCCCGGCAAACGAACTTGGCGCGGTGACGCCATCGGATGTGGCGGCGATTTTTGTAGCGTGGGCGTCCGCCGACAGGCGGCAGCGTGAAAATAACGCCTGTGCCGGAAGTTGATTGTGGCTTCCCGTGAGCGAAACAAGGAAGCGAAAGGATGCGTTGGGTTATGTACCGCCGGCCTCTGGCCGGCGTTTTTGAATTTGAGTTTTGTGCGAACGGCAAAAGCAAAAGGCAACGTCAACTGCGCCGGCCGGAGGCCAGCGGTACGAAAGGCGAAAGGCATCCGACACTTGTCATCTTGCGTGTCCGACAATTATCTGATAGTATGTCAGATGATTGAGGCAAGCAACAGATTCTACATATGATAGAGGCGAGGCCATGGCGCGAAGAAAGAAAGTGTCAACCACCATTTCACCTGAGAGCTATGCGTTTCTTCGTGCGCTGATTCGTTCGAGGAAAGCGGAGAACCTGGCGCAGGCGCTTGATTACGTCCTCGACGAAATGCGCCGAGCGGAGAATCGCGCGCGCCTCGAAGCGGCGACGACTGCTTACTACGACAGCCTTACTCCTGAGGAGATCGAGGAGGAAGATCGTCTCGCCGCGTCGTTCGCGAGTTCGGCTGGAGATATCGATCTAGATGAGTAAGATTTCCTCGCGCGGCGAAATCTGGAGCGCAACAATCGGTGACCCGCCCTCGCCGCACTGGGTCGTTGTGGTCTCGCCCGATACTCGCAATCATCACTCTTCCATCAGCAGCATCTTGATTGTTCCATTCAGCAGCAGGCTTCGCGAGAGCCCCACAACCATCGTTTTGGATCCGGAAGAGACCGGGTTGCCGCAGCGGTCGTGCCTGCGCGCGCATTTTATTCAGCCTCTCGGCAAATCGCATCTCCGGCAGCGCCTGGCTCAGAAATTATCGGACGGTCGGATGGAAGAATTGTGCCTGGCGATTCGGAGGTCGTTCGATCCGGATGCGCCGTTTTGAGTACCGTGGGCAATCGTTTCAGTAGGGGCACGGCATGCCGTGCCCGGCGAACGAACTTGGCGCGGTTTTGCCATTGGATGTGTTGGCGATTTCATTCCTGCCTGTGCCCCAAGTTGCTGGGTGCGTTAGCACGCGATGCGAGGAAACGACAGAACGCGTTGGCTTGAAGGTGCTGGTCTGCGCGACGACGATGCTAGCGCGTTCGGGCACGGCATGCCGTGCCCCTACTGAAGAAACGGCAACGGCGGAAAGAACGATGTCGAGTGCGAGGCAAGCATTGGACATCTAGCTGTAATTTTTCTTGGGGCACAGGCAGGAATGCCTGTGCTACTAAAAGGCGAAGAACGAACGCTACGCGTTGGTGCCGCGCACTACTGCGAAGGGGTCTGGCTTGGCCCAGGGGACTAATTTTGTTACTGAGAACCAGGCGCCTACTGCGTTTGTGCCTAGCTGGACGCTGATGCGTTCGCTGAGGACGTTGATGAATTGCTCCATGTCGCGGGAGGCTGGGGCGCTGAGGGTCCAGTTGCCTAGCGCGGTGAGCGTGACGTCACCTGGCGAGAATGCGTTGAGCGCGAGAGCGCCTGCGCCTTGCACGTAGGCGGTGAGGTAGCCGAAGAGATTGCGGCCGCTGATGCCGGTGGCGGCGAGGTACGCGGTGGTGTAGTAGGAATGGATGGCGACGCCGTCGTCGGAGAATGCGCCTGGGGTGAGCTGGCGAATTTTCGCGCTGCCGTCATTCGAGCCGAAGAAAATCTGGGCGAGGCCTGTCGAACGTTCGACGAGCGCGCAGGAATTCGCGGCGATCATCCACGGCGTCCACTTGCGCGATCGTTCGGTCGACGACATGACCGCGACAAGGGGATCCTGCAAGCCTTCGCTATATTCGAGCGCGAGGATTTCATTCGGCTGCGTCGCGGTGCCCATCGGCACGCCGACGAGAATCCTCTTGTGCTGCGTATCCACCACCACCCACAAATTCTGCGCGGCCTGCCAATTGATCGCGTCCCAGGTGGGCTGAATTTCCTGCGAGAGCTTTATCGGCGCGCTTCCGTCAAAATAATAAAGGCCACTGCGGCCGGCGATCACCACCCACTCCTCGCCGAATCCGATGCCGTGCGCGGAAGGCGTACCCACGGCGTTGGAAACTTCCTCGACGCCCCAGAGCGACGGCTCGTTGACGCCGTCTGTGGCCGTCACATAAAGGCTGCGCTCCTTCGCGAAATATAAATTATTGCGCAGCTTGAACGCGGCGCGAATTCCCTGCCCGTTGTTCGCGGCGATTTCCATGATGCCGCTCACGCCGTCGTAGGCTTCAGGTTCGTCGGTGCCGGACGCGCGCACGAGCGAAGAATTCTGCGCGGCGGCGCTGGGAAACACTTCGATGCAATCCACGAGAAACGATTCGCCGCTGGGCCCGGGCGTGCCGTCCGCATAGACGCGCAGCACGAGATCGGCCGGCAGCGAGGCCTGCGGCGGAAATAAATCGGCGATAAATTCCTGGTAGCCTGTGCCGGCGGCGCTGGCAGCGACGGAGAGTCCGGTACCAATCAGTCCCAGCGTGGGACTGAACGCGTTGACGTGCAGTGTGCCGGCTGTGAGCCCGCCGCTGCGTTTCACGCGGGCGCGCACGGAATAGTCGACGCCCTTCACACAGAGCGGATCGCCGGCCGTGTCCGTGGCGGCGCTTTGCGAAATTAATCCGCGAATCAGAGTGGCGCCGTCGCCGGTGATGCGATACGCGTCGCCCCAAATCACGTCGGACGATTCCCTGCTGCCGCCCGCGCCGCTGGTGGGATCGAGCGTCCAGCCGAGTGGTCGGCCGGTGGCGACCGCGTCCCATCCGCCGTCGAATGAAAGATTATTGAACAGCGACATTTTCGAGCGTTCGCCCCACCAGAAAAGGCGCTCGGCATAATCAATCACGCCGAGTTGATCGGGCAGTTCGATTTGCGCGAAAAGATAATCCATGCTGACGCCGGCGAGCAGAATCGTGTCGCTAAAATCCACTTGAAGATGCCGTAAAACGTGATGGAATCGGCGGTGATGGCGCCGGGGTAGGCGCCCGCGGCAAGTTCGGGGAATGCGCCGGCGGCAGCGCCCTGCTGGAAAATTTTCACCTTGTTGGAATTCATCGCGGCGCCGGGCATGAAGGCGTAGTCGTAGCCGGCGAGACCGTCCATCCAGGCGGTGCCGTTGATGGGCGGCTGCGACGAGGCGACGAGCGGCGATTGCGAGAGATCGAGCGTGTCGCCGCCGGTGGTGTAGTTGCCGGATGCGGCGATGGTGCCGGAGACGTGGATGCGTTTGCCGTCATCCCAGGTGTCGATAAGAGAGAAGGTAAGTGCCATGGTGGCTCCTTTAGGTAGCACAGGCATTCCTGCCTGTGCCGCAAGTGACGTGAGGCGCGATTCGTAAGACTTGGGCTAGCGCGCGATGGCGTTAGTTTCAGTAGGGGCACGGCCCCGCGAACTTATGCGGGATCTTCGACACGCCGTGCCCGGCGAATGAACTTGGCGCGATCGCGCCATTGAATTCCGCGGTTCAAGTAGCATTAGCACAGGCATTCCTGCCTGAACTGAGGAAGGAAGGGCCTGTGCCGCAAGTGGCTATGTGCGTGGCGTGCGCAGAACGAGGAAACGAAAGAACGCGATGGATCGCTTGTGCTGCGATGGCGCCGCCGTGCTGTTGGCGCGTTCGGGCACGGCATGCCGTGCCCCTACTGAGGAAACGGCGGCAGAACGATGTGGGCTTACGCGCCAAGCATTGCGAGCTGTGGCGTGTTCTTACGTTGGCACAGGCAGGAATGCCTGTGCTACTGAAAGGCAAATTCAAAGGCGCCGGCCGGAGGCCAGCGGTACGAAAGGCAAAGGCAAAAAGAACGATGTCGCGTTCTGCGCCAAGCATCGCGATCACGCTGCGTTTTTGTGTGGGCACAGGCAGGAATGCCTGTGCTACTGAACGGCCGTGCTGCCCTCGCACAGGCGTCGTTTTTACGTGCCGCCTGCTGGCGGACGCCTGTGCCACTGAAAGGCGTGCGTCGAAGCGAAACGCGGCGTGCTATGATTTCGGGCTTGTTGCGCGATACTTGTTGGCTATCTTGAAGCGGAATTTTGTCGCGCAACCCGTACGCATGCTTGCGAATCCAAGCGACGGGCCGTAGAACGCGCTGCGGTCGAGAACTGTGGGACTCGAGAGTGCGCGTGACTGCACGAAAACTGCGCGGGGCGGCGCTGGACTTTGCCAGAAACCGGGCACAGGAACGGAGAATGATTTGCGGCGAATGAGAGTGGTGGCAGTGGCGGCGGTGATGGGTGCGGCCGCGTTGGCGTATTCCCTGCCCCGGGTTCGGGCGCAAAATTCTTCGGCGAGCGCGACGACTGCGAATAGCGCGGTACCCACAGCGGCGGCTTCTAATGTGCCGATTGTGATCGCGCAGGGAGTTTCAGTGCGGGCGCTAGCGCTGGGTGCTGCTGCTGATTCTGCCGCGGCGAGTAGTGAAACTTCGCAGCAGCTTCCTCCGATTTATTTTACCGCTGTGCAAATGCCTAATCGCGTTGTGTCGCTGCCTGCGTCCGGATCCGTTCGTGCAAACGCGGCGAGTGTTGCGGCCGGTGCGGGCACGAGCGCAAATCTGGCTGCGATAGCCGGCAACGGCACGGCGGGATCGCTTGGCGATGGCGGCGCTGCAACTTCCGCTCAGCTCAGTTTGAAATTCGATTCGATGTACATGCGTAGCGGCGTTGCGATCGCACCGGACGGCACGATATTTATTGCGGACACGGAGAACGCGACGATTCGGCGGATTTCATCTGCGTCGTCGAGCGAGCCCGGCGTAATTCGTAGCGTCGCGGGAAAATGGGGGCCGACGCGGAGTGTGCAGCTTTCTGAGCCGATGGGGTTGGCGCTTGATCGCGCTGGCAACCTTTATATTGCGGATCATGGCGCGGGTGCGGTGATCGAGTTGCATGACGCGACGGCGTCGAACCCCGGAAAAATTGAAGTGCTGGCGCACGTCGCGCAGGCTGCTGGTGTTGCGGTGGCGGCCGATGGCAGCCGCGTTTATGTTGCGGCGCCGGAAAACGGGAGCGTGCTGCGATTTGATGCTGCCTCGCATGGCATGGCCACGGTTCTAGCGTCTTCGGGCACGGCATGCCGTGCCCCTACTGGAACTGTTGCGCAGAATTCTTGCCCTGATGGGCTGGCGCTTGATGGTGGCGGAAATCTTTTCATCGCCGACTCCGCTGGCAGCCGCATTTTGCGCATCGATGCGGCCACACAGAAGCTGACGACTGCGGCGAGCAACGTCAGCATGCCGGGCGAGATTCAGTTCGATGCGGATGGAAATTTATTTATTGCGGAGCAGGGGCGCAATCGCATCAGCGAAATCAAAGGGCTCGGCGTGCCGGTGGCGAGTGTGACGCTCACGCCGCCTCCTCCGCCGGTGCCGCCGCAGGGCGTTGCCTGCCCTGTGATCCTTCCGCCGCCGGCCTTTGCGGGCAATACGAATTTCTGCGCCGAGCCGCTGGCCGGCATCACGCCCACATCCGCATTCACGCTGACGAATAATTCCAACGCCGCACTGGCCGGCATCGCGATTACAACGATCGGCCTGGCGCCCGCGGATTTTGTGGTGTCGTCCAGTTCGTGCACCAGCACATTGAATGCCGGCTCGAGCTGCCTGATCAATGTAGGCTTCGCACCCACGGCGACTGGGACGCGCACGGCGACGCTGATCGTCAACTATACGGGCGCGGCGAATCCGCTGGCGTCGTCAGTGGCGGGCACGGGCGACGATTACCAGATTACGTTTGCGAGCGGCCAGCTCACCGAGATTTCCATCAACGCCGGCGATACCGGCACGTTCATGCTGCAAGTGGTGCCCGACAATATTTTCACCGGCACCGTGACGCCGATCTGCCCGGGCAATTTGCCGCTGCAGACCACGTGCACATTTTCGCCGACGAGCATTCCGGTAACGACGCCGGGGACGGCGGTGCCGTTCAGCGTGATGTTTCAGACAACGTCTACCGTGCCATTGCCGCCGCCAAAGACGGGCGCCGCGCCGATGCGGGGCGGCCCAGGCGGAAATTCGATCGCGCTGGGTACGGTTTGCGCGTTCGTGCTAATTGCGGTGATCGCGCTGTGCTGCTTTGCGCTGTTCAGTAGCACAGGCATTCCTGCCTGTGCCGCAAGTGGCTACCTGCTTGGCGTCGGAAAACGAGGAAACAAAAGAATGCGGTGGTTGGGTTTGCAGGCTTGGCGCGAGCGGCGACGTGTTTCCAAGCTATCAAAACGCCTAGTGCCCGTCGCGTGCGCAATTGCCCTGGCGCTTTGTGCTGCCGCAATTCTCGAAGGCTGCCACAGCGGCAGCGGATCAAGCGGTGGAGTTACCGGGACGCCCTCTGGCATGTACAAGATGACGGTGCAAGCGACGGCGCAGTCAGCGCCGCGCGGCGTGACGGTAACCCTCGACGTGGAATAGCGCGCAGTTTTCAGTAGGGGCACGGCATGCCGTGCCCGGCGAGCGAACTTCGCTCGATCGCCCCATTCACCGCGATATTCACGGAGCTTCGGTTTTCGTACCGCCGGCTTGTCCTGAGGAACGAAGGGCCTCCGGGCCGGCGCCTTTGACTTTTGCATTCGCCAGCACAAGTTCGAAACCAAATTCAAAAACGCCGGCCGGAGGCCAGCGGTACAAAAGGCAACACGCGCCATCGCAGCGGTGCACGCATAGCGTCGTCGAGATCCTAGCGTCTTCGGGCACGGCATGCCGTACCCCTACTGCGGAAAATGCAACGGCGAGGGACGGCGGCGCGCTAGCGTCAGTGGTGTTAGGTAGCACAGGCATTCCTGCCTGTGCCGCAAGTAGCTACCTTCTCGGCGCTGCAAAACAAGGGAACGAAAGAACGCGTTGTTTGATCTTGCAGGTATGGCGCGACATCAAGAGAACGCACGGTCGGCCGAGCCAAGAATTGACAGCGGCGGCGCGTTGTTGCGTCGGCACAGGCAGGAATGCCTGTGCTACCTACAGATAAATTACGCGGCGGTGGTAGCTGTAGGGTTTGCGGCGGCGTCCTTTTACCTGTTCTGGGCGAACGTAGCGCTGAATCAATTCTTCTGTGGCCATTTGCGCTGTGCCTAGCAGATCCTGCGCGAGGACGCGGGCGCCGCGCGAGCGTGCGGCCAGTGCGGCGGTGGCGAATGCCAGCGGATCTGTCGCCGCGCGGATTTGCACCGGGTCCGTGCCGAGCGTGAGCGCCGGGAGAATTTTTTCGTAACGCACGCGCACGGTGATCGCCTGCGTTGCGCCCACCAGATTAATTTTATCCTCGCGCCATTCCCACAGTCGCAGGTACGTGCTCGGTTGCAAATTGAGCATGCCGCCGCCGCTGGTGAATTTTTCCATGGGGACGAATGTGTCCGCGGTGTTCGACGTGGCTCGTTCCCAGAGCATCTGCGGCATCAGGCAATCGGAGGGAAGCTGCGGGCTGGAGGTGTCGCTGATTTCGGTGTTGGTGACGCCGCTCAAGGGATCGGGCTCGAGGTCGATGTCCTGCTGCTCGCCGAGGACGCTGACGCCATTTTCCGCGAGCTCGCGCTGCAAGCCGCGATAGGCGGAGTTGAGCAGCGGCATCAAAAGCGCGTCGGTGAAAACGGCGCCGGATGAGTCGTTCATCAGCGCGCGCGCGAGCGTGAGCGCGTCTTCCGCCTGCGAGTAGGCGGTAGTGGGGACGACGGGCATAGCAGCCTCCGGAAAGTAGCACAGGCATTCCTGCCTGTGCCGGCGTTGCTAGGTGCGTTGGTGTGTGCGAAACGGGGAAACGATGGCGGCGTGTTTCAGTAGGGGCACGGCCCGCCACGGCGGGCAAGCATGTCAAAGACGTGCCCGAATGCGGCGTCAGTACAGCGTGGCCATCGAGCAGGTGTTTGCAGCATTCGGTCTTCGTACCGCTGGCTTGTCCTGAGGCACGAAGGGCCTCCGGCCGGCGCCTTTGACTTTGCATCTGCTGGGGCAGCTTCAAAACCAAATTCAAAAACGCCGGCCGGAGGCCAGCGGTACAAAAGGCGTGTGCCGCAATCACAGTGGTGGACGCATAGCGTCATCGAGATACTAGCGTCTTCGGGCACGGCCCTCCTGCGGCGGGTCTTCGACATGCCGTGCCCCTACTGAAGAAAAGGCAACGGCGATGCGATAGGATACGGGTGCGCTTACATCAACGATCATTTACAAGGAGGAGACATGGACGCATCGGAGACTCGGACGCATTTTCCGCCGCCGGGCGGGTATGGGAAGTTGCCGTTCAGCATGGGCGTGCTGGTGGGCGGCACGTTTTATTTGGCCGGGCACCTGGGGCTTGATTTGACGACGCGAAAAGTTCCGGGGGACGTCGAACAGGAGGCGCGGCTGATGATGGACGGATTTCGCGCGACGCTCGAGAAAGCTGACCTGACGATGCAGGATCTCGTTTACGTGCAGATTTTTTGCTCCGATGTGTCGCTGTTCGACCGGTTCAATGCGGTGTATCGCACATATTTTACGGAGCCGCTGCCGGCGCGCGCGTTTATTGGTTCGGGGCCGCTGCTTTTCGGCGCGCATTTCGAGATTCAAGGAATTGCGATGGCGCCGTAGGTAGCACAGGCATTCCTGCCTGTGCCTGCGTTGCTGGGTGCGTGGTGTGCGCGAAGCGAGGAAGCGAAAGAACGCGTTCCTTGGGGTTTGTGGTTGGCGCTGTAGATCAAAAGAACGCGAGCACGCTCGAGCCAAGTAATGGCGATCGTGCTGTGGCGTTACGTTGGCACAGGCGCCATTTTCACGCTGCCGCCTATCGGCGGACGCCTGTGCTACTGAAAAGCGTCAATCGTTTACTACTGGAATTTCTTTTTGCAGCGCGGGGATTTTGGCGGCGGCCCAGTCCATCAGGCTGTCGCCTGATAGGCCGAACATTGCGGCGGTGGCGTGGCCTGGCTCGAGCGTGAGATTCACTGGCAGGCCGACTGAGCCGAAGAGGTGCGTGGCGGCGCTGGGGTGCGCGATCCAGTAGGAAAAAGCCGCGGCGTTGACGAAGAGGCGGATGCCGAGCGCGAGCGCGTTGGTGCGCAGCCATTCGCGGCGCGTCTTGGTGCCAGAGAGGCGCGATTTGGCCGAAAGGCTGGCGCGTTTCAGCACGTGCAGGCCGTGGCCGGCAGCGAAGAGCGTCCAGAGATGCGCGGATTCGGGGATGTGCATTTTGGTAGCACAGGCATTCCTGCCTGTGCCTGCGTTGAAACGCGGCGCGGATCGCGCCATACCTGCAAGAACAAAGAACGCGTTGTTTTGTTTCCTTGGTTTGCGACGCCGGTGGCCATAGCAGCTTGGGGCACAGGCATCATTTTCACGAGCCGCCTGTCGGCGGACGCATGTGCTACTGGAAAGAAGGCGTTGGGTTATGTACCGCCGGCCTCCGGCCGGCGCCTTTGACTTTTGCATTTGCTGGCACAACTCAAAACCAAATTCAAAAACGCCGGCCGGAGGCCAGCGGTACGAACGGCTAAGGCGAAAAGAACGATGTCGCGTCGCGCGCCAAGCATGGCGATCGCGCTGCGTTGGTGCGCAGGCACAGGCAGGATTGCCTGTGCTACCTAAAGGCAACTGCAGATCCCTCGGTCGCGATGCTCCGTCGGGATGAGCATCCTGGTCGGATGCTCAATTCGGGTTGCCTATGCAGAGCCAGTCGATTGTGTCGGTGCCGCTGGATTGGGTTAGCGTTAATGACGAGGCTGACGGCGTCACCTTCACTGTGGCGATCGCGCTTTGATCGTTTGCTACGCAGACTGGCGCGGAGGCGAAGGGCGTGGGGAATGTTATCGTCGCGGTGCCGCCTACCAAGGCTACCGTGCCTGCGAACTGGCCTGTGGCGCCTTGATTGAGGTGCTGCGAGATGGCGAGCGAGCCGTAGACTGCCGAGTTGCCTGAATCGCGGACCGGGGCGTTGCGAATATCCGGAGTCACGGGGCCCATGCTGAGCGCCGCGTCGTCGAAGTAGACGTAGTTCCCTGCCGCGGCGGTATTTTCGAGGAGCATCACGCGCATCGAGTGCGTGATTGTGGTCGAGACGCTGAAAGCATTCGGCACGCGGAAGACGATTCCGAAATTGCGCGTGGGCGTCCAGGCGTTCGCGGTGCTCACCTGCCAGTCGGCGCCCGTCACGTTACAGTTACACGTAATTCCATTGTTGTAGGTGAGCGACGCGTTCGTCGATTGCCAGTTCCCTGTGCTGTTCGAGGTGCCGTCGTAATTTACGGGCGCGAGCACGCGCGCGTTGGATGACGCGGTGGTGATGCGATCGGCTTCGGTGCAGTTCGCGTCCCAGTAGAAGCGGAAGCCGGGGCGGAAATTATTCGAAGTGGACGCGGAGGCGACGCGCATCATCAGCGTGTACTCGCGCGTAGAGTCCACCTGGATGCAAGTAGAGTTGACGCCGAGGCCGGCGGTGGCGCCGTCACCGACGCGCACGTTGTAAGTTCCCTGCGTGTAGGTGTCGATGCCGGGATTTGCGCCGGCGCTGGTTTCCTGCGCGTAAATTCCGCTGCCTGCCTGATTGATGTTCGTTCCGGAAACGCCGCCCCAGTAATAGAGCGACGTGGAATTCTGCCAGCCTTCGAATCCGGAATTGCCGATGAGATTGTCGCCGCCGAGATCGTTCATGCCGTAGTGCATGGAGGGAAGCCAGTTGTGTCCGTTGTTGTCGATCGCGACCGTGGCGGTGGCGGGCTCGTTGGGCAAAATTTGTGCCGTATTGCTGAGTGAAAGATAAGGATCGAGGACGTGGATTCCATTCGCGCTGCCATCGGAGGGAAATTCGAGGCAGTTGTAAACTTTTTCGCAGCGATTGTTGGGGCCGAAGGTGATGGAGAGCGCGCCGATAATGTCGTAGCAGACCTGGCCGAAGGCGGTGGAGGAAGTTTCGCAGTCGTTGCCGTAGATTTCGTCGTTGTCGGGATAGTTGCCGCTGGAATCTTTTTTGAAGACGTAGCCGAGCGACGCGGCGGGCGCGAGCGTGCAGACGTTCTGCTCGATGACCACGGCGTTGAAGACGCCGGCGAGCGAGACGCACGTATCGCCCGTGGAATTGAGGCCGATATTATTGTGCCGGATCAGCGTGTTGGTGCCGTCGAAGCCGCCGGTGGAAGTATCGCCAAAGATTCCGAAGGAAGTGCCGCCAGTGCCGAGCGCGAGATTATTGCTCTCGATGATGGAGTGGCCGATGCTGGTGAGATCCACGACCTTCGAATTCGCGCCGGTAGCGCCGAGATACATGCCCACGATGTGCACGTAATTAATTTTTGACGAACCCGGACTGGGTTTGTGCACAGTGGTGCAGCCGGTGGTGGCGCAGGAAATAAATCCGGAAGTGTCCGGCGCGCTGACGGTGCCGAGTCCGCTTTCCTGGGAGCCGTAAATCGAAGAACCGTCGCCCATGAGCTCGACTGCGTCGTTGGTCGTTGAGTCGGTGATGGTGAGCTGACCCTGTCCCCAGAGCAACACGGTGCCTGCGGGAATTGCGATGTGCGCTGCGCCGGTGAGAGTGCCGGTCATGCCGCGCGCGTCGCAAACGCTCGAAGTGCTTGCGGCGGCGGTGAGGCAGGCATTGAGTTTTGCGCCCGCGTCTGCACCGGCGAAGCGTTCGGCCTTTTGCACCAGGTTCAACGAGTTCACCGCGGCCGAGCCGTTCACGTCGAGATTCGATTGCGGATTGGTGGTGTTGACGCCGAGCGATGTAGGCGTGAAGCGATGCGACGATTGCATCAAGTTGATCGGAGGCGTCAGGTCGCAGCAGCCGGCGAAGCCTGTGTCGGTGAAGCTAGAAGTGGACGCGCCGGAAACGAAAACATTGCGCGGCGAACTGTTGAAGGTGGGCGTGGTGTTGCGGAAGATGCAGTATCCGGTGATGGTGCCCAGAGCGGCGGGCGGAAGAGTCCAGGTGAGATTCACGGCGTTGTTCGGGCTCCCGACGACTACGCCCGCGGAAAATATCGAGGGCGCAGATTCGGTGGCGCTATTGCAACTCGTCGCGCCAAATGCGGTGCGCACCCAGTAGGTGTACGTCGCAGGAGCGAGCGTTCCGCCGGTGGTCGCAGTGCCCGTTACGTTTGTCGGCGGCAACGCGCTGGCGAATCCCACGTCGAGAGATCCTTTCACGGCCTGATACATCTGCGCGCTGTAACCGAAGCTTGCGCCGTCGCCGAAGAGCAGGCCGTTGGCCGAGTCAACGCCCACCGACGCGAATGCATTTCCCGACGAAGTGGCGCGCAGCGGCAAGCCATTGGTGTCGTTGTTTGCGGACTCGTAGGGATCGGTGCGCAGGCGATCGCCGCCGTCGCTGATGTTGACGGTGTGATCGAAGCCATTGGAATTTTGCGAAGTGACGGAGCCGAGCGGATTGCCGCTGCCATCCACCACGGCGGTGACGCAGGAGTTGCAGTTGGTGATGAAAATATTATCGGCGCGGCCGGAAATTTCGCGCACCGCGACGGCGCCGCCCGCGGGGCTGTTCCCCGTGGACACGTGGTTCATGAAGACGCCGCTGACGTTGAGCGTGGGCGCATTTACGGCGAGAACCGCAGTGTTCCCGACCGGCTCGTCGGAAGTGTTCACGTGATCGAACGTGATAGCGTCCATGGGGCCCATCGAAACCCCGGGGAGCGCGGAAAATGTGAGGAAGTCCGTGGACGCATCTTCGAGCGTGATGTTGCGAAAGACGAGACTGCCCGCGGTGCCGGATTGATTCAGGCGCTGGATGTACTGCATGCCTCCGCCCGCTCCGGTGACGTCTTCGATCGTGATCAGGCCATCGAGCGGAGCTTCGCCACTGATGGGCGTCTCCCCTGTGAAGAGAACGATCGGCGTGGTGGAGCTGTTCTTGGCCATCAGGCAGCCGCCCGTGAAGCGGACCCAGATACTGTTGGTGATTTTCAGGGGCGTGTTGTCGGTCTGGCCGGTGACACCGTTGACGGCGAGGCAGACGTTGCGGAACAGGACGTCGACAGAATCGTAGAGCGAGACGGCCTGATTCGAGCCCAGTATGGAAAGATTTTCGATGGTGGTGAAGGCGGGCAGCGCAAAGACGGGCGCGGTGTTGGGACTGGCACCGGCGGTGACGTTGATGGCCACCATCGGCGCGAAATTAAATTGCTGGAGCTGGCTGGCTTCTCCCACGCTGCCGCCGAGCAAGTGCAAACCAAAACAGTAGCCGCTGGGCGTGGAAAAGACGGGCGAGGTGGAGGGCAATTGCGGCTGCAGCACTTTGTAGTAGAGCGGCGGCGGCGGGAAAAAAACGCTGCCTCCTCCGCCCACAGAGGGAGCGCGGCAGGCGGCGTTGATGGCGGCTTGAATCGCGGCGGTGTCGTCGGTGACGCCGTCGCCTTTCGCGCCGAATGCGGTGACGTCAACGCGCGGGCGCGGACCTTGCACGGCTTCGTTGCCGGTAACGGTGAGCGACGAGGGAGTGAGCGTGCCGGGATTGAAACCGCCGGAGGTGAGCGTGCCGGTGACCGTTGCATTACCTGAAACCGTCGCGTTGCCGGCGACCGTGAGATTTCCGCCAAGCGCGAGGCTGAACGCGGAGATGGCGCTGCCGCTCGTGGAGCCGAGGTCGGGCGGGAGGATTACGTCGGGATACGTTTGGACTCCATTGATGCCGGGGCCGGTGATTTGCAATTGGTAGCGGCCGGCGAGAGCGTAGAAGTGATAATTACCGATGCCGTCACCTTGAAACGGATTCGGGGCGGGGACGGTGAGAGTGGCGTCAGTGTAAATTGCGGCGAGCGGGGAGCAGGGCGTGCCGGTGGCGGTGGGCGCGCAGACGGTGATGGTGGGGCCGGCGACGGGATGGCCGGCGGGGCCGAAGACGATATCGTCTTTGCGGGAGCCTTGCGCGCGAGCTGCGGGCGCGGCGATGGTGGCGAGGGTGATGGTGGCCAGCGCGATTGCGGCGAGAGGTGAGATCGTTTTCATCGATGATGCGAGTGGCCGCAGCGTATGAGTTCGATTCATTGCGATTCCCTTCCCAGGAAATTTGCAGCAGGAGCGCGGCAGGCTGGGCGAAATGGCCGCACCAGCCGCTATTGTAACGTCAAGGCTATCGGGGGAGTGCGGACACAGTAGCACAGGCCTGTGCCAACGTAACAGCGCGGCGCTATCGCTGATGCTTGCGCGTGCGTCCTTGCTTTTCAGTAGCACAGGCATTCCTGCCTGTGCCAACGTAAGAAGACATCTGGATGACTTATGCTTGGCGAGTGCGTGATTTCGTTCTTTGCTTTTCGATCTTCGCGCAAATTCCAAACGTCAAAAGTCAAAAGAACGACGCCGGCGCTGCCTCGTCTTCGCAACTCCTCGCACGTAGCGTCTTGTGGCACAGGCAGGATTGCCTGTGCTACTGAAACCCGTTCGTGAATGGCGCGAATCGCGCCAAGTTCATTTGCCGGGCACGACATGCCGTGCCCCTACTGTCGCGTTGGTGGGGGTGGCGCTGGTGTGGCGCGGCTCGCGCTGCCGGCGCTGCTGCTGCTCGCGCCGAGGCCATGCTTGGCGGCTTTTTCTGCGTCGAGGATTGCGCCGCAGTGTTTGCAGACTGCTACGCTGGGCTTCACCTTTTCGCCGCAGGCGGGGCAATCGGCGAAACGGGTGGGCACGTAGGCCCATTCGCGTTCTACGCCGAGCGCGATCGCCGCGCGGCGATGCAGATCTGAAATTTCGCGGAATGAATGGCCGCGCGCCCACATCGTGTCGCCCTCGGAAATGAGCTGATGATAGTAGGCGTCGCGCCGCGCTGTGGGGGAGGCGAGTTCTTCGGCGGACGGACGCGCGCCGGCACAGACGAAGATTCCGTGCTCGCGCAGATCCTGGAGCAGATCTTCGGCGATGTCGCGCGCGGCAATCGTGAATGGGAAGCGGCGATTATCGCCGAGATCGAGCGCGTCGCCGCGTGAGGTGATCGTGACGAGCGCATACGGCTCGCCCGCGGCGCGCGCGGGAATGTGATAGACGCCGTGGGTGCGCGAGATGTGCCAGTCCTGGTCAGAGATGGAGACGATCGCGGCGGTGGCGGATGCGTCGCCATTCGAGCGGGTTTCGACGAGGATGTCGCGGGGGCCGCGGCGGGAGTCGGCGGCAAAATCGCGCGGAGCGGATGCTGAGAGAGCGCTGCTGTTAGTTTGACTTGTAGTGCTGAGTGTCACGTGAATGTCCTTTCGGTAAGAGGCTGATTTGTAGCGACGAATCAACGCAGAGTTTGCGCAATGCGGGAATGTATATCGGCTGGCTTGAGCGCAGCCTGGTGCTGACAGCGATGATTTTGCGTTCGCCGGCGACGGTTGGGCTGGTGCTCGCGGCGAAATCCATCGCACGATTTCCGGAGCTGGGCAAGTCGGAGCGCTTCGCAGAGTATTTTCTGATTGGCATGCTGCTGAGTTTGCTCGCGGCAATTTTCGGCGGAATCGTGCTGCTGAAGGTTCTCACCGGCCGGGTTACCCTGGGGCAATAGGTGTTTTAGTAGGGGCACGGCATGCCGTGCCCCTACTGTCGGAGAAAAACAAGGCCGAAAAGAACGTGATTGCGGCTGAGCCAAGCACTACGCGGCAGAGCGCGTTTGTGCGCCGGCACAGGCAGGATTGCCTGTGCTACTGGAAGACGGCGTCGAGGGCGGCGTCGGCGGTGCGGTCCCAGTCGCGGGCGCGGCGGGATTCGCGCTGCGCTATTGCTGCGCGCTGGTCGGAGCGCGGTTGGCGGCGCGACCATTCGATGGCGCGGACGATGTAGTCGCAAGCTGCGGCGTTGAGCGGCTCGAATTCGCCGGCGGTGCTTTGCAATGTGAAGCAGTGCTCGTAGTCGCCGCGCGCGGGATATGGGCCTAGCGCGGGGACGCGGATGCCGTCTTCGGTTTCGGATGTGAGCGCGCGCCATTGTTCTGGCGAGCCGTAAAATTCGGGCGGCATCCAGCGTTCGATGTGCCAGCGATCGACGGGCAAATATTTCGGGACCTGGCGCAGCTCGATCGCTTCCCTGCTGATGTTGCCGTGCGCGTCGCGGTCGGTCCAGCGGCCGCCGATCCAGGTGAGGCGCGCGCCGCCCCAGACGACGCGGAAGTTCGGTTCGCCGTAGCGATTCGAGCCGCCGGCGCGCGTGATGCGTTCGGCGATGGCGGCGGGGGTGTGGTGCGTTTCGCGAGTGACGCGGATCCGCGGGCGTGGAGACATTTGTACTCTGGCGGGAAAAGTGAAGTGCGTGAGATAAGGACGGCGCCGAGGCGGGTTTCGGAGAGTGCTCCCAGCGGGGGTACTGGACACGCCTCAGAAGCGTCGGGGGCTGGATACAGCCTCAGGAGTGCGAGTCTCCCACTCTCCGTTCACTCCCTCGATGCGTAGCTGAAGAATTATTTGACGCGGGGCGCAAAGGAGCTATACTTACATTGCTTCTGAGGCGTGCCCAGTGCACGTTGCGAATTTTAAGGGCGGCTGCAGTGATGCAGCCGCCCTTTGTTTTTGGTAGCACAGGCATTCCTGCCTGTGCCGCCCTGCTATATGCGCGGCGTCGCAAAAGAAGAAAACCAAAGAACGCGTTCTTTGATCTTGCATGTCTAGCGCGCACCGCGCTGCGTTTTTACTTGGGGCACAGGCAGGATTGCCTGTGCTACTGAACTGCAAAGCAACTGCGCCGGCCGGAGGCCAGCGGTACAGAAGCAACGGCAAAGGCAAATGCGCCGGCGGGACGCGGTACGAACGGCAACGGTAACGGCGAACTGAACTTCTAGTAGCCGGTGGGAATCGCCAGGTTGTCGATGAAGGCGCCGCTTCTGGGCGATTCGTTCCAGACCTGGAAGCCGGTGACGAAGTAGAAGATGTACGCCGAGGCGAGTCCGCCGCTTGCGCCGTAAATCGGGAACACGGTTTGGCCGCCTACGTCGTAGAAGTCGATGTCCTGCATCACGGCGCGTCCCCAGTGCGAGAGGTCTAGAAAATCCACGCGCGACTGGTTGGCGTTGATCGAAGACTTGATCGGAACGCCGGCCATCGATTTTTCGCCGGTGAAGAGCAAGTCGAGATCGCTCGCGCGTCCGCCGGCACCTTCCTTGATGATTTGCGAGATCGTCACGCCGAGTTGCTCCCACTGATGTTCCTGCTCGAGCGACGTGTACGCAATTAATTTGCTCACCTGATTCGTGCCTAATGCTTTGCGCACTTTGTTGATCGCGAGCCGCACGGCGCCGGGCGTGAGCGTGGAATTATTTCCGTTCACGCGCGGAGTGGCGAGCTCGACGGGATACGTGGCGCGATTCAAGTTGAGCCACGTGCCCGTCGTCGCGTTCGACTGATGATAGAGCAAGCCGAAGAGCGAGACGGGCTGCGCGCCGGTGAGCCCGTCGTGAACGATCACGTCGTTCGCGCTCGTGCCGGCGGGAACCGCGTCCACTGTAATCGTGCTGCCGAATGGATCGACGGCAGTGACGTTGCAGGATCCGCGATTCGTGGTAAGCGTCGGGTCGTAGACCTGGATCGTCTGGTTGTAATAGACCAGCACCGAGCCAGGCGGCTTGGCCATCGTGAACGTGGTGGACGCGATCGAGCTGATCGTGCCGAGCACGCCGTTGCCGTTGGTCTGCATCACTTTGTCGAGGAAGGAGCGGAATTGCGCCATCGCATTTTTTACTTCGCGCTTGGCGGCGTTTTCGATTGCCTTCTCGGGCGCGTTCGAAGCGTACTCGACAAGCTTCGTGATTTCGACGGCGTGGCGAAAAAATACGGGCGTCACTTGCGCGACGTCATACACGGTGCCGGAACCGCGGCCCAGATCGCCGCCGTCCATATTGGCGAGGCCTGCTTTGCCTCCGGGACGGATTTGCAGCGGGAGGCGCATGTTGCGCGAGCTGACGCGTTCGACGTCGCCGCGCTGCTGGATCATGGTGAGCAGGATGTCGTCGCGTTCGTAGAGAAGCGGAAGTTTGTCGCGGACTTTTTCGAGTTGCAATGCGACGGATTGCGAATTTTGCATTTGTGCCATGGGGGAGTCTCCGTTGTGGGTTTTGAGTTAGCACAGGCAGGATTGCCTGTGCCGAGGGTTAGTTGCGAAGCTGTGATTTCAGTAGGGGCACGGCATGCCGTGCCCGAATGCGGCGTTGGCACGGCGTGGCCATTCGAACATGAATTCGTGGATTTGGTTTTCGTACCGCCGGCCTCCCGGCGTTTTTGAATTTCGGTTTTGCACTCGAACGGCACAGGCGAAAGGAAACTTCAACTGCGCCGGCCGGAGGCCAGCGGTACGAAGAAGTACAAGGCGAACGGCAAAAACACTTGTAGAGGAGTGGTGCGTGGATGGCGCGCGGGTGCATCTAGTGCGTTCGGGCACGGCATGCCGTGCCCCTACTGTCGCGTTATTGCGATGGATGCCGGCGTGCTAATCTTTTCTTATGATGCGACGCTGCGGAATGCTTTGCGTACGACGATCACTCGCGCCAACGATTTTTGCTGTGCTGCTGATGACGCCGGTGCTGCTCATGCTTCAGGCGCTGCTTTTTGCGGCGCCGGCTGAGGCGCAGGTGGGGCAGCAGCCGGACCGGAATCGGCGGCCGCCGGCGATGCCGACTGGCGGCGCCAATGCGAACACCGGCGCCAATGGGCAACAGGCGTCCTATCCTGGCGCGAATGAAATGCTGGAGCGGGCGTTCATCGCTATGAACCTGCGCAAGCCGGCGAGCCCGCCGTTTCATCAGCTGGTGCGTTTTCACTACGAAGTGCTGGGCCAGGCGCAGGATGGAAGCTACGAAATATTCTGGTCGGGGACGCAGCACTACCGCGAGGTGTTCAAGCTGGGCACGGAGCAGGAAATTGATGTGGCAGTTGGCGAGAAAATGTACACGACGCGCACCGGCGTGGCCGTGACGCTGCCGTTGCGCAACGTACGCGACCTGGTGAAATCGCCCATGCCGGAATACCTGATGGTGGATTACGACGTGACCAGCGTTTCAAACGAGCAGATCGAAGGACAGGCGCGCCAGTGCATCCACATCAGCAAGCTCGATGCGAATACGAAGCAGCAAGGCACCGCGATCGCGTGCTTCGATCCCGAGTCGAAGCAGCTCGTTTCGATCAGCGCGCAGGGGAATTTTCTGAATGTGCCGACCAATATCGAGCTGAGCGGCTTCAAATCGCTGGACGTGAAACGCTACCCGATGCACATGACCACGGTGGTGGCCACGGAAAATATGCCGCCCGCGAATATTGACGCGAATGTGGAAACGCTCGAGAACGTGACGAAGTTTGACGACGATCCATTTACGCCGCCGCAGGGAGCGGCTGTGCGCGATTGGTGCTCGACACTTGCTGCCGCGCCGTCGCTTGAAGATTACGAGCAGCCTTCGTTTCCGCAGGATGAGCTGAAGAACTTGACCGAATTTTTCGTGCTGGTGGACGCGAACGGGCGCGTGCTGCAGGCGGAACCGGTGCGCGCGGCGGCGGATGCGGCCAACGAGCAGGTGGTTGCGGCGTGGCTGAAGACGGCGCGCTTCCCGATTCAGAATTGTGGGGTGACGCCGGTGGAGTACGAGACGTTTTACACGCCGAAGCTGAAGCGGGTGTATTAGCGTCAAGCAACAATTTCAGTAGGGGCACGGCATGCCGTGCCCGGCAAACGAACTTGGCGCGAATCGTGCCATTCGTCGCGTCGTGAAAATTCCAAGCAAAACATTTTGAAGTGCGCTGTGCGTGGATGGCGCGGGTGTGCTTGTGGCGCGTTCGGGCACGGCATGCCGTGCCCCTACTATCGAAAAAAGGCGCCGGCCGGAGGCCAGCGGTACGAAAAGCAAAGGCAAAAGAGCCGGCAGGATGCCGGCGCTACGAGGGAACGATGTCGTGATGTGCGCCAAGATCGGAAGGATTGCAGCGCAACGAGAGGCGCACAGGCATCGTTTTCATGACCGCCTAGTCGGCGGGGCCTGTGCTACTGGACTACAAATTCAAGATATCGGCGTCGGATAGGCGGGTGTAATCCAGGTCGCGGGGCGACATGGATTTGCGGCCGTCGTTCCCTGCTCCGCTGGAGCCTGCTATGTCGATGCGGCGTTCGGCTGTGCGCTGGCGGGTGCGGCGTTCGTTGGCGGCGCTCATGATGGTGGAGGTCCATTCGCTGAGCACGCGTTTCGCTACGCCGGGGAGGGCCTGGCGGGCGCGTCCTGTGAGCAGCGAGACGATGGCGCGCTGGTGGCCGTCGTCGAGCGAACCGGAGCGGAAGGCGTCACGCAGTTGCGCGGCGAATTGCGGATTTGAGCGGAGGCTCGAATCGAGTTCACGGTAAATTTCGCCGACGACGCGCGTGCGCGCATTCTTCGCGACGCCTTCGGGGAGCAGGCGCTCGACTTGCGCTTCGATCGCGGCGACGACGCCTTCGACGGCGGCGGCATTGGCGGCGTGGAGGAAGGCGAGTTGCGATTCGTTTGCGGCGCTGTTCGCGGCGGATTGCACGTGGGCGGCAGAAGAGAGATTCCTCGACTGCGCGTCCGCGCGGACCTGCTGTGCCGGTCCGGAAGAGGAAAGCGCGGACGCTTCGCTCGGAATGACAAAGTCAAAGGCGCCGGCCGGAGGCCGGCGGTACGAAACCCCGGTTGCGTCGGCGTTTGTTGCGCCGGCCGCGTGGGGGTTCGCGTTGGCATCACCCGACACGTTGTCATTCCGAGCGGAGCGAGGAATCTGCAGTTGGTTTTCGTTCGCCGAAGGCAAAGGCGCCGGCCGGAGGCCAGCGGTACGTGAAGCGTCGGCGTTGGCGGCGATGGTTTGCATTGCATCGGCTAGCGACGCGAAGGCAGCGGGATCCAGGTTGGCGATGGAGCGGGCGAGCGCGGCGTGATCTTCGGGGCGACGCGAGAAGAAGAGCGCGTCCATGTGATTGACGTCGGCGAGGAGCGCGGTGGCTTGGCGGGCGGCGTCGGGAGTTGCGAAGGATTCGCGGTAGGCGGAGGCGTCGCGCCAGGCGGCGCGCAATTCGGGGTTGGCGTCGAAGGTGGCGCGGAGGTGCGCGGGTTCGGGGATGGAGGTGTGCGCGGCGGGTGAATCGGCGCGATCATTCGAAGAGAGATTCCTCGACTGCGCGTCCGCGCGGCCCGGCTGCGCCGGTCCGGAAGCAGAAAGCGCGGACGCTTCGCTCGGAATGACATCGTGTGATGAATCGGCGGCGTCGAAATCGAATTCGAGTTGCTGCGTGTTGCGCGGCGGATTCTTGCGTGGCGAGGTGATGCCGAGAATTTCGTCATCGGTGGCGCGGGGTGGCGGCGCGGCGGTTCGCGACGGCGCGGATGTGGATGTCGCGGGCGATGATGAGGCTGGCGCGAGTGTTGCGGATGGCATGTGGTTCTCCAGTAGCACAGGCGTCCGCCGTTAGGCGGCTCGTGAAAATGACGCCTGTGCCTGCGTAAAAACGCGGCGCGGTGCTGATGCTTGGCTAATGCGTGATTGCGTTGGTTTGGTGGGAGCCCCATGCTTTAGCAGGGGGAGCTGGACTTTAGTCCAGCGGAAGACGCAGCGAGAAAAAATCGTGGCTTTAGCCACGGGCATTTGAAGGCCCAGCGCTAAAGCGCGGGACAAAGTTGCTGTCATCGTTGCGGAGCGCTGAAGCGCTCCTCCCCCGCATGAATGCGGGGGCTCCCACCGAGGAATGACTGTGCTACTTGGCCTGTGCCACTTCGCTTTCGCCCTTGGGCGAAGGCTTGGTCCTGGGCTGGAGGTACAGGTGGTGTTCCAGGGGCGCACCTGTACTTTTGCACTGGCTGTGGAAAACTATTGCCCCAGGGCGCGGCAAATGGGGCACTTACCGAGTACCGTGGAAACTGGTACGGGCGGCTTTCAGTTTGAAACCAACGTACTATTTCGCTGGCCTTCGCTAGTCTGTACATCTATATCAACGGGGAGCAACGGCACGCAGCGCATCCTGAGGAAGCGACCCGGCACTTGAGGTGTGTGAATGAGCACGATCCCAACGACCTCCGCAGAGGCCCGAAGTAAATCCGCCAGTTCCAGTTCCAATTCAACTTCCAATTCGTCTTCAAATTCAAAAAATAATTTATCGGGCATCGAACGCCGCCGCCGCAAGCGCGCGAAAATTTCCGCGCAGGTGCACGTGCGCGTGGTGAATTCGCCGGAGCCGTTTGAAGAAGTGTGCAAGAGCGTGGACGTGTCGCGCGACGGCCTGCTTTTCACGAGCGCGCGCGCCGGCTACTGGAAAGGGCAGTTGCTCGAGGTGACGTTTCCCTACTCGACGGCCGCGGGCGATTTCAACACGGCGCAGAAAGCGGAAGTGGTGCGCGTGGAATCGTCGCCGAGCGGCAGCCAGCAGCACGGAGTGGCGGTGCAGTTCTGCGCGGCGAAGGCGGATGCGAAGAGCGAGAAGAAAGTGACGACGGGCGCGCCGGGCGCGTCAAGCGGTGCGTACTCGTCGAATGGTGCATACGCTTCGAAGACAAAGTTGAGTGTGGCCGATCCGTTTGTGGATTCGCCGCTCGCGCATTCGCAGGCGACGCAGGAAGCTTCGAGCGCAGCCGCAAACGCCGCGGTGAAGCAGCAATCGCTCGTCCTCGCAGTCGAGTCCGACCAGCGCACCGGCGATATCATGCGAAATATTTTGCAGGCCGACGGCTACACGGTGATCGTAGTGCCCACGGCGCAGCAGGCTCTCGAAGTGTTGCGCACCACGGTGCCGGCCGTGTTCCTCGCAGAAGTGGAAGGCGAGGACATGACCGGGCACGACCTGTGCCTGATCATCAAGCGCAACGATCGCCTGCAGCGCGTGCCCGTGATTCTGCTGACGCGCTCGGCGCAGCCCGCCGATTATTCCGCGAGCCATCAACTGGGCGCGGTGGTGTGCATGGCGAAGCCGTTCAAGCCGGAGCGGCTCCTGCACGTGGTGCGATTAGTGGCGCCGCCGCCGTCGCAGAAAAGCGTGTACGGCGCGTCGCGCGTGGCAGGCAGCACGATCGAGCGCACGCTGTAGCGCGGTTGTCTTTTGTACCGCTGGCCTCCGGCCGGCGTTTTTGAATTTTCTTCGGTTCGCGAGCACGAAATCCAAAGGCAAAGGCGCCGGCCGGAGGCCAGCGGTACAAAAACCGGAGCCCGCGTTTCGTCCCCGCGTTTCAGTTACAATCCCGCCGTGCCTCGCATCCGTAGCCGCGGCAAACTTCCACACTGGGAAGCTGACAACGCGATTTACTTCGTCACCTTCCGGCTCGCCGATTCCCTACCACAGAACGTCTTGCGCGGATTCGAATTCGAAAGGCGGGACATCGTTGCAACAGCGAACAAAATGGACCGGCCGCTTTCGCCACCTGAGCAGAAAAGGCTCGAAGATCTTCTGAGCGAAAGGATTCAAGACAAATTAGACGCGGGCACCGGAAGTTGCTTCCTAGCACGACCGGCGATCGCGGACGTCGTTTCAACAACGCTTCAACACTTTGCGCAAACGCGATACCGGATGTACGCATGGTGCGTGATGCCGAATCACGTTCACGCGCTATTTCGAATTCTTGTGAATTGCTCACTCGCCGATGTGGTTCGATCGTGGAAATCGTACTCCGCTCGGGAGGCGAATCTGTTGCTTGGCCGCACAGGATCATTCTGGCAGCGCGAGTATTATGATCATCTCGTCCGCAGCGAAGAGGAATTCCATCGAATCGTCGGATACATTGTGGAGAATCCCGCCAAGGCAGGGCTGAAAAACTGGAAATGGGTCGGAGTGAACCTCGGCTTGTGAAGCGGGGTGTTGTTTCTTGTACCGCTGGCCTCCGGCCGGCGTTTTTGAATTTTCCTCGGTTCGCGAGTTCCAAATCCAAAGTCAAAGGCAAAGTCACGGGCAAAGGCAAAGTCAAAGGCAAAGTCAAAGGCGCCGGCCGGAGGCCAGCGGTACAAAGGACAACGGCAACGGCAACGGCAAGCAACGGCGAACATCACGGCTGGCGCGGGAACCTATTTTCTTGGGGGGAGCAGCGTCGCTGGGTGCTGTAGCAATGCGCCCTGCTGCTTCAGCAGGTACGATTTGTGCAGCATGGCGTGAGCGCGGACGTTGGCGTAGCCGGCGGGGGCTTCGATTTTGGCGACTTGGCCTGCGTCGGAGGAGAACCAGCGCATGCAGGCTTCGAGTTCGACGCGGTGATTGTCGGCGAATTCGTCGGGCATGATGCTGGGTAGCATGGTGACATTTTCGGCGGCGGTTTCAGTAGCACAGGCATTCCTGCCTGTGCCTGCGTCGAATTGGTGCGGTGCGTTGAGAAACGAGGAAACGTCGGCCGAGTTGTTTTGATTTTGCGGGGCGATGAGATCGCTTGGGGCCGAACCCAACGATGTCGCGTTGCGTGCTTGTGTGGCGCGGTTTGCGCCGGCCGTTGCTTGGGGCACAGGCAGGAATGCCTGTGCTACTGGAACTTCACCGACGAGCTGCGCGATTTCGCGGTATTGCTTGGTGCGGGATTCTTCGTCGGGGATTACTAATTCCTCGAGGCCGATGAGACGCTTTACCAACGCTAGATTTTCCGGATGCGAGAGGACGGCTTGCATTGCGGGATCCGGGCTGCCTAGCAGCTGCAGCAGGACGCCGCGCTGTTGCGACCATAGCGTCGGATACTGCTCGTCCGTTTCCGGGTAGCTGAATAAATTCCCTTTCAAATCTGCTAGGCGAATCCATTTTGATTCGAAGGCTGCGCCTGCGCCGAGCAGCGTGACCTCCACATCATTCGGGCGATTGCGGCGGAAGCAATCGACGGCTAGCAGCATCACGTCCGCGTGGAAAAATTTCATGCGCCGCCAGACGAGGCCGATGCGGCCCATCGCCTGATCGCGCGCCATCGCGTAACCCGCGGCGGTGTCGTTATTGGCCATCGCGCCGCCAAAGAGCGCGGGAAATGCGCCAGTGAGAAATTGCGCGACGGGTCCCATTAAATTCGCGGCGTGCTCGGCGAGATCGGGCGGCACTTCGGCGGGAGCGGGCTGAAAAAATCCTGCGGCGAGCGACTGGCCGGGCTTGGAACGCGCGGGATAGTGCGCGCCGGGCTCGGCCGTTTGATTTTGCAGCGCGTCGAAATCGAGCACTTCGCTATCGGCGTAAATCGGCGGGATGCCGTATTCGTAGGTTTCGATCTGCAGATTCGAGAGCGTGTTGAAACGCTCCTGCACGCTGATGAGCGCGTCGCCGAGCGCGGGACGGCCGCTCGAGCCGTCGCCGGGCAGCGCGTGAAGCACGCGCCAGTGGTCGTCCATATTTTCGTTGCGCGATTCGCAGTAGGTGTCACCGGCAAATGCGACGTACGCGCCGTCGGGAAAAAGTTGCAGCAGCTCGTCGCGCAGAGATTTATCGTCGAGCGCGAAGAAAGCCCACGGGCGCAGCCAGGTGCGCTGGAAGGTGATGAGATTGATGTTGAAATCGCCGCCTTCGGTGAGCGGTCCGCCCTGCGATTGCGCGAGACGCGCGAGGCGTTCGTATTCCTGCGAGCCGGTGGCGACGGGCGAGCCGATTTTATCGGCGGCGTGCGGATACGCGGCGCGCAGGCGGGCCTGATGCACTTCCATATTCCATTGCAGGTACGGGTATTCGTGCATCTCGCCGGCCCAGGGCGGAGTTTTCAGTTCGAGGCCGCCGACGATGGTGATCACTTCCTGGCCGTTGGGGACGCGCAGGCGCGTTTCGACGGAAGGCACGGTGACGGTTTCCGCGGCGACGAAATTTTCGGAGGTGAGGAATGCGCCGCAGGCGGTGCATGTGGCGACGCGATCGCCTGACGCCGACGCTGTCATCCTTCGCTGCGCTCAGGATGACAGACGGATCGAGATTGCGCGCAGGCGCGGCGTTCCCTTTCGACAGTAGGGGCACGGCACTGCCGTGCCCGGCGATAGAACTTGGCGGGGTCGAGCCATTGGCCTCGGTGGCGGGATCGCTCTGGTTTATGTGCCGCCGGTCTTGCTGCGTTTGAATTTTGGTCGTCCGTTGAAGGCAAATGCGCCGGCGGAGGCCAGCGCTACTGAAAATCGCGGCGGGCGTTTCTTCGCCGCAGTCTGGGCAGACGTAGACGTCATCGCCGATTTTTACTTCGCGGGCGGCGATTTCGGTTTCGGGGTGGAAGCCGAAGCGCTGGCCGTCAACGACGAAGCGGATGTACGCGCCCACTTTGCCGTCGGTCCAGAGATTGAACGCTTCATCGACGATTAAATTTCCGATGCGATTGTTGCGTTCGACGAGCTGCGCCACTTCTGTGGCGGCTTTCGCGGCGGAAACATCTTCTTCGGCCTGCGCGGAGGAGGGGAAAAAGCGGACGCGCGGCACGTCCTGCGAAAGCACGCCGACGATCGAGAGGCCGAACGCCTGGTAAATATTGGTGACGAATTCGTAGCGCGGCAGATCCTCGATCGACGAGCCGTCGGTGAGTTTTTGTTCGAAGGGGAGATGCCAGTTCTGGTCGCGCTCGCTCCACCAGAGGTATTGCAGGCCGCGCCAGAATTGATGCGCCTGCTTGATGCGGCGGATTTCCTGGCGGCGCGTGGATTCGGATTCGGTGGAGAATTGCTGGACGATGCGGCGCAGCGCGGATTGGAGGCGTTCGGGGAGCTGTTCGTTATTCGCGCCGAATGGCGCGGAGGAGTTGACGCTGAAGGACGCGGAGGAGTTGACGCCATAGGGCGACGCGGGATTGACAGCACCTTCAATCGGAACGATCGAAGCGTCGGGTCGTGCAGTTTGATTCGAAGTGGACATTCGATTCTCGCTTGGGGGTTAACTCGAAAATGACACCCGGGACGATGTTAGAAGGACGAAAGCTACAATCAAATGATGAAGCCAGGACCCTTCGCGGACGTTCTGTTCACACTCGCGGGACTCTCGTTCGCTTGGGGGCTTGTTTCAATGGTGCTCGTCCTTCGTCAGTGGCGGAAAACGGGCATGACTCCAGGCGGACGCTACAAGGTGCTTTCAGGGACGCGGCCCAGCGATCCGGATGAATTGCTAATGTGGCGCGCAACTCTGCATATGTGCTGTTCGCTATTGATTGGAGTACTGTGCATCCTCGTCTTGGTATTCGGTCCATGAGCAAAAGGAAAAGTGAACCGATTCGCGCGACACCGCGGCAACGGGTCGGCATAGTAATTGTCGGAGTGCTGCTGATGCTGCCAGGGATTGCGGCGCTGTTTGCGGGAAACTTGTTCTACACGGACTACCGGAATCTGCTGGTGTTTGCGCCGTTTATGTTGCTGGTCGGAGTGGTGATGATTATTTTCGCACTGCGCGTGGGGAAGGGTTAGGTAGCACAGGCATTCCTGCCTGTGCCAACGTAACAACGCGGCGCATCTCGCGCCGCACCTGCAAGATCAAACAACGCGTTCTTTTGCTTTCTTGTTTTGCGACAACGCGAAATGTAGCAACTTGCGGCACAGGCAGGAATGCCTGTGCTACTGGAAGGCTAGGAGCTGTGTGTTCGCGATGCGAGGAAACTTTGACGGCGTTGGGTTGAAGTCGGTAGGGGCACGGCATGCCGTGCCCGGCGATGGAACTTGGCGGGGTCGGGCCATTCGTCGCGATATTCAGATTTGAAAACGAGGCAAAACATTTGTAGGGGCGCGGTGCGTGGATGGCGCGTGCTTGCTTGTGGGGCGTTCGGGCACGGCATGCCGTGCCCCTACTGTCGGAAAGTGCGAAGAACGATGTCGCGATTGCGCCAAGCATCGCGAACTGTAGAGTGTTTTTGCGTTGGCACAGGCAGGAATGCCTGTGCTACCGAAAGGCAAACGCGCGGCTACTCGATTACTACTGTGGTTTGGCCTCGGGCTATGGCTGTGGCCAGGCGGCCGCCGCGGTCGTCTGAGGGGAAGCCGAACATGCAGTGGATGAAGCGGACGTCGTGGAGGTCCACTTCCCCGCCCTCGTAGCGCAAATGCGTGCCGATGAAGGTGACATTTTTCCAGTGGATGCCGTCGAGGGTTTGCGCGGCGCCGGCGATGGTGAGGTTTTCGACGCGCACGTTGTCGGCAAAGATGCGCGACGGAGGCGGCTCGAGAATTTCGGCGCCGGAGGGCATGCTGGTGGCGTCGAGAAGATTGCCGCCGAGCGACGCGGGATTGAGCACTGCGCCGATGGCGAGCACGCGCGGCGCGCCGACGAAGACTTGGCCGGGCGCGACGTCACGCGCGGATTTCGAATTGCCGGCAGGCGCCGAATTGGACGATGCCGATGCGGGCAGCTTCGCGGCGGACGGCGCGGACGACGTAGGCGGCGCCGCGGATGATGACGCGGCGTCCGGTGGCGCGCCCGGCGTTGATGCCGTGCTTGCGGCGCTCGATGGCGGCTCCGTTGCGCCCGTCGCGGTGGCGACCAGCAACTCGTCTAAGTTGACCGACGACGGAGTGCCGGGCGGGATGGGCTCGATCGAGGAGCGCAGTTCGGCGAGCTCGATGCGCGCGTCGGTGACGTGCGCGGTGAGCCGTGAGTTGGTGTGATAGGCGGCGAGAATCTGGTCAAGCTTCGAGAGCGCGTCGTCGAAAAAATCGGGCGGAGTGGGCTGCGAGCGGAGACGCGCCACGATCACGATGGAAGCGGCGCGATCGACGGCGACATTCGTCTCGGTGGCGTCGCCTTCCGAGGCGTGGCGCTGGGCTTCGTCGAGCGCGACGATCACATCGCGCTGCCAGCCGGGAATGATGTTGGCGGCGGGATTTGTTGCCGGGTGGTTGCTGGGATTCGCGCTTTCGTACGCGGCGGCATTCGCGCGCGCGCTGCCCGGGCGAGTGTGCAGGGCGTATTGAACGCCGCGCCATGTGAGCACCACGATCAGAGCAAACGCGAGAAGAATTATGAGCGGACGAACGAACCAGGGCGCGCTGGGCCGTCCGCGGCGCCGGCGGCGTTCCCAGTGGCGCTCGCGTCCGCTGGGCGAATCGGAGAAGCGTTGGCTCATGTGAGAGGTGCGGCGAGCGCAGTCACTAGTTGCGGCGCGCGGTGCAACGCGAATGCGGCGTGCGCGGTGCGCCGAAATTGCACATGAAGTATACGCGACGGCGCGCGATTCGGTTACAGCACGCGGCGCGGTGCGTGTTTAAGTAGCGTAAGCTTCAACCTGCGCAGCGAGTTACTAGATGCCGTGGCGGTAAGAATACGAGGAAGCGACGGCGGAGTTCTTCTTTGCAGGACGGTCACAGGTGGGAGCCCCCGCATTGATGCGGGGGAGGAGCGCTTCGGCGCTCCGTAACTTCGGCAAAACTTTGTTTCGCGCTTCAGCGCAGGGCCTTCGAAACGCCCGCGGCTAAAGCCACGATGTTTTCTCGATGCTTTTTCGCTGGACTGAAGTCCAGCTCCCTCTGCTGAAGCAGAGGGCTCCCACCGGAGAAGCACTTCAGTAGTGTAGGTTTCAGCCTGCGCCGTAACTTGGCACGTGCGTAAGCGTTGCGATGCGAGGAAGCGAAAGAACGCCGTCTTTGGTGTTGCAGGTGTGGCGCGAGATGTGCTGCGTTTGGATTGCGGCGCAGGCGTCATTTTCACGGGCCGCCTGACCAGCGGGGCCTCTGCTACTTGCAATCTTCGGCGAATTGGTCGTGGAGGAAATTGGTCAGGTCATTGTGATTGGAGAAGACGTGGGTTTCGGGGGCGGGGTGCATGGCACCTTGGCGCGTGGCGTCTGGCGTCGAGGAATTGCGCGCTGACGGCGAGGCGGATGCGTTCGCGTTTCCGTTCGCGATTGACGACGAAGGCGAGTTTGAGCGGCCGGGGAGTGAATCTTGCGCTGGCGCGTTTGCGGCGTTGCCGTTGGCGCGGCGATGGATGCGGGCGACGAAGCCGCGTTGGGCGCGTCCTGAGTGGGCGGGGACGAGCTCGGCGGCTTCGATTTCGACGCGATGGATTGGGCCTGGCGCGGATTTTGCGTAGGCGTCGGAGTTGGAATTAGCGTTGCTGCCGCTTGCGCTGGACGAACCTGCGCTGGCGTCGTCTTCATCGCCTGTGTCGCCGCGCGCCACTTTTGCGGCGTGTTCGAGGGCCTGAAGCGCCGCTTCGGCTTCGCGCGCGGCTTCGAGCGCGTCGCCCACAACCGGATTCATATAGTAACGACCGCGAATGTACGGCATGTTTTCCTCCGATAGCGTAGCGCCGGCATCCTGCCGGCGTTTTCGAATTTACGTTTTGCTGCTGATCTAGCATTTCTATTCGTGCAAAGCGAAAGACAAAACGGCCGGCCGGAAGCCCTTCATACCTTCGTATTTCAGGGCAGGCCGGCGCTACGAAAGAACGTTCGTGGCGTGCGAGGCGCGGTGTTAGGTAGCACAGGCATTCTTGCCTGTGCCGCAAGCTGCTACGTGCTGTTCGTCGCGACACGAGGAAACGGTGGCGGCCTTGATTTTCGGAGTACGGGCACCGGCGGGAGCCCCCGCATTCATGCGGGGGAGGAGCGCTTTAGCGCTCCGTAACGATGACGGCAACCTTGTCTCGCGCTTTAGCGCTGGGCCTTCGAATGCCCGTGGCTAAAGCCACGAATTTTTCTCGACGCTTCTTCGCTGGACTGAAGTCCAGCTCCCTCTGCTGAAGCAGAGGGCTCCCACCGGAGAAGCTCTTCAGTAGCGCAGGCTTCAGCCTGCGCCGCAAGTTGCCCCGTACGGTGCGTCGCGATGCGCGGAAACGATGGCTGCGTTGGTTTGACGTTGCGTACGAAACGGCGAAGGGAACGATGTCGCGTTCGTGCTTGTTTAGCGCGATAGTGCTGCGGCACGACGTTGGCACAGGCCCTTCGGTTCTCAGGGTAAACAGGAATGCCTGTGCTACTGGAAGGCAACGGCAAAAGAGCCGGCGGGACGCTGATTGGATAAAGGCGTCGGCTCCTTCGAGCTGAGTAGACTTGGCGGTGGGAACCGACCAGGGCTCGGAGGGAAGGAGCCGAGCGATGAAGATTATAGGCTGTGATTTTCACACGCGCCAGCAGCAGATTGAGATGTTGGATACGGAGACCGGAGAGATCGTGCAGTTGCGATTGGAACACCACAACGGGGAAGCCAGACGGTTTTACGAGCAGTTGCGTGGACCGGTGAGGGTGGGGATCGAGGCGACCGGCTACACGCGATGGTTCGAGCAGATGCTGGCAGAGCTAGGGCAGGAACTGTGGGTCGGAGATGCGGCCCGGATTCGCGCTGCGGTGGTGCGCAAGCAGAAGAACGACGAGCGGGATGCAACCCATCTGCGAAGGCTGATGAGCGAGAACCGCTTTCCGAAAATCTGGATGCCCACGGTGGCGGAGCGGGACTTGCGGCAACTGGTGTTGCATCGCGTGAAGCTGGTGCAGATGAGAACGAAGGTGATGAACCAACTGCATGCCATCGCCATGGGCCAGGGTCTGTGCCGGAAAAAGAAGTTGTGGAGCAAGGCCGGACGGCAGGAGCTGGAAGCACTGGCGCTCGAGCCGTGGGCCTCGCGGCGGCGGAAAGAACTGCTGGAGTTGCTCGACCAGATGGAGAAGCCGATTGCAGAGCTAGATGGGGCGGTCGAGAAACAAGCGGCAGCTCATCCCGCAGCGGCTCGGCTGATGACTCATCCGGGGGTGGGACCGTTGACCTCGCTGGCTTTCGCACTGACGATCGGTGAAGTCGAACGCTTCCGCCGCAGCCGGCAGGTGAGCAGCTATCTGGGACTCGATCCCCGGCTGAACTCGTCGGCGGATCGAGTGCGGATCGGATCGATCAGCAAGCAGGGCAGTTCGACTACGCGCTGGTTGCTGGTCGAAGCCGGGCAGACGGCGGCACGGAAAGATGCGGAACTGCGACGGCTGTATCAGCGGCTGAAATTCCGTCGGGGGAGCCAGATTGCGAAGGTGGCGGTGGCGCGCCGCCTGGCGGTGAGGTTGTACTGGATGCTGCGCAGCCGGGTCGATTACGGAGAACTGCTGGCGCAGTTGGTTCGTTTGCGGGGTAGCTCGAGTACCGCCGGGATGGAAGCAGTCGATCCATCGAGACGCTGAGTGAGCGCCCTGCCTCCTCGGAAAGCCGGGGAGTCTGCAGCGAGAATCATGGTGGAAAGACCGAATAGATGGCTGGTGGAACCAACGTTCCATCGCGGATGATTTCAGCAGCGAGCCTTGGTCGGCGATGCACAAGCAAAATCAAAGATTCCTGGTAGGGATCCAACAAAACCGGACCGGAGATTCCCCGGTCTCAGAACAAAACCACCAGTGTGTCTTGACAACGCCGACGCCTTTATAGACGGCGGTACGAAGGGTGGTTAATACGGCGACGCGTCGGACGTCGGCGTTGAGTGCGGCGCGGGCGGATTCGCCGGAGGCTGTGCATCCGGCGGGGCGTTTGGCGTTGGCGCTGACTGCGAAGTGGGCGGCGCGCTCGGCTGTGGCGGTGGCGCTGGCTGCGGCGGTGGCGCTGCTTCCGGAGCTGGCGGCGCGGGCTGAGCGTCTGGCGCCGTCGGCTGCTGCGATTGCGGCGTTGGGCGCAGCGTTATGTTTATGCCGCGCTTGGCGTTTACGTCTACTGTGCGCTGCATGTCGAGCTGGTCGAGGGGGATGGAATTTTCGCCGCCGTAGTTGGTGATGTAGTGGAGCTTGTTGTCGGCGATCCAGTAGTCGGTGATGGCGTAGACGGTGCCGTCTTTCAGGAATAGCACCACTTCGTTGTCGCTGGAGGACGCTGCGCCGCCACCGCCTCCCGTTTCTTCAGGCGGAGCTGACGGGCCCCAGTAGCGGCTGGGATTAAATTCGCTCGAGACGCTGCTGTCGTCGGTCGAGTCGTTGTAGATCTGATTGCCGTAGTAGCCGCCGTTGTAGTAGCCGCCGTAGAGGCCGGCCGGGCAGCCCCAGAACGGATCGCAGTAGCCGTAACCGTAGCCGTATCCCAGGCCGAGTCCGAAGCCGCCGTAAAACCCGCCGCCGTAAAATCCGCCCCCGCAGCCGAAGAAGAATGGACCGAAGCAGCCGCCGAAACCGAAGCCGGGGCCGTAGATAGGATAGCGTCGCGGGAATGGCGGGACGTGCGGGGGCGCGCCGACGAACTGCGCGGTGTAGGGGCGCGTGCGCATCGCGTTGCCGGTGGCGCCATTTGTGAATGACGATCCGCGCAGCGCCGTGGAAGCGCCGAGAGGATTGCCGATGCCTCGCGGTTCAACGGGCCGTGCGACGACGTGCGCGCCGGATGCGGCGGCTTCGTCGGGCGTAATGAAATGTGAGGAGGGCTGGGCGCCGCCGCGCATCGCAGCGCTGGGAGGAGCCTGCCACGTGCTGCCGCCGATGAAGCGGGAGGACGGGGCCGAATGCGCGGCGGAATTCGTTGCGCCGCCTGAAGCGTGACCTGAATTGCCTGAAGACGACCCGCCGCCGTAGCCTGCGGGCCCTGCGCCATGCGACGAGCCGCCGCTTGCGTGGCCGCCACCACCGCCGAAGCCGAAATGGCCACCACCGCCTCCGCCGAAGCCGCCGCCTGCGTGGCCGCCGCCACCGCCCCCTCCCCCGCCGTGTTGCGCGAAAGCCGGATGCGGAGCGAGGGCGAGCAGTGCGGTGAAAGTCAGCGAAGCAAAGAGGCGCAGAGGTGCGCGCGAATACTTCGAGGTGCGACGGTTAGTCGCGCAGTCGAGGAATGTGGCGCGAGGGTTAGTCGCGTCGCTAAAAAGGCTAGGAGAATGATTGCGATCAATCGTGCCGGGAGATGCGATGCGGGAAAACTTGCCTTCGATTGCGTTGTGTTCGGAACTGCCGGGCCCGTGGGTCATCTCACCCTCCTCGCTTACTGGGACGAGCGAAGGAGAAGCAAATGCTACTGCGCGATTCTAGTTCATTTGACGCGCGGGCGCACGCATTGGTTGCAAATATGCGTTTTTGTAGCGGTTTTGAGTAGCGCAGGCCCCGCCGGCAGGCGGACGTGAAAATGACGCCTGTGCCGCAAGTAGCCAGGGGCCGTGGTGCAGCAAGACGAGGAAACTTCGACGGAGTTCTTTTTTTCAGTGCGGGCGCAGGTGGGAGCCCCCGCATTGATGCGGGGGAGGAGCGCTTTAGCGCTCCGGAACTTCAGCGGCAACTTTTTCTCGCGCTTTAGCGCCGGGCTTTGAAATCTCCGTGGCTAAAGCCACGATTTTTCTCGATGCTTCTTCGCTGGACTGAAGTCCAGCTCCCTCTGCTGAAGCAGAGGGCTCCCACCGGAGAAGCACTTCGGTAGCGCAGGCTTCCGCGTGTGGCAGCTTATCAACGCGTCTCGATCGCTGATCCTTGGCTTGCGCCGCGTTGACGACAGTAGGGGCACGGCATGCCGTGCCGGGCGAAGGAACTTGGCGTCGTCGAGCCATTTGTCGCGATTGAGAATTCAAAAGCGAACACTGGTAGCGCATCGTGTGACGATGGCGCGTGATTGCTTGTGGCGCGTTCGGGCACGGCATGCCGTGCCCCTTACTGAAGAAACGGCAACGGCGGAAGAGCGTAGGTCGCGAATGTCGTTGCGGACTGGTTTTAAGTTGCACAGGTGGGAGCCCCCGCATTCATGCGGGGAGGAGCGCTTTAGCGCGCCGGAACTTCGCGGCACTTTCTCTCGGCGCTTAACGCCGGGCTTGAAATCTCCGTGGATAAAGCCACAATTCTTCTCGATGCTTCTTCGCCGGACTGAGTCCAGCTCCCTCTGCTGAAGCAGAGGGCTCCCACCGGAGAAGCACTTCGGTAACGTAGTTGGAGCACAGGCGACATTTTCACGTCCGCCTGCCAGCGGGGCCTGTGCTACTTAAAGACAACTGCGCCGGCCGGAGGCCAGCGGTACGAGGGCAAGGCACTGAACGGCGCCGGCACGTGCGCACTGAAAAACGACGGCGCGGCTAAACAACTGACGATGCGCGTTGGCTCAGCGCGCGCTACTTCGCGTATATTATTCGGATGGCGGAATCGGATCCTTACATTGGGCGGGTTGTAACGCATTACCGCATCGTCGAGCAAGTGGGCGGGGGCGGGATGGGCGTGGTGTATCGCGCTGAGGATACGAGGCTGCGGCGGCAGGTGGCGCTGAAATTTTTGCCGCTGGGCGTGGCGGCCGATCCTACTTCGCTCGAGCGATTCCAGCGCGAGGCGCGCGCTGCGTCGGCGCTGAACCATCCGAATATCTGCACGATTTACGACATTGACGAAGACGAGGGCATACCTTTCATCGCGATGGAGTTGATGCAGGGCGTCACGCTGAAGAATCGCATCGCGAACGGGCCGCTGCGCATGGATATGCTCGTCGACCTGGCCATCGGCGTGGCCGATGCGCTCGATGCGGCGCACTCGCAAGGCATCATTCATCGCGACATCAAGCCCGCAAATATTTTCATCACCGAGCGCGGCCAAGCCGAAGATTCTGGATTTCGGCCTGGCCAAGCAGCTTTCCACCGGCCGCAGAGTGGGCGAAACGATTTCGATGGGCGCGACGGCCGCGAATGTCCCGGCCGTGCTCCTCGAAACGGATCCGAATCTGACGAGCCCCGGCACTGCGCTCGGCACGGTGGCGTATATGTCGCCTGAGCAGGTGTGCGGCGAGAAGCTTGACGGGCGCAGCGATCTTTTTTCGTTTGGAATTGTGATTTACGAGATGGCCACCGGGAAGCAGGCTTTCTCGGGCGCGACGGCGGGCGTGATTTTCAATCAGATTCTCGAGCGCGAGCCGGTGCGGCCGTCGCAACTGAATCCGGAAGTGCCGCGCGAAGCTCGAAGAAATTATCGAGAAGGCTCTGGAGAAAGATTTGAAGCTGCGTTATCACACGGCCGGCGACATGCGCGCGGATTTGCAGCGGCTGAAGCGCGCGATGGAATCGGGCAGGTCGGGGACGATTCGCGCGGCACATCGTTAGGCGCTGCGTCCGGCGGTCCATCAGGCGCACCGCCGGGGACGCCTTCCGGCGCTCCAAGCAGCGGCGCGATCCACGCGCAATCCGCACGCCGCCGCCGCGGCCGCCGACCTGCAGCGCAGCATGGCGTCGCGCGTTCGCGAGGATTTGCACCGGCTGAAGGGCGCGAGCGAAGCAACGGAGAATTTGCAAGGCAGCGGGGGCTCGCGCACGGGCGCGCGCTCGATTGCTGAAGGCGGTAGCGCCAGCGGCGTCCGGCGCATCACCGAATCAAGCGCGACTGCAACGCCCGAGTCGGCAGTTCCGCGGGAGCAGCGCAATCCCGCTTTTCTCATTGCCAGCATCGCGGTCGTCGCGCTGCTGGCGATTGGCGCCGCGTATGGCGTCTATTCGCTCGTGCATCGCGCGGGCCCAATGCCATTTCAGAATTTCAGCATCACTCAGGTAACCAAAAGCGGAAAGGCCATCAGCGCCGCCATTTCGCCCGACGGAAAATATATTTTCAGCGTGGTCTCGGATAAAGGACAGCGAAGCCTCTGGCTGCGCCATCTGCCCACGGATAGCGACACGCAAATCGTTCCGCCGTCGGACGCTTATTACTGGGGCCCGATTTTCGCGCCGGATGGAAACTACGTTTATTTCCTGAAGCGGGAAAGCGCCGCAGCGGACGAATCAGATTTGTATCGGGCGCCGATTCTGGGCGGCACTCCGCAGCTCACCGTGCACGAAGCGGATAATCCCATCACGTTTTCTCCCGACGGGCTACGTATCGCCTACGTCCGCACCGGCCATCCAGAACCGGGAAAATTCAGCCTGCTCACAGCGCAATCCGACGGAAGCGACGAAAAACTTTTGGTGGCTGGCCCGATCGCGGAGGAACCTTTCGGCCTGGCCTGGACGCGCGATGGAAAAGCGATCGCCGGAGTGATCTATCAGGTGGGCGACCAGCTTTCGCGGATCGAGATGTTCGACGTTGCATCGGGAAAGAACACGACGCTGGCCGGCTTCCCCGATTTTGCGGCGAGCTCGCTCGTGTGGATGCCGGATGGGACTGGAATGCTGCTGACGGCGGAATCGAGAGGAACGGGATTCATTCGCGATCAGATTGGCTACCTCGGGAAGGACGAAACGAAAATCCGTCTGGTGACGCAGGACACGAACAGCTACAAAACGCTGCGGCTTTCGGCGGACGGGAAAATTCTTTCTGCGGTGCAGGTGAAGATTTCGAACAGCTTTTACGAGTTCCCTGCTACTGGAGCTCCTTCCGGGAACGCGCCGGGCGCCGCTGCGTCGGCTTTGCCCGTGACCGCGGTGACTCAGGAGCGCGACGTCTACGGATTCAACTGGGCGCCAGACGCCAAGCTGCTGGTGAATGACGGCGGAAAGCTTCTGCGCGTCTCGGCGAGCGGAGGTGATGAGGCAGTGCTGCTGAGCGAAGCGAACACGGTGATGGCGTTGCCGGCGTCGTGCGCGAATGGGAAATACATCGTGTTCACGTGGGCCGGATATCATGGCAGCCCGTTCGCGAATATCTGGCGCGTGGATTCCGACGGCACGAACCCGAAACAGATCACCAACGAGCGCGATATTCGCGGCCCGGTGTGTTCGCCGGATGGCAAGTGGGTTTATTTTCGCGACTGGTTCAGCCACGAGATCAAGCGCGCGTCGATTGACGGCGGGAAGGCCGAAGTGGTGCCGGGCACGAATATTCCCGACGCCGATCTCGATACGACGGATATTTCGATTTCGCCCGATGGCCAGTGGCTGGCGTTTTTGATTCACGTGGAGCCGGAGGGGAATGAAACCGCGCATCAGACGAAGATCGTGCTGCTGAATCTGGGCGCAACCGGCGCTGCCGGTGGCGGTGGCTCGAACGGCGCGGGTGCGAGCGGCGGCAAAGCCGAGGGCGCAAGTGGCGTTGAAGATAAAGGCCCCGGCGCGGATGCAACCGCGGCGGCGAGCGAAAGCGGCGCCAAAAATAAAGGCGCTGGCGCGAATGCGGGCAGGTCCGCTGCGAATGCTGCCAATCCAATCACGCGCATCATCAACCCCGACCAACGCATCAGCGGCGCCGCATCATTCACCCCCGACGGCCGCGCCCTGGTCTACCCGGTGCGCGAAGCCGGCGTAGATAATCTATGGCTGCAACCGCTCGACGCCAGCGCCTCCGCAGCGCAGCCGCATCACAAATTTCACCACGGATCTGATCGACGCCTACCACTTCTCGCTCGACGGCAAACAGCTAGGCGTATTGCAACGCCACGCAGTTTCAGATGTAGTCCTGCTACGCGACACCTCGAAGTAAGTAGCACAGGCATTCTGCCCCCCCCCCCTCCTCCGTGTCCCGCTCCCGCCTGGCCTCACTGCTTGCGCCCTACAGTATACACCGATGCGTTCCTCGACGCTCAGTGCTCTCTTCTCTGCCAGCTCGACTGATTTCCCAGTTCCGACCTGCGCGCGTGCGGCCTTGCGCCGTCAACCGTCGCACCTCCGCTCCCGCTTCGTTTCCTACAGGGGGGTCGGCCGATGCGGCGTCTTTCGCTCCCACCGATGCGGGCGTTCTCATCTGCGCGCTTCGTGCGGTCGCACGTGGTTGTACTCGTGCGATTCGTCCACCGCCTGCCGATACTCTCGACTCGGATATCCTCGGCGCTGAGCCGCGGCAGCCTCGCTCCGTGATCGTTCCACTTTTCCTTGCGTCTGCGGATGGCGATATCCGCTGAACGCACGGATCCCCTGCTTCATCAGCCACACCGTCAGCCTCGTCCATCCCGCCACCGCTTTCTGTTCCACCACGGCGTTCCGTGATCCATCAGCATCTCTTCGGGCACTCCGCACGTTCGACTCGATCAGCCCCTGTTTTACGGGCTCGGCGCGCGTCGACCAGGTTCCCTGCAGGTGATCTCGTAGCCTCTGTGATCATCCAACACCGACAAAGGCCCACCGCTCCTCCCATCCATCTACTCTTGAATCCATCTGCCAGAGCTGGTTCGCGGCCCCGCGTTCAATCGCTCTACCGCTCGCTTGCTGATCCTGCCGCTCACCAACCTTGCCGCACATCCATCACCTGATCACCGCAATCGATCTCGCGCTGCACCCCTCGCTTCCTCGCTCCCCATCCCCGCTGCTTCGCCTCACACCCCTCTCATCTCCCCCTCTCCACTTGCTCCCACCTTCTCTCCACCATCCCCTCATCCCTCTCTTTACCCTCCTTCCTCCCCATCTACTCCTCCACACTCCTCTCTCCCCCTCCTCCTCACCACCCATTCTCTCTCACTCCATCCCCCCACCTCCCTCTCCTCTCTCCTACCCTATTCCTGCCTGTGCCAACGCAAGAACGCGGCACCGTGCGCGCTAGACAAGCAAGATCAAAGAACGCGTTCTTTTGTTTCCTCGTTTTTCGACGCTATGGCGCGTAGCAACTTGGGGCACAGGCAGGAATGCCTGTGCTACTTAAAAGCACTCGACCACGGCCAGTCCTCGGCTTTGGCGACTAGTCCCGCCTTTACCGGATTGTTTTCTTTTCGATGTAGTTTTTGATTCGCACAAACTGAGCTTCGTTGCGGACCCAGTGATCGAATGATTCGTCCTGCCAGAATCGCTGACCAGTGCGATGCAAGATACGATTGCCCGCTTGCGCGGTGATGCCCTTGAGTGCGCGTGTGATGTTACGAATGCGGGCGAGCGGGGTGAGCATCACGTGTACATGATTTGCCGTCAGGGAATAGGAGTGCAAATCATAGCGCCTGAATTCCGAGGCAGCTTGCAAGAGGATCTCGATGACGGCGCCTGCAACCGCCGGATTCTTGAGCCACAGCGGGCCTTGCGCGGGCCGGTCGAGCAACTGTTCGGCGAGGCGAAATTCTTCCGCAGGTCTTAGCTTCTCACTTAGCCGCATTCCTCGGACGAATCCCACAGGCAACGAACCGTAAAGCCGCCAGGTGAGGAAAATACATTTGCTTTCGGGATGCCAGTGCGGAAGGTTTCGTTTGTAGAACGCCACGGGCAGTGCGTATCACGCCGTAAGGCTGGCGGCAATTCGCAAAATTACGGAGATCGGTTCCAGTAGCACAGGCATTCCTGCCTGTGCCTACGTAAAAACACGGCGCGGCGCGCGCTAGACATGCAAGATCAAAGAACGCGTTCTCTTGTTTCCTCGTTTTTTCGACGCTGCGCACACGGCAACTGGGGCACAGGCAGGATTGCTCCTCTCTGCGTAAGAACGCGGCGCAGTGCGAGCCATACGGCAAGATCAAAAGAACGCGTTCTTTCGTTTTCACGCTTTTTCGACGCTGCTGCACGTAGCGACTTGGGGCACAGGCAGGATTGCCTGTGCTACCTAACTGCAATACACACAGCAGCTTGCCGCTAAGTACCCTGGTACTGCCTGGGCGCCCCACCTCGGTACTGCGCGAATGAAACTTTTCTGCTACTGCGCTCGCCGTGGCCCACTTCTACTCTTTGACATAGCCAGAGCTGTCTTGAGCATAGGCGGAACAGGGGTCCCTTGGGCATGAATGACGCAGTGAATTTCTCGCGGCAGCAGCAGGACGCGCAGGACGCAGCGGATTTTTCGCAGCAGGCGGGCGAAGCGAATCGCGAGGCGAATCAGGAAGCGAATCGCCAGGTGGGCGTGGAATTTGAATATTGCCTGGACGACATTCTCGCGTCGGCAAATTTCGAGCCCGATCCGCGGGAGGCACACGCGGCGGCCACCTTGGGAAAAACCAACGGCCACGGCGCCGGCCGGAGGCCAGCGGTACAAACTGCGAACGACAACAGCGAAACCAACGTCAACTGCGCCGGCGAGACGCTGGCGGTACGAAAATCGCCCATCCAGGAAGCCGCCGATGCGCTGCGCAATGAACCGTCGGCCGATCGGCGCAAGCGGCGTCGCGCGCTGATTTCTGCGCCGGTGCGCGTGCGCGGCATCAACGTGACCGACGCGGTGGTGGACGAGATTTCGACCACGATTGACGTGTCGCGCGCCGGAATCCTTTTCCTCTCGACCAGCCCGAACTACGCGCGCGGCATGGAAGTGGCGGTGATGTTTCCCTACAGCAGTGCCCCCGCGGCGCTGCACGCCGAGCAGCAGGGCCGCATCGTGCGAGCGCTCGGAACGAGCGATGGACGTTACGCAGTGGCCGTCGCGCTGGGCGAAGGCATCGGCGAAGATATTGTGGATTCGTGCGGCCGCAAAATTGCGGACTCATCGCCCGCGCCGCATATGCCGCTGGCGCCGCCGGCCGCGCCGCTCGCGTCATCGAACGGCTCGGTGTTCTCGCTCACGCGCGAGGCAAATTCGAAGCGCCCGCTGGTGCTGGTGGTGGACGCCGACGAAATGATTCGCGCCACGTTGAAGGGCTTTCTCGGCAGCGAGGGTTACGAAGTAATGGCGGTGAGCAATTGTCCCGACGCGCGCGAAGTGATGAACATGTTCACGCCGGCGCTGGTGATTGCGGAAGTGGAAGGCGACGGCTTGCCAGGTTATGACCTGTGCGCGCACGTGAAGCAGAGCCCGCGGCTGAAGCACATTCCGGTGGTGTTGACGACGAGCTCCGGCTACCCCAGCGACTACTCGAATGCCCATTCGCTCGGCGCGGTGGTGTGCATGACGAAGCCCTACAAACAGGAGCGACTCGGGCACGTGGTGCGTCTGCTCGTGCCGCCGCCCGCGGAATTTTGCGCGCAGAAGAACGGCGCGGTTGCGCCGCGGCCGGCAGATCCGAGCCGCCGCTGCGGTTACGGCAACGTCGGCGCGAATGGCAGCAGCGCAGCAAATGGCAACGGCGCGAACGGCGCAGCGAAGCTGGCAGCCAACGCCGCAAACGCGCTGAAGCGCCTGAAATTCCCGTCGTTCCGCTAAGCGCGTCGCGCGCACTCGCGCTCATCCGATATAAAACGACCTTCAGTAGGGGCACGGCATGCCGTGCCCGAACGCCCCACAAGCAATCACGCGCCATCCATCGGACGACGCCCTACCAGTATTCGCTTTCGAATCGTCAACCGCGATGAATGGCTCGATCGCGCCAAGTTCCATCGCCGGGCACGGCATGCCGTGCCCCTACTGCGAAGAACGAAGTGGCGGGAGGGCAAGCATTTCCGCGTGTGCTGCGTTTTTACGTTGGCACAGGCCCTTCAGTTCCTATGAAAACACGCTGCCGGTGAAACTTGCCGGGCATCATTTGCGATGCTAGAATTGATGGCAGATTATGTGCAATATGCGAGGGCATTCTGATGGCAAAGTCTGCGTCACGCGGTCGCAAGAAAATTCGCACCACCGTTACTCTTCCCAAACCGGTTTACGAAGAAGCCCGCTCGCTAATCGCGAGTGATGCTGCGCCTGCGGATTCGATGAACGGCTTTTTCGAGGCGGCGATTACCGCATATCTGAAACACTTCAAGCGCCGGGAAATTGACGCCCAGTTTGCGGCCATGGCAACGGATCCGGCCTATCAGCGGGAGGCCGCCGCAATTTCGGAAGAATTCAGCGAAAGCGACTGGGAAGCCTTCGAGAAACGCGCGTGATCCGCGGTGACGTGTACGAGGCCGTTCTCGATCCAACGAAAGGCTCCGAGCAGCGCGGCACGCGTCCGGTGATCATCGTCAGCCGCGATGCGATCAACCAGAACAGCCCCATCGTTGTAATTGTCCCGATTACCGGACGAGAGAACAGCGTCCGCGTGTACCCGAGCCAGATTGAAATTCGCGCGGGCGATGGCGGGCTTCGCAAAGATTCGGTGGCGATGGGCGAGCAGGTGCGCGCGATTTCGAAGACGCGCTTGACGAAGCAGCTCGGTCATCTATCGGGCCCCGTGATGGCCAAGCTCAACGCCGCCCTGAAAATCGCGCTCGACCTTCCCTGAGTGGCACAGGCCCCGCCAGCAGGCGGTCTTGAAAATGACGCCTGTGCCAACGTAAAAACACGTCACAGCTCGCGCTAGATAAGCAAGATCAAAGAACGCGTTCTTTCGTTTCCTCGTTTCGTCGACGTCACGCAGATAGCCACTTGCGGCACAGGCAGGATTGCCTGTGCTACTTAAGGCTGTACCTTCGTACAGCTTATCAATGCGGTGCGGATGCGCGTCGCGGTGACGCGTGCGGCGTTGCATCCCGGTAAAATTTCAGCATGAGCGGTACGACCTCGGATAAGCCGATCGCGGCAGCCTGGCGCCGCTGTGCCGGATAGCACGTCCAAGCCTGTTACCGGCGCGCCGACCGGTGCAGCTAAGCCTGCCACCAGTGCTCCGACTGGCGCGTCAAGCAGCGCGGATAAATCCGCGCCGGCGCTGTGTGCTGCTATTCCGCCTAAGACATCAGCAGCGTCTCCGCTTGCGCCAGGAGCTGCGTCCGCCACGCCCGCGGCACAGAAAACCGTGAAATGCCCGAAGTGCGGCACCGACGTGCGCGATGTGGCGCGCTTCTGCCAGCGTTGCCACCACACGATGCGCTACGAGTGCCCGTCATGCCACAACCAGCAGCGCATCGGCGGCAAATGCGAAAAGTGCGGCATCGACTTCCTGAAGTACGTCGGCGCGGTAGTCACGCAGAAGCAGGCGGAAGCGGACGCCTTCCACGAGCGCATCGAGCAGCGTTCGACGCTGATGAAAAATATTCTGTGGATGCCGTTTACGCTGGGCTTCCCCATCATTCGCGATTACTTCGTGAAGCGCGACCGCAAGAAGTAAGTAGCGTAGGCTTTCAGCCTGCGCCAACGTGAAACCGCAGCACGATCGTCTTGCTCGCGACGCAACGCGATTTCGTTCTGTTCGCCGTTGCCGTTTCTTCAATAGGGCACGGCATGTCAAAGTCCCGCCGCAGGAGGGCCGTGCCCGAACGCGTCAGCGCTAATCATCAGGTTTTTGCCTTTTGGTGGGAGCCCTCGCATTTATGCGAGGGAGGAGCGCTTCAGCGCTCCGCAAAAATGACGCCAACTTTCCCCGCGCTTTAGCGCTGGGCTTTCGATTGCCCGTGGCTAAAGCCACGATTTTTTCGCGCTACTTGTTCCGCTGGACTAAAGTCCAGCTCCCCCTGCTAAAGCAGGGGGCTCCCACCGAAAAAGCCGTCAGTAGCACAGGTCCCGCCGGCAGGCGGCGCGTGAAAATGACGCCTGTGCCAACCTAAGAACGCGCCTTGCTCACGCAATACATGCAAGATCAAAGAACGCGTTCTTTTGTTTCCTCGTTTTGCGAACGTCCAGCACCTAGCAACTTGGGGCACAGGCAGGATTGCCTGTGCTACTAACTACTCGCGCACGCGGAAATAGCGCCAGGGCGGAAATAATCCCGTGCGCGCGAACTCGCGTCCCAGAGCGCGCTTCACTTCGTTGAGCCAGTAATCAAACGTGCTTTCCGCCACGCCTACCAGCGAAATCGCGCGCTTGTATTCCACCGAATGCAAAAAATAAATCTCGAACAGCTTCAGCCGGCCTTTCCACTCCGGGCGGCGCAGCGCCTTGCGGCCGATGCGCTCGTAGTCGGCGACGAACTCCGCCGCGCGCGCCTGCGCCGGGCGCCAATGGTACCCGTCGTAGTGCGATTCGGGATCGAGCGCGCGGATCTGCCCAGTGGATTCGGCGAGCCACTCGCGCAAGTTGCGGTAGCGCCCATGGCACGAGTCGAATATTTCGCTAGCCTTCATTCACGCCTCCCGTAATCGCGTCGCTAATTCTCTTTCCCCGGCTCCGGACCCGCCACCAGCCAGCCCGCCACGTCGTACGCGTCATACACGCCCTGCGCGCCGGCAATTTCATCCTCCACCACATCGAGGCACGCGTGAAAACACTCGCGCCATCCGGTCACATAGCCGCGCGCATACTCCACCGCCAGGCGTTCGCGCTCGCGATGCAGGCGCTGCATGTCAAACACCTGCGCGCACTCCAGGCGCGGCGCATGCACCGCCAGATGCACTCGATAAATAAATTCGCGCACAGCCCGCAGCAGCCAATTCAGCGGACGCGGATAGTAGACGCCCGTGCGCCGCCGCGGCTCATACCACGCCATCTGCCATCCGCGCGGCACCGCGCCGCCGTGCGTCACTTCCCTTCTAATTCCACGCAGCAATTTCATAATGCCTTCCAGTAGCACAGGCATTCCTGCCTGTGCCAACGTAAGAACACGCAGCAGCTCGCACCATACGTGCAGGAACAAAGAACGCGTTCTTTTGTTTCCTCGTTTTACGACGTCCGCGCACCTAGCAACTTGTGGCACAGGCAGGAATGGCCTGTGCTACCGCCGCACCTCCGGCCCCGACGCCACTCGCAATTCGCGCCGCACCGCTTCATCGCGCTTCGCCCGCAGCAATTCCAGAAATTCGCGCGCATTGTAGGAATAGTGTTCCCGCACTCCGCTCACCCGACTGCGAATCTCTTCGAGTTGCTCGTGCCTCTCAGCTTCTAAAATGGCGTCGCCATCGCGATCTGCACTTGTTTGTGAAGTTGCTTCTTCCAGCCCGGAAGGGTTTTCCTCAAGAAAAACGCTTGAGTTGTGGATTTCTCTGTGCAAATGCCTGTGGATTTCGCCCTGCTTTTCTTTATCTTTTATTCTTTCTACTGATGAACTAACCATCCGCGCCGGAAACTGCTGAATTTGCTCGTTTTGGGGGTCGGTTGCTACGCAATTTGGCGTAGGAGTGCCCGCAACCTGGCGTAACCTCTCCGCAATTCTGCGGGTGGTCTGTGAATATTTCTTGGCCTTGGTAATCCGTACCACTACGCCGGTGGGCGCGGCGGTGGTCTCAATGTAGCCTTCGCGCCTCAAACGCCGGAACCAGCCCTCGAGCGTCCGCCGGTTGAAGCCCGTCTCTTCCTCAATCTCGCGATAGCTCACCGGCGACCCGCCTAAAACCCAGCCGATTGAACCACTTTGGTGCGTCTGCCGCAGCACAAGCCAGGAGTAAAGCCAGATCGCCGAGCCCATCCGTTCGTAATGGCCCGCGTCGAGCAGCACGCCCCTCACGCCGGTATTGAAATTCTTATCGCGCATTACAAACTGGCTCGCATCTCCGTAGTTCTCGGTATGTGGCGCAATGTCCTAGTACTTTTCTGTTCTTTGCTTTTCAGTAGCACAAGCATTCATGTTTATCCTGAGAACCGAAGGGCCTCTGCCACCGTAACGCCGCAACGCGCTTGCAAATGCTTGGCTACGTCGCGCCCTCGTTCTTTTAGCCCTTCGTACCGCTGGCCTCCGGCCGGCGCAGTTGTCTTTGCTTTCAGTGGCCCAGGCCGCGCCAAAAGGCGAAATGAAACAATGTCTGTGCGCCGTTGCTAAGTCGCAGGCGGTAAATCAGGTTCCCCCGCGAAATCGCACTCAATGCACGCCACAGAACTCCTAACGCCTCCCACGCTCCCGCGACCTTTCTCCGTAAATCTCCGGCCTGCCAGCCCCATCCCCGCATTTCTACCTACCGGCACCCGCCCACCTCCCCGGCGAACCGGTACTGCTACCTCCGTACTATAGGAGGTAATAACGTGTGTGATATCCATGAAGCCAATGCCAAGCTCCAAGGGGGACGCAAAGCAGGGTTCGGCGTCGCGAGAGGACGCCATCAACCGCCCTCTCGAATACCTCTTGACCTCATCCCCGGCTTCTATCGAATCCTTCCACCTCAGCCGTATGAACGCCGTCGCCAATTTGCGCAAAGAGCTGCACGAAATTTTCGAGGAGTGGGTCGAGGCCGAAGTGCAAGCCCGCCTGGCCCAATGGCTTCTCGCGCGCAAGAATCCAGAAGAAGCCGCCGCGCGCAGTTCCCTGCCGATCGACTTAGAAGATCGCCCCAGCTTTCGAGCGTGGGGCGCTTCGCACGCTTCGGGCTGCGGCTGATTCAGGCGCCCGGCCTGCGGTCGCGCGTCTCGTCGCGCACGATCCCCCCGACGCGGACGCGAAGGATTCTTCCCCTCGGCGCACCGCTCGCAACTCGGTTCCTCGCGACTTCATTTCTCGCGACTCTGCTGCTCGCCCAGCCGTCGCCCGACCGACTAATCGCATCGCGAGCGTCGTCGCTGCCAAACCGAGAAGTCGTTCAGCCATCACACGCCCCGCGATTGCCTGTCGCACGCCGCACCTTCCAGCTTTTGTGCACCCGAGCGCGGCCCGCGCACCCACAACCATTTCAAAACCTGGCAAAGCAACCTCGATGCTTCTGTCATTTCGCCGCCCGCATCGCAATCGCGCGGCCAGCTGACGCGATTGAGTTGTTTCCGCGATGCGTCCTTGAATCGCAACGTGCCAAAAGCACCAGCCCTCGAGGAGCGTTGCTCCACGCGCGCCAACGCAGGCTGGCGACGCATCGCCGCCGCGCGGCCAGTTGACGCCGCTAAGTTCCCTCCGGCGCTCGTTCTCGAATAGAAAATCATGCTACGCGGCACCCGTCCTCAAGCACCGTGTCTCCACGCGCGCCAACCCAGATGGCGACACCATCTCTGCGGCGACCCTTTTACTCCGCCAACTCCATCGCCCGATTGGTAATCCCATCGCAACCATGTCACCTCCCGATTTCGCGCCCGCGCCACGGCAACCCCAATCCATAATCGACTCCCCTACAATCAGCTCACCAAAAGCGCAGTCGCGATTCGCAACAACCGCCGCCCCCCACAAACGACAAACGAACACCTACCACACCGCACCACCACCAGTCTTCCTGCCCACCCCATCCCAACACCGCAAATCCACCCCCACTCCAAACCCTGCCAATCAACCAACTCAACCAACCCCCCGAACATAACCTATTCATTAGCGGAACCTAGGATGCTGGGCGAGGGCCATTAAGGCGTTTTCGAAGAGGCGATGAATGTGGCGACAGGGGGTGTCGGTGGGTGAGAGCACTTCTTGGTGGGAGGCTGGGCCAAGGGAAGAGCGTTGGGAAAATCAGCTTGAGGACGGGCAGGATCGTAAAGTCGAGGGTCTCATCTACATCCCGCGCACTCGGAAAGATTGACTGGAGGCTTCGTGGCCTCCGTAGGAGGTTACTGCGTCAAACGGGTGCTCTGTTTATTCTACTCCCAGGCGCTTTCGGACTTATGGTGCAGAGGTTCGGTACATGTCGATCGTTGCGCGGGGCTCAGGTTGTTGAGGTTACGGTGCGTGGCGGCCAGGGCTCGAGGAGTTGTTCTTTGCGGTAGATGAGGGCATTTATGTCGTAGGGGGCTAGTTCGATGTTGTGGCCGTGGGTGATGGCGTCCGTGGGGCAGGCGTCAACGCAGTAGCCGCAGAAAATGCATCGCGAGTAGTCGATGTTGTAGACGCGAGCATAGCGTTCGCCAGCAGAGATGCGACTGGCTTCGGTATTTTCGGCGGCTTCGATGTAAATACAATTCGCGGGGCATGCGGCTGCGCAAAGAAAACAGCCGACGCACTTCTCGAAGCCATTCTCATCGCGCTGAAGCACGTGAATACCGCGATAGCGCGCCGCCACGCTAGGAGGGACTTCGGGATAGCGTTCGGTGGTGGTTTTGCGAAACATCGTGCGCAGGGTGATGCTGAAGCCCTTACAGAGCGTCGAGAATGTTTCGCCGACTTCGCGAATTATAGAAGCCATCGCAGGAACACCTTAGCAAGAATCTCGCAATGCGCAAAATCAGAGCGACAAACGAATATTTTGCAATCTCTACTTCGCCAGCCGGCCGTTCAATATGAGCCAGCTAGAAAACAAGGCGTCGGCAAAAAACCGTTACAAATTATTAATGATGCTGAATCAACTTCAGAATATCGCTGTACATTACAAACCCAAAAATGCCGAGAAGGAACACAAGTCCAACCTGAACGAACCGCTCCTTTACCGTTATGCTGAGATCACGGCGCAGAACGCCTTCGATTGCCAGCAGCAAAACGTGGCCGCCATCCAGGATCGGAATCGGCAGAAGGTTGAGCAGACCGAGATTCAGGCTGATGACGGCCATAAATTCGATCAGGCGCATGGGACCGCCTTTGGCGGCACGTCCCGATTCACGCGCAATGCCCACGACGCTCTGAAGCTGGCGAATCGAGACCTTTCCGGTAAAAAGCCCAGCGAGAACATCAAAAATCTGGCGCATGCCGCCGACTGTCGCCAAGCCCGCATCCGTCACCGACGTAACGAGACCCTGCCGATGATAGCTATCGTTAGTGCGCTCAGAAACACCGATCTGCCATACGGACTCGCCGTCGCTGCCCATTCCATGTGTGGGAGTGATCTCAAGCGGGATGTCCTGACCGTCACGGCGGACTACAAAATTGATCGTTTGGCCATTTGAAGCACGCACGACCTCAACCAATTGCGGCCATGTCACGACTGGCTTTCCATTGATAGAAATGATGATGTCTCCTGGTCGCATGCCTGCTTTTTCAGCCGGAAAGCCAATAGCAATTTCGTCCGCAATTGGAACCATAGCCGGATATCCAAGGACATTGGAGACGTCAGACTTGACCGACGGAACAAGCACCGTAAATTTCTGCTCCCCATTTTCGCGAGCAACGGTGATTTCCGCGGTGCTTCCCGATTTTGCCTTAGCAAGCTGATCGAATACCTTGTCCCAGGTGGAAGTTTTCACACCGTTAACCGCCAGTATGCGATCGTCGGCTTGAATGGCGGTTGTGACCGGCGGATTCTGCGGCACTGCGGCGACCAGTGGAGCCTGCTGTAAATATTCCGGCTCAGGAACACCTTTCAGCCAGAATATTCCCCAGAAAATCAGGAAGGCGAGAAGAATATTCATCACCGGACCCGCAATCGCTATGAGGACCCGAACCCAGCGAGGCTTAGAAAGAAATTCGTATGGGGCTCCGGTGCGTTCCTCCACCGGATTGTCGCCAGCCATCCGAACATAGCCGCCGAACGGCAGCGCGCTCAAGCGATAGTCCGTGTCGCCGCGCTTGACGCCAAACAGCCTCGCGCCGAATCCAAACGAAAAGACCTCGACACGAACGCCTGCTAATTTTGCGGCGATAAAATGTCCCCATTCATGCACGAAAATCATTATGCCGAGCACGACGGTGACAGAAACCAGAGCTATAACACCGTTCTGTAAGTCCACCATAATTGCCTCATTAGGATTGTACAGCGTGGCGCGAAAACAGGCGAATCAACTTCGTTGCAGTCTCGCGCATTTCCAATCCGAAAATAGTTTGCCTGGACATGCCGGTTCTATTTCTTCTTTCGTTTTGCTATTGCTTCTCGCGCGAGACGCCGAGCTTCGAAGTCCGCCGCAAGCACATCGTCAATCTCATTTATCGGCGTTCGAGGCATTCGCGCGAGCACCTCTTCGATTACGGTTGCGATTCCAAGGAACGGCAGCTTGCGATCCAAGAATGCCGCGATTGCTATTTCGTCCGCGGCATTTAGCGCGCATGGCAAAAGGCCGCCTTCACGGATTGCCTCTTTTGCAAGCTCAAGGCACGGAAACTTGCGAGGCGGAACGTCCTCGAAGTCCAGTTTGCGCAAAGTCGTCCAGTCAAGGGCCCATCCATTCGACGGAACGCGCTCGGGATAGGTTAGCGCATATTGAATCGGCATGCGCATATCGGTTGGCCCAAGCTGTGCCAGGATTGAACCATCCACAAATTCCACCATCGAATGGATTGTTGACTGCGGATGTATTACGACGTTGATCTTGTCGAGGGTCATGTTGAAGAGCCAGCGGGCTTCGATCACTTCGAACCCCTTGTTCATCAAAGTGGCCGAATCGATTGTGATTCGGCTTCCCATTTTCCAATTGGGATGTGCCAGGGCTTGCTTGGGGGTTACATGTCTCAGCTTTGAAATAGGAGTCTTTCTAAACGGGCCGCCGGAAGCCGTAAGCACCAGCCTCTTTACTTCGCGATTTTCGCCGGCTCGGAGACACTGGTGGATCGCGTTGTGTTCGCTATCAACCGGGAGTAGTGCCACATTGTGCCGCTGCACTGCGGCCATCACCACTTCCCCCGCAGCGACAAGGACCTCTTTATTGGCGAGGGCGATCTGCTTGCCGCATTCGATGGCCTTGTATGTGGCAGGCAGACCCACCACCCCTACCGCGGCAGACACGACAAGTTCGGCGTCAGGATGAGTGGCGACGCGCTCGATCCCCTCGGGGCCGAATAGAATCTCGGGAAGCGGTTGGCGAGAGCCGCTCAGGACGGCACGGAGCTCACGCGCGCCTGCTTCGGTACCCACCGATACGACCTTTGGCTTGTGGCGCAGGACCTGTTCCGCCGCGAGAGCGACATTTGAGCCGGCTGCAAGGGCGACAACCTCGAATCGGCCTGGAAGCGAATCAACCACCTTCAAACATTGCGTGCCGATTGAGCCGGTTGAGCCCAAAATCGAGATGTGTTTCATGTGGCAGCGATTTTATAGAGGATTGCGGGATTTTGCGAACAGCAAGCGAAGCAGAGTGTTTACAGTTGGTACGCGGGGCCTTGATATCGCGGACAAAAGCATGGCGCGAGCGGTGTAGAATTTAGTTGTGGCCGCGCGTGTTCGCCTTCCGGGTGACGCGTTTTGGGGCGTTTTCCTCAACAAGTCAGGAGATGACTGATGGCTGAGAGCAAGAGCTCTGTATCGGGCGTCGGCGAGGTTAGCTCGGAGCGCCGGCGCACACAGCGCGTCCAGATCGCAATGCCCGTGATCGTACGAGGAACGTCCGGAACGCAGAATTTTGAGGAAGAGACCTATACGGTAGCGGTAAACGCCAACGGCTGCATGATCAAAATGACGAATCGCGTGGCACGTGCCCAGCAGGTGGCGATCGTGAATCCCAAGACAGCTGAAGAACTTCCCTGCACCGTTTCTTTTATTGGGCAGAAGGATGCGGGCAAAATGGAAGTTGGAATTGAATTTTCCGAACCATCGCCGCTGTTCTGGCGTATCGCTTTTCCCCCCGAAGATTGGGATCCTTCCGAGCGCAAGCGCGCTTCGAACGCGCCGCCCCCGAAATTGCCGACCACACCCCGCCGCTAAAGGGGCCCTCAGCAGCAGTTCCTGCGCACGCGGGCGAATTCGTTCACCAAATTGCGCCGTTGCTCGTTTTTTCATTTTGCAAACCATTGGTAGGCTGCCCAGACGACGGGGCTGGCGAGGATGAGACTATCGATGCGGTCGAGCACCCCTCCGTGCCCCGGCAACAGATTGCTCGAATCTTTTACAGCTGCCCCGCGCTTCCATGCTGATTCGATGAGGTCGCCCATTTGTCCGGCGATGTTTGCGAGGCCGGCAATCACCAGCATCTCCGTCGCTTCCAGCTGCAGCCACTTCGCAAAAAATACTCCCACGAGAAGTGATGCGAGCAGATTGCCGAGCGCACCCTCCCAGGTTTTCTTGGGGCTCAGCGCCGGCGCCATGGGAACGCGGCCCAGTCCTTTGCCAACAAAATACGCGAGAATGTCGCCCGCCCAGATGAGACAAAGCGTAAATAGCACCAGCTTCCGGCCGACCAAGCTGATTTCGTTGATCCGGACCAGATAACTGAACGGAAGGGCGACAAACAAGAGCGCCGCTGAACTGATGGCGATTGCCGGAAGCACTTCGTGGAGTGCCCAGCGTGTGGCGAGTCCGATCGCCACGGCGCCGAAGACGAAGACCAGGAGTACTGCTTCGATGGAGAGCACGCCTCCGGCGGCGCTGCGCACGATTGAATAACCTTCCGAGAGGGAACGCGTTTCAACCAGGCCAAGCGAGTATTGCGCGTAGAACAATCCTGCGACGCAAACAATTGTCCACTTCCGAAATGGCCGCATCGCGATCCGCTCGCCGAGATCAAAAAATTCCAGCAGAGCAACGATTGCGATTAGCGCGGCTACTGCCGCGAGAGCCCGGCCGGCCCCCACCATACCAAGGCGACAACAACCGGAATCAGGACGAGGGCAGTAAAGATGCGAGGGAGCATTCGGCGTCAGCCCTTGGCCGCCGCAGGGCGTTTGTGGTGCGAGGAGCGCTCTTCCTGCGAACGCGTGGCGCCGAGGCCGCCGTAGCGGCGCTCGCGTTTCTGATAATCGATTAAAGCTTCGAGAAGACGAGCGCGCGAAAAATCGGGCCACAGCGTCTCGGTGACGTAGATTTCCGCGTAGGCAATTTGCCACAAAAGAAAATTGCTTACCCGCATTTCGCCACTGGTGCGAATAAGAAGGTCGGGGTCGGGCAGGCCTGCCGTATAGAGGTGCGACGCGATGGATTCCTCATCGGCGCGGAATTCCGGCTGGCCATTGGCGCGGGCTTTTCGGAGCATCGCGTTGAAGGCGTCAACGATTTCCGCGCGCGCGCCATAGTTCAGCGCAACTATGAGGTTCATGCCCGTATTGCTGCTTGTCAGCTGTGTCGCGCGATCCAGATCCTTACGCACGGCATCAGGCAGATCCGATTCGCGGCCGATGATGGTAAGCCGGATATTATTCTTGTGAATGGTGGGTAGTTCCCTTTTCAAGTATTCGCGCAGGAGGCGCATCAGGAATTCCACTTCTGCTTGCGGGCGGGTCCAGTTCTCGCGGGAGAAGGCGTAGAGAGTGAGGCACGGCAGTTTCAGGCGGGCGCACGCTTCGATGATCTCGCGGGCCGCTTTCACGCCGCGCTGGTGGCCTGCTACCCGGGGTAGGTGTCGTCGTTCGGCCCAGCGGCCATTGCCGTCCATGATGATGGCGACGTGGTGAGGGAGGCGCTTGGAATCGAGTTTGTCGAGAAGCTCCGCTTCCTGGCGGTTGGCAGGCTTCCAGAGGTCGGGTGTTTTCACGGGGAGATCACTCGAGGGGTGTCCGCGACGGAAAGTAGCATACGCGGGGTATGGGCGCAAGATTTGGAGGTTGCTGCGGAATGGCGGGCGAGGCTTGAGCCCCCTTTTTACCGCCGATTAGAAGTGGTGTCGGAGTCATGTTTTCAGCGGGTTAGGGGGAGTTTTAATCGCGGAACCGTAGATTAGAAAGGCAGTGATGAGTGACGAGTGATTTGTGATGGGCTGCGAAGCGAAAATCTGAAGGTCATGGGAAGCGATTCGAGAAATCGTCAAAAATTTGCGATTAGGAATTCTTAGAGGGCTGAGTTTTCTGTGACTTAGGTGGAATTCTAATTCCAGATTTGCGATTAGAAATTGGGACGGTGGCGATGTCGAGGGACTAGGTAGGCGTGGACCGCAGGGTCCGGCAACTGCGCACAGGCCCTTCGTTCCTTTGGGTAAACAGGAGTGCCAGTGCCACTTGAGGCGAGGTTGTGTCTTGGAAGCCGGGACTGCGGCTGATAGCGACCTTTGCGTCATCATATGAAAACGGATGATGGTAGCAGGAATCGGGGTATTTAGCAATTGGTAAAACTGGAAAGCGGTGGGAACATCTGCCGGGCCCGCTACCGATTTGGGGGTGGCGACGTCTACAGTGTTTATTCGCATATGGCCACTCGCGTTGACTTGGTTTGAGTTGCAGCCTAAGATGTGCGGCGTCCATGCCGGATTCCCTGCCCCTGATTGGCCGCACGATTTCGCACTACCGCGTTGTTGAGAAACTTGGCGGCGGAGGGATGGGCGTCGTTTATAAGGCTGAGGACACCGAGCTTGGCCGCTTCGTAGCGCTGAAGTTCCTGCCCGACGATGTTGTGCGCGACTCGCAAGCCCTCGAACGGTTTCGCCGCGAGGCCCGCGCCGCTTCTGCTCTGAACCATCCGAACATTTGCACGATTCATGAGATTGGCCAGCAGGACGGGCATCCGTTCATCGTGATGGAGTATCTCGACGGCGCGACGCTGAAGCATTTGATCACGGGCAAGCCGATGGAAATGGATCGGCTGCTGGAGATCGGAATCGAGGTAGCGGATGCGCTGGATGCGGCGCACGCGGAACGGATCGTGCATCGCGACATCAAGCCCGCGAATATTTTTGTCACCAAGCGCGGGCACGCGAAGATTCTGGATTTTGGTCTGGCGAAGGTGACGAGTTCAAGCCGAGTCGGCGTGTCGTCGGAAGGTTCCACGACGCACGGAGTGACAGATGCAGACCTCACCAGCCCGGGCACTGCGTTGGGCACGGTTGCGTATATGTCGCCGGAGCAAGTGCGGGCGAAGGAACTCGATGCGCGGACGGACATTTTTTCGTTCGGCGTGGTGCTGTATGAGATGGCCACGGGCTTGTTGCCGTTTCGAGGCGAAAGCTCGGGCGTGATCACCGAGGCGATTTCTGAATCGCGCTCCGGTGGCGCCGGTGCGGCTGAATCCCGAAATCGCGCCGAAGCTGGAAGAGGTGATCAGCAAGGCGCTGGAGAAAGATCGCGAACTGCGCTACCAGCACGCGTCGGAGCTGCGCAGCGATCTGAAGCGGCTCAAGCGCGATACGGATACGGGACGAACCCTGGTCCAATCATCCGACCGCGTCGAAGTGCAAGACCGAGAGTCGAGCTCAGCTCGGGCTACTTTGGATAGCAGGGGCTCTGATGGCAGGAGTTCAGATGGCAAAGGATCCGTTGGGAAGAGTTCCGACGGCAAGAGCTCCCGGGCGTCGCGCTGCGGCCGATGTATCCGCCGAACCTGAAGCAACGAAACCGGCCACGAGTATCGCGTGGAAGAAAATCGTACCGGCGGCGCTCGCTGTGGCCGCACTGCTGGCAGCTGGCTTCTACTGGCGATCGCGGCCATGCGGGCACGCTGGGTGAAAAAGACACCATCGTTCTCGCCGATTTTACGAATACCACGGGCGACTCCGTATTCGACGGGACATTGCGGCAGGGCCTCGCCGTGCAACTCGAACAATCGCCCTACCTGAGCCTGGTCTCCGACGAACGCATTCAGCAAACGTTGAAGATGATGGGGCAATCGCCCGACGCGCGGCTGACTCCCGATGTTTCGCGCGAAGTTTGCCAGCGCACGGCCAGCGCTGCTTCGCTGAATGGTTCGATTGCGCAGATTGGCTCGCAGTACACGGTGATCCTGAAAGCGATCAACTGCGCGAATGGCGAATCTCTGGCGAGCACGGAAACGGAAGCGCCGGACAAGAACCACGTTCTGGACGCTCTCAGTAGAGCGGCCTCGGAGATGCGCAGCAAGCTCGGCGAATCGCTCAGTACCGTGAAAAAATTCGAAACACCCGTGCAGGAACGTCCACATCTTCGCTCGAAGCGCTGCAGGCGTACAGCCGGGCTTCGAAGGATGATGAACGCCAACGATTTCCCGGCTTCCATTCCCCTTCTCCAGCGGGCGATCGAGCTCGACCCCAATTTCGCCATGGCTTACGCCACGCTGGGAACGAGCTACACCAGCCTCGGCGAAATGGGCCTTCGCAGCGGAAAACGAGAGGAAAGCGTTCGAGCTGCGAGATCGGGTCAGCGAGAGAGAGAAGTACTATATCGACTCGCATTATCAGGTAATGGCCAGCGGCGATGTCAATAAAGCCAGCCGAACGTTGGAGCAATGGCGGCAAAGCTATCCGCGCGATGAAGCGACGATCACCAATCTGGGCGTGGTCTCTGGGATCCTTGGTGATTACGAAAAAGCCCTGGTGAGCGCGCAAGAGGCGTTTCGGATGGACCCCAGCGGACTGATTATTCGAACATGGTCAGTTCGTTTTTTACCTTGGAACCGTTTCGAAGAAGCGCGTCGCGATGGCCGAAGAAGCGCAGGCGAAAAAGCTGGACTCTGCGAATCTGCACAGCGCCATCTACCAACTCGCTTTTATTCGAAACGATCAGGACGGCATGGCGCGAGAAGTTGCCTGGGCAGCCGGTAAGCCCGGCTGTGGAGGACGTAGCGCTTTCGAATGAGGCTGACACCGCTGCCTACGGCGGGCAACTTCGCAAAGCGCGCGACCTCTCGCGCCAGGCAGCGGCTTCGGCCGAGCGCGCGGGAGAAAAAGAACCCGTGGCGGAATATCACGCACAGTCGGGTCTGCGGGAGGCCCTTTTCGGAAACTCCGCGAAGGGCCAGGAAGGCGCCTCCGCTGCCCTGACGCTCTCGAATGGCCGCGAAGTGCAATTCATCGCGGCGATGGCCTTACGCGATCGCCGCCGACACAAACAAGGCTCAAGGGCTCGCGAACGACCTCAGCAAACGCTTCCCGGAAGACACCGTCGTGCAGTTGAACTACCTTCCTTCGATCGGCGCTCAGATCGCACTCAATCGTCGCGACGCGTCGAAGGCGATTGAGCTGCTGCGACCAGCGATTCAGTACGAACTGGGCCAGATGGGCAGCAGGGAGCCATATCGCCGTCTCTTTATCCGGTGTGGGTGCGCGCCGAAGCCTATCGTGCTGCGGGTCAAGGGGCTGAAGCGGCGCGGGAGTATCAGAAAATCCTCGATCACCGCGGTGTGGTGGTGAATGGACCCATCGGCGCGCTGGCGCATCTGGGCTTGGGGCGGGCGTACGCGCTGCAGGGCGATACGGCGAAGGCGCGCGTGGCTTATCAGGATTTCTTCGCGCTTTGGAAGGATGCCGACCCGGATGTGCCGGTGTTGGTGGCCGCGAAAGCGGAATACGCGAAATTAAAGTAGTAGTGTCTGCCTCGTTTTAGCTTCCTGTCGGAACCACTCCTGCGCCTTCGATCATCAGAATGACTGTTTTTTCCGGGGCGCGTGTGCGGTGGACCACTCCGCGCGGAACTGTGAAACCCTGCTTGGGCAGTAGCTCGACGGTGCGGTCCTCGAGGTCGATCAGGAAGCGGCCGTCGACGACATAGAAGAATTCGTCTTCGTTGTCGTGTTTGTGCCAGTGAAATTCGCCCTGCATGATGCCGAGGCGGACGACGCAGTCATTCACCTTGCAGAGGGTTTGGTTGTACCACTTGTCCTGGCAGGCTTGGACGAGCGGCTCGAGATCGACGAGCTCGAGGGGACCGAATTTTGTATTCAGATTGATTGAATACGGGGCTTGACTGGCCATGCTTCTCTCCCTTGGCTGCAACGCTGCCCTTATTTTATATCCGTGCGGTGTGAGGGAGTAGTGAGGAGTGAAGCAAAGAATTATGCCGCGGGAGACAAAGCGGCCTGAGTGGTGATCGGCTTAAGAAAAGCTCATATAAGAAAATGCCCACGACGAGGAAATCGTCGTCGTGGGTACCCGAGCACAATTTCAATGGGGGAGTAAGTGTTGGAACGGGTGAAGGAGCGAGCCGGAAAGGCCGGCCGCGCTGGGCTCGGCTATCGTCGTGTAGACCAGAATCAGAGTGAGAAGGATGACGACGATGCTGACGGTCCAGGAGACGATGTTGAACACGCGCGTGTTGACGTAATCGCCCATCAGCTCGCGGCGATTGATGAGCAGCAGAATGAAGATCAGCACCACTGGCAGCCAGACGCCGTTGGCTACCTGCGACATCACCAGGATTTTGAACAGCGGCGCCTTGGGAATCAGGATGATTCCCGCGCCGACAACGATCAGGCCCGTGTACAGCGAATAAAATGCCGGGGCTTCCTTGAATTTGTGGTCGATGCCTGCTTCGAAGCCGAGGCCTTCGCAAATCACGTGCGCGGTAGAGAGAGGCAAGATGGACGCGGCGAAGAGTGACGCGTTGAGCAGGCCGAATGCGAATAGGCCGCCTGCCCACTTCCCGGCCAAAGGAACGAGGGCTTTGGCGGCCTCACCGGCGTCGCTGATGGTGGTGAGGCCCTTGGCGTTGAGGGTAGCGGCGCAGCAGATCATGATGAAAAACACGATGGCCATGCAGGAGATGCTGCCGACCAGCACGTCCCAGCGGGCGTGCTTGTACTGGCGCGGGCCGACTTTCTTTTCGACGTAGCCGGCCTGCAGATAGAAGAATTGCCATGGCGCGATTGTGGTTCCGATCAAGGCCGTCAGCATCAGGAGGTAGTCGGCGCGGAAATGGAACGAAGGCAGGACGGTTTCCTTGGCAGCCAGCAGCCAGTCGGGCTTGGCGAGGAAGGCGGAGAGCACGTAAGACAAATAGAATGCGCAGGCTACTAGAAATATTTTTTCTACGCCCCGATAACTGCCGTAAACCACGAGTAGCCACACAGCAATCGCAGCGATGGGCACGGAAATGTATTTGCTGATATGCAGGGCCTCAGACGCCGCGGCGACGCCGGCAAATTCGGCGACGGTGTTACCCAAATCGACAGCGAGCGCGGCAATCATGACGAAGAACGTGGAGCGGAAGCCAAATTCTTCGCGGATGAGGTCGGAGAGGCCCTTGCCGGTCACCACCCCCATGCGCGCGCACATTTCTTCGGAGACGTAGAGGGCGATGGTCATGGGGATGAGCGACCAGAGCAGCGTGTAGCCGAACTGCGCGCCGGCCGTGGTGTAAACGGTGATGCCGCCGGCATCGTTGTCCACATTCGAGGTGATCAGACCGGGGCCGACAACGGCGAGGAACAGCGCGATGCGACGGCGGTAGGGGCGCACACGGCGATTGATTTCTTTGCCGCGGACTTTGATGCCCGCGAATGTGCGCTCGAGTGTGACCCAGGTATTCATTTTTTCTTCGTGCGCTGTAATTCGATCTCAGGTTGAAAAGAAGCCGCCACAAAAAACTCTTGTACACAGTGGCGCGTATAAAATTTAGAGCTTCGCGTTCATTCTACTGACCACGTCGTCGACTGTGATCGCGCCAATGGGGCGATTGTCTGCATCGACGACCGTGAGGCCGCGCAGATTATACTTATCGAACAGATCGAAAACTTCCTTTTCGTTTGCGTCCGGGTGCACTGAGACGATGGGCTCGAAACGCAGCTCGTCCATGCGCTGCTCGGAATTCGCGATCACCAGGCGAGCGATGGGAACTGTACCGGAGAGCGCGCCGTAGTGGTTGATGAGGACGATGTTGTCGAGCTGGTCGGGGACGATTTCGTTGAAGCGGATGTAGTCAACCACCTCGCCTCTCGTGGCATCCTCGCCGACAACAACCAGTTCGGTGTTCATCATGCCGCCAGCCGTTTTCTCTTCATAACGCATCAGGGCTTCGACTTCGGTTTTCTCCTGCCCTTCCATTTCTTCTACCACTTCTTTCGCGGTCTCAGGCGGGAGACTGGCAATCAGGTCGGCGGCTTCGTCCGGATTCATTTCTTCAAGGATATCGGCGGCTTTTTCGGGGTCGAGCTTTTCGACTACTTGCGTTTGCAGGCGTTTGTCGAGCTCGGCGATGGCTTCGGCCGCGGTGTCTTCGGGCAGCGAATCGATGATGCCCTGGCGTTCGGCCGGCGAGAGCTCTTCCATGATTTCGGCGAGGTCGGCCGGGTGGAGTTCGGTGAGCTTCTGGCTGGACATGCGCAGCTTGACGCGGCGAAGCGGGTCAGGCTCGATCAGGTTGACGAACTCCCAGCGAATCGAGCGCGGGGGAAGCTTTTGTTCGAGGCGGCGGATGGCCATGGGCGGGACGATTCCCTGAAGCAGGCGGCGCACGGCGCCTTTCACTCCCACATCCACCTGGGTGATGCGCATCTCGACGTTCCCGTTGGTGCGCTGCTCGGCGAGGTCAATATCGTTGACGCGGACGACTTTGCGGCCATTGGTGTCGATGATCTGCTGGTCGAGGAGGTCTTTGCCGACTGCCAGCCAGGCCTCATTGGGGTGGAAGAGTTCGAGGGCGGACTCGTCGGTCGTGAGGTTCACACGGCCGGGCACGACCGATGCGATCTGATCGTAGTGCGCGACAATCGGGCGATACTGGCCGCGGCCCAGCAGGAGCCGGGCGACGCGGTTGGGCTGGTCGGCGGGCTCGATGAACATCTCTTTGACGCGCCCGACGAAGTTGCCGGCCGAATCGAATGTCTCGGCGCCGAGAATTTCAGTGGCGTGAAGCATGTTGGCTCCTTACGCGCGATGACCGCAGCGAATCAGGGGGCTCAAGGCCGAGCCGGTTTCGTTCGGGCAAAAAAAAAGCCCGGACCGGCGTAGTTCCGGCCACGGGCAGATGCCACCGCCCTCGGTCTATGGCAGGCCGGGTCTCGCCTCCCTGCCCCCACGTGTCAGATGGGAGCAGCGATTCAATGCGTCCGGGAAGAAGCAAATCGCGTGCCAGTTGCAGCAAAACCTGCAGCTGGCGCCGCTACTTCCCGGTTCCCAATTAGACGAACGCTCTTCCATGGTGCTTGCGCTTGTCCCCGATTGAACTATTAAGGGCGTAGGAAAAATTTGTCAAGCAAAGAGTGAAGATTCGGCAAGAATTTTGCTTATTTTTGTTTATCGAACACCATATTTCGCGGAGTGATGCCCTGGCGGCGGCAGTCGGCGACGTAGACGTCCCAATAGGTGCCGCGATAATAGTCGCGGGAGGAGTAGCCGAGAGCGCGAGCGGCGCGGTCGATAGCGCGGGGAATGCCTTCGAGTTCGAGGAATGGTCCGGCGGGAGTCTCGTCCAGCTCGATAGCAAGACCCGGAAAGCGGCGGAGACGGAAGGTCGACCGGATCTTGTCGTAGCGAAAGCCACGACGAAGGCCGAGGGATCGGAGCTTGCGGTCCCAGTCGGTGGGAGAGCCCGGGACGACCAGTTCCCTCTCGAGCTTTTCCTTGTAGCGGCGATCGCGTGGAGACCGGAGGGCAGCTGGAGCTTTGGAGGTCAGAATCGTGCGCCGACTTGCAGAGCGGCTGGCCACATTTGGAGACTGGTAGCCTGAATGCGGCGCCGGAGTTTCAGCGCGAATGCGAAGGAGGGCGCCTCGTCGGCGAAAATCAGAGTCGGGCGTGTCGTAGAGAGTGTTCCGTTCGAGAACACGGCTCTCGCAGCGTGCGCCTAGAGTCGTGAGTTTGCGAAGCATGACCGGCACATCTGGGACGCGAAGCTTGACCTCGATTTCACGATTCGTTCGCCGGTGTTGCGGCATAGGAGGCGAGTATACAATCCATCTCACAAATGCCCGCTACTGTGTCTTTGCGGGATCAGCCTGAACAGTCTTACGGAATATCCACATGAGAGCCGAGGCCCGCATAGACGTAGGACGCGCCGAAGACTTGTTTTAACTTCGCGAAGGCCGGCTCTCCGGTGCAATGGCCGGGCGCAATGCGGTCGATTGCCCACTTGTCATGCAATGCGTTGGCGAGACGCTCGATCTCGGAGTCGGGAGTTTTCACCAAATGGAGCCCGCCTAGCAGCATGTGGACGTGAGAATTCGCCGGAGAGGCCGCGCTCAGAATCTCTTCCACTCCCGGATGGGAACACCCGACAACCAAGACGCGTCCGAGGGGAGTGTCAATCGCCAAGCTGAGTTCGCGGAGTTCTAAAGCTCCTTTTACGTTGGAGATCGTCGGGATGAGGAAAATGCCCGGCGCTACTTCCAACGTGCTTTCGATGGGCACAAAATTTCCTTCAGGCCAGGGGCTTCCCGAGGAAAACGCCTGTGGCTCCTTCCCGTCGAAATAGCGCATGCTGTCCGGCAAGGTGTCGACCGTTTTGTAGAACCCTTTGGGAAGCGTGCTTCCAAAGGCGCCAAACAACTCCGCCGGGACGTAGATTTTCACGTTGGGATTGACCTTCAAGAGATAGTTCAGCCCGCTCGTATGGTCCCCATGGCGGTGCGAAATCACAACGAAGTCCAAGTCTTTCAGGTCAACGCCCATGGCTTTGACATTGTCAGCAAAGATTTTGGAGTTATTGCCGGTATCAAACAAAATCTTCTTGCCCGAATATTCGATCAGAACGGAGAAACCCCAATCCTTCTCGAGGTTTTTGGAAGTTCCGAAGGCATCGTAGAGGATGGTGGCGCGGCCGTTGACGGGAGCAGAACCGAAGCTGCCAAGGCTCAGCAGCAAGCAGCAGACCAGGCTCAGACAATTCGTTGTCAAATGCATTTGTGGACACCCTCCTGGAGCGATGGTTCACGACAAAAATAGAAGTACAATGACGGCAACACAAGCGGCATTCTGCGGCAGACAGGATTTGCCGCACTTTGCCGCAGTTACGAGAATGAGCAACAAAATGCATGTAGCGGCAGTCCCTCGAACTCACCTACGCAAGGCGCATCCTCGTCCTCATGCTTTCGAACCTGGGGAGCGGCTAGAGGGATGGAAACAAATCGCTGCGTATCTGAAGCGGGACGTCCGCACGATCCAGAGGTGGGAGAGAGCCGAACAATTGCCGGTTCGCAGGCAGATGCACCGCAAATTGGGAAACGTGCTTGCGTACAAGGATGAACTCAACCGGTGGGTGGAGCAACGTTGCTCTTTGCAGAACAAAAAGCCGCCCGCGACTACCTTGCCTGTCTATGAGCTGTATCTCAGAGGAAGGCAGCTCTTTCACCAGTTTCGCCGAAAGAACTTCGAACGGGCGAGAGAAATGTTTGCCCGCGCGATCGAATTGGATCCCAAGTTCGCCGCGGCCCACGCAGGCTTCGCCGATTGTTGTTCCTATCTGTATCTCTATTGGGAAGCAACACGGGAAAACCTGGAAGCCGCAGACTCGGCCAGCCGCAAAGCCGTGGAGCTCGCTCCGAAACTCGCCGAAACGCATGCTTCCCGCGGAGTGGCGCTTTCTACGCTGCGAAATTATCCCCATGCGGAGAAGGAATTTCGGGTGGCAATTCGTCTCGATCCCAGCCTCTTTGAGGCCCACTACTTCTACGGGCGCGCTTGCCTGGCGCAGGGAAAGTTCAAAGAGGCAATCCAACCGTTTCAAGCGGCTGCAAGAGTTCGCCCGGAGGATTATCAGGCGCTTGGCTTCTTAGGAGCGGCTTACACAGGACTCGGACATAAGGCTGAGGCCTCCGCCGCCTATGCGCGCTCTATCGAAGTTGCTAAAGAGCAACTGGCGGTGAATCCGGGTGATGTGCGCGCACTATACCTGGGAGCTGTGGGGTGGGCCCGAATCGGCCGTCGAAAAGAAGCCCTCGCGTGGGCCGCAAAAGCGTTGGCTCTGGATTCGAAGGACTCCGCGGTTCTTTATAACGTGGGCTGCCTCTACGCGGTGCTGCATCGCTCTGAAGAGGCGCTAAAGTGCCTAAGAAAAGTGGTGCGCTCAGGGTGGCGGAAAGAGTGGATCAGGAATGATCCTGATCTAAGCTCGCTTCGAAAAAACGCAGAATTTCAGCGCTTGCTGGCCTAACGGCTAGCAATATCCCACTGATTTATTGCTTTCCTCCTGCTGCAGACTCATTGCTCATCCGACGTCGATGCGGGTGGATAACGGGCTACACGTGAGTAATGTTTGCGGCGAGCGAACCGACTTGGGCGATTTATAGGATAGGTTCTAGCTTAGCGGCATTCTACCGGGAACGAGGTTGCCAGAGCGCACGCGAGACAGCATAATCGCATTCCTACTGTGTTCATCACGCCAAAGAGCTGCGTCGATCGCCGAAGACAACCGACGTGGGCACGACTATCGCGAACGCAATTTGTGCCGAAGAAATCGCTGCGAAAATGACTGAGCCGACGACTCCCTTGATGCAGCAGTATCACGCCGTGAAGCGTCAGCATCCCGCGGCGCTGTTGCTGTTTCGGCTCGGGGATTTCTACGAGCTTTTCTATGAAGACGCGAAAGTGGCGTCGAAAATCCTGCAGATTACGCTGACGTCTCGCAATAAAGAGAAGGAAGGCGCTGTGCCGATGTGCGGCGTGCCGTATCACGCGGCCGAGAACTATATCGCGCGGCTGATCCGGGCCGGGCACAAGGTGGCGATTTGCGAGCAGATGGAAGAGCCGGGACCGGGCAAGAAGATCGTGCGGCGCGAAGTGATTCGCGTCCTGACGCCCGGTACTGCGACAGGCGCGGGTCTGATTGAGGCCAAGGAGAACAACTTTCTGGCGGCGGTGGCGCGGAGTTCGGCCGCTAGCGCGGCGATGAGCGCTGGAGGACGGACGAGCTCGCGGGCGGGCGGCGGAGCGGGAACGATTGGGCTGGCGTTTGTGGATTTATCTACCGGTGAGTTTCGCGCTACGGAGTTCTCGGGCGAAAGGGCGGAGGCGCGTCTGCGCGACGAACTCGGCATTTTGCGGCCGCGGGAAGTGCTGCTGCCGCAACCTGTGTCGCTGTTCCCTTCATCGCTGCCGGCTGCAAGCGAGCTGAACGGGCTCGGAGCCGTTGAGACGCGGCTAGATGACTGGGCGTTCGAGACCACTCACGCGACGCGACTCCTCGAAGAGCATTTTCGAGTGGCGGGACTTGAGGGCTTTGGCTTGAGCGAGCATCCGCAGGCTACGGCTGCGGCGGGAGCGCTGGTTCATTATTTGCGGGAGACGTCGGCGATTGGCGCGCGGAAGCCAGAAGACGCTGCGGTGGTTCCGTCCATGCGGCCGGCTGGGACGGGGCTCGAGCACCTCGACCGGATCGCGTATTACGAGCAGCAGGACGCGATGATCCTCGATCAAGTGACTGCGCGGAACCTGGAACTGGTGGAGGCTTCGAGCGGCGATGACGCTCGGGCGACGCTGCTGGCGGCGATCGACGAGACGGCGACGGGGATGGGTGCGCGGTTGCTGCGAAGCTGGGTGCTGCGGCCGGAAATATCGATCAAGGAGATTGAAGCGCGGCTTGAAGCGGTGGCGGAGTTGAAGGGGCAGACGGTGGCGCGCGAGGAAATACGAAGGGAGCTTGAGGGGATTCTCGATCTCGAGCGGCTGACGAGCCGAGTGACGCTGGGCGTTGTGACACCGCGCGATTTGCTGGCGCTGCGCGGGTCGCTCGAAAGGATTCCGAGCGTGCGCGCGCAGATTGCGGCTATGAAGGCCGGATCGTCCAGGCTTGCAGTGCTGTGCGACGACATGGACGAGATGGCGGACGTGCGCGATTTGATTGCGCGCGGAATTTCGGAAGAGCCGCCCGCAATGGTCAATGATCCACGAGTGATCCGTCGCGGCTATCATGCCGAGCTTGATGAGCTGCGCGACATCACCATGCAAGGACGCCAAATTATTGCGGCGATGGAAGAGCGCGAGCGAAAGCGCACTGGAATTGCATCGCTCAAGATCCGCTATAACCAGGTGTTCGGCTTCTACATTGAGATTTCGAAAGCGAATCTGCACCTTGCCCCAGCCGACTACGAGCGCAAGCAGACATTGGTGAATGCGGAGAGGTTCACCTCGGGCGAGCTGAAGGAATACGAACGCAAGGTGCTGTCGGCCGAAGAGCGCGTGCTCGAAATCGAGCGGCGCCTCTATGGTGAAATTCGCGAGGCGATCGCGCGCGAGGCGGCGCGTCTGCGGCGGACGGCCGCGGCCATAGCGCAGCTTGATGTGCTGGTGAACTTTGCGCGGATTGCGGCATCGCGAAATTATTCGCGACCGCAATTTACGACTGGCGCGGCGGAGGGTGAAGGAGGTGCCAAGCCGGGCCCGAGAACGGATTCGCTGCTGATCGCGGGCGGCCGGCATCCGGTGATCGAGAAGCTGCTCGAGGAACGCGGCGAGCGTTTCGTTCCGAACGATTTGTACCTTGACGACGAAACGCAATTCCTTCTGATCATCACCGGGCCGAATATGGGCGGCAAGTCCACTTATTTGCGGCAGGCTGCTCTGATTTCGATCCTGGCGCAGATGGGCTCATTTGTTCCCGCTGCCGAGGCGAAATTGCCGGTGCTGGATCGAGTCTTTACGCGAATCGGGGCGTCGGACAATCTGGCGCGCGGGCGCTCGACGTTCCTCGTGGAGATGAGCGAGGTGGCGGCAATCTTGAACACGGCAACATCCGCGAGCCTCGTGCTGCTCGACGAAGTAGGCCGGGGAACTTCGACATTTGACGGCCTTTCGATTGCGTGGGCCGTGGTGGAAGCGCTGCACGCGGGCGCGCGGCCGAAGACACTCTTCGCCACGCATTATCACGAACTGACGGAGCTCGAGCAATTACTTCCGGGAGTGAAAAACGTACACGTAGCCGTCCAGGAAGCGGGACGCGAAATCGTGTTCTTGCGTCGCGTCGAACCAGGAAGCGCAGACAAAAGCTACGGAATCGAAGTAGCCCGCCTCGCGGGCCTTCCCAACCCGGTAATCCGCCGCGCCCGCGAAATTTTGAAGAGGCATGAGGAGAGCGAGGACAGGCTCACGGAACAGCTCTCACCCGGGGCCGTTCCGCCCTCAGCTCAACAGGTGAGTTTTGCGGCGATAGACGAGGAAGTGCTCGCATCGCTGCGCGAAGCGGATGTAAATACGCTGACGCCGCTCGAGGCTTTGAATCTGCTCGCGGCTTTGCAGAAGCAGCTGAAATGAGGGCGGTTAGCGGGCGGGCGATGCGGGTGTTGGGGATGATGTCGGGGACGTCAGCCGACGGGATCGACGTGGCGCTCGTGAGGATTTCCGGGGCGCCGCCTGCGATTGCGGCGAAGTTTGAGGGACATCACCATGTTCGATTCCCTGCTCCCGTGCGAGACGCGATTTTGCGGCTGGCGAACGGGGCGCCGACCACCACTTCTGAGATCAGCCAACTTAATTTTCTGCTCGGCGAAGAGTTTGCGCGGGCGGCCATTGCGGCTTGCAAGAAATGGCGCGTAGCGCTGCGGCAGATTTCGCTGATTGGGTCGCATGGGCAGACGATTTTTCATCAGGGGGTGGCGGCGGGGTTTCTCGGCCGGCGCGTGGCTTCGACGTTTCAGATTGGCGAGCCGAGCATCATTGCCGAGCGGACCGGCGTGACGACGATTGGGGACTTCCGTCCAGCGGATATGGCGGCTGGAGGACAGGGGGCGCCGCTTGTGCCGTTCGTGGATTATCTTTTGTATCGAGATGCGCGAATTGGCCGAGTGGCATTGAATGTCGGCGGCATTGCGAACCTTACGGTAATTCCTGCGGGCGCGCGGCCTGGGCAACTATTTGCGTTCGATATTGGGCCCGGGAACATGGTGATCGATGCAATCGTCGAGATCGCGACACGCGGGCGTGTACATTACGACCGCGATGCACGGCTTGCGATCGGCGGGAAATTGTTACCGGGCTTGCTTTCGACGATGTTGAAGGAACCATACCTGCGCAAGCGACCGCCCAAGACGGCGGGACGCGAGCAATTTGGGCGTGCCTTTGCGGAGAAGATTCTGGGGTGGGGCAAGCGGCATCGCGCGTCGGCGGACGATCTCGTGCGAACGGCAACTGTGTTCACTTCCCTTTCGATCGCGGATGCATTGCGCCGATTTGTTCTGCCGCGTGCGCGTGTGGATGAACTTATCGTGGCGGGAGGCGGTGCGCACAATCCGTTGCTGATGGCGCAGCTTGCGGCTTCCCTGCCGGAAATTGAAATTGTGCCGGCCAGCGAATTCGGGATTCCGGCGGAAGCGAAAGAAGCATTCGCGTTTGCGGTGCTTGCGTATGAGTCGTATCACGGCCGCGCAAATACTTTGCCGTCCGCTACAGGGGCGCGGCATTCGGCGGTGATGGGCAAACTCGTGCGGGGACGAGCGCGCTAGGATGCGACTAGCAGCGGCGGCGCTAGCTTGTGTGCTAATTGGCGCGGGTTGCTCGTCGAATCGCGGCGTCGAAGAGCCTGGCACCGTTAACTTCCTGATCGAATCGATGCCGGCGAATCTTGATCCTCGCATTGGCACGGACGCACAGTCGCAACACCTCGACGGCCTGATTTTCGATTCCCTTCTGGCGCACGACGCGCAGATGAACATCGTTGCGGACCTGGCGGAGCGGTGGGAGACGCGCGATCCGCTGACGTACGTGTTCCACTTAAGACAGGGCGTGAAATTCCACGATGGGCGGCCGCTTAGCTCTGCGGACGTGAAATTCACATTTGAGTCGATCCTCGACGGGACGGTAAAGACGCCGAAGCGTGGAGCCTTTCGAATGGTCACAGCGGTGGAGGCTCCGGACGATTCGACGGTGGTGTTTCATTTGCGTGAGCCGTACGCGTCATTTTTATGGAACCTGACGAAGCCCGGCGTCGGGATTGTGCCGCGCGGATCGGGGCCGGAGATCGCGCAAAAGCCGATCGGGACAGGACCTTTTCAATTCGTGAATGCGATTACCGATCAGGAGATCGTGCTCCAGCGGAATCTCTCCTACTTCGGAGATGCAGGTGAGGCGGCGGGCGTGCGAGGAAACGTGGAGCGCGTGCGATTCCGAATCGTGCCGGATGCGATTGTGCGCGCCCTCGAATTGCGAAAAGGCTCGGCGGATGTCGCGATTAACTCGCTGAGTCCGGATATGGTCGTCACGCTGGCGAAGGAGCGCGCGATCGTGGCCGACGAGCAGCCCGGGACGACGATTGCATACGTTGGATTCAATCTGGAGGATCCGATATTGGCGCATCGGGAAGTGCGGCAGGCGCTGGCGTACGCGACCGATCGCGCGACACTGATTAAGTATCTGATGCGCGGGCAGGCGCGAGCCGCGTCGAGTTTACTTCCGCCGAATCATTGGGCGTATGACCCGGACGTGCGGCAATACGATTTCGATCCGGCGCGAGCGGAGCAGTTGCTCGATGCCGCTGGATTCAAGCGCGGGGCGGGCGGTGTGCGGTTTCGGCTGGAGTTCAAGACATCCACGGAGGAATATTCGCGGCTTTTGAGCGAGGCGGTTTCGGACGAATGGAGGCGCGTGGGCGTGGCGGTTGAGTTGCGGCCGCTGGAGTTTGCGACTTTTTACGCGGATTTACAGCGCGGGAGTTTTCAGGTTTCGGCGCAGCGCTGGGTGGGAGGAAATAACGACCCGGATATTTTCGAATCAGTGTTCAGCTCAAAGAAAATTCCGCCGAATGGATCGAATCGTGGGCATTACCGGAATCCGAAGCTTGATACGCTGATTGATCAGGCGCGGATGGAAATGGATCGCGAGAGGCGGAAAGCGCTGCTTTGGGAGATTCAGAGGATCGTGGCTGAGGACGAGCCTTATATCAATTTGTGGTATCCAGATAATGTGTGCGTTCATCGCGAGCGAGTGACGAATATCGTGATTCCGTCGGCTGGCGATTATGATTTTGTCGAGGGAGCAAGGTTGCGGTGATTTGCCGCCTACGCAAGAGTCAAAAGAGCCGGCGGGACGCCCTTCGCTGCTCAGGACAAGCCGGCGTTACGGAATTGACGGCTAGGCCTCTGGACAGTTTTCTTCTGCTGTTGGGCGTGCTGATCGGGTGGTTTGATGCACTGCTTTTACTGGGCGTGGACTCGCTCGAGGATGCGAAGGAAATCGGTGCGGCGGTTTGGTCCTGCGCCGGCGTAGGCGAGATGAATGATGGGAGTCTTGCGACTGGGGTCGGCGACGAAAGGATACGGGCTAGTCGTGCCTATCGCCCATAGAAAATCGGCGTGCAGGCCCTGCGTTTCGGCTGGCAAATTGAAATAGTGAACCGCGTTTTCGCTGATCTGCTCGTGTGAGAGAGCCTCGAATACGAAGAACGTCATTCCTGCAAAATCCACCTGCTCCATCGGCGGCATTTCCAGATTTTTGAAATCGCCATAGGCGCGCGGGCCGTTGAGCGCCTGCCTGAAGGTGATGCCGTTAGTGAGCTGCTGGGAATAAAAGTCCGAGAGCGTAGGCGCATAGCTGCAGGAGTATGTGACCTGCAGCTCCGATTTCGAGAATTCTCCGCCTGATGGATCCGGGTCGGCGGGGCGGCTCGCGGCGGCGAGTTTGGCCAGCACATCATCCATGCAGGAGTGTGAGGGCGGCAGGAAAAGAAAGAACAGATAATCCGGCAGGCTCGTGCCGGTGCCGTTCGTTGCATGCATTTGGGTATCGAGCCAGTAAGCATCGTGGCCGATCAGTGGATTGTCGGAGGTGGCGAGCTGCAGCAGGGTGTTTTGGTGCTCGTTAGTTAGAAATAAGATCTGGTTAAAACGAAAGGGAGGCGCGTACGGACCAAGACCTCCTGGAGGCGCCGCGTTGCCGCTCGCGGACGGCTTCCAATTGGGGCCGAGATCGATAGAGACGCCATTTTCGAGAAAAAAGCGCTGGAGGTCGGGCGAGTGCTGCTCTTGCTGCTGCACCGGCTTAGGCGTGCGAAATGCGGCCCCAAAGACGAGTACCGCAAGAATCAGGGCGGGCGCCGCAAACTGTTTCCTAATATTCATTTGCTTACGCCAGTGTAGGGGCTTAGGCGGAAGCGCTCAAGACGAAAGGTGGGCGTTGTTCTTCGACGGAAGAGGCCGGTACATCTCTCAAAAACAAAACGTGTAATCGCGGGCTGGCCCCTCAAAATCCGAGGCACCAGCCCGCTGAGCTACAGCGAGGGAGCTTCAGAAGGAGAGTTTGAGCCCGAACTCGATGGTGCGCGGCGCGCCTAGCGAGAAGACGCCCGTACCAACGCCAACTCGGACAACCGTAGCGTCGCCCCGAGTGGTTCCGTTGACAGAACCTGGACCGCCCGTGAGGATTCCGCTCAAGACGTTTCCCGGAATGTTAAAGTTCGAGAAGTTAAACAGGTTGTAGAAGCTGACGCTGGGCTCGACGGAGATGGCGCGATCTTTCACCGTGACGTTCCCAACCCAGGTGAGGCTGGCATCGAACGTCTTGAGCCAAGTGAGCCCGACTTCGCCCGGCACAACCGGCTGCAAAGCGGGCGCGACGCCGCCAAGCGCCTGCAGTTGAGCAAGCGTAAACAAGCCGTCGTTAATGAGGACATTTCCGGCCGGAGTTGGATTGTTGGCAATTGTGTTGTTGTAATTGTTTACCAGATTCGTTAGCCCGCCCACGGACACGCCGCGCATGAATGAGCCTTGTTTGGTGCCAGGGACTGGGTCACCCACCGTTCCGTCGCCGGTGAAGTCGGTACTGAAAATCTCTCCGGCTCCGTTTCCGGTAGTGGGAACGGCGAGAGCGCTTGCCAGCGGGCTATCGAAATGGAAGATTGTGCCAAGACGGAAATGAAGCGGCAGATCGGCATAGCCGCCGAATGAAAATTGATGCGTGCGATCCAATGAAGAGGGGCCGCTGAATCCACACGGTCTGTTGTTGTCGATAGTTGGGTTGACGAAATCCTGATCCGCTGCTGCAGGAGACGTGCCTACGGAGGTGGAGAGCGCAGCGCCGCAATTTGTAAATCGCGAAAGAGCGTAGGCGAACTGGAAGTTCAGGTAACGCACTCCACGGAACGGAGCTTTGACGTTGTCCACAAGCTTTACATCCAACGCGTTGTAGACGGAGCGTCCGATGGGTTGCAGGAAAACCGCTGGTCCCAAACCTGGATTCACGCCCTGAAACGCGCATTGAAATCCGAGCGCCGTTTCACAACTGCCGACACCCAGGTCCGCCGCCGAATCCAACCCAAAATTACCAAAGTCAGACATCGTGGCGCCGCCAGCTGGACTCCCGCCTGAGGGAGGATGCAGACCAGGACAGGAAGCAATAGCAGCATCAATCGTTGCGGCACCGCAGGCACTAAGCGTGGACGAGATCGCCTGCTGCGCGGCGGTTTTGTTAAAGAATCGGGTGTCGCCGCTGTGGTTTACGTCAACACCAATCAGATAGTGGAGATTCACGTTGCGAAGATAGTCCACGCTGAGAACCATTCCCGGCAAGAGCTGCCGCTGTAACCCCGCATTTATTTGTATCGAGTACGGAGTGCGATAGCCGGGCGCCAGGGCGCCGAGAGGAATCGCCGAACCGGATGCGATCAGATTCGGAATGTAATTGGGGTTTGGGGCGTTGGCTCCGACGATCGCGGTGGCGGCTTGATAGGTTGTTTGAAAACTGGCTACGCAAACCGCCGCAGTGAGCCCTGCGCACGTCCCTCCGCCCGCGTCAATGGTTGATCCGATCAAGGAGGAACAAATATTGTTGGCGGTATTCTGTGTTCCGCCTAGAAATGTGTTTCCCGCCGGAAATGGCACTCCAGAACCACTGCCGTCGAGACAAGCCGAGGGGTTGGCAAGGAAAGCTCCGTTTGCCAAACGCTCGGGGCGATCGAACTCGGCATTGTTCCAGATGGCATTCTCGTAGAACATGCCGATGCCGGCGCGAATGACCGTCTTTTGATCTTTTTTCGGGTCCCACGCGATTCCAAGTTGTGGCGCGAAGTTCAAGTTCGGCTGCTTAACGCGGTCGCCGAAGCCTGGGAGAAGGTCGTTGACTCCGGTCAGTGGAGGCAGATCGCTATCGGTGCGGCCTGTATCGCGCACATAGCGCAGGCCGTAAGTCACCATCAGGTTCGGTTTCACCTTCCAGCTATCACCGATGTAGAGGCCGAGCCGATTATCCGGGGGCGTGCCGCTGCAAGGCGCGTTGAACGCAGGGATTTCGGTGTCGCAGTTATTGCCGTTGCCGAGCGTCACGTTGTCGACAGGATAGTTGAGCGGGTTGCCGGCGCCGCCCGGCTGCATCGCTGCGAATGCAACTTCCGCCGCATTCGCGATGGGGAGCACGTTGGCAGTGATCGCGCTAAAGGAGAAAAGGCCGCCGCCGCGCAGGCGATTGTAAGAGACACCATATCGCAGGATGTGAGAGCCGAGGACCTTGCTGCCGTCGTATTTTATCTGGCGGTCGGTCTGAAAGGTTTGTTGTGGCGCCAGGAAATTCGGGCCGGTGAAAAAATTCGACGCGAAGATATTGATGCTTACGGGGAAATTAGCGAAAGGAAGATCGGAGTCGGCAACGATATCGCGCAGGTTATTGATGAATTTCAGATATTCGAAGCGAAAACTGTGGGTGAAGCCGGATGAGGTGAAGTCGGCTCCCACAACATGCGTCTTCGTGTAGTTCTTATCCTCGTATGGCTGGAAGCCGATCAATCCGCCAGCCGAGACTGCGAGGCTATCAAAATAGCTGAAGCGGTAGAACATCCGGATGCCCTTCCCGAGAATCCAGTCGAGCCGCGCGTCATAATCGGTCTCATGAAACGGTGCGCTGGAGTTGCCCGTGAAAGATGTAAATGGATCTGACGGCACAACGGGTGCCGAAAGATTCTGATTGATGTGTTCGGCGTCTAGGAAGAAGAAGAGCTTGTCCTTGATGATCGCTCCGCCGAAGTTGCCTCCGTCTTGATTCCGAGCGTAGGGAGATTGCAGCGGGGGCGCCGGTGGTGGCGGCTCGGGCAGAGCCGCGGAGAAGGCGCTGCTGCGGAAGAGCGCGAAGCCTTCGCCGTGGAAATCGTTCGTTCCGGAGCGCGTCGTCACGTTGACGGCGCCTGACGATGTGAGTTCGTTCGAGAGGTCGAGCGACGACTGGCTCACGCTGAATTCCTGAATGGCGCTTGCGGGAATATTTTCCGTAGTCGTGCCCACCGTCTCATCGCTCACGTCAACGCCGTCCACCTCAATTCGCGCGGTGCGGCCGAATCTGCCACCGAATGAAATCGAAGAGAAGCCGACTTTGGTGGGGTCGAAATCTGCGCCATCTTGCACTTGAACGCCGGGCTCGAGCTGCGCGAGATCGAGGAAATTGCGTCCATTGACAGGCAGGTTTTCGATTTGCTCCTTTCCGAGAACGCCCTGCACGCTGGCCTGCTCAGTGTTTACGGTAACCGCCTGCGCTTCCACTTCGACGACGGTGCTTCCAGATCCTATCGGCAGCGTGATATTCGCTCCGGCTGTTTCACCCACTCGCACGACGATAGATTGTTCTACCGTTTTAAAACCCTGAGCCTCGGCCCGAACCGAATAATTTCCTGGCACAATTGCGCCAGAGGTGTAGGCGCCGCTGGAGGACGTGGCGACCTGAAAAGTCTGGTCGGTGTCCTTATTTCGAATGGTGACTTTTGCACCGGGTATGACGGCGCCACTGGAATCGAGGATTGAGCCTTGAATGCTGCCGGTGGCAATCGTGCTTTGGCCCATCGCCGCGCTTGATATGAAGGCCTGTGCGAACCAGACGATCGCTAGCAGAAGTGCGAAGAAGTAGGTTTTGGTTGCGCGCTCACGAGTCATCTTGTTCCCCCGTCGCCCCGGCCGAAACAAGCGGAGCCGAAGCAATGAGCGCACGAGTGCAAATGAGTTGCCAAAATTTACATCGAGGAGCAGGGCGCGTCAGGCGCGTAAGCATTGGGAATGTAGGCGATTGCGACAGAATTTCTGGGAGAGTCGGCTGCGGCGCTGATTGACCTCGTCGGCTATCCGAAAAGCGAGATTTTGGCGCGATGATAATTCGGATGTTTTCGCGCGGCTGTCAAGTCGGTTCGCTTCGCGATACGTTCGCGTCACCGAGATGCGAAGGTGACCTCTGTAGGAGTTGCATCGCGACGTTGACTGCGTACACTGTTGATACCCCCCGCCCAGAAGCGCAATTCGAGGATTTTGCGGGAGGAGAATCGTGAAGGTAATCCGGTTTCGATTAATGGGCTGCTTGTTCGGGATCGCGGGATTGGCGCTGCTCGCGTGCGCCGCGAAGGGGGACGTGGCTCGAAAATATTCGGAGCCGGAAGACGCGACGGTGAAGAATGGGGTGTTTCAAGATGATTATTTCGGGGTGCGCTATTCGTTGCCGCCTGGTTGGGTGGAGGACTTGAAAGGGCCGGAGCCGTCCGCGTCGGGGTACTACTCGCTCGCAGCGTTGAAGCCTGAGGGCGAACTTGTGGCCACGATGCAGATTTCCGCTCAGGATGATTTTTTCGCGGCCGAAAAGACGACCGATGCGATCGGATTTTTGAATCAGATGAAGCAGGGGCTGGACGCGAGTCTTTCGGCTCCGCATGCCGTGACGTCAGTGAAATTAGGGGGAGTGGATTTTGCGCGCCTCGATTATAGCGGGGCGGGACTGAACCACGTGGTGTTTGCGGCAAAAATCCGGTGCCATACGCTTATTTTTTCGATTACGGCGAGCCGGGATGCGGCCGCCGAGATGCTGGTGGAGTCGCTGAAGAAAATATCATTCGCGCAGGCGGATCGAGCCGTTTCCCCGGAACGGGTTAACTGGCCGGTCTGCGTTCCCGAGCATGCTTATCGAGATTACATCACCCACAGGGTGGATCCCGTGATGACTGGGCCTCGATACGCGAGCGTGCCGGTGCGGTTTATCGTCGGTGCTGACGGAAAGCTCGAACACGTGCACGCGATTTCGGGATTCCCGGAGCAAATGAAGAGCGTCACAGATGCTTTGGCGAAATGGGAGTTCAAACCATACGTCATAAACGGGCAAGCTGTGGAAATAGAAACGGGGCTGTTGTTTCAGTTCCCCTCAGCACCGACGCAACGGAATTCGGGCGAATAGTTTAGCCGCTTTCACCGAGGCGGATCACTTAGGACGTCCAATCAAAAACAGGCGATCAGGAGAAGACCGCGGAGTCCGCCAGGCTCCGCGGCCTTTCTCCCATCGTCCAGCATGCCAGGGCGTACAAAACCTACAACTCTAGAGCGAACGCAAGAAAGCTAGGAGAGCCGCCGCGCGAGCCGCCGAGAGTTGGTTGAAGTTGTTGATCACCTGATTCGCTTCCGATCCCTGACTCTGGTGCGCCTCGATTGCCTGCATGAGATCCGAAGTTCGGCCATCATGCAGGAAGAAGATGCGCTGCCCCACTCCCCATAGGGGAGCGGTCCGGAATTGCATTCCGTTCGCGAGGCCCTGGCTCACTTGATCAGCCAAGCCCATACCCATGGTGTGAACGAGAAAGTCCGAATAAGCATTCACAGGAACATTGTTGAGACCGGTGCCATAGAAAGTACTTCCGCTGTTGATCGTCGGCGTGTGGCACATGTTGCAGCCGATCTGACTGAACACCTGCTGTCCAATCAGTGTCGTCGCGGTTGCCGGAGCGGGCGTCGGCGGAGCAGAAAGACGGCCGAATGCCGCGAAGTTTATGATGTCGGAGGAGTAGTCCGAAGCGCTTGAGACAGAAGTGCTCCCGGGAGTCAGGTTGGTGGAGTCCTCCGGTAATGCGTTGTACAAACAGCCCGGCGTTTCGTCGCGCTCGTTCGGAAAAAGTTCGTTGGTGACGCCCTGTTCCACGTTATAGGCCTCACCTGCGAACATCACGAGGGATTTATTCTGCGCCTTCCATCCAAAACGGGTGACCGTGCCGTCGTTACCGCTACGATTCACTTGTCCGGAAATGCCAAGCGCAGCTTTGTGTGGATTCACAGCATTGGTGAGAATCGCCGTATCGGTGATGCTCTCCACCATTCCGGCGCCGAACAGCGGAGTCGGAATCCGGAAAATGATGTTTTTCTGATTGATCGCATCCTCGAAATCCGGCTGAGTGATGTTGCAGCCCTGTGCGTCCGAGCGTCCGGTGATCACAAACAAATCGTGCACGCCGCCGTCTGCAGTTCCGTTGGAATTGCGGATGAAGCGGGCTTCGCGAACCGGGCCGTTTGCGGTGATAAATGGAGGGATCTTATTGGTCGCCCCATCCGCGACGGCCATGGTAATTTGCGGATTGGCCGCCGGGCTGGTACCTCCAATAGCCGGGAACGCGTGGCACCCGCTACAGCTCGTGGCATTGAAACGCGGACCGAGGCCGACCCCGGATTCGTTCGTTATCGTGCCGGAAACGGAATCGACTTCTTGAAATCGCGCAAGCGCCGCGTTAAAGAAGTTTTGATAGTCGGTGCTCATTCCGCCGATCGGTCCGCCTGCCCCCGGGGGACCACCACGGACGCCGGGATCAAGCGAATGATTTCCGGTTGAAGAGCCGTTGCCGCGACCATCGCCGCCGTCGCGACCTCCGTTGTTGTCTTGAAATTGGGCGAACGTCACCGTAGAACCCGCAATCAGAGCTAAGGCGACGAGCGCAAGTCTGTACAGCAATCCTAAGCACACACCTTTGCCGCAAAAACGCACCATGTCACTCCCCTTCCCTCCGAGAAGCAGAGGGCATTCACCAGGATTGAATTACACCGAAGGGATCAGCGTGCGGTCCCAGAACCAGCAATCGGCGGGCGGGGCAGGCGTGAACAAAAACGAAATCACCAACGGATGTTGGATACGCCTATTGCGTGCCCGTGAGTAAACGACGAGAAGCGCAATCCGGCAAGACCAGAAAAGGAACAGGGGGCTCTCGCTGTACCCGGGTACAGGGAAACTAAGACGTAGGGATATTTATGAGTTTTTTCGGTACAGCCTCATCGGCCGTCTGGTGCAGGAAAAACTGTATGGCGCGCGACCGTCTGGAAACTTAAAGTCCGCAAGGTTAGATGTGTACGCAGTACGTTGCCGCTGGTCCAACCCCCTCGGGACCACGAGGGGGAGAAAGAAGTCTTGAGAATGAAGCTAAACATCAAACGGCCTTGTCCACACTGCACAAGTACCGAGGTTTTTCGTTCGCACCGTCGTGGCCCGTTTGAAAAGTACCTTTTCAGCATGCTCGGGATGCGTCCTTACCGGTGCATCAAGTGCGACGCCCGCTTTTATGGGTTCGCGCCGGTTAACGAGCACGACGCGCCCGCACACCTTAAGACCGCGTAACAAACCTCGAGACGTAACGGGCTATTGCAAAGCTGCGTGAATCGCGGATTCTGGAATCGCGCCTTCACGTACGATGGACCATTCGTGCCCGTTAATGCGCACAATTGTCGAAGCCAGGATCGCGCCGGTATCGCCCGAATCGAGAATCAGCGGCAGTCGCTCCCCAAGCTGTTTTACGATTTGGCTGGCGTTCGTGCAGGAAGGAAATCCCGAGAGATTCGCGCTCGTGCCAGTGATCGGCCAGCGAACCGCCTCAATCAACGCCGACGCAATCCGCGAATTCGGCCAGCGCAGCGCAACCCGTCCTGTATTTCCCGTCACTTTGAGTGGCAACCGATGCGTTGCCTCGACCACGAGCGTCAAAGCGCCGGGCCAAAATTTGTGCGCGAGGACGAGAAACGAATCGGGCAAGTCGCGTGCGAGGGTCACAGCCTGCTCGATGGAATTTACCAGAATCGGCAAAGCCTTGTTCTCGGCGCGGCCCTTTACGCGAAACACGTCCTGGATCGACGAAAGATTGAAAGGGTCTGCGGACAGCGCGTAGAAAGTGTCCGTAGGCATTCCCACCACGCGGCCGCGGCGAATGAAGTCGGCCGCATAGTCCACCACGCGCGACTCGGGCGCTTCCGGCGAAATTTTCAGGACTTCAACGGGCAAATTGTTTGCTCACGGCGGGTTACGCCTCGGTTTCCATCTGCTCGGCAACGTACCACAGCCAGCGCGGGCTACGCAAGACATCACCCCGGGTGCCCGAATTGAAACGCCCCTATTCGGCGACGTTGCGAAGTCACGCGCGTTTACGATGCTCGCCACGTTTGTTAGGCTTGCAGCATGAGGGAACGTGCGCCGAGCGCTTCCGAAGAAAGCGACCTGATCACCAGCCGCGAAAACCGCTGGCTAAAACGCTTTCGCGCGGCGCTGCGTGGCACCGGACCGGCCGAAGGCGAGCCGATTGGAGTTGAGGGGCGCAAACTCGTGGAAGATGCGCTGCGATCGGGGCTGGAGGCTGAGGCACTGCTTGTCTGCGAATCAGCCGAACCCGCACTCGACGCGATTTTGAAGACTGCGAGTGCCAGCGAAGCCGGTATCCCGCGGTCGCGCATTTTGCGAACGACCGACAAACTGTTTGCAAGCGTCGCCGGAACCGAAACGCCCCAAGGCATTGCCGCTTTGTTCCGCAAGCCGGACTGGCAGTTTGAAGATATTCTGCGAGGCGCCGCCGATGAAAACGGCTCGCGTTTCAGTGGTTCGCCGCTTGTGGTCGTAATGGCAGGCGTTCAGGATCCCGGCAACGTTGGCACAATCGTGCGCTCTGCCGAGGCGTTTGGAGCCACTGGTGCAATTGCGGCGCGAGGAACGGCCGATCCCTGGTCGCCGAAGGCATTGCGCGCCTCCGCAGTGTCGGCCCTGCGCTTGCCGCTGCTTCGCGGGATTGCCATTCCAGTGCTGCTCGCGCAGTTGAAAATGGCCCGAGTGAAAATCGTCGCGGCGATTGGACGCGGTGTTGTTGATTCGCCTCAGGGCGCGGGATCGCGGGAAGCACCGGCGTATCCGGATCTCCGAGAGCCTTCGGCAATATTCGTGGGAAGCGAAGGCGCCGGGCTGCCCTCCGAAGTATTGCACTCTGCCGACGGCATAATTTCGATACCGATGCATCCGTCGGTTGAATCGCTTAATGCGGGGGTTGCCGCGTCTATCGCTTTATTTGAGGCGGCCCGTCAGCGAAGCAGCACCGCCTGACCGTTCCCGTCAGCTATAGGTTGCTACCGCCGTTCCGGCTCGACGTGGTCGTGCCGCGTTTCGTACAGTTGCCGCTTCATGCTAGCCTAACTCGTTAACGCTGGAAGCTTTGAACTAACCGTATTCAAAGGCGCGCAGTGGGACTGTTTAGAGCAATCGAGCCGCAGGACGAACCTCTCGCCGGCAGGCCGCTGGCCGACCGTATGCGTCCGCAGACTCTCGACGAATTCATTGGGCAAGAAGAGCTGCTTGGCCCCGGGAAACCCCTCCGCACGCAAATCGAGCGCGATGATTTGAGCTCAATGCTTTTCTGGGGGCCTCCGGGCTGCGGGAAGACGACCCTGGCGCGCATCATCGCCCGTCGCACGAAATCCGAGTACATCCCTTTCAGCGCTGTTCTCGCAGGGATCAAGGAAATCAAAGAGGTGATGGCGAAGGCCGAAGGCGTCCGTCGCTACGGACGGCGCACAATCGTCTTCGTCGACGAAATGCATCGCTTCAATCGAGCGCAACAAGATGCGTTCTTACCGCACGTCGAGGCCGGCAACATCGTGCTGATCGGCGCGACCACCGAAAATCCGTCGTTCGAAGTGATTTCGCCGCTGCTCTCGCGGATGAAGGTCTACATCCTGAAAGCGCTTTCGGCGGAGCAGGTGGCGATGCTGCTGCGGCGTGCTTTGGAAGATTCCACGCGCGGTCTTGGCAACGAAAATATCGAGATTAGCGGTGAAATTATCGAGCGCATCGCGATTCTGGCCAATGGGGATGCACGCTCGGCCTACAACACACTCGAGGCGCTGGTTTTTGGTACTGCGCCGGACGCGGCTGGCCGTCGCGTCATATCGCAGGCCGTCCTCGAAGAGGTGCTGCAGAAGAAACTTCTGCCTTACGATAAGTCCGGCGAAGAGCACTTCAATCTCATCTCGGCCTTGCATAAGTCCGTACGCAATTCCGATCCCGACGCCGCGCTCTATTGGCTCGCGCGCATGCTCGAATCAGGAGAAGATCCGTTGTACCTGGCGCGCCGCATGGTGCGGATGGCGAGCGAGGATATTGGTCTGGCCGAGCCGAACGCGCTGGCTGTGACGCTGGCGGCAAAGGATGCGTTTGATTTCCTTGGGCCGCCCGAGGGAAATCTTGCGCTGGCGCAAGCCGCGGTGTATTTGTCGCTCGCGCCGAAATCGAATGCAGTCTATAAAGCCTATGGCGAGGTGCAGCAAGATTTGAAGAATACGATCGCGGAGCCCGTTCCTTTGCATCTAAGAAATGCGGTGACCGGCCTGATGCGCAACGTGGGCTATGGCAAAGGCTACCAGTACGCACACGACAGCGAGGAGAAGCTCACCGATATGACCTGTTTGCCCGACAGTCTCATCGGCCGGACATATTACACACCGACTGATCAGGGTTTTGAAGCTCGCATCCGGCAGCGACTTGAAGAAATCCGGAAAATTCAGAAGAAATCTGCCGGGCAAAAGTGAGAATCTCCCAGGACATGCGACTGCCCTTATGTCTTGCCGCGCTCGCGGCCTTAGCTGGGCTTGTTTCCATTTCGACCGCTGCACAAGAGAAGCCTAAATTCGTTATCGAGGAAGATTGCTCGCATTTTTCGGTCGCGCCCGATAACAAGATCGTTTTCGTGGTGCAGCGCCAGAAACGGATGAAGAAAATCGTGATCCAGCGCGACGATATCTGGGTGGCGTCGCCCAACGGAAGCAAGCGTAGAATCGTCGAAGGCGAGAAGTTCATGCCGGCGCCTCCTCCGCTGAGCTTCCAGGTGGATTCGATTTCCTGGTCGCCAGATAGCCGCCTCCTCGCCGCGGACATCACATTTCAGAAAGCGGCTGTCGACGAGGATTCCTCTCCGACCACGACGAAAGGAATCGCGCTTTTCGATGAAAATGGCGGCGAGATTCACGTGGCGGGGCTAAAAGATCGCTTTATCGAAGATGCTGGGAATGCGACATGGCTTGCTGATGGACAGACCCTCGTTTATGTGACGGGCGGCGGACCTTTTCAGATTGTTCGCATGAAGCCATCGCAGGGGAAAGCGGTGACGCTTTTCGAAGGTCATACCTTCGATGGAATCACCTGGGACGCGAAGCATAATCAGGCTTATGCCATCGGACGCAATCTCAGCCTTTCCGGCAGGGATGTGCTGGTGCAACTCGATCTAGTGAACGAGGGAGTCCGGGAGATGACGCGAATCCCCGAATTTCAAGGCAAGCTGACGATCGCGCCATCCGGCAATCGCGTCGGTTATTTTGTTGATGCCGATACGATTGAAGTGCGCGAACTGGCTCATCCCAATCAACCGATGAAAACGCGAGCCGGATTCGGACGCTTTCAATTTGGACTCGACGAAAACCGAGTGCTCTTGAAGCGCGGCCCCGACGACAAATCCGGCAACCTCGTGTGGGTGGGCCTTACGGACGGCAGTTTCCGTCCAATTCTTCACGACCTGCTCGTGAGCGCGTTTCAAATTGCTCCCGATGGACAGACTATCGTAATCGCCGAGCCCGGGAAGCACATCTTGAAGGTCTATCCGCTTCAATAGACTAAAGCCCTGCGGCGGCTCATGTGTTCCTTCAGAATGCAGGAATCTTCAATCACGAACAGCCCCGCTTCCCGCGCCCGTGCTGCCGCTGCTGAATGAAACACGCCTTCCTGCATCCAAACTGCTCGCGCTCCGATACGAATTGCTGACTCCACAATGCCCGGAACATATTCTGAACGACGAAATATGTCGACGATGTCGATGCGCCCGGCAACGTCTTCCAGGCGGGCGTAATTTTTTTCACCCAAGACTTCAGTTTCGTTTGGGTTTACAGGAATAATTTTGTATCCGGCCGATTGCATGTATTCGGCAACACCGTAACTGGGACGCATTCGCCGGCTTGAAAGGCCGACTACAGCAATTGTTTTGCTGGTCTTAAGAATTTCGAGCACGGGATCGCCCGCGGGCGGCGCGTCGTTTGCCATTAGCGTTATTTCCGGGGTTTGTGGCTGTTGTGATCCTGAGATGCGCGCAGCTCGGTGAGGATCTCCAGGAATTTCTTATTCTCCCCGGCAGTACCCACCGATACGCGGATGCAATTTGGAAAACCCATCCATCGCATCGGCCGCACGATCACGCCGTATTTCAGCAGCTCATCTGAGAGTGGTTCAGTCTCAAAACCGAAATCCACCAACACAAAATTTGTGAACGATGGCACAAATTTGATTCCTAGCTTGGTGAGCCCCGCAGAAAGCTGCGCGAGCCCAGCGCGATTCGAATCAATCGAGCGCCGCACGTGCTCCCGATCATCAATCGCTGCCAGTGCCGCCGCTTGAGCCACATTCGAGGTGTTGAACGGCCCTCGAATCTTATTCATTTCATCGAGCAGCGCAGCGGGGCCAATTCCGTACCCGATTCGCAGACCGGCAAGGCCGTACACCTTCGAAAATGTGCGCAACACGATCAGGTTGCGGCCGCCGCGAACGAGTTCTATCGAGCGCGTGTAGTTCGGAGTCTCGACATAGTCGCAATAGGCTTCGTCCAGCACGATGAGGACGTGCTCGGGAACTTGCGCAAGAAGCCGATCCAGTTCGTCGGCGTCGAACATGGTCCCCGTGGGGTTATTCGGATTCGCGAGAAAAATGAGTTTCGTCTCGGGCGGCAGGAACTCGGCCATGGAGTCGAGGTCGAAGTGGTAATCGCGCTGTGGCACCTCGACGTATCGTGCTCCGGTCGCTCGAATGGCCGTGTAGTAGAGAGGAAAAGAGCCGTAGGATGTAACGCCGCAATCCGCCTGGCGCAAAACCAGGCGCGCCGAAAGATCGATCAGCTCCGTCGAGCCTCCCCCAAGAATAATATTTTCGGCAGGTATGTCGTGCTTCTTCGCAAGTGCGTCCCGCAGGAACGTGCCGCTTCCGTCGGGATAACGGTTCGAGCCGGCCAGCGCTTTCTTCGCGGCCTCAATCGCCAGCGGCGAAGGGCCCAGCGGATTTTCGTTGGAAGCGAGTTTTATGGCGGTAGTTTTCAATTCCCGCTCGACCTCCTCGATCGGCTTTCCCGGGACGTACGGTGCGAGTTCTCGGATATATTCCGGAACGAGTTCGCGAATCAGAGTGCTCATGCGCGGAGGACTCTCAACGGGCCTTCCTCGGTTTCATGCGCGTTCGCTTCGTAAGCTCGGTTCTTCCCTGGCGCTTACCGCTGGATCCTGGCCTACGCTCCGAATCGCGCTCGCTGCGCTTTTCGCCGCCGCGGCGTGTAGCTGAGTTCTTAGCGGGCCGCTTCACCGGCGTTCGCTTGATGGGAGGCTCCGAAGCCGGTTCGAGCTTACCTTCGATTGCACGCCATAGCGCGGCTACCTCCTCCGACGAAAGCGTGCGGTGCTCGCCGGGTTGAAGCGAGCCGAGCTCAAGATTGCCCACGCGAATGCGTTTGATTTTCTCGACTGGATGCCCCGTCTGGAAAAGCTTGTTGCGCAGCGCATCACGTCGAGCTTCGGTGAGCGTCACTTCATACCACGGCGATTCCTTGCCGCGGACTCGCGTAATCCGCGCGCCTGTGGCACGCGCAAGCTGCTCGATTTCCTGGAATGTAAGAAGAGATTTGAGTTTCAGGAGGTACGTTTGCCGAAGGCGATGCGCCTTGAGCATGCGATTGGCGAGGTCCCCGTCGTTCGTTAAAAAAACCAATCCCATCGAATGGTATTCGAGCCGCCCGACTGGAAACACACGTACCGGAACGCCGTGAAGAAGATCCTGCAGCGAGCGACGGCCTTCCGGGTCGCTCATCGTCGAGACCACTTCCGGCGGCTTATTGAGCACCAGATAAACGCGATCGTGCTCGGGCCGGAGCAGCTTGCCTGAAACTTTTATGTGGTCGGTCGTTTCGTCGGCTTTCGAGCCGAGTTCCGTGACGGTGCGGCCGTTCACGGTAACCATGCCGGACCGAATTAGATCTTCCGCATGACGCCGCGAAGCAACACCCGCGCGCGCTATGATTTTTTGCAGCCGCTCTTCCATCAGTTTCGCCGAATAGCCGTCATAACTTCCATTTATGCGCTACCAGAGTAGCGGAAAACTGCTGCGGACGCGAACGTTGAAAACCTGAAATGGGATGAAGGCGACGCTCAAAATGGACTACCACGCGAGGAATCTCAATTATGCGGAAGTGCCTTTCGCCTGCGCATCTGAGCTTGATTCATCCGAATCGGCAAACACTTCGGCGGCGGATTCCGCAGGGGAAGCAGCAAGCTCCGCCTCGGCTGACTGTTCGCCGGATGCATCCATTGATTCCGCCTCCACCGCCGTCTCCAATGCATCCGCAGTCAATTCCGCTTGAGTCGCGACTTCCCCGCCGGTCTGAGCAGTATCATCTGGTTCAGTCGGCGCGACGCCTTCGTCGGATCCAAGCGCGGCTTGCGCTAATTGCTCAAATTCCTTCAGGCTCGGCAATTCTTCCAGGTCCGACAATCCAAATCGCATCAGGAATTGCTTCGATGTGCGGTACAAGATTGGTCTGCCAATCACGGCCTTGCGGCCTGCCGTGGTGATGAGCCGCTTCTCAAGCAGCGTCTTGATCACGCCTCCCACATTGACGCCGCGAATCTCATTGATTTCCGGCACCGTTGCAGGCTGCTTGTAGGCAATCACCGCGAGAGTCTCGAGCGCGGGCATCGTGAGGCGAATGGGCGGCTGCAGGCTCTTGATGAAGCGCCGAACCACGTCGTGATGCTGCGGCTTGGTATAAAACTTCCATCCGCCCGCTACCTTGCGCACTTCGATTCCTCGATCCTCGGTCGAATACGACGCGACAAGCAGGTCAAGCGCAGCCCTCGCCTCCGTCTTCTCAACGCCAAGCGCGCGACTGATTTGATCAATCGAGGCTGGCTCATCGGCAGCATAGATAATCGCTTCGAGCGCGGCTTGAATTTCTTGTGGCGTCATATGGGGCACCCCATCTTGCGTCTCGACTCAAACCGCCCGACTGAAGGCGAGCTACAAATACTGCTCTTCGATCTGCGACATCGCGTCAGGCCCGGCAAACACAGCGTCAAACATCTTGTGTTTGCGCAGCCGGATATCCGCGAAAAGGTCCGCCTGAACGAGCAGCACCGCCTGCATTCTCACCATCTCCAGCACCGCGAGCAACGCGACAATCATGGCATTGCGTGTCGTGCAGCATTCAAAAAACTCGATAAGCGACACGGCTTCATCGGTTCCAACCAACCTCTGCCGCAACCGGTCCATCATCTGCGCAATCGTCACCGTATCGTGATGCAGTTCGAACTTAGGAATTTCTTTCCGCCGCTCGAGCACCTGCGAGAACACCTTCACCAGATCCACAAGCGAAACGACCAACTCCCCTTCCGTCTCCTCACTCCCGTAAAGCGATTTATCCGGATGCGACCAGACGTGATCTTCAATCTGCTGCTTCTGGTAGAGCAACTGCGCCGCATTCTTGAATTTTTCGTGCTCGAGCAAACGGTGAACGAGCTCGTCGCGCGGATCCTGCTCGCCCTCGGGTCCCGCCAGCGGGTCGGTCGGCAGAAGCATCTTGGATTTAATATGGATCAACGTGGCGGCCATGTAGATGAAGTCAGCCGAAACATCGATATCGAATTTTTCGAGTTGATGGAGGTAATCGAGATACTGTTCGGTGATTTTCGCGATGGGAATATTGTGGATGTCCATCTCCTGCTTGCGAATCAGATCGAGCAGAAGATCGAGCGGGCCTTCATACGCCGGCAGATTAATTCGATAAGGTGACGCCATTCTTCAGGCTGTGCTCCCCTGTTTCGATCGCGACTCGCTTACTTTCGCGCTTCGTTCCATCCGAAAATCGCGTTCCGCACGCGCTTCATCGTTCGCCGCGCGGCCTTCTGCGCTTTCTTCGAACCGGCGTCGAGGATATCCCAAACCCTTCCCGGATGCGCCTCTAATTCTTTGCGGCGTGTCTGAACAGGCTCGATCCAGGTCACCAGGTTTTCGGCCATCAGTTTCTTGCAATCCACGCAGCCGATCTGCGCCGTGCGGCAGTCATGGTCAACTTTAGCGATCGTCTCCGGCAGCGAAAATAATTTGTGGTACGCGAAGACGGGGCAAATCTCGGGACGCCCCGGATCGGTGCGTTTAATCCGCTGCGGGTCCGTCATCATGTTGCGAACCTTCGCGCGAATCTCATCGGGAGGATCGGAGAGCCAGATCGCATTGCCGTAGCTCTTGGCCATGCGCCGCCCATCGAGGCCCGGCAATCGCGGCGTTTCGGTCGGCAGGTAAGCAGGCTCCCGCAGCACCTGATCGACCGCAAAGAATTTCTTGTACTTGCCCACGCTTTCAAAAAAGTTCTCTACGCCGATTTCGAGCGCGCGTTTTCTAAATGCAGCGGATAAAGCTGCATTCCGTTCCTTCCCGCGTAATGGCGTTTCAACGCGAGGCAAGGTGACTTTCGCGCTGTCGACCGCCTGTTCGAGTGCAGTCTGGTTTGCAGCGTCGAAAAGCGTGTCCTTCACCACAAATCCAAAGTGAGTATCGAACCGCCGCACAACCTCCCGCGTCAATTCCACGTGCGGCGCCTGGTCTTCGCCCACCGGCACCAGCAGTTCCTGCTTCGGCTCGCCGTACATCACGATGTCCGCCGATTGCAGCAGCGGATAACCAAGGAAACCGTACGTTCCAAGATCGCGGTCCTTCAAATTCTCAATCTGTTCCTTATAAGTAGGAACGCGCTCAAGCCAGCTGAGCGGCGTAATCATCGAGAGCAGCACGTGAAGCTCAGCATGCTCGAGAATATTCGACTGCACGAACAGCGTCGATTTCGCCGGGTCGAGTCCCACGGAAAGCCAATCTATCACCACCTGTAAAGTGCTTTCGGCAATCGAAGAAGTATCTTCGTAATGCGTCGTCAGCGCGTGCCAGTCCGCAACGAAGTAAAAGCACTCGTATTCGTCCTGCAGCTTCACCCAATTCTGCAAAGCGCCAAAATAATGGCCAAGGTGAAGCCGGCCGGTGGGCCGCATGCCGCTCAGAACTCGCTTGCGTTTTGCCACGCTCGACTAAAACTCCTATATGGAGTGCGGCGGCTTGCCGCCGCTTTGTTGCCGCGAGGCTTGCCTCGCGGGGTCTGTCTCGTGCCGTATCACGCTCGTCCTGCGCGCAAGAGATCCCGTGCAATCACCAAGCGCTGCATCTCGCTCGTGCCCTCATAAATCGTCAGCACTCGCGCGTCGCGATAATAACGTTCCACATCGCTCTCCCGCGAATAGCCCAGGCTGCCGTGCACCTGCACGGCCTTATACGCCACGCGATTAGCCATTTCACTCGCATAGAGTTTCGCGCGTGCCGAATACGGGCCAAGCCGCGAAGGCCCCGGTGCCCCGGACGGCTTTTTGCGCATTTCTAGATCGCGCACCTGCGCCGCCTGATACGTCAACATCCTCGCCGCATCAATCTCGGTCTGCATATCCGCCAGCATCCATTGAATCGCCTGGTAATCCGCAATCGGATGTCCGAAGGCACGCCGCTGCTTCGCATACCGCGTCGCGGTCTCAAGCGCGCCCTGCGCCAGCCCCACGGACTGCGCACCAATCCCGATTCGCCCACCATCGAGAGCCTCAAGAGCGATTCGCAAGCCCTGTCCTTCTTCGCCCAGTCTGTTCTCCGCCGGCACGCGGCAATCCGACAGCACGATTTCCACCGTCGGCGAAAGATGCATCCCCATCTTTTCTTCGTAGCGGCTCACCCGAAAGCCGGGAAACGATCCTTCCACGAGGAACGCAGTAATGCCACGCGCCCCCGCCGCCGGGTCTGTCTTCGCAAACACGATGTAGACGCCGGAGATATCGCCGTTCGAAACCCATATCTTCGTGCCGTTCAAAACGTAATGATCGCCATCGCGCACCGCCCGGGCCTGAATTCCTCCGGCGTCCGAGCCGGCCTGCGGTTCGGTAAGGCAGAACGCACCGATGATTTCGCCACGCGCCAGCCGTGAAAGATATTTCTTCTTCTGCGCGTCGGTGCCGTGCTTCAAGACAGGCCCAGCAGACACCGTGTTCGTCACACTTACTACGATGGCCGTCGAAGCATCCACTCGCGCCACTTCCTCAATCATCACCGCGTAGCTGATCGTATCCGTGCCGGCGCCACCCCACTCCTCGGGAATCATCATGCCGCAGCAGCCGAGTTCGCCGAGCTTACGCAGCTCCGCAATGGGATATTTGTGCTCGCGTTCGTATTCGCGGATCACCGGGCGCATCTCCGTCTCCATAAACTGGCGGACGGTGTTGCGAATCAGGAGCTGATCGCTTGTGAGAGAAAAATCCATTCCGAAAGGTGTACGAGGGATGCTAGCACAGCGACAGCGTTGCGCCAATCTAGCCGGTCGTCCAGCCCGTAGCAAAAGTGCTGCCCACGTTCGTGCAACCGTAGCTCACGTCCCACCCCGACGTTTTTGTCGGGGTTGACGTGAGGCTTCTCGCGCTAGCCCGCTACAATTTCAACAACTCGCGCAACCGCTTCGTCTGTGCCCGCGACACCGGAATCTCCGACTGCCGCTTATCGTTCATCTTCAGCATGTAGCTCGACTTGAACCACGGCACCACTTCCTTGATGTGGTTGATGTTGATCAAGTAGCTTCTGTGCGCGCGCCAGAAAATATCCGCATCGAGCGCCGCCGCAAGCTCCTCGATCGTGCGGTAGTTCGAAACACCCTCCGCATCGCGCGCGAAAATCGTAATCGTGCCGTCCTGGATCGAGGCGTAGATCATCTCGTCCGCATCGACGAGAAACATGCGCGACTGCGACTTGACCAGCAGCTTGACGGGCTGCGCCGTCTTGGCACGAGGTGCCCCGGCTCCCAGCTGCCCCACCAAATTCTCCAGCCGCTCGACTGGCGATATCTGCGCTTCCACCATTTTCTTGGCGCGCTGCACAGCCTTGGCGATACGGGCCTTGTCGAAAGGCTTCAGCACGTAATCGACGGCGTTCACCTCGAAGGCCTGGATCGCGTAGTTTTCAAAAGCCGTTGCGAAAACAATGGGCGGCACGCGCAGCTTGCGCTCCATCAGCTTCTGTATCACGCCGAAGCCGTCAAGGCCGGGCATCTGCACGTCCAGAAAAACGAGATCGGGATCGTGCTCCTTGATCAGCGCCAATGCTTCGAGCCCGTTCTTTCCCTGTGCAATCACTTCAATTTCGGGAAAACTGCGCAACAGAAACTGCAGCTCGTCGCGCGCGGGCCTCTCGTCGTCGACAATCACTGTACGGATAGCCATGGAATTTTCCCGTTTAGTATAGGATAAAATCGGCGGACAAAGTGCAAAGGAGCGCGGGTGGCCAAAAGAACCTCGAAAGTAAAGATTCTAAGCAGCGAAACAAAATACACAGGCCGCGTGTTCGGCGTGCGCCGCGACGAGCTCACCGAGCCGACAGGAATAAAGGTAGTTCGCGAGGTGGTGACTCACCCCGGTTCAGTCGTCGTGTTGCCCGTGTTTGACGACGGCAAAATCCTGCTCATCCGGCAATACCGGTACGCCGCCGGACAATTCTTGTGGGAGCTGGTTGCTGGCCACCGCGAGCCTGACGAAGACTTCCGCCGAGGAGCAGCCCGCGAATTGCAGGAAGAAACCGGCTACACCGCGAGACGGTATCGAAAGCTGCTTGAAATCTATCCCAGCCCTGGTCTTTTAAGCGAACGGATGGTTATCTTCCTGGCCGAAGGCTTGACGCAAGGTGAAGCTCGTCCCGAAGACGACGAGAAGATCGAAGCGCGCATCCTCACGCTCCGCGAAGCCGAGCTCTGGATTCATAGCGGCAAGATTCGCGATGCGAAGACCATCGCCGGCGTGCTCTACTACGCCGCCTTTGTCCGGGGGAAACGGAAGCGGTAAGCGTTCGTTCAACGCTATCGTTATAATTGATTGTCAGGTGAGAGAGGCAACATGGAGAACCGCGAAGTAGCACTCATCCTCCGCGAAACGGCTCAGCTCCTCGAGATCGACGGCGCCATTATCGGGCGCTACCGGAGCTATGAAAAGGTGGCGGACCTGCTTTTCAGCCTCCACGAGCGCATCGAAGACGTCGCCAAGGACGTCAAGAAACTTCGCGAGCTTCCCGGCATCGGCGAGAACATGGCCGAGCACATCTGCGAGATCCTTGAGACAGGTAACTACAAGTTGCGCCAGAAGCTGCTGAAGAAATATCCGCCGACGCTGCTCGAACTGCTCGCCCTGCAATCGCTGGGCCCCAAGAAGGTCGCGTTCCTGTGGTCCAATTTTAAGTGCGCCACCGTGGCGGATCTCGAGAAGCTCGCCCGCGAAGGGAAACTGCGCGATCTCCCGGGTTTCGGCGAAAAAAGCGAGCAGAACATTCTGAAAGCCACGGAATCAGCGAAGCGCTCCTCGGGGCGTTTTCTCATGGATGCCGGAGACCGCGACGCCGAACGCCTCGCGGAATTCATTAAACAAGTGGGCGATTCTGTCGAGTCGGTCACAGCTGCGGGCTCGCTGCGCCGGCGCCGCGACACCGTCGGCGATCTCGACCTGCTCGTCACGATGCGCCCCGGGCAGGATCGCCAGAAGAATATCGACGCCGTGGCCGAACACATTCTGAAATATCCGCGAAACGTGCAGACGCTCGCGCACGGCGAAAACAAAGTCAGCATGCTGCTCGAAAGTGGGCTCCAAGTAGACGTTCGCCTTCTCGACAAAAACAGCTTTGGCGCCGCCCTCCTCTACTTCACGGGCTCAAAGGAACACAACGTCGCCCTCCGCGGCCGCGCCAACGATATGGGCTGGACTCTAAACGAATATGCCCTCACCACCATCAAAAGTGGCCGCAGCATCGCCGGCAAGACCGAAGAAGAAATCTACGCCAAGCTCAAACTTCCCTACATCGAGCCGGAGCTGCGCGAAATGCGCGGCGAAATCGAAGCAGCCGAGCAAGCAAAGCTCCCCGCACTTATCAAGCTCGAAGATATGCGCGGCGATGTGCAAATGCATTCCACCGCCTCCGATGGACGCAATACCGTCGAGGAAATGGGCGAGGCTGCGCGCGCCCTCGGCTACGAATACATCGCAATCACGGACCACTCAAAAGCCGTCTCTGTCGCAAATGGCATGGACGAGAAGCGCACGCTCGAGAATATCCGCACGATTCGTGCCGCACAGGAACGGGTTCCCGGCATCCGGCTTCTCGCCGGCATCGAAGTGGATATCCTGAAAAATGGCAAGCTCGATCTTGATAACGAAGTTCTCGCCCAACTCGATGTAGTGGTGGCTTCCATCCACTCCTACATGAATCTCGATCGCACAGAAATGACGGAGCGCCTTCTCGCGGGCATCGAGAATCCATACGCACAAATCGTCGCGCATCCCACAGGCCGCCTGCTTCTGCGCCGCGATCCCTACGCCTACGACATGGAGAAAATTCTCGATGCCGCCAAAAAGCATTGCAGTCGCAATGGAGTGCAATGCCTATCCCGACCGCCTCGATTTGAACGATGTCCATCTCCGCATGGCCAAGGAGCGTGGCGTAAAGATCACAATTTCAACCGATTCGCATTCCACCACGCATCTTCGCTTCATGCAGTATGGAGTCGCCACGGCCCGCCGGGGCTGGATCGAAAAGAAGGACGTAATCAACGCACTGCCCCTCGACCAGTTTCTTGCAGCGCTGCGCCCGAAGCCGGCCGCCACACCGGCAGCGTCCACAACAAATGCAGCCAAGAAAAAGTCCGCGTAGCCAGCCAGCGACTTATGGAACATTTTCGGCCATCCCAGCGTATTTCATACTGCAAGCGATCAAAGGGCCGCGCACCTCAATGCCCGACGGAGTGACACGAATGAAGCGAAAAGCCTGGACGATGGTGGCGATTCTGGTAGCGGGAATTTCGTGGGCAGCCGCGGCTCAGCCCGCGCGCGCCGACGATTGGTCGAAGTCCTATAAAGTCAGCGGCCACGCGAATCTGCACGTCGATACCGACGACGGCGACGTCAACATCCTCGCCGGCGACCCAGGACAAATCGAAGCCCATGTCACGGCCGACGGTTTCAAGATCGGTCCCGGCGATGTCCGCGTCGGCGAGCACCAGGAAGGCGACAACGTCACCATCAGCGTCAAGATGCCGCACTTCAACTTCTCATTCTTCGGCGGCCGCCATCGCTCCGTTCGAATCGACATTCGCGTTCCCAGGGATCTCAACCTCGACGTCCACACCGGCGACGGCAACGTAAACTCCCAGCCCATCTCCGGCGATATTCGAATCAACACCGGCGACGGCCATATCACCGTCAGCGGCCTAAAGGGCTCCATCAACATGCGCTCCGGCGACGGCAACATTCAGGCTTCAGGGCTCGATGGCTCGCTCGAGGTTGACACCGGCGACGGGCATGTCTCCGTGGACGGCCGCTTCGATTCCCTCAATCTCAAAACCGGCGATGGCAATATCGAAGCCCGCGCGATGAGCGGCTCAAAGGTCGCAAACAGCTGGCGCCTCCATTCCGGAGACGGCCATATCAACATGTGGCTCCCCGGCGATTTCAATGCCGACCTCGACGCGCACACCGGCGACGGTAAAATCACGCTCGATTTCCCGATCAAGGTTTCCGGCTCCCTGAGCCACTCCTCAATTCACGGCACTCTCAACAACGGGGGCGGCACAGTTTCGCTCACATCCGGCGACGGCTCGATCCACCTGCAAAAGCTCTAGAGCAAGCACCTCGTTATCTGCCTTGGAGACCTTGCCGACGGGCCTCTAAGTCACAAGCTTCACGCTGCGCCGCTGTAAGCTTTTTCTTATCCCTGTGTCAGCCGAATCCTACAAATGTCTGTGCAAACACATATTCACCCCACTGTCCCATAAGGTAGGGCCTTATAATTCAATCACTTACGTTCCGTCCACTTTTGGCAGCTCTCGTGCTTTATACCTTTTGTCTGCAAGTTGAGGGGGGTCGACATGATTGCCTTTGTGATGATGGGATTGATTGCAGTTCTCGGGTTCCTGTGCCTCTCCGACGGAATCGCAGGCTGCGCCCGACGCCCTCAGTCGACCTCAAAAAAATAGCCAGCAATATTCCCGCGCGCGCGCGCGCGCGCGCACGCGCAGCACTTTACATTCGCATCGCAACAGCACACCTTCCATTCCCTACCGCTCGGCCCAGCAAGGTTGCAAATTCCCAGGCGATACCGCATCATGGCTTTTCTTCAAATCGCATAATTTCATCTACAAAACTACGGGGGATTCTGAATGCGCAGGCCGGTGAGTATTGCTCCGCCAAAAGGAAAACTGGGAATCCTTACGCCCGGAATGGGAGCAGTGGGCACTACTTTCATGGCGGGCGTCGAATTAGTGCGGCGAAAAGAATCGCTGCCGGTGGGCTCGCTCACGCAAATGGGCACAATCCGCCTGGGAAAGCGCACCGATAACCGTGTCCCCAAAATTAAGGACTTCGTGCCGCTGGCGAAGCTCGACGATCTCGTCTTCGGCGGCTGGGATGTGTTTCCCGACGACGCCTACGAAGCCGCCTCGAAAGCAGGCGTCCTCGACGCCAAGGATCTGGCCAAGGCCCAGAAGTTTCTCAAGAACATCAAGCCTATGAAGGCAGCCTTCGACCAGACTTACGTGAAGAATCTTCACGGCACGAATATCAAAAAGGCCAAAACCAAATTCGATCTCGCCGAACAGCTCCGCGAAGACATCCGCGATTTCAAAAAGAAAAACAAGCTCGACCGCCTCGTTATGGTCTGGTGCGCCTCCACAGAAGTGTTTCTGAAAGCGGAAGACGTCCACAAGGATCTAGCTTCGTTCGAAAAGGCCATGAAGGCTAACCATCCTGCGATCGCACCGTCAATGCTCTACGCCTACGCCGCGATCAGCGAAGGCGTCCCCTTCGCAAACGGCGCTCCCAATCTCACCGTAGACATCCCCGCCCTCGAAAACTTCGCGAAAGAAAAGCACGTGCCCATCGGTGGCAAGGATTTCAAGACCGGCCAGACGCTGATGAAAACCGTCCTCGCGCCCGGCTTCAAAGCGCGCATGCTCGGCCTAAATGGCTGGTTCTCGACAAATATTCTCGGCAATCGCGACGGCGAAGTGCTCGAAGATCCAGGCTCCTTCAAAACTAAAGAAGAATCGAAGCTCGGCGCCCTCGAATATATCCTCCAACCGAGTCTTTACCCCGAGCTTTACGGCAAGATTCACCATAAGGTGAGGATCAATTACTATCCGCCCCGCGGCGACAACAAAGAAGGCTGGGACAACATCGACATCTTCGGCTGGCTCGGCTACCCGATGCAAATCAAAGTCGATTTCCTCTGCCGCGATTCGATTCTGGCCGCCCCCATCGTTCTCGACCTCGCTTTATTCTTCGATCTAGCACAGCGAGCAGGCATGCGCGGCATTCAGGAGTGGCTGAGCTTCTATTTCAAATCGCCGATGTGCGCCAAGGAACTCTACCCCGAACACGATCTCTTCATTCAGCTCATGAAATTGAAAAACACGCTGCGCTGGATGATGGGCGAAGAGCTAATTACCCACCTCGGCGCCGAATATTACGACTAGCCTTCGAGAATCATTCCAATCCCAGGCCACTCGTGCGGCTTGACACTCCGCCCTCAGCAGAGTAGTGTCACGCCGGTACGATTCCTGGTCGCACCAAATCCAAAACCAAAATGTTTTTTCTCCGCATCAACGATGCGGACACTTACGCTCGTGTTCCTTTAAGGAGGAATGTAGATGCCCAGCAAGATGTTGAAGTCGCTCGTGCTCGCAGTCGCACTTTTGACCACCGCCGCCGGTTCTTTTTCCGCTCGCGCGCAAGGTGGCGCAGACGAGAAAGAGAAGCCGCCCATCTACACCTATGTGGCCGAGTGGGAAGTAGCCCGTCCCGATTGGTCCACATTCGAAAAGTATGACGTGTCGCAGAAGCCTGCTTTCGACAAACTCATCGCCGACGGAACCATCATCGGCTACGGCTTTTTCAAAATGGCCGCCCATACCGCAGAAGGGCCCAATCATGGCGGTTGGTGGACAGCCACGTCGATGGCAGGCGTTCTAAAAGTCCTCTCCGTTCTCGCCACACAATCCGCTCCAGCGGATATCGAAAGAACTCAAGCGGCTTCCAAGCATTTTGACTTGATTCTCACCAGCCGCGAATATGCCGCACATTCCGGCAGCTTTGACAACGGCTATCTGCGTGTCAGCACCTGGAAGGCAAAACCGGGTGAAGGCGCGGCCTTGGACAAAGCCATCAAGAATTACATCGTCCCGATGCTCGACAAGCTGATGGCCGACGGAGCGATCCACTCCTATTCGGTCGATCGCGAGGCCATTCACGCCGACGATCCAGGCGTCGTGGATGTTGCCATCGTTACAAACGACGCATCCGGCTTGGATAAATTCATGGCGTCCATCGATGCCGCTGCGAAAGCGAACCCGCTAGGAGGCCCGGCCTTCGGCGCCACAATCGATGCTTCCGCACACCGCGATTTTCTCGCCGTCGCATCGGGTGCTTCGAAGTAGCCAAAATCTCAAAACGCCATCCAAAAACACGAAACGCCCTGGCAGCCAGTAAAGGCCGCCAGGGCGTTTCTCTCTTCAACAATTCGAAGTGCCGTCTAAAATAAATTCCAGAGGAACTGGTTGTAAACCTCGTGGTGGTACTGCACCTCCGGCGTCTTCACAAACGTGCCAAGCAGACGCGGACAGCGATCTGCCGAAGCCTGCTTCAATTCCGCATAGCGATTTTTCACGTCCTCGCCCAGCAGTTTCGTCGTCCACTCCGCCTTGCGAAAATCCTGCATCGCCGAATAAATGTTGTCGGGCAGATACCGCTCCGCCTGGCGCAGGTTCTTGATCTTCGCCGTTTCGCCGTCGAGCCCGGTCTTGAAAATCGAGAGCATCACCATATATGGACTCGCATCCGGGCTCACCGACCGCACCTCCACGCGCATGCTCTTCTCGTTTCCGATCGGAATCCGGATCATCGAGCCGCGATCCACCGGCGAAGCCTTGATCTGATTGGGCGCCTCGAAGTGAGGATCGAGCCGCCGGTAAGCATTCACGCTCGCATTCAGCAGCAGGCACAGATCGTTCCCATGCGTCAGAATCCGATCCACGAACGCCCAACCAAACTTGCTGAGCTTTTCGTCGCCCTTGGGATCCCAGAACATATTTTTCGATCCCTTGCTCACGGAAACGTTCGTATGCATCCCGCTCCCGTTCACTCCCACCACGGGCTTCGGCAGAAAACTCGCCGTCATCCCCATGCGCGTCGCCACCTGCCGGCAGATCAGTTTGTAAAGTTGAATCTGGTCCGCCGCCGCCACCACTTCTCCGTAGCCATAATTGATTTCGAATTGGGAGGGCGCCACCTCGGGGTGATCCTTCTCATTCTGAAAGCCCATCGAGCGCTGCACTTCGGCGCACGTATCGATAAAAGTCCGCAATGGATCGCCCGGCAGCGAGTGGTAGTAGCCGCCGGTGTTCACGTATTCAAATTTACCCGTCTCGTTGTAGCGGCTTTCAGCGTCCTTGCCGTTGAAAAGAAATCCTTCAATTTCGTTCGCCGCATTCAGCGTGTAGCCTTCCCGCTTATGCAGTTCGTCCGCATATCCTTTGAGCGCCCCTCGAATGTCCGCGCTGTAAGGCGAACCATCCTTGTCGATCACCTGCCCAAAAACGAGAACTTTGCCCGAACCAAATACGTCCGCCGGCGCCCAGTAGAACGCCCCCCAATCCATCGCCAGCCGCAAATCGCTTTCCCGCTGCGCCGTGAATCCGCGAATCGACGAACCGTCAAACGTGAGATTGTCCCAACTCTTAATCAGGAATTTCTTGTCGTAGTCCAGCATGTGCAAGCGGCCTTCCAGATCGCTGAACAGCACAGTCACGGCCTTGATGCGCTTCTCGTCGGTGAGATACTTCAGCCGCTCCTCTTGAATTTTGTGAGGCGCGACGCGATTCTTACGCTGCTCCTTGGCCTTCAGATTCAGTTCTTCCAGCTCCGCATATGATATCGCCAGGAAATCGCGAAGTTCGGTGGACATGATCCTCCTAAGATTGGGTAAACCTCAACTCAGTGGAAGGAATAAGGGGAACCACACTGAGCGGTTTGCCGCGACAAGCCTATCGCGCCGCTCTCGCTACCGTCAAATCCAAAAAATGGATGGCTCCGCCCTCAATTCCAGAGGAAAAAGTCGAGCGGGAAAACAGCTGCCCGATTTCTCGGTAGTTGTCTCGACGGCGTCCTAATGAAACGCGAGGCGAACTTCCGGAGTTACCACGCGTGCTCCCGGGCGGTCGCTTCCGTTGTGAGTGTGGACAGACGCGTTGTTTTGCCTGCGTCGGCGCTTCCGCAACCCACGCCCGTCTTTCAGCAGAATTTCCCTCAAGCGCAAACGAGCTTTGTGAAGCTGCGATTTCGAATTCCCTATCGAGCATCCTGCGATCGCCGCAATTTCATCGTGGCGGTAGCCTTCCACATCGTGCAGCATAAACATGGCCCTGCAGCCCGGCGCCAGCTGACTGATGGCGCGCTCCAGATTTATGCGGTCGATCGTCCCGCTCAGTTGCAGGTCCCTTTCGCCCAGTTGCAGTGGCGCCTTGAATTCTTCGTCATCCGGATCGTTTGGTTCGTCGAGCGAATCGGATGCGAGTTGCCTCTTCCTGAAGCGCATTAAAACCGTGTTGACCGTCACACGATGCACCCAGGTTGAAAATGCCGATTCCCCTCGGAAGCTCTGTATTTTGCGAAAAACCGTCAGGAACGTCTCCTGGGTCAGGTCCTCTGCCTCGCTGCGATTGCCCGCCATTCGCAGGCATACTCCGAACACCCTCCTGCTATGCCGCCGATAAAGAATCTCGAAAGCCGCTGGATCGCCCCGCTGGGCGAGCCGTATCGCCTCGGAATCAGGCGAGTCGCTCTTGGCCGTCTCCCTGAACGTTTTCATCCCTGGGCTCCTCAGGAATTCCCCATGGGCGCCGGGCTGGGCGTGCACTCAATTCTCCCTACCGGATAGAGGCGGCATTTATTCCTCGAGACCCGGAAAAAGAATAAAAATGCTCCGTTATCCAATCACCCCTACAGCGCCTTTTTTTTGAATAGGATTTGAAAAACCACGGGTACAATCACGCCTGCTTGAGGGGGGCCTGTGAAAAACTTCTGCTTCGCAATCATGGTGTGGCTGTTATTCGCAGTTCCGCAATGGGCGCAGGGCCTCGAAGGGTCTGGAGTTCCCTATGCCATCACTAATGTCACCGTTATGGATACCGCAGGCGGCCCTTCGCGGCCGAACTTCACCGTCGTCATCGATGGCAACCGAATCTCCTACGTCGGCAAGGGCCATTTCCACGCCCTGAAGCAGGCGCACGTGATTGACGGAACCGGGAAATTTCTAATCCCGGGTCTGTGGGACATGCACGTCCACACCTTTTTCGGAGACTGGGTTCCGGGCGGCAAAGAAGTGACGCTGCCGCTATTCATCGCCAATGGAATCACCGGCGTGCGCGACATGGGCAGCGACCTCGACCTAATCCTCGCCGCGCGCCGCGACACGGCTTCAGGCGCTCTGCTTGGCCCTCGTATGATTGTCGCTGGCCCCATGCTCGACGGACCCAAAACTCAATTCCCTGCCTCTATCGCCATCGCCACTCCCGATGACGGCCGCCGCGCCGTGGATATGTTGAAAAGCCGTGGCGTGGATTTCATCAAGATCCAATCCTATGTTCCCCGCGACGCCTATTTCGCCATCGCCGAAGAATGCAAGAAGCAAAATATCGTGTTTGTCGGCCACGTCCCGGACGCGATTCGCGCCTCGGAAGCGTCCAACGCCGGCCAAAAAAGCTTCGAGCACTTGATTGGCATTTTCGAGGGCAGTTCCACCGTCGAAGACGAGCTACTGAAGGGCCCGAAAGGTCCCGGCCGCTTTCTTGAAACTTATGACCCGGCGCGTGAAGCCGCTCTGATTCAGCTCCTCGCTAAAAATCAGACCTGGCAATGCCCCACTCTGTACTGGGAGCGAGGTCAGTGGCTGGTCGATGCCATCGACGTGACAAAAGATCCGGATGGCAAATACGCGCCCGTATTCTGGCGCGAGAAAAGTTGGCCCAAATTCACGGCCGGGATCATCAAGGACCTCGATACCGATCCCCTCCCCGTCCGCCAAAAATTCGTCGAACACGAGCTCGACATCGTCAAGAAACTCCACCAGGCAAACGTTCCTTTCCTCTCCGGAACCGACACTCCGGCTGGAGTCGACGTTCTCCCCGGCTTCAGCCTCCATCTCGAGCTACAACGCTTCGTAGCTGCCGGATTCACTCCCATGGAAGCTCTCCAAACCGCAACAATCAACCCGGCAAAATTCCTGGGCAAAGAGGGCGATCTAGGAACAGTCGAGAAGGGCAAAATTGCCGACCTGGTCCTCCTCGACGCAAATCCCCTCGACGATATTGGCAATACCCAGAAAATCGCTGCGGTCTTTTCCAACGGCCGCTACTTCTCGCGTACCCAATTAGATCGCATATTGGCAGACGTTCAAGCTTATTCCGCCGCCCACTGAGTCCCGTTTTTCCCTAAAACTGCTACAGCAAATCCCCTAAGTCCTTACAGACTTCCCGGCATGGAAGTGCCACGGGCTAGGTTCTTATACTGCCCCACATTGCAAGCGCTTGAAGTTGTCAGGCGCCTGACAGTTGAACGATTCCGAGGCCGCAACCAAGCCCGGGAAGAGTTTCAAAGACAGTCGACCGGCGCAAAAACTGGAGGAAATAGATGCGGACTATTCTGCTCATCGTGCTCGTGCTGCTGCTGATCGGCGCGCTTCCCACTTGGCCGTACAGCACCGGATGGGGCTACTACCCCAGCGGTGGGCTCGGGCTGATTCTGCTGATTCTGATTATCCTCGCAGTGATGGGTCGAATATAGGTTCACCGAGAGACATGATGCCACCTTTTGCTCCCGATCATTTTGCTCCTGATCATCATCGAGTTCGTATCATTCGAGCTTCAGAGCCGCCACCGATCAGTACGTTACCGCGCATTCTCCCGCTCGGTTAGCAACCTACCGGGGCTGACCGCCGTCAGCCCCTTCCCTCCCTTCCAAGATAATCGCAATGCGCAAAACTACTTCTGCAAAAGTTCTGTGAACTTTTCCAGCTCGCCCTTATTCAAGTCTGACACCGCGCACTGGTACATCCCGCCGCCTTCCCACGGAATCATGTTGTAGCCCTGCACCGATTTTGTCGTCAGCGCTTCTTCGGTTCCCTTCGCCTCAGGCCAGATGAAAACATTAATCAAATGCTGCCGCCGCTGATAAACCAACGCCGCCACCGCCCGATGGTCCACATAATCCAGTCGCCCGCCCACCAGCGGATAGCCATCCTCTGCCAAATCGCGGACCGGCGGCGAAAAATCGAGCTTCCCGTTGAACCAGGGCTTCACCGTGTGCTGATCCGTGGATTTCACGTCATACAAATGGTCAGGTTGCAGCGACCGGATGTGGCTCGAAATAATCTCTTGAGTCATCAGCTCAGAATTAGCGTTCCGCACCAGACCCGGCCCAATCCGCCAGCTCATCGCAAACACCACAAGTATCGCAGCAGCCACAGCGAGCCAGCCCCACACAGGCCGCTTCGGTGTCAGCGACTTCGAAGCCATCGAAACGACCGGCGCCTTCTTCGCCGCAGAAGTATTCTCCGCCGATGCAGCTACCGGCCCAGATGCAGGTCCAAGTACATGCCCAGCCGCATCGGCATCGCCAGCGCTTTCAGACGCAATCGAAGCGCGAATCCGATCCGCCAGCGCCGCTGGCGCCCGATCGTACAAGCTCGACGACCGAAACGCCTTCCGCAGCGTCTGCTGATTCCAAAGCTCCTGCGCGCAATCCGGACATGTCTTCAAGTGCTCTTCAATCTCCAGGCTGCGCACCAGATCCAATTCCCCATCGAGATATCCGTGCAAAAGCCGTGCGTTATCGTCACAGACCACGTGTGCCCTCCTTCGCCCGCGCGCGCAACAGCGCTTCGCGCAGCCGTTCGCGCCCTCGCGCCAGGCTCGACATCACGGTGCCAATCGGTATGCCCACCAATTCCGCAATCTCCTTGTACGAGAGCCCTTCCAGTTCGCGCAACACCAGCACCTCGCGAAATCCGACCGGCAATTCCTCCAGAGCCTCGCGCAACATGCGACTCTCCACATTCCGCACCATCGTCGCTTCCGCATCAGGAGGCGCCGCGTCCTGCCCGTGCACGCGTTCGTCGAACTCTTCGCCCAGCGCCGCCGGCCGATTCTTCTCCAGAAACGAATAGCTCGTATTCCGCACAATCTTCAGTAGCCAGGGCCGCGCATCGCCGCCTTGAAACCCGCCAAAAAATCTGTAGGCCCGCAGGCAGGCTTCCTGCACCACATCTTCCGCATCGTGTGTGTTCCGGACAAGCCAGCGCGCCAGATTGTAAGCCGCATCCAGGTGCGGCATCACAGTCTGCTCGAACCGCCCTGCATCCGCCGCGTTCCCCGCGTTTGGTGTCGCCATAGGCATCCGGCCACTCGAACTGTCTAATCTATAGACCGCAACCGTGCTCATTTTATTCCCTTAAACTTCTCCGCGCTGGTCTTTCCACATCACCCTCGCCCACATGCAACCCTTGTCATCCCGAGCGGAGGCCCGCGCCGCCTTTTCCTTGCATCGCGATGCGATGGCGCGGGCCGCAGTCGAGGGATCTGCATTTTCTTCTGCGGCTCGCACCCCGCTCGCATTTGGTTCAGCTACTTAACGATCACCTTTGCCGTCATCTTCGGATGAACCGAGCAAAAATATTCATAGGTGCCCGGCTTGTCGAACGTCATCGAAAACTTATCGTCCGTATCGAGCGCCTTCGACCTGATCGCGCCATCCACGCTCCTCACCGTGTGCGGCACGTCGTCGTGGTTCACCCAGGTCACCGTCGTCCCTGCGGCCACGGTGAGGTCGCCGGGCATGAAGCTGTAGTTGTCGATCTTCACTTCCACCGGTCCGTTTGCTGGCCCGCTCGCCGGCGCCGCAACTTTAGCCGCCGCAAACAAATGCGTCCCCTTCCCGACCGCCCAGCCAGCCATCGCTACAACCACCGCGCACACCACCACCTTCAGCATCGTTTTCTTCATCTCGTTTATCCTCTCGATTGAATTATTGGAATTGTTGTTTAGGTTTATCGGCTACGCCAGCGTCGAATCCACCACCGCCAGCGTCTTGTTCCCGCGCACAAAATTCACATCCGTCACGCCCAGCAACCCGCGCAGCTTGTCCGCCGGCACTTTCATCGGCCCCGGCGACGGCGCCGTCCCCGGCTGCGGCTGCGGAAACGCGGTCGACATCGCCGTATGAAACGTCACATTCCCCTCCACCTTCTGCATCACCTGATGAATGTGCCCGTTCAATACGCTCACCGACCCGAACCGCTTCAAATATCCCAGCGCCTGCGCCCCGTCGTCCGTTCCCCATCCCCACTCCGGATACACCGACCACAGCGGAATGTGCGCAAACACCACAATCGGCGTGCTCGACTTCAAATGCTTCACGTCGTCCTCGACAAACTCGAGCTGCTCCTTCCCCAGATTGCCGAGCCCGCCAGCCTTCAGGTTCATCACGTTGACGAGCCCGATGAAATGCACGCCCTTCTGGTCAAAGCTGTACCACCCGTCGCCTTTCGACCCCTTGCCATACCGTTCGCGATACTGCGCCCCGTCATCGTTCAACACGTCATGCTCGCCCGGCACATAAAAAATCTTGTCCGTGCGCAGGCTCTTCAGCCGCTGATCGAGCGTGTCAAACTCCGCGGGCTTCGAAAGATGGCTCAAGTCGCCGGTATGCAACACAAATGAAGGCGCTGCCTCGAGCGCATTCACCTTGGCAATCGCCGCATCGAACGTCGCCGTCACGTCTGGATTCGCAGCCTTATCAAACCCGATATGGCTGTCGCTGATCTGCACAAAACTCAAGTCGGCCTTTGCCGTAGCCAGCGCCCGATTCGCCATGTCGCTAAGCGCAAACGATTTGAGCACCCCGCCCTGAATCACGCACAGCGTCCCAGTCCCGGCCCAAGCCATGCACTTCAAAAACCCGCGCCGGTCCACGCCGTCCTTGTTGAAGTTCTCCTTAATGAAATCTCCCATCGCACCCCTCTCCCCTCGCCGGGCCGCCATCAATTCCAGCGCCTCGGATCCCGTTCACCTGTCTATACAGGGAGCGCCCCAAAAATATTCCCGCGATATCGTCGATTGGTGCTTGTCGTCGTACCGCGCTCTCGTCGCGCCCGGTCATCCCGAGCGCAGTCGAGGGATCTCTCTTCTCTCCGGCTGGCCGAATTTTTCTGTGAGTCACGGTCGCCTTACCCCCCGTTTACCGCCTATTAGAATTTCTCAACCGCTGACTGCTCACGGGTTGCCGCGCTTTTTAATCACGGAACCGTAGATTAACTTTGCCGCGCGTTGGGCCTCCGTCTCGCGCGACGGAAAGCTGCGAAGCTGCATTTTTCGGACTGCTTTCTATTGATTTTCGGGCTGGTGGCTGTCGTGGTGGTTTTCGAGGTCATGGTGGGTTGTCCTTTTTTGGATTCGCGGGCCGCAGGACGCGGGCGCGGTGTGGTGAGGTGGGAGAACGTTCGATTTGTCGTCAACCGGCTGGCGCCGGCCGACTTTGGTTCAGTCGCCTATCTCGGACCTCCTTATCGGACTTTTGGCGTGTAACGCCAATTAGCCGGATGCAGAGTAACACCGGGGAGGGTTGGCGGGAGATTGTACGGAAGTACAGGAAAGGTGCAGGCAGGTGTGGAGCGAAATCGGAGAGATAAGGTCACGCTCGCGCCTTCAGCGAAGGTTCCCTAAGACCTCTCGTGATGAGGGGTATTTTGTGTGAAGGCATTTGCCGCTGGCGGCGACGGTGGGGTGAGCACGGGCGGAGATGGGGCGGAAGCAATTTAAAATTTAGGATTTAGGATTTCAGATTTTTGGATTTCAAATGTGGGACCACAACAAGGCACCGGCCGGTGGCCAGCGGTACGAACGGCGAAGGCAAAAGAGGCGGCCCGGCGAAATTCGAACGGGACGCAAAGTGCGCGCAGGATGCCCGGCCCTCCACTAAGATTCGTCATAGCAGTGGTGACGAATACCGGGAGTGCAGAACCCTCACCGGGTTCCATAAAATTTCGATAACGATTCACATTGCGCAGGAAGCCCTGCAAAGCAACTCGCATTTGACACGGCTGGCCTGGGGGATTAGGCTTTCGACTAACGAAAAGCGCAAAACGGAAATTCCAATCTATGTTGCTCGGTTTTTGACTCTGGGCCGATTTTCTCAATTCCAACAGCCTCGCTGAAGGGGGTTGGAAGGGAAGGAGGTCTTCCCGTGGCCACTCACGCTTCGCCCGCCAGAGTCTTTTTGCCACTCGCGCTGATTTCCTTTTTGGCTCTGCCAGCGCCATGCCTGTGGGCTCAGGAGGATCAGTGGGACAAACATATGAAAGCCGGTGGCAAAGCCTATACGGAGGGCATGAAGCAAAAGTATTTTCACGGCTGGGGCAACGCTGGCCCGAACCCTCAGTTTGCGAAAGCCGAGGGGGAGTTTCTCGCCGCTCTGGCGCAGGCCGAAAACTTTCCGGCCGGAGACATACGGACGGCAGAAACGCTGGGGACTCTGGCAAGTGTGTACATGGAGGAAGGTAAATACGCCGACGCCGAGAGCAAGGGGAATCAAGCGATTGCAATGATGGAAGCAGCCGCGAAGCCTGGTGACGTGCGGTTAGGCTACGCGTTGACCCACCTCGCCCTGATTTATGACTCGGAAGGCAAAACCGAGCAAGCGGCTCCGATATGGCAGCGATCGCTGGACATCCTGAAGAATTCAGGGGGAGTAGATCCGAGCGAGATATCGAATTTGAATTTCCACGCTTCCTTTATTCAGATGTTTCACCCTGCCGCTGCTGGACAGATTCACCAATTCATTGTCGACCTCAAAGAGTCCACGGGCGTCTCGGACACTGATTTGCGGTCCGAGCTGGCGCGCCTGGCGAAAACACAGCGAGGCGCGGACGCTGAACAGGATTACCTGCGCATACTGGAAATCGACAAGAGGCTCTACGGCCCGGACGACAGCAAGACGGGCGGAGACCAGGAAGCGCTCGGCAATCTCTACTTACATGAAGGGAAATATACGGCGGCGTTGCCGCTTTTGCAGCACAGTCTGCAAATCATGCAAGCGAAGCCCCTGCCGGAGCACGAATCTAAGATGGACAAGCGCTTCGATGCTTCCGACTTGCTCCGTCTCCAGAGAGATCTGGCCCAGGCCTATGCCGCTGCGGGCAATGACGCAGAGGCGGAAGCAATGTACAAGCGGATCATATCTGCGGATGAGACGGACAGTATGCGCGACAAAGTGGGAGACCAAATGTCTCTGACCGACGATTTAATAGGTTTGTCAGGGGTTTATCGTAACCAACATCGCTACGACGAAGCTCTGGAAATCATGAAGCGATCCGAAGTGGCTGACGACGAAATTGCGAATTCCAAGTTCGGGAAATCAAAAGCGCAATCAGGCACTCCATCCGTTTGGTTTTGGCTCAGCCAGAACGAACTTGCGGAGATCTATCGCGAAAAAGGCGATAGCGCCGCAGCCGAGCCCCTCTTTCAGAGTTCTCTGGAGATGACGGAACACATGCATCTGGCCCCAGGGCATCCCAAGCTGGCCCAAATGCTCGACAACTACGCGACTCTGCTTCGAGATGGCGAAAAATATGAGCAGGCTGAAGCGCTTTATAAGCGTTCGCTGGAGACTTGGGCGAAGTGCCTGTATCCCGAGAATGCCGATGCTGCCGAGACCCTTAGGAATTACGCCGTGTTGTTGCGGAAGACGAATCGGCCGGCAGAAGCTGAACCGTTGGAAGCGCGCGCGTCCGCAATGCTGACGAAGGTTGGCTCGTCAAACAAGGGCAACTGACGAGAACGAGGTCGCGACGGACTGCTGCACCCACCCTGCCGATTGTGTTAAACGTTGATGGCTCCGCAGCGGCACATTTTGACGTCGTGCAACGAACCGACCCCTGCGAGGAGTCCGGTGCCTTTTGTTAAGGGTTCGTTCGGCGCAATACGGCGCTGGCACGTTCATCGGCCGCGATTTGATGGAAGAAAGTGCGGACCTCGTCTAGCTTCTGCACTGGAACGATTAGTTCTCTCACTTCATATGTTCGTTTGTAGTGCAATATGTTGCCTTCCACTTTCACTTCGCTCTTGTACGTCGCATACGGGCACTCTGCGTCTACCGATTTCGGCAGATCATCCACCACATATCCCGCCGGCATCGTAATGTCAAACACATCATCGTGGCGCGCTATCTGCGCAAACTCGATCGGATATATCCGCTTTTTTCCGGAAAGTATGGTCGATCCTTTTTCACCTACGATCCGGGGCTTCAAGATCAGAAGATTCCCGGCCGACTTCGCGTACCCTTCGATCACTAAACTGTAATCGATCGTTAGGGTGTCGTCCTGTTTCTCCAGGTTCCCCACGCTTGCTTTGGTTAATGTGAAATTGGTTAAAAACAAACCCAGAAACTGCTCCACCACTTTCAGACGTTCCGCGGGTGGCCGTCCCAGCATTTGCGCGCGACTCACCTCCGCAGGGCCGCCCCATCGAATTTCCTGCACGCTTCCATCGAGATTTCCCGATTCCGTTAGATTCAGTTTCGCCGTACGGAGCAGCCGATTCAGGTTGGGTGGCAGCAGCGGCAAGGAAACGAGCGTTCCTCCGTCCGCGGTCACCACCAATCCATAATTCTCCTGCAATTTGGTAGGCAAGTACCCCAGCGGCACAAACCTGTCCGTCGGATCGAAAAAGACAATTCTCCCAAGTTGGGCGTCCTTCACACTCAGCATACAGTGAATTGTCCGACATTCCCTCTGGAAGCCGAATTGCTAGAATTACGTGATTAAAATTCGTGGTTGGAAAATCAGGTGCGACTGTCCCGCGCTGCGTGTTGATCAGCACATAATACGACTCGATTCCGATTTCATGCAGCATCGCGCTTAATAGTGTGACCTTATCCTTGCAGTCGCCATATTCATGCGTGAGCACGTCGTTCGCGAAGTGCGGTTGGAATCCGCCAATCCCGACCTCGATCGCCACATAACGCACCTGCTGCTGCACATATGCGACCAGCGCCTTCATCTTTTCAAGCTGATCGGATTTTCCAGATGTTAGCTCCGCCACTTTCTGCCTGATCGCAGGAGTCGGGGTGCGGCTGTCTCCCGTGAGTCCGGCGTACCACAATCCCAATTCCCTCCACGTGCCTACCGATTTCGCTCTCAGCGCTGGATCGCGCGGATAAAACTTTACGTACATACGGCCCTGGACGGCGGGTAGCGGCGGCATCTCCGGTTCTACCTCGATCGCCGGGCTGTCCAAAACCTCCCACAGATAGTGGTTGGCACTCTGATCGAGCGGCTTCTGTTCCTCGTGATTCGCCCAGGAGGTCGTGAATTCCCAGCCATTCGGTAGTTGCAGGTAGAAGCGCGACCTGTGAATAGGCACCATCGCCTGGAAAGTCCACACGCTGTCGAAAACATGGGGTCTCTGCTTGCGCACCAGCTCATATCCAACAATGCTTCCAGGTTTCGCTTCCGGAAATCGCAACGATTTCACCCGGATTCCGTTGTAAAGCTCAAAAGTCGTGAAACTCAGTTCCACCGCGTCTGCCTCCTTCACCTCCAGAGCGATGCCGTCGGGCGTGATCGTCCACGCCTTCAAGGATGTCAACCTCGTGTCGCCGTCAAAAGTTACGCCTATCGCGCCGTATTTGCTCAGCGCCTCCGGCCTCAGCAGTTTGTACACGCGGCGTTGCCGGGTCTCAATCTCGCCGTTGTCTTTAACCGTCGTGATCAAGTCATCTAGAAGGATTACTGCCTCCGTGTCCTTCGAGTACTCCGGCAATTTCTCCTGCGCCGCCCCTCGAAACCAGTCCGGGGCGTTATCCGCACGCAATCGCTGCGCTTGGCCAGAAAAGCCGGGGCAAAGCGAACGCGAGAACAGCGATTGCCTTAATTGTTTCTTGCCGTCTCGGACGTCTGAAAAACAACTTGGCTATCGTCATTGGATTTGGCGCTGTTGAAAAATGTCCTTAGCCCTGAATAAGACTCCACCGGAAAGGAAACTCCCTTTACCGTTAGTTGCCGCTTCACTTCCACCTCGTCTGCCTGCGCGCTTCCAGAAATCTGATAGAACACCGGCCCGCCGCCTTCCTGTTTGGTATCCAGAGTGGTCTCGATCTTGTACCCAGTTGGCGCTCGCATTTTCACGTCGTCGATCTCTTCGAAAGGAAAGTGAAAGTAAACCATGTTCACTCGTTTCGCAGGAACGAACCCCTTCGTGTACGTGGATTGAAAAATTGTCGCGGGCATCAGGAGCCTCCGTCCGGCGACACTCGCCAGTCCGGTGGCTCTAACAGTCCCTTCCACGCCCAGCGGCTCGTCCACATTGTCCCAGTTGAAAATCTTCGTCAGCTCGAATGTTGTTCCTGTCACAAGCCATCCTTTGATGGCGTTTTCGAGCTTCTTGCGTCTTCCCGCTTCGTCCTCATTCCTCTCATCCTCCCGCCATAGCGCGGCCCTCTGGCCCTTGAACTCCACTTGCACGGTTCCACTCACTGTCCCTTCTTCGTCGATCTCCAGGCTCGCGTTTCGCGCGAGTATCGCGTCCGAACTCGGTGGAAGCGGTGTCGTAACGAACTCGACTCCATTCTTGATTACGCGAACGCCTGAAGCTTGCGTTTCGTACCACGGCAATATTCCGAATGGATAGAATCGCGCCGATGGGTCCAGGTAGTACTCCGTCGCTCCTGCCTGCACCCACACGATATCGGCAGCCAGCTGCTTGGCGTCCTGCAGTTCCGGCGCGAAATAGTAGCGATTGCGAGGCGCGACATAGACTATGGCTGCTTGAAATCCTGCAGATCGCGCCAGCCCCACAAGAAGGAAATTGATATCTCTGCTCGTGCCGTAGCCGTGTTTGATCAAATCCTCAACGTTGTTGTTAGTTTTTAGATTCTCGGTCTCCTGCTCTTTCTTTGTTCGAGCCCTCTCGAAATTCAGGTTGCGCACAGCCTGAGCCCGGGCGCACAGTTTTCGCAGTTTTACCTCCGGGGCATCCTCGGGGTTCGTTGCGTGCGCCACTTCCGACGCCAGAAGCTTCGGATTGTTGAGGAATTGGTCTAGGTATCCGCTCCAGAGCTTTCCCATCCTTGCCCAGAATTGCTCGGTCGTCTCATTCGCAGGATCAGCCGCATTTCGGTAAAAGAATTCCACCCGTGCGCGCAACGCTGTTTCCGGAGGCATAAAAGATTCTTCAGCTACCCCCGGCATGTCGTGGATCTCCAGCGTGTAGGACCCGTCTGATTGCCGTTGCGGTACAGCACTCGGGGGAAGATTGAAATGTCGGTAGAACAGCGGCAACGGCGAGCGTGACGGAGGTTTAATCGCAAATCGCCCTAGGCGAGTATACAGCTTCTGCTGCACGGTCCATGAAAGGTTGAGATAACGAGCCTCAAAGTGCTCCCGATACCTGTACTCGATGATGCATCCTGGCTCCAGTCCCGGCAGGGTGAACTTTTTTGCCGCCATCTCATAGTCGCGATATTTCATCACCGTGATGTCGAATGCCTTGCCGTCCCAGTTGATTACTTCACCGTTCGAACGGATCGTTCTCGCCCGCAGGTTCTGCAGTTCGGCCAACCCTTTTTGGTAATTGATCTGCACGTCTCCGTATTTGAGACCGTCCAGGGTGAAGATCTTGATTCGAATGTACTCGTCTACGGCCGAATCGCTCGTTAGAATCTCGTTCTGGCGGTACAGAATCATCGCATCCGCTCCGGGACTCGCGGGGTTGTCCTTCAACGCCAGGTCTTCGGGCGCGATTGGCAGCCAATCGTCTACCGCGCGCGAGGGTCTAATACCCAACGCGCCCCACAGTAGTACGACGACAGCGCAGCAGAAGAAAAAACGGTGCTTTCGGTTCATGGAGGGCTGTCTCCTGTTACCCCAGTTTCCGAGACTCTATCTTGAATTCTGCGGAGTTACTTAAGCTACCAGTTCAGTTCCCAACTACTGAATTGCTCGCAAAGCTATCGTTTCTAAAGTAGCTTGTCAATGGCGCATGCTCTCAGTCTTCCTTAGAAGAAACTGCCTCACGGGCCGCCGATTCCCGGTTTCATTTGCAACGGCGCCGAGCGACATTCCGCGCCGAGCGGATGTGTTTGTGACAGAAAAGAGGTGCTTTCGGATAGATGTTGATAAATCCGCTTCGCACCAGCTATCTCAATATGACACCGATGGTGATGGCGTAGGCCAGAGGTACTAGCAGCGAAGGCAGAGGCGAAAGAGCCGGCAGGATGCCGGCGCTACAAGGGAAAGGGCGATAGCGATAAGAACGAGGTCGGGCGGGTTCACTCATTAGATCGGGGCTGCCTCGGATTTTTGCGGGTGCCCATCTTTCGTGCCCTTCGAAAGGTAGGGTCTTGGGAGATACTGGCTATCCATCCCTCCCGCTGGACTGCTGCACCCACGCCGCCGATTGTGTTAACGTTGTTGGCTCCGCAGCGGCACATTTTAACGTCGTGCAACGATTCGACCCCTGCGAGGAGTCCCGAGGCGCATGAAAAATTCCTATAGCGGCGTGGCAGTTCCCTCCGAAGGCAAAGCAATTACCTACGAAGGCGGCAAGTTTCAAATTCCTGACCGGCCCATCATCCCCTTCATCGAAGGCGACGGCACTGGACGCGACATCTGGATTGCGTCGCGCCGCGTGTTCGACGCAGCCGTGGAAAAAGCCTTTGGCGGCAAGCGCAAGATCGCGTGGATGGAAGTTTTTGCGGGCGAAAAGGCCTTCAAGCAGTTCAAAGAGTGGCTCCCGCAGGATACGGTCGACGCCTTCCGCGATTTCCGCATGGGAATCAAAGGCCCGCTGACCACTCCTGTGGGCGGCGGCATTCGTTCGCTTAACGTTACGCTGCGCCAGGTGCTCGATCTTTATGCCTGCGTTCGCCCGGTGCGCTATTTTCACGGCGTGCCTTCGCCGGTGACGAATCCTGAGCGCATGAACGTGGTGATCTTTCGCGAGAACACCGAAGACGTGTACGCGGGAATCGAATGGCGCTCCGGCACTCCCGAAGTAAAAAAGCTGATCGACTTCCTGAACAACGAAATGCTCGCGGGAACGTGGCGAAAAAAGTTCGCGAAGATTCCGGCGTCGGCATCAAGCCCATGTCGCCCACAGGCACCAAGCGGCTGGTGCGGCGCGCGATCCAGTACGCGATCGAAAATCACCGCACGATCGTGACCCTGGTGCACAAAGGCAACATTCAAAAATTCACCGAAGGCGCTTTTCGCGACTGGGGCTATGACCTCGCGACCGCTGAATTCCGCCAGCAGATCGTCACCGAGCGCGAGAGCTGGATTCTCGATAATAAGATGAGCAACGACCAGAACGAGAGCCTCACCGTCGAGCAGATTGCCGCGATGATCGAGCCGGGGCTGAATCAGGCCAACGAGGCGTTTCAAAAAGCGGTGGCCCTCGAAGTGAAGCAGACGCTCGACACCATCTATGCAACGCACGGCCACGGCCAGTGGAAGAAGCAAGATTCTGATCAATGACCGCATCGCCGACTCCGTGTTCCAGCAGGTGCTCACGCGCGCCGACGAGTATCAGGTGTTCGCCACGCCTAATTTGAACGGCGACTATCTTTCCGACGCTTGCGCCGCGCAGGTGGGCGGCCTGGGCATGGCTCCCGGCGCGAATATCGGCGACGGCTTTGGCGTTTTCGAAGCCACGCATGGAACTGCGCCGAAATATGCCGATAAGGACGTTATTAATCCGAGTTCGGTGATGCTCTCGGGCGCGATGATGCTCGAATTCATGGGATGGAAGGAAGCGGGCCGCCTGATTGAAGACGGCATCGCGCGCACCGTCCGCCAGAAGCGCGTCACCTACGATCTCGAGCGCATGATGCCGGGCGCGAAGAAAGCTGAAGACGTCCGAGTACGCGTCCGCGATTATCGAGAACATGCAATCGGCCGTCGCAGCCGATTGATTTCAACGCCAAATTATCTTCAACCAGATCAGCGACGCTGATTGGTAAAAATCGAGACGAGGAGAGGTCGTAATGCGCAAGAAAGTGACGGTAGTGGGCGGAGGCTTCGTCGGTTCCACAACGGCGCAGCGGATTCACGATGCCGAGCTCGCCGACGTGGTGCTGACGGACATTCTCGATGGCCCGCCGGCAGGTAAGGCCCTCGACATGGCCGAGTCCGCGCCGATCCTGGGCACCGATTCGCGCGCCGTCGGAATTTCTACCGCTGCCGGCGACTATCGCGAAACGGCGAATAGCGACATCGTGGTGATCACCGCGGGGTTCCCGCGCAAGCCAGGGATGTCGCGCGACGATCTGCTGAAAGCCAACTACGATGTGGTGAAGGGCGTGGTGGATGCGATCGTGAAGCTCTCGCCCGGCGCAATCCTGATCATCGTCACGAATCCGCTGGATGCGATGGCGCAGGCCGCTTTCAAGATCAGCGGATTTTCGCGCAATCGAGTGATCGGCATGGCGGGCGTTCTGGATTCCGCGCGGATGAGCGCGTTCGTGGCGATGGAGCTTGGCGTCTCTGTCGAGAACGTGCACTCGTTCGTTCTTGGCGGGCACGGTGACGACATGGTGCCGCTTACGCGCTACTCCACCGTGGCGGGAATTCCCCTCCCCGAGCTGTTGCCCAAGGAAAAGCTGGAAGAAATCGTGAAGCGCACGCGAAGAGGCGGCGCCGAAATTGTCGACCTGCTGAAGACGGGCTCCGCCTATTACGCGCCGTCAGCTGCGGTGGCGGAGATGGTTGAGGCCATCCTGAAAGATAAGAAAAAAATCCTCCCGTGCGCTGCTTACCTCGAAGGCGAGTACGGGATCAGCGGGCTGTTCGTCGGCGTTCCGGTAAAACTGGGCGCGCGCGGCATCGAGCAGATCATCGAAATCAAACTCACGGCCGAAGAAAAAGCCGCGCTGGACAAGTCCGCCGCTTCAGTCCGCGAACTGGTCACAGTGCTCGGCCTGTAGTCGGCTTCGCCCCACTCAGCGATTGTCATCCCGAGCGAAGCGAGGGATCTGCAGTTCTGTTTGTGTTTCTCGGATTGCTGGACCATCCATTTGACAAAATTTGTCGCTGCAACTGCGGCAACCAGGTTGCCGCAAAAAGCAGTTCTTAACAGCGGCTGCAGCTTTCCAGAATCGCCTCTTGTCGCGGTCGAGTCCGGTGTTGCGCTGGCTGCGCTTCGTTTTGGTTAGGTACGACCTGTACTTAACCTGTCCTGCGAAACTGAGCCGTCCTGATACACTTAAGCTGAGCGCTATCAACCACCAATGAAACTTTTCAAGCGCAAACCGCCGCACTCGGCAAACCTACGCCCCACCGTCTCGCCTGACGTCGGTGACGACGGAAATCGCGCAAATTTGACTCACCGTCTGACGCGCGATCTCGTTCGCGCGGAACGACTTGCGCAAATGCTTGCCAAAAGCCGCGCAGCCGCCGTGGTGGATGTCCCCGATTTTCTCGCCGGCATTTATATCTACGAGTGGGACCGCCTTTCGCGTTTCTGGGACGAGCACGACGAGATTGAGGCGCTTTTGCAGCGGATTTGCCAGATCAGCCCACAGAGGTGGCACCGGTGGATTGAGTTTTACGATAACTCGCGCAAGGAGGCGGACACGAAGCCGGGTTTCTTTTTCTCCGAGGCGAAGAAGATCTGCGAAGAAAGATAGCAAACCATTGCCGCGGTCGGCGGAGCTGGATTTGGTTTTGCGGAATTCCGAGGCGATTGCTCCGCACCACGACACCGTAAATGGGCGCACGATCCCGATTCTTACCAGCGAGTGCGTGCTGTTGTGTATTGCGTTTAATGACGGCTCGGAGCTTGGGCGGCGGTTGCGCGAGACTGGGCTTGATATCACGATGCTGGAGCGGGCGGCGCGGAATCCGCGTCATGCGCCGCTGCGGTAGAGAGTGTGATTTTAAATAATGAGTTTGAAGTGGGGCCAGAGTTCGGCCAGAGGGGCTTTTGGTTTTCTGCAGAGGTAGATGGCGAGGTTTTGTTCTGAGGGCATGCCTAGCGGATTGGATACTGTGGCTACTTGCTGTACGTCGTTGAAATAATTCTTGTGTTCTTCTGAGCCTTCGCCGAAGAGAATTACGCATTCGCCTGAATATTGGCGCGGGCCCCAATAAAAATAGCTGTTGTGACCGCCGATTGCTTTGGGCAGGCCTAACGCTGGACCGTAGTAGTCGATTGCTCCGGCCTCACCGTAATTCCCTGCCAGGATCGCGCAGCTTGCCTGCTCGGTTTCCGGCAGCGCGTGGTAGACATGCGCGACAGTCGTTGCGAGAGTGTCCCATCCGAACATGTCCGCGTAATTCTGTGGCAGGCGCGCTGTGGAATCGCGCTCGGTCTTCACTTCACGCGCGTAGGGCAACATAGCCGAATATTTCAGGAACGTGTTTACCGGGAGCACCGGAACACCGAACGGAAGCGTCAACAAACCGGCCACAGCGATCAGGGCGGGATACGCAATTCGAAACGGCTTCCAGGCGCGAGTCGCTGAGATTTTCTCGAAAGCCACGCCACCTGCGGCCATCAGCATCGGATAGACGCCCATTGGGTAGTAGGTCTTTCCATCGCCGATGATGAAAACTATGAGCACGATCAGATAGGCCCAACCGAGGAAGCGAAATTGTCTCGCGTCGCGCGAAGTGAGAAGCCACGTAAGTCCTCCCAGCCATAGCGGAAGGGCGATGGGTGAATAGAACAGCACCTGTTCGCCCAAGAAGCGCATCGGACCAACCGGCTCGTTTTTCAGCAGCTGCGCGTTGCGAACCACCGTGATTTGCGGCCAGCCGTGGCGTGTTTCCCAGACGAGATTCGGGGCTGCGATCGCCAGGGCAATCAGCCCACCGATCCAGATCCATCGCGAACGAAACGGGCGCAAATCTCGCGACAATAAAAACCCCATCACGATGCCGAAACCAAAGACAGCCATGGTGTGCTTATTTTCTAGTCCCACTCCCGAGATGAGTCCGAATAGCAGCCACAACTTCGGCGACCCTCCGTTCGCGATTCGGGCTGCGATGCAAGCGCATGCGAGCCAGAAGACCGGCTCGAAGGCGTTCATGGTGAGAATGCTGTCGAAGGCGAGATACAACGGCGCGAAGAGAATCGCGAGTGCAGCTACAAACTGCGCGAGCCTGCCGCCGCCGAGTTCTTTGGCGAGCCAGCCTGTGAGATAGACGGTCACGGCGCCGGCCAGGATGGGAGGCACTCGAAACGCGGCCAGCGAATTGCCGAGCAGGTGGCGGGAAATCCACGCGATGAGCGCAATCAGCGGAGGTTGGTCTACGTAGCCCCGGGCGAGGTGTTCGCTGCATGCGATGTAGTAAAGCTCGTCGCGAAAGAAGCCGTAGCGGGCGATGCCCGGCAGGTGAATTGCGATGGAGAATCCCGCTAGAGCACACAACATTGCTGTTGCGCTGACTGCACCTTCTTGCGCACGGGTCCGGATCAGGGCCGGAGTGGCTGCGTCGGGGAAGCTTCCGTCCATCATGAGGTGAGATTCATTGGGAGCGGTATTTGCTGCAAGTAGTTGGGCTGGTCGTTGGCGGCTTGCGCGTTGTTTGATCCGGGAGTACCGATGTCAGCAGTGCTTGTTGAGGGCTGGTGCTCGTCAGAGCACAGGCAGGAGTGCCTGTGCCACTTAAGACGCTGCTCGTCGCGTTGGCCGAGGTTGAAATTGGGAGAATGGAGCTCTTGGAAATTCGATTGGAGTTGTGGGTCGGGTTGCGTTGATGTGCAGGTGAAATGGGGCCGAGGGTGGTGGGTGCTTGTTGTGGGTTGGGGGTCGTCAGAGCACAGGCAGGAGTGCCTGTGCCACTTAAGGCTAGGTGTGTGGGATTGCACTTGCTTGTGTCACCTGAGCTGGCTGAGCGAGAGCCAATGGCTCGCGAACGTTTTGGCCGCTCCTTTGTGAGCGACGGGCTACTTGCCGGCGGCGGCTTGGATTGTCGCTGATTTGATGCTGTCGAGATTCGGGAAATTCTTGTCCAGGTATTCTTTGCCCTGAGTGGTGATGGCGCCCTGGTCGGGACCGCGGCCGTTGGGAGAGCCTTCGCCGTAGCCGCTGTGCAGTTTCTTGACGACGTCCATGCCGTCGGTGACCTGGCCGAAGGGAGCGAAGCCCTGCGCATCGAGGCCGCCGTTATTGCCTAGATTGATGAAGACCTGCGTCGTTCGCGTGTCGCGACCGGCCGTGGCAAACGTTACCGTCCCCGGCTTGTTGCTCTGGGTTACGGGATCGTCCTTGATATTTGCGGCCCGCCAGACGCGGCTTACCTGCGGATCGGCGTTCAATCCGAACTGGACCACGAATCCTGGGAGTACACGGAAGAAATGCGCATCCGAATAGAAGCCGTGTTTGACGAGATTATAGAAGCGGTCGGCGCCCAGCGGGGCCCAGGCACGTGTTACGTGAATCGTGAAATCGCCTTTCGTGGTGACAAATTTAACGTCGTACTCCGCCGGGGCTTGCTCTTTGGCATTTTCCGGCTGATGCAATGGCGAAGCTGTTGTCATGAGAGGCATCCAGTGATCTGAGATAAGTTCTGAAAACGCGCGCCGAGTATTCCGGCAACGCCGCTACTGAGATTTGGCTGCTCCGGACGCGGCGGCTTTGTGTGCCGGCGCCGCCGGCGCTGCGCCCGCAGGAACAACAATCGTAGCAGTCTTGATGCTGTCCAGCTTGGGGAAATTCTTATCCAGATAAGCTTTCCCTTCGTTGGTGATCTCGCCTTGATGGCTCGTGGGCGCGTCGGCATAACCGCTGTAGAAGCTCTTGATCACGTCCATGCCGGAAGTGACTTCGCCAAAGGCTGAAAAGCCCATTCCGTCCAATCGCGAATTGTCGCCGAGATTGATAAACACCTGCGTAGTACGGGTGTTCGGGCCTGCCATCGCAAAAGTGATAAAACCGGGCTTGTTGCTGGACTTTACTGGATCGTCCTTGATATTGGCATCTGTCCACGCCTTATTCACCGCAGGATTACCAGTGAGACCGAACTGCACGACGAATCCATCGACGTAGCGGAAAAATGAGGCGCCATCGTAAAAGTGATGCTTCACGAGATTGTAAAAGCGGTCTGCGCCGTTCGGCGCCCACGCGCGCGTGACGTGAACGACGAAGTCGCCTTTGGTGGTAACGAACTTCACGTCATATTCCGCCGGGGCTTGTGCCTTCAGCGTGGCGGGACGAAGCAGAGCGGGATCGGTATCCGCGTGCGCGATTGCAGTGCTTTTTGGTTTTGTGGCCTGCGCAGCGGGCTTCGAATCACTTGCCTGGGCCCACACGGACATTGGCGCGCACGCCATAACAGTTACCACACACAATTTTGACAATCCCTTCACGGTTGTCCTCCCATTCGTTTTGACGTGGTTTCCACCTGCTCCATCACGCGCAGCGTATTGCCACCCAGGATTTTTTGAATATCGGTTGCTGAATATCCCTTTGCGAGAAGCGCGTTGGTGATTTGCGGCAAATGCGACGCGTCCTCCATTCCGTACGGCATATTCGCGCCGTCGAAATCCGAACCCAGGCCTACATGATCCGCGCCTACAAGTTTTACGGCGTGATCAATGTGGTCGATAATCGCGGTCCATTCGACGCGCGGGAGCTTACCGTGCGCGACGTATTCTCTTGTAAGTTTATCGCCTTCGGTGAGCTGGCAGCCTTCATTTTCTCCGCAGCGTTTTTTGATTTCTTCCTGCATGGCTTTACCCATGTCCGGATTGGCCTTGTCGGCGTTGCGAAATTCCTGACTGAGGAAGCCGACGTGATAATTGATTTGTACCACGCCGCCTTTGGCCGCGAGGGCCTTGATCATGTCGTCTGTCATATTGCGCGGTGCGTCGCAGATCGAGCGGCAGGAAGAGTGCGACGCGATCATGGGCGCTTCGCTGATGGCGAGCGCGTCGTAGAAAGCCTTGTCGGAGACGTGGGAGATATCCACCATGATGCCCATGCGGTTCATTTCGTGGACTACCTGCTTGCCGAAGTCTGTCAGGCCGTTGTGCGTGGACTTCCCTGTCGAGGAATCGGCCCAGTCCGTGTCGACCATGTGAGTGAGGGTCATGTAGCGGACGCCGAGGCGCGCGAAATCGCGAAGGACGCCGAGATCGTTGTCAATCATGTGGCCGCCCTCAACGCCCATGAGCGCGGCAATTTTCCCGTCGGCATGGATGCGGCGGACATCGTCTGCGGTGCGAGCGAGGGCGATGTCCTTCGGATATCGGACTGGCAGTTCGCGCACTACGTCAATTTGATCCATCGCGCGTTTCACGGCTTCAGGGCCGGTGATTGTGCCCGAAATCCAGATGGAAAAGAAAATCGCGCTCAGGTTGCCTTCGCGCATGCGCGGGATGTCGATCGAGCCGTCGTTGTGGCGGACGCCGAAGTCGAATTTTGGATCGAGGAGGCGCTGGGTGGTGTCGTCGTGGGTATCAACGACGATGGAGCTGAAATGGAGGTCGTGAGCTTTTTGGGAGATGTCGCTTTGGCTTTGGGCGGTGACGGTGAGGAATGGGAGTATGGCGCCCAGGGCGATGCAGAGTAGAAAGAGTCCCATGCGAGTCAGCATTCGGATTCAAGCCTCAGAAACAGCCCCTCAGCGGCTAAAGCCGCAGTGATTTTGTATCCATTGTGGCACGGCTGAAGCCGTGCCCTGACGTTAAACCCTCGATCGTGCAGAGACTCTGACGAGCCACGCCTGTTGGGCCAGTGACTTCACCGAGTGTAAACCGCCCCGGCGAGCCGGCGCTTATGAAAGCGGTGGTAAACCACCCTTCGGCTCGGCTCAGGACAAGCCGCACTCCAAATGGGGGTTCTAGTCGTGGCCTTGGAACCAGCTTTTGATTGCATGCTTCAGCACTTGGCCGTTTACTGCAGCGAGGGACTCCGTGAGCGGAATGCCCTTGGGGCAGATTTTCACGCAATTCTGAGCGTTGTCGCAATCTTCGATCCCGCCTGGGCCCATCAACGCTTCGAGCCGACCGGCGGCGTGCATGGCGCCGGTGGGGTGCAGGTTGAAGAGGCGCACCTGGCTAACAATTGCTGCGCCGACGAAATGAGAATGCTCGTTGACTCGCGGACAGATTTCCAGGCAATTGCCACAGGTGATGCAGCGCGAGAGCGGATAGCCGACTTCCTGCGTGGCTGGGGACATGCGCGGGCCTTCGCCGAGCGCGTAGGTGCCGTCGATTGGAATCCAGCATTGGGCACGCTTGAGGCTTTCGAACATGAAGTCGCGATCGACTACCAGATCGCGCACCAGCGGGAATTTTGTGAGCGGCTCGAGGCGGATGGGCTTCGCCAGATTATCGACGAGCGCGGAACAGGCCTGGCGGGGCTCGCCGTTGATGAGCATGGCGCAGGCGCCGCAAACTTCTTCGAGACAATTCGCGTCGTAGCTTACGGGCGTGGATTCCTTGCCTTCGCGGGTGTACGGCTTTTCGGCAATATCGCGGAGGCATTGAATCACGTTCATGTGCGGGCGGTAGCGCAGTTCGTACTCTTCCCAGCGAACGGCTTCGTCGGCGCGCTGTTGGCGCTTGATTCGGACGATGAAAGTGTTTGGTGTCGTAGTCATGGTCTCAATTATAAAAATGAGTCAGGATGCAAGGAGACAAGGAAGCAAAGAGGCAAGGAAAGAAGCCTCTCTACGCATTGCTGCTCCAGCGCTTCCATGAACTCGAAAGCATAGCTCCGATGCGATTAAATCGATCCGTGAGCTTCTGCACTGTTTCTTTTGAAGCGTAGCCTTCATCCGTGCTCATCTCTAGCCAGAGCTTCACTTCATCGCAAGAACCGATCGCGACCTGCAAGTAACGCTTGAACTCCGGCACTGACTGCCGCTTCGCCCAACCTTCCACGATGTTTGCCGGAATCGATCGTGCCGAGCGGCGGAGCTGCCTGGCGAGCTCAAACTGCTCGAAACTTGGGAACGACTTTGTCAGTTTCGAGATGTCCAGAGCCGCCGCATACGCCTCCCGAAACACATCTAGGTCCCGGTACGTGCGAATTGCCATTGGCGCGCTGCTTTTCCTTGTCTCCCTGTTTCCTTGCTTCCTTGCCTGATGTTCAAGCTTTAGCTGTGTACTTGCGCTCGCGGAGCGGCAGCAGCGAAGTGTCAACCGGCTCGAAATCGAGCTTGATCTCGCCGCGCACGAAGGACGCTTTGGTGGTCTTCAGCCAATTCGCGTCGTCGCGATTCGGAAATTCCGGTTTATAGTGCGCGCCGCGCGTTTCGTTGCGGGCGAGCGCTCCGAGCGTGATCACTTTCGCGAGCACGAGCATATTGCCAAGTTCGCGGACGAAATTCAGCGTTTGATTTGCCCACTGTGTGCGATCCTGCAAATTAATTCTGCGGAAGCGGTCGCTCAGCTCGTCGAGTTTTACCAGCGTCTTCTGCAGATTGGCGTTGTAACGGATCACGGTGACGTTCTCCGTCATTGTTTCGCCCATTTCGCGCCAGATTGCTAGCGGATTTTCGGTGCCCTGGTGCTGATTCAGAAGCGCGTCGTTGATATCCTGCTGGCGGACACGCTCGCGCTCGAAAACACTTGCGGGAGTGTTCTCGACTCCCTGCTCGAGACTGTGGGCGTATTTCACGGCCGCTGGGCCTGCGAGCATTCCGCCGTAGATGCAGGAGACTAGAGAATTCGCGCCGAGGCGATTCGCGCCGTGATATTGATACTCGCACTCGCCCGCCGCGTATATTCCGGGAATGTTGGTGGCCTGATTTTCATTGTCGACCCACAAGCCGCCCATGGTGTAGTGCATCGCCGGGAAAACTTTCATGGGTTCTTTGCGCGGATCGACGCCCACGAACTTTTCGTAAATTTCGAGAATGCCCTCGAGCTTCTTGTCGAGGACGTCTGCGGGAATATGCGAGACGTCGAGATAGACGGCGGGCTCGCCGGGCAGGCCCATTTTCATTTCGAAGACGACTTTGTGAATCGCGCGCGTGGCTACGTCGCGAGGGACCAGGTTGCCGTACTTCGGATACCATTCCTCGAGAAAATAGAAGCGCTCGGATTCGGGAATGTCTTTGCCGCTGCGTTTATCGCCCGGCTGCTTGGGGACCCAGACGCGTCCACCTTCGCCGCGCGCCGATTCGCTCATCAGGCGGCATTTGTCTTCGCCGGGAATCGCGGTGGGATGAACCTGAATGAATTCGCCATTGGCATACCAGGCGCCCTGCTGGAAAAGCGCGGATTGCGCAGAACCCGTGCACACGACTGAATTCGTGGAGCGGCCGAAGATCGCGCCGTTGCCGCCAGTGGCAAAAATCACGGCGTCGGCGGGGAAAGTTTTGATTTCCATCGTCTTCAGATTCATCGCGCAAATGCCGCGGGAGATGCCCTGGTCGTCGATTACGGCGGAGAGAAATGTCCAGCCTTCGAATTTTTTTACTTTGTCTTCGGCTTCGGCGCGGCGGACTTGCTCATCGAGGGCGTAGAGGAGTTGCTGCCCTGTGGTGGCGCCGGCGAACGCAGTGCGGTGATAGAGCGTGCCGCCGAAGCGCCGGAAATCTAGCAAGCCTTCGGGCGTGCGATTGAACATCACACCCATGCGGTCGAGGAGATCGATGATGGCGGGCGCGGCTTCGCACATTCCCTTTACGAGTGGCTGATTGGCGAGGAAGTCTCCGCCGTAAATTGTGTCGTCAAAATGCTTCCAGGTGGAATCGCCTTCGCCTTTCAGATTTTTTGCGGCGTTGATTCCGCCCTGCGCGCAAACGGAATGCGAGCGCTTGACGGGCACGATGGAAAATAGTTCCGTGCGGACGCCGTGCTCAGCAACGCGAATTGTGGCCATGAGGCCGGCCAGACCACCGCCCACGACGATGATTTTCGGGTGTCTCATTGGACGTAAGTACCCAGGGGAAACCAGTGGCTGCGGAATCCGATCGCGATGGCGATGCCGACGAACGTGAGTGCCACTGTGACTGCGGCGCCAAACCAGCCGGCCGCTCGTTGTGCTCGCGCCGACACAGCGATGCCCCATTTACACGCAAAATTCCAGAGACCGTTGCCCAAGTGGAATGATGCGGCAGTGATACCCACGATATAGAACGCGAAATATCCGGGATGCGACATCGCGTCGGCCAGGTCCTGATAGTTGGTGCGGCCGTGGCCTGCGAAGCGCTCGAGATAGACGTGCCAAAAGATAAAAACGAGAGCGATGATTCCGGTCCAGCGCTGCAGGACCCAGAGCCAATTGGCCATCCAGGGGTGGCCGATCGCGTTGGACTTGCCCATCCACCAGATATAGATTCCGTAAAAACCGTGGAAAAGGATCGGGAGCCAGAGAACGCAGGATTCGACGATTATTCGCCAGGGGATGCTTTGGAGCTCGACGGAGACGTCGTTGTATTTCTGCACGCTGACGAGGGCGTAACTATTGGACCAGAAATGTTCGAGAAGAAATGCGCCAATGGGAATTACGCCGCTGAGGGACTGCAGTTTGTCGAGGAAATAACTCGTTCTGGAATCAGCCGCGGTGGCCGACATGCACTCTCCGAATCGTTTTTCTGCCAGTGTGCAACGAGAAAGTATAAGTCGGCGTGTGAAGGTTTGCAAGATGGTGTCAGGCGGCGCAGAAATGAGGCAGGGATAGCGGATTGGCTGCTAGACTTTTTGCAGCGGAAGTTTTCAGGCGAAAACCCGCTTAGGCGTAACTTGGGAAGATGGCCGGCGAATTTATCAACGAGTTGAAGAAGTGGGCTGCCGAATTGGCGCGCCGCAGCGGCGAAGGCGATGAAATCGGACTGAACCGCGCGGTGGAGCTGATCAGCCACAATTTTTCCGTGCGCCCGCACGAGGTGGCGATTTTTGCGCTGACTCCGGATGACCGTTTTCTGCAATTTCTCACGCCTGAAAAGCTGCGCGAGGTGGGACAAATCCCAACCACGAGCACGCATTCGCTCGCCGCGCGCACCGTGCGCGAGAAACGCGCGGAGGTGATCAATCATTTTTCCGTGATTCCGCATTCGTCGGTATTCGAGGCGGTTCCCATTGCCGAGAACCAGCCCGGCGAAGCGATCCAGAAGATTATGAGCGCTCCGCTGGTGGTTGACCGAAAAGTGGTTGGCGTGATTCAAATCTCGCGCAAAGCCAATTCCGCACCCGATGCCGGCCCCGATTTCACGCACCAGCAGTTGCGCGAACTGAAGACGATCGCCGAGGCTCTGGCTCCCTGCGTCAGCATCGGCGTGAAAGCGAACGTTTAGTCCGCTTCGAGTGTCTTCCGGAATGCTTTGTAACACTGCTGTAACGCTCATACATGAATAGTGATTGACTTCGCGGTACGCGCTTGTTAATTTCCCGAAGAAGAAATTTTCCCAACTCATTCGAGAAGAGGCACCGCTAACCAGTCCATGGCGTTCGTCGCGAAGAAAATATTCCTCACCAAGGGAGTCGGAAAACACCGCGAGCGCCTTTCGAGCTTCGAGTTGGCCCTGCGCAATGCAGGAATCGCCGCATGCAACATCGTCCGCGTCTCCTCCATCTTTCCTCCTTACTGCAAACTGATTTCACGGAGCGAGGGGCTGAAGCATTTGAAGTCGGGCCAGGTGGCGTTCACCGTGATCAGCGAGAATCAGACGCGCGAACCGCACCGGTTGATTGCCGCGGGGGTGGGCCTTGCTCTTCCCGGCGATAAATCCATGTTCGGCTATCTTTCCGAGCACCACTCTTTCGGCGAGCCGGAAGAAGTGGCCGGAGAATACGCCGAAGAACTCGCTGCCGAAATGCTCGCCACTACTCTGAACGTGGAATTCGATCCGGATCTTTCGTGGGACGAGAAGAAAGAGGTTTATCGCATCTCAAACAAGATCGTCCGCACCATGAACATCACTCAATCCGCCGTTGGCGACAAGCGCGGATTGTGGAGTACGGTCCTCGCCGCCGCGATTCTTCTAGGCGAAGACGACTAGCTGTCCTCTTTTCCCCGGCTGAACAACACATCGAAATTTGAAGCGAAGTTCCCAGGGTGTCTGCAAATCTCTTAGACTACGGTTTCTTGCTGAGCGTGGTCGCAGCTTCTTGGATGAGCGCCGCAACCTCCGCAGGCCTGGAGACGTAGACCACATGGCTGGCGCCCGCAATTTCCGTGGTGTGGCTGTTGGCTCGCTTGGCATACCAACGTTCGAGGTCTGGATTAATCGTTCTGTCTTTCCCTGCCACCAGCATCCAGCTTGGTTTCGTTCGCCACGCAGCCGTGGTGATCGTAGCTTTGAAATTGTCCGCGAAATTGAACACCTGCGATCGCGCCATCAAATCGGACTGATCCTCGGAAAGGTCGGCAGCGAACAGATCATGAAACTGCGCGGGGTCGAGGTAAGTGAATCCGTCTCGTGTTTTCTTGATCGCACCGGACTTGCTGAGGTCGCTCGGGAATTTTTTCCCGTCGTCAGCCTCGTTCTCTCCCGCATCCGGCATGTGAGCCGCGATATAAACCAAACCGGCGACTGAGGTGTCGTTCCCGGCTTCGGTGATCACAGCGCCGCCATAGCTATGCGCGACGAGAATGCAGGGGCCGTCTTGTAGCGCCAAAATGCGCTTCGTGGCGGCGACGTCGTCTTTGAAGGATGTCTCCGGTTCCTGGACGATGTTTACGTTGAAGCCTTCCTTCACCAGAATGTCGTAGACGCTTTTCCAGCCGGAACCGTCCGCCCAGGCGCCGTGAACGAGAACAATATTCCGAATGGGGCGGCTGTCATTTTGTCCCTTCGTGCTCTGTCCCTCGGTGTACTGAGCAGAAAGCGCGGGAGACAGCACCAGGGCAAGGCCGACGTACGGAAGCATCTTTCGCAGAATTCGCATTATTACCTCCTACGAGTAGAGAGCGGGGACTAGTCAGGACTTGTTTTTGCAGCAACGCCGAATCAGCGCTTCTTCAGGTACCCAATTCGCTCGAGCACCGCGCCTACAACCAGCGGCAGCGCCACCGTCGCATCATCCAGCACTTCTGCGAATCGTCCGCCTTCCTCCGGGGGCACGAATTTCCCCCACGATACAGCCTCTGTATAAGTACTTCCTGACAGGCCGCCCCAATTCACCGGCTCGGGGCAAATTCGGACGCCGTAGTTGTAGCGTTTCAGTGGCAGCTTTTCATAGCCACGCCGCGCTAGCAATTCCGCATACACGCCAAACTGTTGCGCCCAGTTGCGTGGTACGCCGCCGCCGATCGTGAAGATTCCCATGCGCTTGGTGGCCAGCATCGTGGAAGCGTAAAACTCGAAATCCTCGTAGGGGTCGAATCGCAGCAACTTCTGCCCAGCCTTCTTTCGTAGCCGCTGGTGCAGCGCCACGTCAATCCCCAACTCGGAATCGGTGAACGCGGGCACAAACACCGGCACCTTGTGCTCGTAGCATGTTTTCAGGATTCCGCGCCCCTTCGTATGCTTCGAAAGATACTCGCCGATTTTTCGATTGATCTTCCAGCTGCAGAGCACATCGTCGGCATCCCAGTTCTCCAGGATGTGCTGCATCGTTTCTTCCACGTGATCGAGATTCGTTTCCGGCTCAAGCGAGTCGTACACGCGGTTGTAGCCGGCGGCGAAAAGCTCGCGGTCATTCATCTTCTCGTCGTAGCGATAATGATGCAGTCCCTCCGCTTCCACGAGGCCGTGCGCCATTAGCGCGCCTGTCGAAACAATCGCCTTGATGATGCCGGCTTCGACCAAATCGCAGAAAACCAGCGCCATCTTTGCCACGGTCATGGCACCCGATAGGGTCATCACACCGAAACAGTCCTTGTCGCGAGCCATGGCTTCGAGAACATCCGCGGCATCGCCAATTTGGCGCGCCGTAAACGCTGTCTGGCCCATGGCTCGCACAAGTTCGTCGATCGTCCGGATTCGCGAGAGATCGAGAGGGTAAATGGGAACGAGTTTGTCTTTGATCGGGTCGTGCAGGATTCGTCCTGTTGCGCCCTTTTTCTTTGCCATTCAGCGTCCTCGCAGGTAATGTATTTCTGTCCGGCCCGTCTCGCGCGAAAGTTTGTTCTCGCGCGCCTCATTGATAGTACAGATGAGGCATTCGTTCAAAGACAAATCTGTTACGAACAAGTTTCACTGCTAACGTTGAATGTGAATTGCGTGTGAACGTAAATCCAGAGCGAGCCTAAACCGACGATGACACGATACACTCCGATGCCGCCCGAAAATTTCGGTGGCCTCCCTGACGAACATTCGCAATACGCAACATCTCGCGCCGTGATTTTTCCGGTGCCGCTCGAGCGCACCACTTCTTATGAACACGGAACGCGCAATGGGCCCGCCGCCATCCTGGCCGCCAGCCGCAATATGGAGCTCTACGACGAGGAACTCGAACTCGAGCCCTACAAGGAGATCGGGATCCACACGCTTCCGGCCATCGATACCGCGGACGGCACGCTCGATGAAGTGATTACCGAGATTTTTACCGCGCAGATGGGTCTGCTTGAAGACGACAAATTCACCGTCGCGCTCGGAGGCGAACATTCGCTTACTCCTCCGCTCGTCTCCGCGACCGCGAAGAAATTCAAGAATCTCAGCGTGCTTCAAATCGACGCGCACGCTGATTTGCGCGACGAGTATCAGGGAAATCCGGCAAGCCACGCCTGCGCGATGCGCCGCGTGGTCGAAGTCTGCCCAGCCGTTCAAGTTGGCATTCGCTCGCTCTCCGTGGAAGAAGCGCAGGCGATTCCCCACCTGCGCACCAGCGTCTACTGGGCAAAAGATATCGCGCGCGCTCCCATGAAGAGCTGGATCGCAAAAGTTCTCGCCGATCTGAGCCCGAATGTTTACCTCACCATCGATCTCGACGGTTTCGATCCTGCTTTTGTTCCGGCCACGGGTACTCCCGAGCCGGGCGGTCTCGACTGGATGCAGGTGACTTCCCTGATTCGCGCCGTTGCCGACCACAAGAAAATTGTGGGCATGGACGTCGTCGAGCTTCTGCCTCAACCCGGCGATCACGCGTCGGATTTCCTCGCCGCCAAGCTCGTCTACAAGTGCCTCGGATATATTTTCTGCCAGCAGTAGCCTGTTCGTCCGCATCCAGCTATTCTATAGAGGAGTAGCCTGTACCACGCCAACCGGCAGCGGAATCATCTGTAGAGAAGATCTTTCAGAGGAGTTTCATGACAAGCTTCGCATTCGCCGCAATAGCCTCGCTCATCACATTCGCGAACCAAATCGACGAGCACACCGTTTACGTTCAAGTGACTTCGCCCGGCTTTATTGCCACGATAATCATTGGTTTGCTGGCAGGCTGGATCGCTGGCCATATTACGCGCGGCCGTGGCTTCGGCTGCATCGTTGACGTGATCCTTGGCCTGATTGGCGCGGTGATTGGTCGTTGGCTCTTCATAAAACTCGGAATCGCGATTGCACCGTGGGGCTTCTGGGGCACGCTCGCGGCGGCCACTGTCGGCGCCGTTCTTCTCGTAGCCATTGCTCGCCTTTTCGCGGGCAGCAGGGATTGAACTGCCGCTTCATACGTGTCATTCTGTTGTGCCAAGCATAGATTTCTCAGTAGGGGCAAGGAATGTGGAAGACCCGCCCTGGCGGGCAGTGCCCGCACGACGCGAAGCAATGAGCCGCCCATAAATCAAGAATGTCGGCCGCACCCGAAAGAAAGATAAATTGAGCCAATCCTCAGTATGGGCCATCCCGCTCGGCGGGCTTGGCGAGTTTGGAATGAACATGCTCGTCGTGCGAACCGCCGACGACATCATCATCATCGATGCCGGCTTGATGTTCCCCGAGCAGGAGCTTCTCGGCGTTGACATCGTCATCCCGGACACTACTTACCTGAAGCAGAACAAGCGGCTGATCCGCGGTATCGTTCTGACGCACGCGCATGAGGATCATATCGGCGCGATTCCTTACATCATCGCCGATCTTGACGTTCCTATTTACGGCACTAAATTCACGCTCGCGCTCGTGCGTAAAAAGCTCGAAGAACACGGGCTGCTCGACAAGGTAAAGCTCCACGAAGTGGCTCCGGGCCAGACGACTACTCTTGGCGCGTTTCAAATTGAATATCTTCACGTGACTCACAGCACGATCGATTGCGTGGCGCTTGCGGTTCGCACCCCTCTCGGAGTGATTATTCACACCGGCGATTTCAAAATTGATCCAACGCCGGTTGACGGCAAGCCCTTCGACCTGCATGCCTTCGCGCGCTATGGGCAGGAAGGCGTGCTGGCGCTTTTTAGCGACAGCACTAACGTCGAGCGTCCCGGCTTCACGCCCTCAGAGCGCTCGGTCGTTGTGCGGCTGGAAGAATTATTTCGCGCCGCGCCACAGCGGATTATCGTTTCTTGTTTTTCGAGCTCGATTCATCGCATTCAACAAGTCATCGATCTGGCGCGTGTGGTCGGGCGAAAAGTGGGTTTCGTCGGCCGCAGTATGGTGGACAACATCGAAATCGCGCATGGCCTCGACAAGTTGCGCATTCCGGATGGCAGCGTGGTTCGGCCGCAGGACATCAAGGGCTTTGATCCAAAACGCATCGTCGTGCTTGCGAGCGGCACGCAGGCCGAGCCGCTTTCGGCGATGTCGCGCATCTCCGTGGATAATCATCGGCTGATGAGCATTGCGGAGAACGACACTGTGATTCTTTCTGCGCGCCAGATTCCTGGCAACGAGAAAGCTATCTTTCGGATGATCGATCACCTTTTCCGGCGGCGCGTTCTTGTTTATTACGAAGGCGGACGATCTGCGCCGATTCACGTTTCCGGGCATGCGAGCCAGGAAGAGCAGAAAATCCTGTTGCAACTCTGCAAGCCGAAGTATTTCATTCCGCTGCACGGTGAATATCGGCATCTATTCCGGCATGCTGCGCTCGCCGAGCAGATGAATGCCGTCTCCGGCGAGATTTTTTTGCTTGAAAGCGGGCAGCCAATCGAATTCACGCCGGACGGCAGCGCCTATCGTCGCGAACCTGTCACTGCCGGGCGCGTTTGCGTCGATTCGGGCTCGCTCGAGGAAATCGAAGAAGTGGTGATTCGCGATCGCCGCCATCTTGCCGAGGATGGCGTCGTGGTGCCAATCATCGCCATCGACAAGCACACGGGGCATCTGGAAGGGCCGCCTGAAATCGTCACGCGCGGCTTTTTGTCCGAGGACGGCCAGGAAATTCTCAGCAAAGCCCGCGACGTGATTCTGCGCACCGTGGAACAATCCACTGCCGAAGAAAAAACCGACTGGGGCGTGATTAAGGAAAAAATCCGCGCTGACCTGAAGCGCTATTTGAATAAGCAGACTTCGAAGCGTCCGCTGATCCTGCCGGTGATCCTGGAAGTCTAGTCAGCTGCGATGCCTCATCGGCTGATATAATCTGTAAACACTAGGTCATCTTAGCGAGAGGGATGGAAACGTGCCTCTGCCCAAAGCTGACAATAAGCCGCTAGGTTTCAGCCGCACGCTGGCCGTGATTCTGCTTTCTGTTCTTTTGGGCACCGCGATCGGATTTATCGTCGACACGGCGTTTGGAGGATGGAAGCTTCTGGAATTATGGTGGGGATGGGTTCTTTTGTCCGTGAGCATATGTTTCTTCATTCGGCTTGCTCTCACGCGGCTCTCCTCTGGGTCCTCGTTGGCTTTGAGTAGGATAGGTCGGTCCAGCATTCCTGCCTGGACGCATCCAGCGATTTGGTTCTTCGCGTTAGTTTTCGGCTCGACGCAGTTTGGCCGGATTTCACAACTCAGCTGGATTGCGGTTGGGCACGCGGCCGGCTGGGCCACGATCGATTTTATCGGGATGTACGGCATCATGGTGGTCGTATATTCGGGACTATCTCCGGCTAAATGGGAACGCGAAGTCTAACGGCGTCGTGGTTTAATGTGATTTCATGCCCGCGCCGAAAGCAGCACGTCAAGCCACGAAAATCGCGTTGCGGCCGTATACCCCGGAAGATTTCGAATCGCTCTACCGAATTGACCAGGCCTGCTACGCTCCTGGCATCGCCTATTCCCGCCCGGAACTTCGCGCCTACCTCCGGTTTCCCAATGCGGATTGCTTGATCGCCGCGATTCGCGGTAAACCGGTCGGCTTCTGTCTCACCGCGTATCGCGAAAATCGCGGCCATATCATCACCATTGATGTGCTGGAAGCCTATCGCCGCCACAAAATCGGCACGCGCCTGCTCGAAGCCGTCGAATCGCGCCTGGCGAAATCGGGCGTGCGCGAGGTGATTCTCGAAACGGCAACCGAAAACCACTCCGCAATTGCCTTCTGGGAAAAGCATGGCTATCGTACTCGCGGCATCTGGAAGGGCTATTATCCGGGCGGCCGCGACGCGTACGCGATGATCAAATCGATCGCCTGATTTCTTCGCGACAAAATTATCGAGGGCACTTTGAACGATTACTTACTTTCTCTCATCCTCGGCATCGTCGAAGGCCTCACCGAATTCATACCCGTTAGCTCCACCGCTCATCTGCGCATCGCGGAATTCCTGCTGCACATCAATCTGAGCGACGGCTATTGGAAGATGTACACGATCGTGATCCAGCTCGGCGCGATTCTCTGCCTGCCGATCTATTTTCGCGAGCGCATCGCGAAATTTCTTTCCACGTTTCCGGGCGGCGAACGCGGCAACCGCACGATCTTCACGCATCCGCTCAGCCTGGTGATCATCGCGTTTGTCGTCACCGCAATTCCCGCGTTCCTACTCACGAAAATTATCGGCAAGCATCTGGAAAACCTCTACATCATGGGCATGAGCCTGCTGGTGGGCGGGATTGTGATGTGGTTCATTGATGCCATGAACTCGCCCTCCGAAAAAGCCGGCCCCGACGCGCCCTACAGCCGCATCCGCACCTGGCACATGGAAGATATGTCGCTTGGCCAGGCGATTTGGATTGGCGCGTGCCAGATTCTTTCGGCGGTTTTTCCCGGCACTTCGCGCTCGATGTCCACGATTGCTGCCGGACAGGTCGCGGGAATGTCGCGCGCCTCGGCTCTTGAATTTTCGTTTTTCCTGTCAATTCCTACGATGGTCACAGCCACGTGCTACGACCTGCTTAAATCCCTGCGCGGCAAAGGCGTCGAAAATCCCATCGGCGTCGGTCAAATTGACGCGCACGGCTGGATAGTTCTCGCCATCGGCTTCGTCGTTTCGTTCATTGTTGCTTACGCCTCGGTCGCCTGGTTTATGAACTGGGTCCGCACCCGCGGCTTCGTCCCCTTCGCTGTCTACCGCATCATTCTCGGCGCCGCCGTCCTTTACTGGGCCGCCCGTATCGCGATGTGACTTTGCCGCCGCGCCTTTTGTACACGCGCGCTCTTTTCGTCGCTGGTGTTTAGTTCGAGTGCGAACCTCCATGTTGCGCTTCATTGACTTAGTTTTAGCCTCGCTCTAAACTTCCCGCGCATGCCAGACTCCCAGTCCTATCTCATCGGCCTCACCGTTTCGCATTACCGCATCGTCGAAAAACTTGGCGGCGGAGGCATGGGCGTCGTCTACAAAGCGGAAGACACGCGTCTTCATCGCTTCGTCGCGCTGAAATTTCTTCCCGATGAAGTTGCCAGCGACCCGCAAGCCCTGGGCCGCTTCCAGCGTGAGGCGCAAGCCGCGTCGGCTCTGAATCATCCGAGCATCTGCACGATTTACGACATCGGCGAAGAGAACGGCAAAGCCTTCATCGCCATGGAATTTCTCGACGGCGCGACGCTGAAACACGTTATCACCGGCAAACCTATGGAGCTCGATCGCTTGCTCGATCTCTCTATCGAAATTGCCGATGCGCTCGACGCCGCGCACTCGCAAGGAATCGTGCACCGCGATATCAAGCCCGCAAATCTTTTCGTCACGCGCCGCGGCCACGCCAAAATTCTCGATTTCGGCCTCGCGAAGCTCGTTCCCGCGCGTGCCGGCAGCGCTCCCGTCGGCGCTCCTATGGCGGAAAGCGTGAGCGTTCTCACCGGCGCCACCGTCGCGGCCGACGAAATGTTCACCAGCCCAGGGACCGCCGTCGGCACGGTTGCCTATATGTCGCCCGAGCAAGTCCGCGGCAAGGATCTCGATTCGCGCAGCGATTTGTTCTCATTCGGAACCGTTCTCTATGAGATGACCACAGGCGTCCTTCCCTTCCGCGGCGAAACTTCCGGCGTAGTTTTCGAGTCAATTCTCAATCGCCTTCCGCCTCCGGCGATGCGTCTGAATCCCGACGTGCCGCCGCGCCTGGAAGAAATCCTTCATAAAGCACTCGAGAAGGATCGCGAGATGCGCTATCAGTTCGCCGCCGAAATGCGCGCGGACTTAAAACGCCTTCGCCGCGAGGCCGATCCCTCCGGCCGTGTTTCGGCCAGCGTGGACACGCAATCATCCGGTTCCACTGCCATTCCCGCGTCCGGCTCGGCCCCCGTCGCCGCAGTTCCAGTTTCCTCCGCGCACGTTCCCGCGGCCTCCGGTTCGAGTTCCACCGTGCGGCAGGTTGCAGCGCAGCACAAATTGGGGCTATCGCTCACTTCAATCATTGTTCTCGCATTGATTGCCGCGGCTGGTTACGGCGCATACGCGCTCTTCTCGCGCAAGGCCGCAAATTCCTACGAAAGCTTCACGGTCATTCCCGTCACCGATACCGGCAAAGCCTCCGAAGCCGCCATCTCGCCCGACGGCAAATACATCGCCAGCATTCAGCTCGACGCTGGCCAGCAGAGTATCTGGCTACGCAACGTCCCCACCAAAAGCAACACGCAAATCGTCGCGCCCACCGACGATCGCTACGATGCGGTCACCTTCTCGCCCGACGGGAACAGCATCTATTTCTTGCGTCGCGAGCGCGACGAAATTGACGTAGACAGCCTTTATCGCCTGCCCGTTCTCGGCGGAGCTCCCGAGCGAGTGATTCACGATGTTGACAGCAACGTAAGCTTCTCTCCGGATGGCGCCCACTTCACTTTCATCCGCTACAAGCGCAGTGAAGGCGAAGGCGATCTGATGATTGCCAGCGTGGATGGGAGTGGAGAAAAGATGCTCGCAAGGCAAACCGCGCAGATCTCTTCTCCGCAATGGTCTCCTGATGGAAAAGTAATCGCCGCGGTCGAGCCGCTCACTGAAGACGCGAGCACCACCACGATTGAGACTTTCGACGCCTCCAGCGGCCAGAAATCGGTGCTGCTGAAATCGGGGATGTTCCTTGATTCTCTCGCCTGGCTTCCGGATGGGCATGCTCTACTTGTGCTGGCCGCGGACGCCACGTCGAACTACAACCGCAGGCAGATCGGAATGGTCTCCTATCCACGAGCGGTATATCGGGCGGTCACGAAAGATACCAACAACTACCTCAGCATCAGCCTTCCGGCCGACGGAAAATCCATCGCCACGATCCAATCCCAGCCGCACGGCGCCGTGCAAGTCGCCTCCTACGACGGGAAAACTTCCGGCGGACCCGCCACTGTTAGCGAACGCCCTCCCTCATTCGCGTTCACGTGGGGTTCGAACGACAAGCTTCTTCTCGAGCAAGAGAACGGAATTTTCAGCATGAACGCCGACGGTTCCAATCGCGTTCCGCTTCTCCACGACGATTTCCCCTCTTTTGATCCCATCTCCTGCGACAACGGCCGCTACATCATCTTCTCTTCCGCTCTTCGCGGAGGAAAATCTGCGGTCAACGTCTGGCGGATGGACTCAAGCGGGGGGAACTTGAAGCAACTAACCTTCGGCGCTTACGACAATCCCGCGATGTGTTCGCCGGACGGCAAGTGGCTCATCTTCTCTGGACTCGTAGGTGGCAAGTTCATTGCGCAAAGAGTTTCCGTGGACGGCGGAGCGGCCACCACTCTTTCCGATAACATACTCACCTGCGGCTGCATCAACGTCTCTCCCGACGGCAAGGATCTCGCCTTCCAGACTCAACTTGTCACCGGAGGTCCCATCGTCATCAAGATTCTGGATTTCGCCACTCTCAAACCCATCAAAACGATGGAGCGCGATCCCCGTGCAGGAGGCGAAATCCGCTACACCTCCGACGGCAAAGCCATTGGCTACTACATCCGCGAAAAAGGCCAGTATGCGCTTTGGGTCGCTCCCGTTGACGGCTCGCCCGGCCACGTCGTCACCGGTTTCACTCCCGAGCGCATCCTCGATTTTCACTGGAGTCCCGACGGCAAGAAGCTAGCCCTTCTCCGCTTCCATCGCGATAGCGACGTAGTCCTCCTCCGCGAATCTGCTGCCACTCATTAAGTGCGCTTTTACAGTATGAAGTGCGGCGGCTTGCCGCCGCTTTGTTTTGCCTAGCGTCCAGGCAAGCGCTCTGGACGTTCGTTGGCCGCCAGTGGTAACCTTTCGCGCTCGACCTTCGCACGCGAGGCTCTTTCAGCCCGCCAGGATTATGCCGCATGGAACCCGATCCCAAAGCTGCTGCCGATGCCCCGCAAAGCGTGCCTTCCATTGCTCAGCCGGTGGCAGCGCCGCTCAGTCGCGCCGCGATATTTTTGGTCGTGACTCTGAAGCCGGAGCCGCAGGCTCGCGCCACCGTTCGGTCGTTCTGCGGCGACCTTAGCGGGATTTTTAGAGCCGTGGAGATGCGCGACCTTGAGGCCGGGCTTTCCTGCATTATGAGCATCGGTTCCGACGCATGGGACCGCCTCTTCGGCTCTCCGCGCCCGGCAATGCTGCATACCTTTCGTGAAATTCGTGGCGAGAAACATACGGCAGTTTCCACGCCAGGCGATCTGCTCTTCCATATTCGCGCGAAACGCATGGATCTGTGCTTCGAATTAGCAACGCAACTGATGGCGCGCCTTGGAGACGCTGTCACGCCAGTGGACGAAGTACAAGCCTTCCGCTATTTCGACGACCGCGATCTCATCGGCTTTGTCGATGGCACAGAGAACCCGCGCGGGCAGGCGGCCGTCGAAGCAGTCGTTATAGGTGACGAGGACCCGGCGTTCGCGGGAGGAAGTTACGTCGTCGTGCAGAAATACCTGCACGACATGCAGGGTTGGGACGCGCTACCCACGGAAGCGCAGGAAAAGATTATCGGCCGCAAAAAATTATCCGACATTGAATTGGACGATTCCGTGAAACCGACTTCAGCGCACAACGCCCTAACGTCCATCACCGTCGACGGCAAAGAGGTGAAGATCCTGCGCGACAACATGCCGTTCGGCCGCCCCGGCCAAGGTGAGTTTGGTACCTATTTCATCGGCTACAGCCGCTCGCCCCGCATCATCGAGCAGATGTTAGAGAACATGTTTATCGGACGCCCGCCCGGCAATTACGATCGCCTGCTCGACTTCAGCCGCGCCGTCACCGGCAATCTCTTCTTCGTTCCCTCCGCCACATTTCTGGAAGCGCTGGGCTCAGACTAGCTGTTCCCCACTTTCATCAGGTCTTCGGACGCAACGCTTGCTATCGCAAGCGTCGAAATGGGCGTGGTATCGCAGATTCGGCCACACGCGATCGAAAGATCGCTCGATTTTGAGATTGGCGGTAGAATCGGAATGCCCTCAGAGAACATCCCATTTAAGCGGTAGAAATACAGCTACTGTCATCGCAAGGAGGAGCTTATGTACGTCATTACTGGTGCCACAGGAAACACGGGAAGCGTAATCACCGAGAAACTTTTGGCGAAGGGAGAGAAAGTGCGCGTCATAGGCCGTGACGCGAAGCGCCTGGAACGATTTACAAATAAGGGCGCGGAACCATTCATTGCCGACGCGAGTAGTGCGGATGCGCTGACGAAAGCATTCGCCGGCGCGAAGGCAGTATACGCGATGATTCCGCCTGACATCGGTGCTGCAGATGTTCGCGCCTACCAGGAGCAGGTGAGCGACGACTTGGCCGCCGCAATCACCAAGAACGGCATAAAGCACGCCGTGGTTCTAAGCAGCGTCGGCGCCGACAAACCAGACAGAACCGGTCCCGTGGTTGGTCTGCATCATCTCGAGAAGAAGCTCGACGGGATTGCCGGACTGAATGCTCTTTACCTGCGAGCCGGTTATTTCATGGAAAACCTTCTGCCGCAGGTGGGCGTGATCCAGTCCTTCGGTGTGATAGCGGGGCCCGTGCGTTCGGATCTGCCTTTGCCGATGATCGCGACGCGCGACATTGGCGCCGCAGCCGCCGAGGCACTGCTGAAACTTGATTTCAACGGGAAGCAGCGGCGTGAGCTGCAAGGGCCTCGTGATGTGACCTACGACCAGGTCGCGAAAATAGTGGGCGCAGCGATTGGCAAGCCCGACCTGAAGTATCAACAAATGCCTGCGGCGCAATTGAAGCCTGCGTTGGTGCAGATGGGGATGTCTTCCAACATGGCAGACCTGCTGCTCGAAATGGCGGAGTCGCTCAATTCGGGCTACATGACAATGCAGGAACCGCGTTCACCCGCGACTTCGACTCCGACGACTCTCGATACTTTCGTCGCCGAAGTTTTCGTTCCGGCCTATCGCGGCAAGGCGGCTGGGGCTTAGTCCCAAGACCGCGGTCCTTTTCGGGCATCGCGTTCTGACGGACGCGGTGCCCGGAGGGCTCTAGAGATCCGCTCGCAGTTTCCAACGACACCGATGTCCTTGACTTCTCGGTGCCCGGCTCGCTATAAGATAGCCCGGATTGGCGCAGTCAACGGCCAATGTTCCCGTAATTCCCCAAATCTGGATCCGCATGAACTTACTCGGCATTGCAATGCTACTTTCATCGCTGCTGCCGATCCCAGCCGCCGTCCAGGACGCAGGTACTGTCACCTTCATTGAGGGTTCGCTGCGAATCATTCGCGGCACAGTCGTGTTGCAAGCATCCGAAGGAACCCGCCTCAGGCAGGGCGATATCCTCGAAAGTGCGGACAAGGGATTCGCGCAATTGGAATTTGCCGGCGGCGCGATTGTAGCCCTCGGCCCTTCGAGTCGCATGTATGTCCTTCGGCACGGAGCGGGAGGAAACACAGGGAGTGCTGGTTCTGAACTGATTCTGTTGAGCGGTTGGCTGAAGGGTCAATCGGACACCCACGCCGGCTCATACCGCTATGCAAGCCCCATGCTCGCGGCTACCACAGGAAACGGCACCGTTGTTTTTCACAGCAGCGAAGGCGGGTGCGAAATTTTTGTCGAGGCCGGCTCGGCCGCAATCGCGGAGGTAAGCTCTAACGGGATTGTGGGCAAGTCCACAACCGGGAGCACCGGCCAATTTTTCTCGCGCCGCCAGGGCAAGAGCATTGTCAACGCTTCGCGTCCCAGCCCTGGCTTCGTTGAATCCATGCCAGCGTCGTTTCGCGACACTCTCCCGTCGCGCCTGGCTCACTTCACCGGCAAGCCTATTGAACCCAAGGTCCAGCACCCCGTGTCGTACGCCGAAATTCAGGGGTGGCTCACAATGCCTTCGGCATGGAGAAGGGGCTTTGTGGATCGCTTCGAGCCGCGCTTGAAGGACGCCGAGTTCCGAAAGCAACTTGAAAGTCACGAGGCCGAATACCCGGAATGGCGGCCGATATTGCATCCTGAGGCTCAACCACAACAGAATGCGCCGCCTGCGGCTTCCAATTCCCAGTCTCCGCATTCGAGGATGTGACAATGAAACTTCTGGTGAAATTCAACTTGGTACTCTGCATCGTATTCGCGGCGGGCTTCATTGTTGCCGGTTACGTCTGCAATCGCCTTCTGCAGCAAGATGCCAAAGCTGAAATCATGGAAAACGCGCGAATCATGATTGAGGCTGCCATTGCGGTGCGGACTTACACCGCTACCCAGATCAAGCCGCTGCTCGAAACGCAAATCAAATATAGCTTCCTGCCGCAGAGCGTCCCCGCCTATTCGGCAAATTCCTATTTCGGCCAGCTGCAGAAAAAATTCCCGGATTACTCCTACAAGGAAGCGACTCTGAACCCGACGAATCCCGTGAATCGCGCCACTGACTGGGAAGCCGATCTCGTCGAGGAATTTCGCAAATCACACGACAAGAAAGAAATCGTGGGCGAGCGCGACACTCCGAACGGCAGAACGCTATTTATCGCGCGCCCCATGGCTGTTTCCAGCATGGCCTGCCTCTCCTGTCACGATACGGCGGAGGATGCTCCCCGAACGATGGTCGAGCGCTACGGCAGCGCGAATGGTTTTGGATGGAAATTGAACGATATCGTGACGGCCCAGATTGTGTCGGTGCCGACGCAAGTGGTCCTTCAGCGCGCCAGGAATGTATTTAAGACATTCATGATCTCTCTGGCCGCGGTCTTTGGAATCCTGCTCCTGGCGATCAACGCGCTTCTGATTTTCATTGTCATCCGCCCCGTGAATCGGTTGTCCGGCATGGCGAGCAGGGTGAGTTTGGGCAATTCAGAAATAAGCGAGTTTCCTGTGTCAGGAAGGGATGAAATATCCGAACTGGCTCAATCCTTCAATCGCATGGCCAGAAGCCTGCTTGAAGCGATGAAGTTGCTCAAGACTTAAACTTCAAAGCTTCCGTTCACGATTGGGGGAAGCCAGCTTCCAGAAGGAATCGAGCCCGCTCGGGATCGTCTTTCAGATGTTCGCCGAGAATGAGGTAAAGCGATCGCAAACTATCCGCCCGTTTCACCGCTCGTTCGGTCAGTACCCGGGAAATCGGACCAACGTATCGTGCCAGCAAGTCGGCCGCACGCCGGATCGAATCGGGAGTAAGCTCCGCTTCGCGCGCAGCTGCCGATGATTGCGACCTGTCTCGCGCTCCTGAGCCTTCGTCCACAGTTTGAATCTGCGCAAAGCCTCTAAGCAGCTGATCTCTTCGCGCAAGGAACGCGTCCCGATCTTTCTTCGTCGGTAGCCTCGCTGCGAGCAGCGCAAACATCGCTTTCGGATCTTGCGACTCCGCCGCGGTCCGTTGAACGATAATGCCCGCCATCGGGCCAAGAAAAGTGGCGAGATACTTTTCGATAGGCCTCAGCGCTTCTTGTTCCCTCCCTTCCCTCTCGATCTTTACCTTGGAACTCGAGGATATCGGCTTCGACGCCGCCGGAGTTCTCGATGCGGAATCGCTGGGCGCCGCTGGAGGTATCGCCGGCAATTCCGCGGCCGGCGAGTCGGTGGCTTCAGGATCGGCGCCGCTCACAAGAATTGACGTGAGGTCGCGCAATACTCGCTGCAATTCCGCGCGCATGTCGGCGGCGTGCTGGAAACGTAGCTTGCGGTCCTTCTCGAGCGCGCGGTTGATGATGTGTTCGAGCTCCGTCGGCAAATCCGGATTCAACCGCACTGGCGCCACCGGCGCCCGATGGAGAATCGCGTCGGTGACGAGCCCGGAAGTCTCGCCTCGAAATGGCAGCGTGCCGGTGGCCATTTCGTAGATCACCACGCCAAAACTGAATAGATCCGTGCGCGCATCCAGATCCCTCCCCCGCACCTGCTCCGGTGACATGTACGCCACAGTGCCCAGAGTAGTCCCGGGGCTTGTCAGGTCCTCAGGAGAGACGCTTGCGGTTACGAGTGTTGAGATTTGGGAGGTGTTCACGATCCTGCGCGAGCCGGCTGGCGTGAGTTTGGCTAGACCGAAGTCCAGAATTTTCGCGTGGCCGCGCTTGGTGACGAAAATATTGGCCGGCTTGATATCGCGATGCGTGATGCCTTCCGAGTGCGCAGCGTCAAGCCCCTCCGCCACTTCTATAGCCACTTCCAGTAAATGATCCAGTGGCATCGGCTTGGCCGTCACCGTGTGCTTCAGCGTCACGCCGTCCAGGAATTCCATCGCGATGAACGGCTGGTTTTGATGCTGCCCGATTTCGTAGATCGTGCAGATGTTGGCGTGATTCAACGCCGAGGCAGCCCGCGCCTCGCGGCGGAATCGCTCGAGGGCTTGCGGGTCGCGGGCCACGTCATCGGGCAGGAATTTCAGCGCGACGAAGCGGCCGAGCTCGGTGTCTTCGGCCTTGTACACCACACCCATGCCCCCGCCGCCAAGCTTTTCGAGCACGCGGTAATGCGAGACGGTATGTCCACTGAGCGGGTGAGACTCGGCCATTTGGGCGACATCTTAGGTGCGCTGTGAACCCGAAGTCAATGAAAGTACGCGCCGAAACAGGCTGCGAATCGCGAAATTTGCTCCATCATAAAATCCCCGAAATTTCGGAAGCCTGCGCGCCGCCCGCGAATATCTCCCCATTCGTTGACTTAGTTTTATCCTCGCTCTAAACTGCATCCCCGATGCCCGAACCCACCCCCCTCGAAGGCCGTACTTTCTCCCACTATCGCATCCTTGAAAAACTTGGCGGCGGTGGCATGGGCGTTGTCTTTCGCGCCGAAGATACAAAGCTGAAGCGCTTCGTCGCCCTGAAATTTCTGCCCGACGACGTCACCAAGGACCCTTTGGCCCTCGAGCGTTTCCGCCGCGAAGCGCAAGCCGCCTCCGCTTTGAATCATCCCAATATCTGCACGATTCACGATATTGACGAGGACAACGGCATCCCCTACATCGCGATGGAGCTGCTCGAAGGCGTCACCCTGAAGCATCGCATCAATGGCCAGCCCGTCCCGCTCGATCAGCTTCTCGAAATCGGCATCGGCGTCCTCGACGCGCTCGAAGCCGCCCACGAACGCGGCATCGTTCATCGCGACATCAAGCCCGCGAACCTCTTCGTCACCGATCGCGGCCGCGCCAAAGTTCTCGATTTCGGCCTCGCAAAACAAGTGGCCGGGCGCGCCGTCGCCGAAACTGTTACCGCCGACGGAGTCCTCGACACCGATCCGAATCTCACCAGCCCCGGCATGGCGCTTGGCACCGTGGCTTACATGTCGCCCGAGCAGGTCCGCGGTGAGAAGCTCGACGCTCGCTCCGATCTTTTTTCCTTCGGCCTCGTACTCTACGAAATGGCTACCGGCCAGCAAGCCTTCTCCGGAAATACCACAGGAGTAATCTTCGCTGCGATTCTCGAGCGCGAGCCCGTGCCCCCCGCGCGCCTGAATCCCGCGCTGCCCGCCGAGCTCGACCGCATCATCGGCAAAGCCCTCGAAAAGAATCCCCGCCTGCGCTACCAAACCGCGCGCGACATGGCCTCCGACCTCGAGCGCCTGAAGCGCGACACCAGCTCGGGCCGCTCGGCACAGGTGAAATACGTCGACCAGCCCGGCTCGGGTTCCACCCCTGCCGTTAGCGTGGCGGCTTCAGTGCCACAATCGAGCGCGCAATCGGCAGTCGCGTCCGGTTCGTCCGCCAGCTATGCCGCTTCCGCCGTCACGCCCGCCGGCACACGGGTTGCGAGCGGTTCCGGCTCCGTCGCCGTGCAAGCGGCGCGCGAACACAAGGGCAAGCTCATCCTCGGCGCCATTGTCGCGCTAGCGGTTCTTGCCGTGGCAGGTTACGGCGTTTTCTCGCTGCTCCGCGGCAAAGCCGCGATGCCCTTCCAGAATTTCACCATCACTCAAATCACCAACACCGGTAAATCCGTCAACGCCGCAATCTCTCCCGACGGCAAATACGTCGTCAGCGCCATAGCCGACAACGGCCTTCAGAGCGTTTGGCTTCGCAACGTCCCCACTTCGAGCGACACGCAGGTCCTTCCCCCCGCCCCGCGCAGCTATAACGGTTTTACTTTTTCTCCCGACGGAAACTACATCTACTTCAGCCGCACGGAAAACACCGTGGAAACCGTTCGCTTCATCTATCGCATTCCCGTCCTCGGTGGCGCCCCGCAAGTCGTCGCGAAGGACGTGGACTCGAATGTTTCGTTCTCTCCGGACGGCAGCCTGATCACCTACGTTCGTCAGAATGATCCCGAAGTTGGCAGATATCATTTGCTCATCGCCAACGCCGATGGCTCCGCCGAGCATTCTCTCGTGATCGGTTCCACCGACGACGCGCCCACCAGCGTAGTGTGGTCTCCGGACGGAAAGCTGGTTGCCGGCGCGGTATTTCACAACGATCGCGGTCTTACTTCGCTTGAAGCCGTCCAGGTCGCTTCCACCGCAGCGGAAGCCCACTGGCAGCCGCTCGCCTCAGTGAAGGCCAGCGTCGTCACCGATCTCGCTTGGCTCCCGGACATGCGCGGATTGTTGATTTCGCATCTTGGTCGCGAGTCCGGCTACAGCCGCAATCAGATTGCCTATGTCGCGCTGCCCTCCGGCGAAACCACGGCCATCACCAAGGACACGAACAACTATTCCAACCTGAGCCTCTCCGCCAACGGCAAGACCATCGCCACCTCGCAGCAAAAGGCGTCCCGTACCTTTTACCTTCTGCCAGCCGATGGTGGCGGGGCCAATGCTTCTCCGCGCCCCATCTTCGAACAGGAGCGCGACATCGCCAATTTTGCCTGGGCTGGTAACGAGCAGATCGTCGTCTCCGAGGCGGATAAACTCGTTCGCTTTTCGCTCGACGGAAAATCTCGCGCCGTGCTCGCCAGCGATCCCAATGCGTTTCTCAACGCGCCCGAAACGTGCTCCGCGGTGGCCGCAGGTTCCGACGCCGCCGAATCGCACCGCATCGTCTTTGCCTGGGCTGGCCATGCCGAGAATGCCACCGGCCGCAGCATCTGGCGCGTCGATCTCGACGGTTCGAATCTCAAGCAGCTCACCACCGGACACGGCGACCAGGATCCCAGCTGCTCGTCCGATGGCAAGTGGGTCTATTTCATCAACAACAATCCTGACCGCATTCGCCGCGTGTCGATTGATGGCGGCGCGGTGGAAGACGTGCCCGGCACCACAATTCCCAATACGATTTACGGCGGTTTTGCCGCGCACCTTTCCCCCGATGGCTCCAAGCTCGCCTTCGTTCTCACGGAAGCCTCGGAAGCGATGACCTCCCCGGGAACCCCGAGCGACGAGAAAATCGCGCTCGTCGCTCTCGATCCCGCCTCCAAGGGCGCGCGCCAGCTCATTACGCCCAATCCGCATATCACCGGCAGCGTCCATTTCACGCCTGACGGCAAATCGCTCGCTTACGCAGTCCGCGAAAACGGTGTCGACAACGTCTGGGTCCAGCCCATCGACGGCGGCCCCGGCCACTACATCACCAAGTTCGCTTCCGAGCAAAGCCGCGGTGGCTTCGCCTGGTCCCCCGACGGCAAAACCCTCGCCATCCTACGCGGCCGCCTCGATTCCGACGTCGTACTCCTCCGCGACACAGGCTCCGCCCGCTAACAATTCTCCACCGTCTCATTTGGAGTGCGACGGTTTGACGGGCGACGGCGCATGCGCCCACTTTGTCGATCTCGACGAAAAACGATTTTGTGAGTTCGTCAACGGAAGCCACATTCCGCATGATTTCGAATTTTCTTTCATCATCCACTTAATACCGGGAAAGCAGCACAATCGCCGCTTTCCAGACGCAAGCATGTCGCACGCTTTCTCGATCCGGCGCCGGCGCGTTTCCGATTGCTTCGCTGAGCTTATCGAGAAAATCCAGTCCCGCCGCGCCATTGGGGTGATGTCCTCCCACCCGGCCTGCGCCAGCGGGGCGGCTGCAAGGGCTTTGCGTAGATCCATCGGCACCCTCATCTCCGGTTCTTCTCCGGCGCGCGTAATCTCCACCGTCACCGTGTCTACAGCATCTGCGCCTGCGGCATCGCGCATGGTTTTGTTGACCTTGAGCCAGTGACTTCCTTTGCCGTTTGGTTCGAGGGCGGCTCGAAAAGGGAAGCTATTGATCGTCCCCTCCACCATCGTCCTGCCTCGTGATGGAAGCTTCGCACTCGCGCTCTTCGGCAGCATTAGGTTCCATCCAGTATTTTCAGTTGCCTCAAGCCGCAACAACTTGGCACCGAAGCGAATCGTTGACTTGGTTCCTCGCAATTTGGTCAGTTTCATTCGGAATCCTTATACGCTTTGTCGCCTGCCAACAGCGTGGCCTTTTCTAGATTTTCTTCCCGCACGGCTGGTTTGCAAGCCTTTTGTCCAATCCACCCCCGAAATTCTCTGGTGGCCGAAGCGCTTTATTGGACACATATCCATGAATTACCTGATTTGCTTTCTCCCGCGCTTTGTTATAGTTCGCGGGTCACTCGCGAGGTTCGCCATTCGAGGCGAGCGCTTTTGGGCTTCCGCGCGACAGCGCCCGCGCCGCCCAGATTCGAGCGAGCTGCCTTCCCTTTTGCTTTATCTTCCGGGTTCCGTTGCATCGAGTTACGGGCGTATCCTTGTGCGAGCGATAGGTTTCAATCGAGCCATTGCCCAAGCGACAGTTTCAAGTGGGGCCGCTGCCCGAGCAACGGGTTTCAAGGTCGGAGCCGCAGCGGTGCGACGGGTTTCAAGGTGGGAGCCCCCTGCTTTAGCAGGGGGAGCTGGACTTCAGTCCAGCAAAAAAGCAGGCGAGTTAGGAATGGCTTTAGCCATGGGAATTTCGGGTGCGCGTGCTTCGAGGCGAGTCCCCAATGCCCAGCGCTAAAGCGCAGGATCACAGTGGGAGTTTTTTCGGAGCGCTGAAGCGCTCCTCCCCCGCATGAATGCGGGGGCTCCCACCCAAGACCAACTGCACCGCCATGATAACTGTGCTTCAGAGCGACAAGGCCAAAGGAGAAGTAAGTGCGCATCCTTACACCGACCGAAAATAAGCGCATCAACGAGATGATCGGCTTCGTCGGGCTCAGCTTGGCGGTGCTGCTCGCGCTCAGCTTGCTTTCCTACTCGCCGCACGATGCGTCGTTCAACGTGGCTGCGCGCGCTCCGGCATCGCGGCCTGCATACAACTGGATTGGCCCGGTCGGCGCGCACATCTCCGATCTTTTCTTCCAGTTTTGCGGGTTCAGCGCGTTTCTGTTTCCTGTCGCGATGATTCTGGTGGCCCTGCGCTGGTTCCGCAGCCAACTGCTGGAAGCGCCGGTGGCGAAACTGATTGGGTCCGCGATGGTGCTCTCATCGCTTTCGGCGGGCATGATGCTTTTGCCTTTTCCTCAAGTACGAGGGACGCTTCCCGCAGGTGGCCTGTTGGGAACCGTACTGGCGCAGGGTTTGCGCGCCGCCTTTAACCCGATTGGCGCGCTGCTGGTCACTTCCGTCACATTTTTCACGGCGCTATTTTTGACGACGAGTTTTTCACTTCGCGCCGCTGGCGCGTGGCTGAAGAAGCCCACGAATCCCGAGGGAACCTTCGGCAAGCTTTCGACGCGACTGAAGGACTGGCGCGAAGAGCGCGAATCGCAGCGGCTGAAGAAACGTGTGGAGGAGATCAAAATTGCGGGGCGGCCTGCGGTGGCGCCGCAGCGCGTGTCAGCTTCGGCGCGCGAGACGCTTCCCGCTGTGGATGAGGACGAAGCAGAAGACCACTCCGCCGACGCTGAACTCGATCTCGATGCGCGTGTCGCGCCCGGCCCTGCCGTGATCAAGTTCCACGAGCAGGAACGAGTGGCCCCACCACCACCGAAGAAAAGCACGCGTGAGCCGAAGATCGCCGTTGGCAAAACGTCATACCGGCTTCCCTCCCCCAGCTTGCTGCAGGCGGCCGAGCGCGGCGAGAAAATGACGGAGAGCGAACTGAAGGAATACGCCCGCGCGATCGAGCTCAAGTGCCAGGAATTCGAAGTGAACGGGCAGGTGACGCAGATCAATCCCGGCCCGGTGGTTACCACGTTTGAATTCAAGCCGGAAGCGGGCATCAAGTACAGCCGCATTACCGGCCTGGCCGAAGATTTGTGTCTCGCCCTGCGCGCCGAGTCGATCCTGATCGAACGTATTCCCGGGAAATCGACGGTCGGAATCGAAGTGCCGAATCCGCATCGCGAGACGATTGCACTGCGCGACATCGTCGAGGCGCCGGAATTCAGCCATTCGCCTTCGAAGCTCACGATGCCGCTGGGCAAGGATTTAATCGGCAGAATTCGCGCTGCCGATTTGACGCAAATGCCGCACTTGCTCATCGCCGGCTCCACCGGCACGGGCAAGAGCGTATTCATCAATTCCCTGCTGATGGGCATGCTGTACAAGGCGACGCCGGAAGAATTGAAGCTTGTATTAGTCGACCCGAAGCAGGTGGAGCTGGGAATCTACTCCGACATTCCGCACCTGCTGACGCCGGTGGTGACTGATGCGAAGGTGGCGGCCAACGTCCTGCGTAATGCGACGCGCGAGATGGAGCGGCGGCTGAAGATGCTGGCCGGGCGAAGCGTCCGGAATATCGCGCAGTACAACCAGACCTTTGAAAAGGGCCACTCGCTTTCTCTGTTTGACAATTCAGAGGAAGAAGAAGCGAAGCCGCTTCCCTACGTGGTGATCGTGATCGACGAATTGGCCGACCTGATGATGGTGGACACGAACGGCGTCGAAGAATCGATCACGCGGCTGGCGCAGATGGCGCGCGCAGTGGGCATTCATCTGATTCTCGCCACCCAGCGGCCGTCAGTGGACGTGATTACCGGCTTGATCAAGGCGAATTTCCCCGCGCGCATTTCCTTCCGCGTAGCCAGCAAGATTGACTCGCGCACGATTCTCGATGCGAACGGTTCTGAATCGCTGCTCGGCAAGGGCGACATGCTGTATCTGCCGGCGGGCTCGTCGCGGCTGCACCGTATTCATGGGCCCTACGTGCACGAATCGGAAGTGACGGCTGTATGCGAATTCTGGCGCGAGCAGGCCAAAGCGATTTACAACGAAGAGCTGCTCAAGCCGCCGCGCGATGAAAACTCCGCGAAAGGCGGAGGCGACGAGGCGGGCGACGGCGAGGATGTGGACGACGAACTCTACCAGGATGCCGTGCGCGTGGTCTGCGAGATGGGCCGCGCTTCCACTTCCACTTTGCAGCGCAGGTTGCGCGTGGGCTACGGCCGCGCGGCGCGCCTGATCGATTTGATGGAGAAGGACGGAATCGTAGGCCCCCCCGATGGTGCGAAGCCGCGCGAAGTGCTGAAAGCAAAAGGCTGGATGAAAGAATTCGACGATTCGATGAAATAGCCGCTGATTCTCAGAGCGCTTGCTTGCCCTTCGCGAAACAGTCAGATCTCAAACGGCGGGCAGCTCCACGTAAACCGTCGTGCCCGAACCCGTCGAAACAATTCGAAATTTCCCCTGCTGCTCCTGCACTCTGCTCTTCATTCCGGTTAATCCCAGGCCGAGATGCGCCCCGTTGCCGCTTAACTCTTCCAGCTTCCCCTTGGGAATGCCGATTCCGTAGTCATGAACGCGCAAGCCCACCTGATTACTGCCGAATTTCAAGACCACTTCGGCGCCGGCAGCTTTGGCGTGGCGATGAATGTTCGTCAAGCTTTCCTGCAGCACGCGAAACAGAGTGAGCTCTGCAGCCTGGCCGAGGCGCCGCTTCTCGCCTTCAACGCCAAAATTCACGTTGATGCCAGTGCGCTTCGAGAAACCTTCGACGAACCATTCCGCCGCCGAAGCCAGGCCGACTTCGTCGAGCAGAGGCGGGTGCAGCAGGTACGACATGGTGCGCGCGCCATTCAAGCTCTCGGACAGAATGGACGCGAGATCGGTGATGACCTCGTCATTCGGGTGATTCGTGAGATGCGTATCCGCCAGTATCTTGGCGGCGCTGAGGCTTTGGCCCAGGCCGTCGTGAAGTTCCCGCGCGATGCGGCGGCGCTCCTCGTCCTGTGCTTGCAGAAGTTGGATGCTGAGCCTGCGGGATTTCTGCTCCTCGTTGGTGCGCTCTTGGAGCTCCTGCTCAAGTCGTCGATAATGTTCCCAGATTAGAAAGATGGCGAGAAAGAACGCTGCGATCAGCAGGATTACCGTGAGGTGAAAAAGTCTTTCAGCCAAGGCTCTCCGCTGGTTGAGGAGGATCTGCTCGGCATTATTGATTTCATCGGAGATTGCGGCGCCTTGGACGGCTGATTCGACGATATCGGAGGTCAATTCGGATTGCCGGGCGTCATTCCTGATCCCTGACTTCGCAATTTGGATGCTTTCTTCGCTGTCGGTGAGCCTCTCGCGCGTAACCGCTTCCAGGCTTTGGCAACGCTGCAGTTGTTCCTGATTATCACGCAGCAAGGTTTTGACGCGCGCCAGGTTTGAGATGACGCCTTCACGGGCGGCTTTGAAATCCTTTAGGAATTGCGGGTCGCTGCTGCTTACGAAGAAGCTGCGCGAACGCCCGGCTTTGGCCACGTCCTTTTCGACGGTATCCAGCGCCAGCTGCACTTCGAAGGTGTGCTGCACCCAGCGCGCGCTTTCGTAAAGGCGGTAAATCATCCAGCCTGCAGCGAGCGCGCTGAAAAGCAGCAGGGCCAGGGCGGAAAGGAAAATGCTGCGGGGGCTGATTTGACGCCACATAGTCTTCGTCGTCTTGATCCTGGCGAAGGCCGGCTGGGCCTTGGACAAGAGAACAATTTTATCGTAGATTGCATTCCGGGCGTGCGATATCAATGAAGAGCAGTTGCCGCGTTCCCTTCGCGCGGCCGGCCGACCCAAGGAGCTTCCGGTGCGTACCCGACGATCCGAAGTACCCCGCCTTCTGGCGCTTCAGCTATTCGTGGTGTTTTTGATGCTGTCCTGCGCATCGAGCCAGCCGACGCGGCGGTTAACGGTGCACGTAGGAAAGGGCTTCGTCGGTACGGTTCACATCGTGACGTGCGCGGGGTCTTCCACAAGTGGCGACGTTTACGCCAACACCGACGGGCAGGGCGAAACTTCATTGTGCCCGGCGCGGGGAGAAGACGTGGCGGTGAGTTTAATGCGTGGCGAGGAGCAGCGAACGGTGGCGCCGGAAGAGATTGTAATGCCGCGGACGGACGACGGGATTGTTACCAGCATACAGGTGAATGTGCGCCCGTGATTCATTGCGGTGAGATCGACCGGCTTGAGTTACTGCCACTATCTGGATCTTGCTGACCAGCGTTGAGAATCGGGTGAGGGGACAAACGGCAGGTTGTTCTTTTTTCCTACTGCCCCGTTCCGTCTGTCCCCAGCCCGCGAGGGCGGTCTAGTGACCGGCGGCTTTGGACTTCGATCCGTGATGTTCGACGTGAGACTTGGCTGCTTCAGCGGCGTGGTGTGTGGCGTGATGAAGATGCCCCTGTGCAGAATGCGCGTGATGAGCTGCTGTCTCGTAGTTGCCTGACTCGTGGTGCTTGGCCGCTTCGCGATGATGTCGGGCAGCGTGTTCGTGATGCTCGGCAGCCTTGCCGTGATGTTCTGCAGCTTGCTTTGACATTTTGTTTCTCCTCGATTGAAATCAATCCTGCGGGCTGAGACAGCTACTCTATGACTCGCACAAGTCTGTAGTACATACAGGATGTTACTGTCTAAAAACAAACAGCGCGTGTAGTCCGATGCGAAAGAGTGCCGACCAGAAGATCGAAGCGCTCTGCAAAGGCAGCGGGTACCTCTTCCGCAAAGATAATCCGCAAAAACCTGTATTGAACCTCCGGAAAGCGCGCAGCATTCAACGAAAGAGAAGAAGAAGGTATTTCGGCGGGTTCGAGACGAGATTCGCGCCAAGGTAGAATGTTTTCTCAACGAAACCACGAAGAAGAAACCGCAGCTTTCCAAGACAGCAGAGGCGAGATAAGGTCGCTTCGACGACAGGCAGGGCGCTCCAAGGCTGTCAGCTAAACGATTACTACTGGGTTGCCACTTTCGCCGTTCCCTGGGTGGGAGTCGGTGGCTGCGGTGCGGCTGCAGTTGGCGGTTGGATTACGACCGGGGTCGGCGTGGAGGACCACTGGAGCCGGCCGTTGCTCTTGGCAACTTCCTGGACGATCTTCGTGAACAACTGATCCTGCATGGCGGTCCGCTTGGTGTAGTGCACGACGTAACTGACGTCGAATTCCAGGTTGCCTGCGTTCACGACGAGCGTGACGGTGGGCTCTAATGGGGGGCTCACGGTTTCATAGTAATCGCTGACGACCTTCCATGAGGCTTGCGCCTCCAGCAGATAATCCCCAACGGCTTCTCTGGCTACGCGTGTGAGCATGTCCTTCGCAAATTGGAAATCGCTGCCGGTGGTAAACGCCACCTTAATCTGATCCCATACGAACGGGAATCCTTGCGAGTAATTGAAAACGGATCCTTTCAAGAGGGCACTGTTGGGAACGCGAACGATGCGTCCGTTGTACAAGTCCTTCCTGACCCAATTCCCTGTTTCCAGCAAAGTGGTGCGAAGCAGACCGATGTCGATCACGTCGCCTCGGGTATCGCCTATCTGCACCCGGTCGCCGACCACGTAGAGCTTCGAAAAGCCGATTGAAAAAGCGCCGGCGATGCTGGCCAGGACGTCTTGCAGCGAGACTGCAACACCCGCGCCGACCAGACCGAGGGCGAAACCGAGCCTTCCCAAACGGTCTTCAAAAAGAAGCGCGAGAAAGAGCAGGATCGTAAGGTATCCGGAGAAAACGACGAATTTGCGAACTTTATAACGGGAATTGGCCCGGCCGAAGCGGCGTGGGAGGGTTTGTTCGAGAACACGAAATGTGGCGTGAATAAGCAGGATGCCGACAAGCGCAGCGACGCACTTGCCGGCGAGTGAAAGCGACATCACTTGCTTTAGAAGGCCGTTCATAGACCCGCGTCGCTCCCGTTTGCCCTGAAGAGCGAGAGGAGCTCACATGTTACTTTCATTGGCTTGGCTTAGCCGAACCTTTTTTCAACGAGGCTCAAGGCGAACTTCCCCGCGATCATCGAGCAAGCCATAGGCTGACGCTCGGAAAAGCTAGGGCAGAGCGCGCCTCAAACTAGTGGTGATGGCCTGGCGCTGCGTGATGTATCTCGGGTGGTCGTGCATGACCCAAACGAGCTGCGTTGCGTTCAGCATCGTCACGCCGTATCAGTTCGTGTTGCTCCACACCGCGAGCCCCCGTCCAACGATGAAACGCGGCATCGTAATGATGAACATAAGTGGCGCGATTGCCCCAGTTCCGCTCCCAACGCGTATTGGCGATGAACACTTCGTGCCGATCCCACACGAAGCGAGTGGTTCCCCAGCCCCAGGGGTGAAATGCAAAGCCGAGCGTGATGCCAAACCCAAACACGATCGCGCCGCCAACAAAGAATCCAGGCGGAGGCGGGGCGAATACGACAACAGGATCATAAACAGGAACGACGATGAAGTCTGGATTCACCGGCGCGATGGTGATATACGGATCGCCTGAAACTACAACCTGCGCATTGCTTCGCAGGTGGCCGTAGTCCCTGGCTTTTTTCCGCATTCTTTGAACCGCATCCATCACGTCCTGCTGCTGCGCGAGAAAGGCGTTGCCTAACTCGGTTGTCCAGTCCATATCGGACGCCATCATTTGCAACACGGAAGGAAATGGGAGCAACGCTTGTACGCTGGGATCCCAGGGCAGGTGGTCCGCAGCAATGGCTCTCGCCAGATCGTCGCCCCTGAGGTAGTGATGTTCATCCGCCCATTTTGCCGCGTCGGGAATCTGGTCCGGGAAGGTAGCCGCAGCAAGAACCTGGGCAAGCAGAGGATCGGGATAAAGCGCTATTCGGGATACCAGTTTGTCGAGCTCTTGTGGTGTATACGATTGCGGCGCTTGAGCGGCGAGGGGTACGGGGGTTCCTGCGACGATCAAGGCCAGGGAAAGGACGATCAGCATGATTTTCTGCAAAGGCGCTGGAGGCGTCATGAATGAATACTCCTCTTAAGCCGATAATCTCCCTTTAAAGCCCTTCAAATCGACCATACGCTCCGCGTTCTCAGGGTGTCAATGGGGAGCAGTCCTTCCAACTGAAGGCTGATTCTTGGCGCTAAAGAGACTCATCTAGGAGGGCTTAGGAAAATAGATCCGGCACTGAGGAGGATTCGTGAGGGCCCGGCAAATCGATCGGTTAGGCGGCCGGCTGCGCCTCAACGACATTGAGATTCCGAAGGTGCGGCCTGGCGGTGTGCTGGTGCGCGTGGAAGCGCGGGGCGAACTGAGACCGCTACTTCTGTTTTAAGGGGAAACAATGAGCCGGAAAGAGAATGAAGACACCGCGCAGAGGTTTCTCGCCGCGCTGCGGCAGGGAGCCGCGCCCGACGACATCGCCACGCTGTTCAGTAACGATGTAGAGTTCGAGATTCCGGGTGATGCAGGGGCGTTGCCCTGGCTCGGGCAAAAGAAGAAGGGACGAGGGGCGGTTGTTGATTTCGTGCGTGGACTCCGAGAACTGACCGAGCCGGTGAAGTTCGACGTTCAGGATGTCGTGACGAGCGAGAATCGGGCGGTAATCGTGGGTGAACTCGCGACGAGGCTTAAGGCGACAGGAAAAATCATCGAGTCGCCCTTCGCCATCATTTTGACGATTTCAAGCGGCGCCGTTTCGCATTTTCAAATGCTGGAGGACAGCTTCGCCGTCGCGGAGGCGGGAAAGCCGTAACGGGACTTTGCGTTCAAACCTCCGCGTTCAAACCGCGGACACCTACTGTTCCGGCTCGGGGATTCTGGAGTAGAATCGGACATCCCTTACTCCAGCAAAAGGGGGCGTCATGGCCAAACCAATAGAGAAGTCCGTTGCCGAGGAACATCCCACAAGCGAAGAAATCGCAGTGCGTGCCTACGAGATTTACATCGCACGCGGTGCCACTCCCGGACAAGATGTGGATGATTGGCTGCAAGCAGAAGCTGAATTGTCCGGGGAGCAGAAACAATCCGCGCGGATGGCTAAGTCGGCGCGGGCGTAAAATCCGCGGCGAGTGACCCCGGTTTTTCGCTTTCACCCCGGATCTGTGGTTCGTGTGTCCCAGTGCGCGTGAAGTTCTATGTAAATCAGGGAAGGAGCGATCTTTCGTTGAAATTGTTGTATGCGGTGCGGATGGATGGTGCCGAGGGGCAGAATCGAACTGCCTACGCCGGCCTTTTCAGGGCCGCGCTCTACCGATGAGCTACCTCGGCACGGAGACAATCAACGATTCTACGGAAAAGACGCCAAGGTGAAAAGGGAAAACGCATGGGCGAATCGATCAGATGGTGGGGCTTTGCTGCGTGGCGACAGCAAATTCGAAGTCGAAGGCCTCAGGTCATCCCGATCTGGAATCGATCAGGAAGGACATGAGCTACGGTTCGCGCTGGTCACCACTGCGCCGAAGCACACGAGTTAGGCGCCGCAACCCTCACGAATGGGCTTGCGGCATAAAGTCAAACGACGACGCGGGTGTTGAGGCGCTTCGGACCGCTGACGAAGGGGCTGCCGAGTTCGTAGAAGCGTAGGACGCGATCGGCGTCTTTGGTGATGCCGATTCGGATGCTTTCGCCGATTGCGCCGGCCTTGCGGACGGCTGTCCCCAGCCAGAGAGAACCTTCGCCGTCGACCAGGTTCAGTCCGTCGAGCTTGCGATTTATGCGGAATGCGGAAGCTACTCGGCCGGGTCCGCGCGCCAGATCGAGTATCTGCTTAGTGCGGCGCGCGCGCTTCATGCTATTTATGCCTTCGAGAGGCTCGACGGCGCGAATCAGGACGCCCGTGCCAATTCCCTCTTTGCCGCCTGAAACATTCAGCATGAAATGATTTCCGTAACAGAAATAGACGTAGGCGCGGCCGCGCGCGAGGAAAAGCGATTTGTTGCGCGGGGTGAGACCGCGGAAGGAGTGCGCGGCGGCGTCGCCGACAAGATAGGCTTCTGTTTCGACGATTCGCCCGCTCAGGCGGCCTTGTGGGATTTCATGCACGAGCGATTTGCCGATGAGAAATTTTGCGAGTTCGACGGTATCCAGCGGCAGGTCGCGCAGGCGAAGGCGGCGAATTTGGCGCGCGATCGAGCGGGACGGCGTGAATTGCACAAGATTTTTCTGGGCCATGAGTCGCAGAACGTATGATAGCTAAGATAGCGGAGTTATTGCAGAGCACTGGCGCGGCGGAGCGGAGCGCTCAATTGTTTCATTTGAAGGTTGGGGTTGAATGAGCGAAACTCATGGGCGCCGCGGCGGTTTTGTCCGTGGCGGTTTGATGGCGAGGAAATGGCGAATAAGTTCCACCGCAAAAGAAAAACTTCCAGGAGCAGCGCATGACAACGGAGTCCGCACCGCCGAAAGAGCTAATGTGGCCGGCATTGCCGTATGCCGAATGGAAAGATACCTGCGAGACGCTGCACATGTGGACGCAGATCGTGGGGAAGGTGCGGCTGGCGCTGAGCCCGTTCATTAATCACTGGTGGGAAGTGCCGTTCTACGTGAGCGCGCGCGGCTTGACCACTTCCGCGATTCCCTACCGCGCGGGAGTTTTCGAGGCGGAATTTGATTTCATCGAGCACGCGCTGCGGATTGAAACCAGCACGGGCGAGACGGATGTGCTCGATCTTGGCCCGCGAAGCGTGGCTAACTTTTACAAGGAATTCATGGCGTCGCTGAAATCCTTGGGAATTGATGTGAAGATCTGGCCGATGGCGGTGGAGATTCCGAATCCGATTCGGTTCGATCAGGACACGACACACGCGTCATACGATCCCGCGTATGTTGAGCGCTTTTTTCATATCTTGGCGACACTGAATCCGATCTTTCAGGAGTTTCGCGGGCGATTCATCGGCAAGGACAGCCCGGTGCATTTTTTCTGGGGCAGCTTCGATCTTGCAGTGACGCGATTTTCGGGGCGGCGGGCGCCGGAGCGGCCGGGGGCGGATATAATTACGCGGGAGGCTTATTCGCACGAGGTGAGCAGCGTTGGTTGGTGGCCGGGCGGCGAAGGTGTGGATAACCCGGCGTTTTATTCATATGTGGCGCCTGCGCCAGATGGGTTCAAGGATTACGCGGTGCAGCCTGCGCAGGCCCGGTACGACGAAAAGATGAAGGAGTTCCTGCTGGGGTATGACGATGTGCGAAACGCAGCCGACCCACGCGCAGCGCTGCTGGATTTCTGCCAGTCGACTTATGAAGCGGCTGCGAACCTGGCGCATTGGGATCGTGCGGCGCTGGAGCGGAGCGAAAAGGCCGATTCAGCTACGCGCTAGCAATTAGGGTGCTCCAGTTTTTCGCAGGATATGAAGGCGTTGGTTCCTTCTTCGTGATTCCAGGCGTCCGCGAAAATCCCCCAGATTCGTGGACCATTCCGCATTCGTCGGCATCACATCCCCGAGCCGGCAAGCAGGCGGGTTTAATCTAGAGCGGAGGTTCTTAAATGAGCGTGACGGATGACGTGGTTGCAGCAAATCGCCAGTATGCTGCGGATTTCAAGCTGGGCAATCTCACGATGCCGCCCGCGCGGAAACTCGCAATCGTGGCTTGCATGGATGCGCGCATGACGATTGAACCGATGCTGGGATTGAAGACCGGTGATGCGCACATCATTCGAAACGCCGGCGGAATCGTGACAGAAGATGCCGTGCGTTCGCTGATTATTTCGCACTACCTGCTCGGGACGCAGGAGTTCATCATCATCAATCACACGGACTGCGGGATGCTGACGTTCAAGGATGAAGACCTTCGGTCGAAACTGCAATCCGCCACCGGCACGGCTACCGTGGTTCCCGCAGCGTTCCACGCTTTCGGCGACCTAGAGCAAAATGTGCGCGAGCAAATTCAGAAAGTAAAAGTGCATCCGTGGATTCCCAAGGGCATTGCCGTTCGGGGCTTTGTGTATGACGTGAAGACCGGGCGTCTAAATGAAGTCGCGGAGAAGCGGTCGGGCGCTGTTGCGAGTTGAGAATCGCCCAACCGAGTAATCGCGCGGCTGACTCACAATGCCGTCAGTGCGCCGGGCGACGGTAGGTGTGAGGCGTCGTGGCGGGCAGGGCGGGATGGGGTATGGCGTTTAGCGTTCGAGCTTCGCGATGGCGCTCAACGAAATGCTTTTGCGCGCGGCGTCCCCAGGAACGCACGAAATAGTAGTTCAACGTCCCACCCGCTCCCGCGCTGAGCACCGGAATCACGCGGGCCGACCATTTTTCCGCGACTTCCGTGCCAACCTTCACGGCGATGCGATCAATGATTCGCGGGACGATCCGCTCGACAGCCTGCTTCTCGATGAAGTCGCGCCCCAAATCGAGTCCAGCGGCCGTGGCAGCCGCGAACCACAATTCCGTCTCTTCCTCTGCGCTGGTATACTCAAAGCCGTAAATCAGGCTCAGCTTTTGAAGCATTCGAACGGTGATTGCCGAGAGGATTCCCATGTCTGGCAGGATCGTTGCGAATCCGCCCAGGCCAAACCCCATCCCTTCCAGCGCTGCCGTCTTCGTGGAAGCAGAAATCACGCGGGTGGCGATCGGATTCAACGTGCGCTCGTCCACGCGCAGCATGTCTTTCCAGGACAAGACGGGAAGCCGGTGCACGCGCTTCAGGTGCGCGAGATATTGATCCGGATTCACGCGGACGGTGTCGTAGGCCTTGCGGAAACCAGCGCGCAACGAAGTCTCCAGGATGCGAGTGCTGAGGCTGGGTTTTAGTTTTCGTCGCATCGAATGACTGAGTCCTTCGAGCGCCGAAATGTGCGCTCCACTCTCCTCTATTATGCGAGGGAATTGCTGAAGTTCCAAGCGGGGTTCGATGTAGCGGTATCTCGTAATTACTGTAGAGAGCTAACGATTGCTTACGGGCTTCGCCGCGGCGGCGTCGCGGAATGACTCCGGGGGATCGAACGAGCAGCGCTCGAAGAACACTTTGTCGGTGATCGCACCATCACGCCAGCGGCGAATATCAGCAAGCGTAGCGGCTGCTACGCCTCCTTTATCGCCGAGAAAAACAACGACAACGCCCGACATAGGCTGCTCGGAGTGCATGGCTTCGCGATAACCCTCGGTGAAAATGTGCTTGGCAAATGCGAACTGGCTCTGGCCCAGAATTGCGCTGGGAATCGCGCGGTTAGGCTGAGCGAATACGAAGAGCGATGGCTTTCCTTTTAAAGGCGTCCATTCGCCGCCGAACGGCTTGATTTCCTGATTGGGCGTTGAGAAGTTGAGGGCTGCGGCTGCATCTTCGGCGTCGTCCACTTCTTGCGGAGGCTGCAGCTGTGCTCCGCGAATCCAGCCCTCGGCGCCATTTTCAAGGCGGACATGAACCCAGTTTCCCTTCACATTCATTACTTCAAATTCGTCTTCCGGATCGGCGCGGAAAAGAACCTTGGAGGTGTCGTCGTCCTGCTGAAATATGGAGGCCTGCGGCGTTTTGATCACGGCGAGATTCGAAAGAAATTTCTGAGAGCTTGCGTTCGCTTCGAGTTCTGAGACCTGCTGCTGCAATTTGCGCTGATTCATCTCAGTGGCCTGGAGCTGGGCTCGAACGGAATCGATTTCGCTTGCGAGGGCGGCCGGATCGCCGGAATTCGCGCGCGAGACTGACCCTGATGCCGGCGCAGGCGCGGCAGGATTCGCCGCGGGTTCTCCCGCCGCGGCGCCCGGCGAAGGCGAATGCGAAGCTGGCGCATTTCCACCGGGTGCGCCTGCGGGCATTGGCGGGACTGAGGAGCCGGCGGAATCGGATGCGGGCGTGGCGGATCGATCAGGAGCCACGCCGCCGCCGCCACTCCGATCACCGCTTCGAGCAATATTGCCTTTTTCGAGTGAAACGCTCAGGCGGTCGAGCATGTCCTGCTCGAGCCGGCCATTCGATGGAACCACCACATACTGCGAGCGCGAAGGATCTTCTTCCGCATTCCAAGCCGTGATTTTCGCGCTGACCGAAACGAGCGTTTGATTGGGACCCTGCGATTCAATTTCAATGCGAAGTTGATAGTGCGGATTCTCGAGCTTTGCGATCGTGGAGGCATTGGCGTTCACGAACCCATCAAGAACTGGAAGGCGGTATGTCGCGTACGCCTTCAATGCCTGCAGAGCCTCTTCGACCTCTGCCTTCCTGTGCTTGTAGACGCGATCGGACGAGTCTGCATCCTGAGCGCGCGCTACGAGACACGGAGAGAATAGAAGTGCGAGAAGGAAGATCAGGCATGGAGTCCGAGCGGCCGTCCTGTAGCGAGGGGCGCGGCTTTCAAGGCGGCCCTTGTAAGCAGCGCTCACGATAGCGGCTCGAGAAAAACGTAGTAGATCCAACCTTCGTCGCCTTTCGCGGTGCGCACGCGGTACCAGTATTTCGTGGTCGTCAGCACCGTCACGGTCAGGCCCTTCTCAAGCGAGAGCACGGTGGTTGAATGGTCGTAAGGCGAGGCTTTCAGAGGCACGGCCTGACCCCGAATGCGGCCCTGAGTGTTGAACTCGAGTTGCCTGACTCGTTCCTGCAGTTTCTTTTCGGCTGCTTGGGAATCGGCCAGGCGCGACTGCTCATCGGCCAGCGTGTTCCGCAGTCCCAGCGTTTCCTGGCCCGAGTTGGCCACAGTTTGCGGGTTGTGATGGCGCACCTTGGGAGCTTCGAGGGCTTTAATCTGCGTAATGATCTCGGCGTACTCGGCGGTTTCGACGCTTCCGTCGGAAGCATAAAGGCGGTGCCCGGCATCCGTGACGAACACCGCATCGATCGCCAGATGCGCGCGCTGCGGATTCACCGTTTCCACCGCGTAGCGTACGGTGACTGTTCCCATATCATACGCGGCTGGGAAATGCTCGGGAGACAGCACCTTGGATTTTACTTTATAAAATACTTGGCCCGAACCGGGCTCCGCGGCGAGGACGGTGGACGATTTTGCGAACTCTGCATCCGGAAGATCTGTTTCTTTGGCGTACATCGATGTGCCGCGAATGATGGAATCGTTGGCGACCGCCTTCACAATCTGCAAGACAGTATCCGGAGGCGTGTTTAAATCAACGGAAAAGCCGACAGTCGTTTTCCTGTGTGGGTCGTGGTAAATCTGCGCGGAAACGGAGAGAGCCGCGAAAGAGAAAGTGAGAACTAGCGAAATAGCCTGGAGCTTAATCAACCGACCTGCGACCCCGAAATACTGAAAGAAGAAGTTCACCAGAACGCTTGCTTATGATTCGTTTTCCGTCAGCCTGCGAAACTCCGCTTCCTCCGCCAAGGTCCAATCCTGCACGAAATCTTCTTCCAGAGCGGTCTCGCCTGCCACCGCTCCTTCCACGCAATTGAACTGATTGCGCTTGCGGTAAGCCGCATAAAAGATCGCGCCCATGATCAGGATCGGAGGAAAAAACATGATCAGGATACCGTGGCGGAGCGCCTGTATGAACTGAGCGCCCGAGGCGGCGGCGCCCTGGTAACACAGGGCACAACCCTGCGCAAAGAGTGCTGAAGGGCTCAGAAGGGCTAGCAAACCAATTGCAAGCCGCTTTAAGGGCGTCGATTGCATCACGCGGATCATATCATTGCCCCGAGAATACAGCCATCCTCTGTTTCCCAGGGCATTCATTGGGCCAAGCGAAGGTAGAACAGGCGATAAGCGTCTGCCCATACGTGATCCATCATAAATAGCACGAAAACCGTGATAGGCACGATGGTCCAAAAGAGGATTTTTCGCTCGTATTTCATGTGCATGAAGTAGAGGAGCCCGACCAAAGCCTCGATCGCCGCCAGTATCAGCAGGGTGAAGAGGAGATGCTTGGTTTCGGGACGTTGATAGGTGATGAAGACTTCGATTCCGACTATAGCAAGGAATCCCACCCAGATACCCACGTACGTCCCCATCCCTGGATCGTGTTCAGATGAGCCAGACGCCATTGTGCGACCCTCCCTTCGAGCGGCTCAGTGCGCGTTCATCAGGTACATCAATGGAAATACGAACATCCAGACGATATCAACGAAGTGCCAGTAGAGGCTGGTGGTCTCGACGTGATTCGCATCCAGCCGGCCGCGGTTGTAGCCCCAAGCGATTACGGCGAGCGCTATGACGCCGGACGTAACGTGCAAGAGGTGAAGCCCGGTGACGCTGAAGAACGCGGCGCCAAAGTCCACCGAACCGCCGGTGGGATTGTGGAAGAGGCCCCAACCATCGGCAAACATATGGAACCACTCGCGAAGATGCAGCGCCGCGAAAATAATACCGAGCAGGATCGTAAAACCAATCCACTGGATCGATTTGTGCTTATCGCCGGCCTTGGCGGCACGCACCGCGACCAACATGGTGAGGCTACTGGAGAGCAGCACGAACGTCATTACCAATCCGTTGGCGATGCTGGGCCAGAAGTTGAACGGCCGCGTCCAGTCAGGGCTGCCGATGCGCAGAAAGCCGTATGCAACAAGAGCTACGGTAAAGGTGACCGCGTCAGAGGCGATGAACAACCACATCGCCAGCTTCTTCGACTGCATTCCATAGGGAGTTTCTTCCAGCAGGGCGCCGTGCCCGGCGGATCCCATGGTCAGCTCGGAATCGCTCACAAATCCTCCCGTAGCCAAGCTACATCCGAATCGCGATCACCATCAGCAAATAGACCCACAATAGGTCGACGAAATGCCAATACACAGCTGCCGTTCCAAGGCTCGTCTGAGCGTTGCGCGCGTTGTGGCGCAGCCTATATCCGACATAAAGCAGGCCCAAAACGCCTCCCAGCAGGTGCAGTCCATGAAATGCCGTGAGAACGTAAAAAAAGGAGCTGCTCGGACTTGTCGCGAGGAACAGACCTTGCGATGCGAGACGCTGCCATGCGAGGACTTGCCCGCCTACGAAAAACAATCCGAGCGTCAGCGTGATATTCAGCCAGTAAAGTCCGCTCGATCGAAGAGCGGCGACGCCACCTGCGAGGCGCTTCCGTGCCAATTCCAGCGTATAGCTGCTAGCGATCAGAATCGCCGTATCGAGATACAAAATCCGCGGCAACGCGAACCGCTGCCAATCGGCGCCTGAGGCTTGCCGCACAACCAAGGCACTCGTGAGCGCGGCAAACGACATGGCGATTGCTGAGACCGCTACCCAGACACCGGTCTGCGAGGGGATACCCTTCGAAGGCGCGATTGCAGGCAGCGCCGGCCGGAGCGCGGGTTCTGTTCGGGTGAACGTCGTGACTGACATAATCCCCTTATCTAATGTGTCAAGACTTCGCGACGAAATCAGGGTCGGTCTGCATCACATAATCCTTCGCGGCGCCTTCGGCGTTGTACTCATACGGCCCCTGATGCACGACCAAGTGACGTCCGCCAAAGTTGTCGAACGGTGGTGGCGATGTGGTGGACCATTCGAGCGAAGTGGCGTCCCACGGATTATCCGGCGCCGGCGGACCCCAAAAGCGCGCATGAATCAAGTTGTAGAGAAAAATCAGCTGAGCCGCGCCAGTGAGCAGGGCTGCGATGGTGATGAACTTGTGCACTGGAATCAAGCGAATCAGATAATCGTCGGTGAAGGAGGCGTAGCGGCGGACGTTGCCCGCAAGGCCGAGGTAATGCATCGGCATGAAGATGCAGTAGACGCCGATAAACGTAAGCCAGAAATGCAGCTTTCCGAGCGTATCGTTCATCATGCGGCCGATCATCTTGGGCATCCAGAAATAGGTGCCCGCAAAGATTCCGAAGATGGCCGCGACGGCCATTACGAAATGGAAGTGCGCAACGACAAAATAGGTGGCGTGCAGATAGGTGTCGATGGCCGGCTGCGCCAGGAAGAAGCCGCTGATTCCACCGCTGATGAATACGGAAATGAAACCGAGGCAAAAGAGCGACGCGCTCGTAAAGCGCAAATTCGCACCATAAATCGAGCCCAGCCACATCAGCGTCGCAACCGTCGCAGGAATGGTGATGATCAGCGTCGGCACCGAAAACAGAATCGCCGAGAACGGATTCATTCCGCTCAGGAACATATGATGGCCCCACACCATATAACTCAGGAATCCGATCGCGATCATACAGCCGATCATCACGCGCATCCCGCCGAGCAGGGGCTTGCGGGTGAAGGCCGGCAAAATATGCGAAACGATTCCGAAACCCGGCACGATCGCGATGTAAACCTCCGGGTGGCCAAAGAACCAAAACAGGTGCTGCCACAGAAGTGGAGAGCCTCCTGAGTGTGGCTGAAGATTGTCGCTGACGACCAGACCCGCCGGCGTGAAGAAGCTCGTTCCAGCGGTGCGATCGAGAATCAGCAGGATGCAAGCGGGAAGCAAGTCTGCAAATGCGAGCAACCCGATGCACGCAGTGATGAACCACGCCCACGTGGAAAGGGGCATTCGAGCGAGCGTCATGCCCTTTGTCCGCAAGTCGAGGGTGGTAGCGATGAAATTCAACGATCCAAGCAACTGCCCAATACAGAAGAGCGCGATTGAAACGGCCCATAGATTCTGGCCCATCGCCTCGCCGGGTCCAGCGTCCTTACCTACCGAGCTCAATGTGGCATAAGCGGTCCAACCCGAAATCGGTGGCCCGTCTGAAACGAAAAATGCCGCGATCAGCACGAGGAAAGCGACGAACGTGGTCCAGAACGACATCATGTTGAACCGCGGAAACGCCATATCCTCCGCGCCTACCTGGATAGGAAGAAAGTAATTCCCAAATCCAGCGAATGGCGCATTCGTAAGAACGAAAAAGACCATGATGGTTCCATGCATGGTCATGAGCGAGAGGTAATATTCGGGCGTCATCACGCCGCCCGGAGCGCCATTGGCCGAGAGATGCTGCAAGCCCGGAATGGCGAGGTTGGCATATCCAAGGTGAAGCCGCATCAGCCAGGAGAGGATCATGCCGAGAAACACGGCCACCAAGGCGAGGCCGTAATATTGCAACCCGATTATCTTGTGGTCCAAGCTGAAGACGTACTTGTTGATGAATCCCTGCGGAGGGGAATGATGATGAACCGCTGGTTGTGCGGACATATCATGCATCGCTAGGCCTCACAGAGTAAATTCGGCGCGCTGCCCAAAAAATCGCGGCCGTGCGGCGCCCTACCCGAACACTTAATCAATCTAATCTCCAGACTGCTGCTTCAGCCAATCGTCGTAATCGGACTGCGCCATCACCTGCAAGTAAGCCTTCATGCTGTAGTGGCCCAGTCCGCAAAGCTGCGTGCAGACAATTTCCCATTTCCCCGTTTTTGTGGCGGTGAAGTGAAGAGGAATATCGAGACCGGGGACGATATCCTGCTGAATGCGCAGCTCGGGGACGTAGAAATTGTGAATCATATCCTTCGAATGCAAGGTAAGCAGAATCGGCGTATTTACGGGAATCGTGAGCGTTCCCACCACGATGTCGTCCCGCGCGGCAACGTCGTTTTCCGGATCGAGTCCAAAATAATTTCCATTTCCGTCGTTGATCTTGTCCGGATGAATTGCGCCAAAGGCGCCGTCGGGCCCGGCGTAGCGGAAGAAGAAAGCGAACTGCTCGGCCTGCACATCGATGTGCAGCGAGTGCGGGTCGGGCTTCGCAATATACATAGAGGCCCAGACCTTCGATCCAATGAACGAGAGGCTGAGAATCTCCAAGCCGACCAAAATGATGCCGAATGCCACGACCGGTCGATGTCCGCCAGGCCAGCTCCTGATTTTCCCCTTGTGATTTCCGAACGCCCAGATGAACCCAGCGAGAACGAACTGCGAAGTGACAAACAAAATCCCTGAGCCGATCATTGTCTCGTCAAGTTGGCGGTCTACCGCGGGACCGTGTGCGGACACCACCTCCGGCATCCACCACATGTGCGTCACAACCGGGTAGACAGAAGCCAGCGTGATGATGACAAGCAGAATTGCAAAAAATTTGCCCATCGGAGCTCGCCTCCGCGATTACACAACAATTCAACCTGAAGTGCTGCGGCGCCCGTCCCACGCGGCCGGGCGCCACTTATCCGCAGTAAGCCGCTTCCTAATAAGGCATTGCTTTAAAGACAAAGTTCGCTGTTGCCGCACCGCCAGAGACCGTAACCTCCTGCGTCTGGGTTCCCATGTGCTCCTGCCAGGCGGTTAGCGTGTATTTGCCGGGCGGTACGTCCTTGATCGTAAAGGTGCCGTCGTCTCCCGTCATCCCGTAGCGAGAAGTCTTCAGCACTACAAAGTAGCCGTGCATCCAGGGATGGATATTGCACTTCACGGCGATAAACTCGGGCTTCTCCCACTTGGTATCGATTGGGGGAGAACCGGGAGGCTGAGACTTATTCCACTCTGCGTTCTGCTTCGGCATCGGGTGGATGTTGTGAGCCACCGGGTCGTTGTTGTAGACCTGAAGAGGTTGGTTTGCCTCCATCACCAGGACGTGAGGGACGTACTCGCATCCCTTCTGGTCATATCGCACAGTAGCCGTGGGGGGCGGCGAACTCTGCTCGCCGGCAGAAATGAACACGACCACATCTTTGAGTGTGTCGCCCGGTCCCGCCTCCACGTCCTGCGTCTTAATTGGTGGATTGTGTTCTTTCGCGCAGACCGGCTCTTTCGACATGTCAATCGGCTTCATCTTGGGGGGAGTGCCGGTGAATGTCACCTTCCCCGTAATTGTCCCCCTGCCGGCCGCGCGGCGGTCACCAGCATCGCGGAGCCGGCGAGTCCGAAAACAGCCAATAAGAGAAAGAACTTCGTTCGCATGATTACTCCCCTTTTCGCAATTGGTCGATGAGGGTGGACCTCACCATTGTTCTATCGGCAGCCGTGCAGAAAACTACTGCCCCGCTGACTCGGCCCCGATCGCCTTAATCTGTCCCTGGTGCGTCTTTACGTACTCCAGCCAGAGGTTGCGTGATTCCGATTGCACATTCGGCTGCAGCGTACGGAGAAAGTGCACCAGATCCCAGGCGTCTTGCGGCTTAAGCGAATCCGCGAACGACGGCATCGGAGTTCCGTCCAGGCCAGTCATGAAAATTTTGTAGAGGTCCTGGTTCGTTTCGCCGCAGCGGAATCGCGTGCCATCGTGGAAATTGTAGGGACGAATTGGCTCGCCCTTATCGTCCGTTAGCGTGATTGCGGATGGACCGTCGCCTCGTCCCTCAGGCCCATGGCACTTCCAGCACTGCATCTGATCGAAAAGCTGCCTGCCGTGTAGAACGCTATCGATCGTCTGCGGAGGCTCGGGCGGGATGGTGATGGGAGTGCCGGCCTTCTGCGTCTGCCATTTGGGAGAGAAGGTCTTGATGTAGGCGATCAGGTCTACGCGCGTTTGGGGGGTCAGCGGACGCCAGGTGGGCATGAGCGTATCCACCACGCCGCGCGTGATCGTGTCATATAGATCCTGGTCGGTCGGCAGCGTTCCAGTGGGAGTGGATCTCCACCGATAGGTCGCCTCGGTAAAATCCCTCGGCTTGGGATCGATCCACTGAGCATTCTCGCCTTCGCCGTTTCCTTCCTTGCCGTGGCAGCCAACGCACCAGCGGCGGTAATCCTGCTTCCCCACCTCTGCGTTTCCCGTCAAGCCGTTTACGCTGGCTCCCGTGTCCTGGGCGAGAGCAACGCCCGGAGTCGCGAGGGCCACACCGAAAGCCGCGAGCATCAAACTTCGCGTGATTTTCTTTGATAGTGCCATGGGCTCCTCGCTCCTTTAGAAGTCGAAGTCAAAACCGAACATCAGGCTGCTGCTGCTGATGGTGCAGTTGAATACTCGCCCCGCGTCTGAACACAGACTCCCAAAACCGCCACCCTGGTTCGTGACGCCGTTCGATCGCACAAATGAATATTCCTGCTGCAGTGCTAGACCGGCGCGGCTGAACATAAACGGATACCAGCGATTGGCAATCGTGAAAGCGTTCAGGTTACCTGTGTTGCCCGGCGCGACTTCTATATCCGCTTGTTGGGCCATATGTATCGTCTCCCAGCGAGCGATGACGATCCACTGGGGCGAGATTACATACTGGCCCTCGACGAATCCGCCATTCCACTTAGGCGCCTGCTGGGTGGACCCCAGGGTGTCCACTCGGGGATCGAGGCCATTTGCCAAGAAGGCATTGTCGTGACCGTGGAGGTAAACCGCTTTGAAGAGCCACTTATTGAAATACCACTTCCACTCGAAACCTGAGCGATCAAACTCCTTGTTGCCTCTGCCGTAGATTGGCACTCCGTCCGAAGTTTCAAAGAAGGTTGGCGCAAATCCGAAGTAGGCATACGCACCCACCTTCATAAAGCCATTTCCGAAAGTATTGAAACCCTGCTCGAAGTGGCCGTAATAGTCATACGTCCGGCCCGCGGGATTCCCATTCGAAAGAAGGAAATCGGGATTGCCGTCCACGCTGCTAACCACGGAAAACGCGTATCGCGTGTAGCTGTTGGCGTTGTGACCGGCGAGCTCGACGCCCATTTGGTTGTCGCCGATGCCGCCGAACGGATTCTGATCGCCGTAGGGTGTGAAGTGATAGATGTAATAGAACCCGCCATCTCCCGACAACGTAAGCAACCGCTTCTCGGAGACCGGGAGATCCAGTTCATATTTTCCGACCTTGAAGTTCAGCCATGAACTGTGGAGCAAATTATCGAATCGCACGAAAGCATTTTCAAAGTGAAACTGGGCGTTTTCGTCCGAAGACGGCAGAACGCTAAACGAGATATTCTTGTACAGCGTGCCGGCGAACCAAAGGTCCAACCCCGAGAGGTCAAACCCGGTTGTCGTCAAGGTACCCGGATGAAAGCTGCCCTCACCAGTGCCCCCATCGCCCGTAGTCGGACCATTGTCTACGATTTGATTGTTCGCACTCTCGCGGTGCCACTGTGGTGTAATGCGCACCGTAATCGGGAAGTAGGATGGATCGCGAGTAATCGGAGAATCGCGCTCGTTCATCATCTGATAGCCGTTGTCACGAAACACCTGGCCGAAGTTATTCAGTTCCGGCCAACCAATGTGACAGGCCGAGCACGGCAGCCCATACTTCCGCGCGAACGCGGGAATCGCGTTGGCCGGCTTCGGCGCAGGGACTAGAACAGCTGCGAGCAATATGAGTACCGGCACAGCCGCGACAACTCGGTTAATCATCTTCGACGGCGAATGGGAATTCATCCGTGCCTCCTGATTTGAAAACCTTCGCACGCTTCGACAACGATTGAGCCAAAACTCGGGGAGAAGAGAGAAGAAACTTCACCTCTAAGCGCAAGAATCGATTGTGGAAAGGGAAGAAAAGCGCTCATATTCACGACGAAAATACCTTGTAATCAGAAGGTTGCAATTCTTCTTAGGGTATCTTTTTTCTGCGGCAATGCGACATAGACACTCGTAGACCGAAAGCTACTCATCAGGATATATCGTTCGATATGTACCCGAAACCATCCACCGCCCCGTCTCAACACAGGCCGTACTGCGAATTCCTTAAATCTGTGAGAGAATCCGCCTGTTTAGCCGCTGAGGTAGGGAACGGGGGGCGCTCCAAACCTCAAAATGGTCCCATTCCAAACACGCAATCCCGGCGAACATTGCAGGCCTCAAGCCTCGTCTAGGAGCGCACATTGTCCGGCGTAGGTCTCAAAACTGTCTCTACGGGCGACGGCGGAGAGGAGGGCTACTCCGCCTTTCTTGATTCCCTTCCCTTTCCCGCGTGGCTGGCTGACGAACGCGGACGTTGCACGTTTCAGAACAAAGCCGGCCTGGAATTTCTGGGTAAGACGCGAGACGATGTGCTCGCGGAAGATTGGGCCGGCTTCGTTCATCCGGATGATTGTGCCGGTTTAGCGAATCACCTCACGAGCCTGCGGGATGTGTCGGCACCGCGGCGAATCCAATTGCGCTTGCGAACCAGCACAGCCGAGTATCGTTGGTTTCTTTGCGCCCTGACACCCCGACACGATGGGTCGGGACACTTTTGCGGGTCCGCCGGCTACTTGGCGGATATCTCGGTCTTCAAGAAAACCACGGAATCATTTTTCCGCACCGAGACACGCTATCGTCAACTTTTCGATTCGAACCTGATTTGCGCGATGTATACGAGTGTCGAAGGCGGAATCCTTGAAGCTAACCATAAATTTCTTGAGATAGTCGGCTACTCGGCGAACGATATCAAGGATGGCCGCTTGCGCTGGATCGATATCACGCCTACGGAATACAAAGCACAAGCAGAAGCGAACGCCAGCGAACTCCGCGCCAACGGCATATTCCAACCGATCGAAAAGGAATATATCCGCAAGGACGGCTCCAGAGTCCCCGTACTCGTGACTTCAGCCCTATTGGAAGGCTCGACCACGGAGGCGATAACGTTTGTAGTTGATATCACCGAACATAAGCGCAGCGAACAAGCCACGCGGCAACATGCCGAGTCGCTTGCGAACGGACAGATAGCCGCACTTAACAGGACCTTGACTCTTCTGGCCACCGAACCCTCGCTCGACACAGCACTTAGCCACGTGCTGAAAGCAATTAGCGAGCAGCTTAGCGTGACTTCCTCCGGACTTCACCTCGCAGGTTTGCACGCGAACGATACGCTCCTGCACATGAACTACGACGATGGACAAATCACTCGCGGCGAAGATATCAACGACCCGTCCGTGCTTCAGCCTCTGCATGTGGCGCGCGCCACCGAGCGCTGGCAGGCGCAACAAGGCGGTTGCCGCAAACCGGTCGTTCTCGATGTATCCACCTCATCTGAATTTGACGAGGACCGGCGCGCCCAGCTGCTGGCCAACAATGTCTGCACCCTCCTCCTGGTTCCCTTGCTCGTGCACAATAAGTTGGTTGGCACGCTCAGTATTCGGGTCAAAGAACGCCGCGAACTGCGTCCGGCTGAAATTGAACTGGCGCAAGCCCTCGCCCAACAGGCCAGTCTCGCCGTTCATCTCACGCATCTTGCCCAGCGCTCTCGGCAAGTGGCAATTCTCGAGGAGCGAAACCTCGCCGCAACCGGGCGGGCCACTGAACTTGCTCGCGCCAACCAGGCTCTCAAGCAAACCCTCGATGTTCTGGCTACCGATCCGGAAATCAATGAAGTGCTCGGGCACGTTTTAACGGTAATTACGCAGGTGCTCGAAGGAACAGTTTCCACTCTGTGGCTGCGGGATCGCGATGACGAAACTGCCAAGCTGCATCTTGTCTTCAAAGATGGCCACCTTGTAAGCGGCGCGGAGTCGGGCCATCGTCTTGCCGGTCAGACGTTGAGTTTGTCGCGCCAGGATTTGTTCGCCTTCGCCGTGTTCCGCCGAGGCCGCCCGGTGTGGCATGAAGTGGCCACAAGCGAAGCGCTCGACGAAACAGCCAGAACCTACCTGCAGCAACAAGGCGTGAAGGCCCTGCTCGGCATTCCGCTGATCCTTGCGGAGAAAGCAATCGGCGCAATTGTCGTCCGCTTCTCCGAATTACGCCAGTTCGGCTCGGTGGAACTCGAACTCGCCCAAGGACTGGCGCAACAAGCCACTCTGGCTCTTCAACTCACGCGTCTTGCCGAACAAGCCCGCAAAGCTGCTATCACCGAAGAACGGAACCGGATGGCGCGCGAGATTCACGACACCCTGGCGCAAGGCTTCACCGGCGTTCTCATTCAGCTGCAGGCGGCGAAACAGGTTCTCAATGGCGCTCACGAAGAAGCCACCCAGCATCTGGACTCTGCGATCGCCCTCGCGCGAGTGGGCCTCACTGAAGCGCGCCGCTCCGTGCAGGGGCTTCGTCCACAACTGTTGCGCGATGGCAACATTGTCACGGCTCTCGATCAGCTCGTCCGCCAACTGGCCACCGATTCCCTGGTTCGCATCCACTTTTCCTCTAATGGACACGCTCAGCGCCTCACTTGGTCCCCGGACATCGAAAGCAATCTCCTGCGCATCTCTCAAGAAGCGGTCACCAATGCTATGAAGCACTCTGGCGCAAATCAGATCAACGTGCGCCTCTCGGCGGGGCCGGAAGCCGTTCAGCTCGCCATTGAGGACAACGGCGCCGGCTTCGATCCCCACGTTAACTCATTGAGTCGCGGCTTCGGATTGATTAGTATGCAGGAGCGGGCGGATCGCATTGGTGGCGATTTGACCATCCTCACCAAGCCCGGCGCCGGAACGAAAGTTCATTTATTGCTGCCGATTCTCCGCACCGCAAAAACTGGAGAGGATGGCTCGCAGGGAAGCCATCCCTCGTAGGGTTTCGCCAGCGTTGGTTCATCACGGCAGGTTTTCACTTCGATGTCCAGGAGCGAGTCAATTCGCATCATGATCGCCGACGATCACCCCGTCGTGCGCGAAGGGCTCGTCGCCTCGCTCAATCGCGTTCCGGATATGACTGTGGTCTGCGAAGCAACCACCGGACAAGAAGCGCTCGATCTATTTTCGCGGCACGTGCCCGACGTCGCGCTCGTCGATCTGCGTATGCCCGAGATGGACGGCGTCGAAGCCATTGAAGCGATTTGCGAACGCTTCGGCGACGCGCGAATCATCATCCTCACCACATTCGAAGGCGATGAGGATATTTACCGCGCCTTGCGCGCCGGCGCCCGCGCCTATCTGCTGAAGGACACCCGCCTCGAGGACCTGATTCACTGCATCCGCATCGTCCATGACGGCAAGAACTACATTCCTCCCACCATCGGCGCCAAGCTCGCCGAGCGAATGAAGGGCCCGGAACTCAGCAGCCGCGAACTGGAAGTGCTGCGATTAATGGCCAGCGGCAAGAGCAACAAGGAAATCGCCAGCGCGTTGTTCGTCAGCGAAGGCACTGTGAAAGGTCATGTGAACCATATTCTCGCGAAGCTCGGCGCCAGTGGCCGCACGGAAGCGGCGCGCATTGCGTTGAAGCGCGGCTTGGTTCGCTCCGAATAATTCGCATCGCCGAGCGCTTCGTCATACCATTCGATTTGATTTTTCTCATACGCCGATTGACTTGCCTCTCCGCGCGTCCTAAGATTCCGCCATTCTTGCGTCTCTCGGGTCTCGGTTTTTCAGCTCAGGAGCTCACTGGTGGCCGACTGGCAATACGCGCAATCCGACCGCTCCGAGCAGCTTGCGCAAATCTCCTACTATTCCGCGAAGAAACACGAAAACGGCCGGGAGGTTGAATTCAAAATCACGCTCAAAGAATTCGTCTCGCCTCCACCGGGCCAGCACACCCGGTTCTTCGCCGAAGCAGACAAGAAAGTGAACCAGAAATCGGTGGCGCTGCTTCCCTTCGGATGGGGAGACTCGGTTCTGAAAGCGCTGGCCGGATGCTTGCGAATGATTCGAGATTTTCCCTACGAAGAGGAGTAGCGAACCGCCGATGCCCATGAAGCTATCCACGCGGCAAATCAAGCCGGGCATTGTCTTGCTTGAAATCGCGGGACGCGTCTCCATGGGCGACGACTGCACGCTACTCGATAGCGAAGTCGAGCGCCACATCCAGAAAAATGAAAATCGCGTGATCTTCGATTTGGCCGGTGTGAACCACGTCGATAGCGCTGTGATCGGACAGATCGTCAAATGCCTCAGTCGCCTCAAACGATCCGGTGGAGCCTTGCATCTCTCCGGAGTGCATGGAATGGTCGAGGGTGTTCTGAAAATGACGCAGCTCTATCAGGTCCTGGCCATCTACCCCACTGCCAGCGAAGCCGCCGACAATTTCGCACCCAAGCCGTAGCGCAGTAGCGGCGTCTGGCACCCCGCCGCCCCTTAGCTCGACCCGCGTTAGAACGCCACGTCCTTGATGTGCGTCGCAATAAACCACTGATTCCCGAATGGATCGATCACGCCAGCGCTTCGATCTCCATACGGCTGGTCTGCCGGAGGCGTCAGCGATTTCGCGCCCGCCCGCAGGGCCTGCTCATACACTGCGTCCGTATCCGGCACATACAAATGAAGTCCGCATGGCATTGGCCTGTAAGGTCCGTGCGCATCGCTCATTTCCAGAATTGAGTCGCCAATGACGATTTTCGCGTGTGCGACTCCGCCGCCACCCGACGGCACCACCAATTTTTCCTGGGCCCCAAATGCCTCCTTGATGAACTGAATGAACCGCTTCGTATCTTCCAGGGCAAGATAAGGCGTCAAGGTTCGAAGGCCTTCGGGGATCTTCTCGCCCTTCAACGGAGTTGCGATGTACCAGTGGTTTCCGAATTCATCCACGATGGAAGCGCCGCGCTCGCCATATTCCTGGTCCGTTGGCTCGTTAATGGATTTCGCGCCTCTCTCGAGAGCCTTGGCATAGACCGCATCCACGTCGTCCACATAAACGTGTAACGCCGCCGGTCTGGGTGGAATCTTTTCGTTCGCGTCCGCCAATTCAATCACCGAATCGCCGATCTGCACCTCAGCATGCATGACTGCGCTGCTCCCGGGCCTTTGGGCCCTAAATCTTTCCACCCCGCCAAACACGTCCTTCAAGAATTCAATCAAGCGATTCGCGTCGGAAACAATCAGGTACTGCGTAATCGTATGAAATCCCTCCCGAACCGGTTTCACTGCGCTTGTAGCCATTTGTGCTCTCCTTTCGAGGTCTGTCTTTAGTCGTGCCCTGAAATCTTCGCTCGGTAATCCGCGCAAAGCAGTCACCACGCGAGCGAGCGCGGCGAGATCTGTCTGGTCTCGTCCGGGCGCAAATTCCTCACCGGACAAAACCGCGGTCACCAACTCGTCGAGCATTTCAAATTGGGTTCGCTCAGCCATTTCGTGCACCCATTCGCTCGCGCAGACTTTGCATCGCGCGATACTGCAATTGCTTCACTGCGCCTTCCGTGCGCCCCATTGTTTCCGCAATTTCGCGAGTTCCCTTCTCCTCCGCAAATCGCATTTCAATTACCCGGCGCTGATCGTCGGGGAGTTCGCGCACGAACCGGTAAACCGCGGCGCGGTCCTCCACGGGACCTGAAGCCCCAACCGCCGATCCCTGTGCTTCCCTCATCTCCAGGTCAGCACCACTCGTCTCTCTTGCTGCACGCTGCCGGTGGTTTGCGATCGCGTTCCTGGCGATCCGGAAAAGCCAAACTGCGAACGGCACACCTCGCCACTCAAAGCGATCGAGACCTTCGAGCGCCTTGCGAAATACATCCGCCGTGAGATCCTGCACCGCCGCTCGATCCTGCACCCGGCGTCCGATGAACGCGTAGACACGCTCAAAGTGCAGCTCGTAAACTTCCCCAAAGCGGCGACGATCTCTCTTCGCCTCTTCGATGAGGATTCGCTCGTCAGTTTCGCTGCTGACGTCTTTCAACGCGCGCTCCGCTTACCCGATGGCCTTCTCATAACATAAACCGCTCAGGTGATAAAAGGTCACGCCCACCGGGTGAAAATCTTCAACTTTGGTTGGTGCCCGCTAGTACGCCCGTTCTATAGCCTATCTTCCCTAGATTCAGTAGATTTAATGGGCACTGAGCATCAGGAGGCGACGAGATGGCAACTGCTGTCCAACTTCACGAAACCCCACACGTTGAGCGGCGCCGTAGCGGCCATGGCCGCCGTCGGGAACGCCTCAAGGTCTCCCTGCCAGTGCAGGTTCAGCCATTCGACGCCCGATTCATCGACATTATTGATGTGGGTGAAGTAAGCGACTTTACCCGCGACGGCCTCTACTTCAGCACCTGTATGCCCCATTATTTCAAGGGGATGCGGCTGATCGTCACATTTCCTTTCGGCGACCAGGCCTCCGCCCACAAGCGTTTCCTCGCTACCATCGTTCGCATGGAAGACAGAGACGACGGCAATCTTGGTATCGCTGTTAGGTTTCTTCTGTAGCGCCCATTCCTCCGGCCGTATTTCCACCGTCGTTTGCCTTTGGGCAAGCCAGGTCGCATTCCGTCTTGTCACTCGCCCGCTGCCCGGCGAAAATACCGCTAGAGCAAATCGCATTGCCCGACGAGTTTGAGTTCTAGAGCATGCCTTTTCGCCCGGGCAACCAGGAAAAAACGATGTCACACGAGCGGCACAAAGACCATCACCCGGACCACTCGAAACACTCGGCCGGAGCAACCGTCACAGACTCGGAGCGCCGCGAAGGAAATCGCCATATTTTCACCGCAGCGGCGGACGTTGTCGAAATCTCCTCCGGTGCTCGTTTTTCAACTCGCACCACTGACTTGGGACCGGGCGGTTGCTTTGTCGACACCACGAATCCCTTCCCGGTCGGCTCGAAGCTCCACGTAAGGCTGCACAAGGGCAAGACCAGCTTCGAGACCGCCGGCATCGTCGTCTACTCACAGAATGGTCTGGGTATGGGAATCGCCTTTAACGACTTGGCCCAGGAACGCCGCTCCGCCCTGGAATCGTGGCTGGCGGACTTAACCGGCGAGCGCCAATCGCATGACGTCATAACCTACGAAACGCGCGCCACCTTGAGTTCCTCGCCACAGCGCGGAGGTAGCGCAAATACCTCGCTCGTCCGGTTGGTCCAGCTAATGATCGGTAAGGGCATCCTGACTGAAGCAGAAGGCGCTTCGGTGCTGATTGATCCCGTTCTTTAGCCGACGTACGACTTGACTCCGGCCTTTATCGGGAATAGGCTCCAAAACGGGGACGAGGTGCGTGTGGGGTTTGCGAAGTCTAATGCCCACTATGGATTGGCTAGCTGGTAATAGGACTAGCGAACTAGGCAACGGTAGGTATCTATTTCCCTGTTTAGGAAAATTTTACAAAGGGCCTGGCTTTTCGGGCGCCTTGTAACTGCTTTAAAGTAAACAATATCAGCTTAGGAGAAATGAGACGACCAACGGCGATACTATTGCATCCTATGAGAGGTACGAGGTAAAAATGGGAGAGCGAAGAAAAGCTAGGCGCTATGAGGTTTACCTGCCAGTCCAAGTTTGCCTGGCGCGACACCGTCCCGCCGACTTCCACACCGGCCAGCTTCGCGACGTCTCTCGCAGCGGTATTTTCTTCCATTCGCAGGTCCCGCTCGATCCCGGAACGCATGTTGAACTCACCTTCTCTCTCCCTGGCGAGAAAGAGCGTGGCACAGCCGTCCTCGTTCGAGCTAGCGCCAAGGCGCTGCGCGTAAACGCGCTGCCCGGCGAAATTTCTCCGCTCTACGGCGTAGCGGCTACGATCGATCGCCTTGATTTCGTCCGGCCGGTGGTTTCATCGGCTGCATAGCGTCGGTCGCAATCGCTGACCTGATCTCAAAATTCCCTCACCTCGCCTCGGATTCTTCCTTTCGGCAATCTCCATCCCGGATACAATCGCTCGCGAGCTGGAAATCCTCTTTCGATGGCAACGCAATCTCCCAATAGCGAGGAAGTGGAACGCTTGCTTCTCGGCGCTTTGTGCGCCGGGCCATTGACCCTTGAAAATCGCACCGACACACTTCGCAGCCTCGCTGATTACAACTGGATTCACCCTGACCATCGCGTGATCTACGAAGCTTTGCGGCGTTCGCGCCAGCGTAACTCGGCGGCGTTGCGCGAGCATATCGTCGCGGAAATCACGCGCCTCGGCTTTCCGGATATCGAAGTCGAACCATTTTTCAATCTCTGCACTCTAACGAAAGCTGAAATCGTTGGGCTCGCCAACGCTTTGCTGGCAGCGGGACCTGACCTCGCACGCCAGAAATGAACGCACGCACTCTCCGTTACTTCACAATCGCCGACGTAACTCTGCTGCCCGCCTTTATTCTGTGGTTCATTTGGCAATTGCAATTCACCGCTCGATGGACTTGGATTGTTTCCGTCGGCTGGATGATTTTTAGTTTCGTGCTGCATCGCGACACCCCGAAGACGCTCGGTTGGCGCGCAGACAATCTGTGGCCCGCCACAAAGCAAGCCCTGCTCTTTTTCGGCGTGATGATTCTCGGCCTTCTCGCAATCGGCGCGTTACTCCGAGCGCCTCTGCGCCTGCCGCCAAATCTGATCTCCTGGCATCGCCTCTGGAGTTACTTCGCGTTCTGCGTGCTCCAGCAGGTGCTTCTGAATTCACTGGTGCACAACCGCATGCTTTCCCTTGTCACGCGGCAATGGTTTGCAGCCATATTGACGGGACTTATCTTCGCCGCGTGCCACTGGCCGAATCCGGTGCTCGTGCCCCTAACACTGATCGGAGGCACCGCCATGGCCTGGATGTTCGGCCGCTACCGCAACATCATCCCGCTCGCCATCGGCCAAGCGATTCTAGGCTCGCTGATTTTCTGGGCTTTCCCGCTGGCATGGCATCACCACCTGCGCGTCGGCCCGGGCTACTACTCCGCATGGCCACTTTAGTGGGCCGCCACTGCTTTTCTTGACGACACTTTCTTCAACGCAAATGCAATCGGCACCGTCGCGAAACAAAGAAGCGCCAAATACCGGAAATCGTCAATGTACGACCACAGCGACGCCTGCGTATCGATCACCCCCTCAAGCAGCTTATAGGTTCGATGCAATGCATCCACCGGATCGGTGTGCTGGTTCATCAGCCCGTGAAATCCGTCGATCGCGTGCTGCAACACCGGATTTTGCGGCGAGAACGAATGCGAAAGCTCGGTGCGATGCAATTGTTCATGGCGCGAGACGATCGTATTCACAATCGAAATTCCCACGCTCCCGCCCACGTTTCGAAATAAATTGTAAAGGCCGCTCGCGTTTCCTATCTGGTTGTCGGGCAGCGCACCCATCGCCAGCGTCGCCAGCGGCACGAAAACAAACCCGATAAAAAATCCGCTCACCGCCACGGCCCAGAACATGGACCACTGCCCCACATCCAGCGTCATGTGTCCGAGCCATAAATTCGCCACAGCCACGCCGCCGAACCCCACCGCGATTAGCTTGCGTCCATCGAATTTTGAGAGCAGGTACCCCACGAGCGGCATTGCGAAAATGGCTCCCACTCCACGCGGCGCCACGGCCAGTCCCGCTGCCAGTGCGGTGTACCCCAACAGCGTCTGATAGAAAAGCGGCAGGATCGTGATGATCCCGTACACCACCGCGCCAAAAATCGCGATCTGCAGACATCCCACCGCGAAATTTCGATTCAGCATGATTCGTAAATCCACCAGCGGTTTCTTCAGCTTCAATTCGCGCCATAAGAACGCAATAAACGCCAGAACCAGAACCGCCACCGCCCAGCGAATCCACATGGCGCCAAACCAATCGTCTTCCTGCCCCTTATCCAAAATTATCTGCAGCGCGCCCAGCCAAACCGCCAGCAAACCCAGCCCGATCGCATCAAGCTTTCCTACTACCGCCTCGCGAATGTATTTTGGGTCCACCACCAGCCGCGAAATCAGGATCACCGCCAGAATCCCGATCGGAATGTTTATGTAGAACGCCCACCGCCAGCTGTAGTTCACCGTGATCCATCCGCCCAACGTCGGCCCCAGCACCGGCGCCACCACCACGCCGAATCCGAACGCCGCCATCGCCTGCCCGCGCTTCTCCGGCGGGAAACTCTCCAGCAGAATCGCCTGAGAAAGCGGCTGCAGCGCACCTCCTCCTGCGCCCTGAACCGCCCGCGCGATCAGAATCATCGGCAAGCTCGTTGCCGCCCCGCAAGCAAACGACGAAACCGTAAAAATGACGATGCAGATCACCAGAAAATTCTTGCGCCCGAATTTCTGCGCGAACCATCCGCTCGCCGGCAGCACGATCGCATTCGCCACCAGATAGCTCGTCAGCACCCATGTCGCTTCGTCGTTCGTCGCCGAGACGCTCCCCGCAATGTACGGCAGCGCCACCGCCGCGATCGACGTGTCCAGCACCTCCATAAATGTCGCCAGCATCACCGCTGCGGCAATGAACCATGGATTCGTTTGGGCGAAAGCAGGAGGAGTGGATTCGTTGGCCATGAGCGAGCGCAATCCGCAACTTGAACTGTAGATTTATCCGCGCCGCGATTCAATACAGCATTCCCTCGCGACTGCGGCAAAGCGGTAAAAAGTGAGGCCACTGCGATTACGTACAATAGATGCGCGAGCCTGCGCGAGCGACGCAAAATCAAAATCCGCTTAGTCTCGGAAATAAATTGTCAGGTCAGCTGTTACTGCGAGGAAGCCAGAAGTCCGCATCAGCCGCGGAAAATTCCACTGCGATCTGCGCCTTGCCGCGCCCGCGACGGCTCGCCTGCACCACCCGGCATTCGCGCTCGGCGTCGTTCAGCATGTTCACTAGAAATAACCGCTGGCCCTTTGCCACCGCGGTTCCAATCACAAACGAACACCCATCATCGTTAATATCCGCCGTCTCCGTCTCTTCATGAAACGGCTGCTTCTCCGAATCCGATCCGTAAACAAGCACCGGCACCGCCTGCCCCCACCGCTCGCTGCGACGCCGATCCGCCCCATCCGAATTCAGATGCGCAGGCGTCACAGCAGCCGAATCCGCATCCGCGCCTGCGCCAGACAAACCGCCCGCCTGCTTGCGCCCCTTCGCGCGCGACCGCTCATTCTCCGCCTGCTTCAACGCATCCCAAATGCGGCTCACCGCGGCTCCAGTAATCGCCAAAATATCAGCCTACTCTACAATAAACCGACTCCCCGCGCCGCAGCCCCCGCCCACTGCTCTCCTCTCCGTATGCGTTACTGTACGCCGCACTGTCCCTCCGCACAGGTTCCAGCTGCTACGCCCCGCATCCGCGCCGCCTACTTTGGCTCCAGCACCAGCGGCAATCCATTTTTCGGATTACCGATGATCACCACTTTCGCGTTGTTGCTCGCCGCCAGCCGCTCCGTCGCTTCAATTCCCTTCCATTCGAGCAGTTGCTGGCTGATGCCCTGCGCCACAGTCGTCTGGAAATCGCGGATTCCCTGCGCCTCGATTCGCTTGCGGTCCGCTTCCTGCTTTTCTTTCTGCAAAATGAACGCCATGCGAAGCGAATCCTGCTCCGCCTGCTGCTTCGCTTCGATCGATCCCTTCAGCATCTGCGGCAACTGAATATCCCGCAGCAGCACACTCTGTACTTCCACGCCACGCGCCCCTAACTGCCCCACGAGCTCCTTGGTAATCTGCTGGGCAACTTCTTCGCGCGCGCCGGTGTAAAGCGCATTCGCGCTGTGCTGCGAAGTCACAGCCCGGATCGTCGAGCGCAAATTGGGCTCGACCACCACTTCCACGTAGTTCGGCCCAATCGTGCGGAATACTTCAGCCGCCTTCTCCGGGCTCAAGCGGAACAGCAGCGACGTGTCGAGCGTCATCACCAGCCCTTCGTCCGACGGCACGCTAGCCGTCTCCTTCAGCTCCTGCGTGCGGATCGACATCGTGTTGTTCACCTTGAAGGGGTTCACGAAGTGCGTGCCCTCCTGCAGAACATCACCCGTCACGCGCCCAAACAACGTGAGCACGCCAACGTGCCCGGCGGGCACATACGCAACCGATGACCACACCAGAATCAAAATCAGAATCGCCAGCAGCACAAAGCCAATTCTCTGCGGCAACGAACCTCCCAGCCTGGAACCATAGCCGTGCAGCAAATTCTCAGCATCTTCCGAGCGGAACGCGCTCATAGTCACCTCCAGTGACGTGTCCTTCGCGCCAGCCTGACCAGCGCGCCGCCATTCTACTCGCCCGCGCACCGCCACAGCGCAAATCGCTAATCCTCGGCACCACCCGCACAAATCTCGTTCTTGCGAACGTCCTCCCCAGTAGGGGCACGGCATGCCGTGCCCGAGCGCCGCTCCAGCACAGCCGCGCCGCGCTCCCTTGTAGCGCCGGCATCCTGCCGGCTCTTTTGCCTCTGTCTTGTTGTCGGGTTTGCTACAGATTCAAATCCGAATACTTCGCATCCGCCACATCGGCAGCCCGCGCCGCAACCTTCGCCGCCGTCTGCCCACGAGGATTCACCCACCGCCCAGCCACCGCATACCCGCACTTCGGGCACCGCCCATCGCCCGTTAGCCGATTCTTCTCCACGCTGTGCCACGACCGCTCCACCAGCACCGCCTTGCACGAAGGGCACACCGTATTCGCGCCATCGCTATAAATATTGCCCTCGTACACGTAATGCAACCCGGCCTCGAGCGCAATCCGCCGCGCCGCGTGCAACGTCTCCGCCGGCGTCCGCGGCTTATCCTGCAATTTGAAATCGGGATGAAACGCGGTGAAGTGCAGCGGCACATCCGGCCCCAGATTCTCCAGAATCCATCCCGCCAGCGCGCGCGATTCCTCGGGCGCGTCATTCAACGTGGGAATCACGAGGTTCGTAATCTCGAACCACACATTCGTCTCGTTCTTCAGCCACTTCAACGTGTCGAGCACCGGCTGCAAATGCGTCAGCGTGATCTTCCCGTAGAAATTCTCGGTAAACGCTTTCAGGTCGATATTCGCCGCGTCAATGTGATCGTAAATATCGTGAAACGCTTCGTAGGTGATGTACCCGTTTGACACCATCACCGTGTTCAGCCCGTATTCCTTCGCAGCCGCGCAGATGTCGATCACGTATTCGCCCCAGATCGTCGGCTCGTTATATGTAAATGCAATCGAAGGGCACCCGTTGCGAATCGCCAGCAGCACCACATCCTCAGGCGGAATGTACGACGAGTTCACCTGGTCCGACCGCGACTTCGAAATGTCCCAGTTCTGGCAGAAGAAGCAGCCCATGTTGCACCCGGCCGTCCCCATCGAAAATACTTTCGTCCCGGGCATGAAATGATTCAGCGGCTTCTTTTCAATGGGATCAATCTGCAACGCAGCAGGATGCGCATACCCCAGGCTGTAAAGCTTCCCGCCCTCATTCGCGCGGATGTAGCAGAACCCAGCCTGCCCCTCGCCAATATGGCAATGCCGCGGACAAAGATAGCAGTGCACTTTGCCGCCCGGCTCAGCCTCCCACCAGCGAGCCTCATGCAGCGCTTCGGATTTTTGCAGAATTTTGAGTCCCGACATTTTTACGCCAGCCTTTGGAGACATTATACGCCCGTGCGACACGCCTGGCATGTTGCCTTGCATGCCGTGACTCACGGCCTGGCACATAACGCGGTTCGCTTCCCTCACGCCCCACGGCTTGAAAGGAAATTAATCTACGACTCGCCTTTTTCTTATTCACTTGCATTAACGATGTTTATTAATTATGGTTAACTATCATGCTTCGCAGGGCCTTGCCGGCACTTCTCGTGATCGCATCGTTGCACTTGTGCGTTCTCGCGCCGGCTTTCTCGCAAGGTGAGACCACCAGCGCGATCGTAGGAGAGGTGAGGGATGTAAGCAGCGCCGCAGTGCCAAATGCCATCGTGACGGTAGCGAATAAGGAGACCAGCCTACGTCGAAACGCCAGCACCGATGACGCCGGCCGCTTCAATTTTCCGCAACTCAAACCCGGGACGTATATCGTCAGAGTCGAAGCGGTTGGCTTTGAGCCGCAGGAGAATGATTCTGTAATTTCCGCATTGGGCCAGAAGCAGAACGTCGACTTCACGCTGAAGGTCGCGCAATCAAAACAGACCGTCGAAATACGCAGCGATGCGCCGATCCTGAATCCCGAGAACGCGAATACCTCTACCACTCTCAGTGCCCCCGCACTCGAAGATCTTCCCAATCCGGGCGGCGATTTAACTTACCCGCTGCAATTCGCTGTCGGCGCGCTCATCAATACTGCGGGGAGCGGAAATGATTTTGTGGGAGGCACGAACGGCTACGGCAACGTGGAGTTCAATGGCCTGCCTGCTCTCTCGAATGGCTACATCGTAGACGGCCTGGAAACAAACGACCCGCTCACGAATCTCAATAGTGGCCTCTCGACGAATCTCGTTCTAGGCCTCAACTCGATCTCAGAAGTAACGGTCAACACGCTGTCCTACGCCGTCGATCAGGGACGCTACGGCGCATCGCAGGTGAATTACGTCACGAAGTCCGGCTCGAACGAATTTCACGGCAACCTGTACGAGCTATGGAACGGTTCCCGCTTCAACGCCGCAAACTATTTCACCAATGCCACGCCGGGCAATCACAAGCCGCGTTCGACGGTGAACCATTTCGGCGGTAGCGTCGGCGGCCCCATTATTCACAACAAACTGTTTTTCTTCTTCGATAGCGAATGGGTTCGCATCGCCTTGCCCATCGTCACCGCCGCCACGGTTCCCACTTCCGCGTTCCAAAGTTACGTCCTGCAGCAGCTTCCCCTCGGTGGCAAAGATTCCGTCACCGGCTCGACCTATCAGCCGTCGCCGCAATCGGTGCCCTTCTATCAAAAAATGTTTTCGCTCTATCGCAACACCAACGGTACGCCTCTCGCCGTTCTCGGTTGCCCTTTTGATTCCGGCGGTGGCGCGCCCGCGATTCCCAACGACGGCAACGGCTGCGCCAATCGCCAAAGCGTCTCTCATTCGAGCGACGATCACGAGCAGGTCCAGACCGTGCGCATCGATTACAACATCGACGAAAAGAACACCACGTGGTATCGCTTCCAGACCGACAACGGCCTCCAGGCCGCCTACACCGATCCGATCAATCCTCTCTTCAACGCACTTTCCCCGCAGCCGCTCTATTCCTTCGCCGCGGGTTACACGCACGTCTTTTCGCAAAACCTCGTCAATTATTTCAATCCTGCTTTCTCCTGGTACGGCAGCCTCTTCGGCCCCAGCGATTTCGCAACGACGCTCGCCGCCTTTCCCATCGTCCTCCAGGGACTCGGCGCAAATGCCCCCTTCACCACCATCGGCGGGCTCGACAACACCTGGGTCCAGGGCCGTCGCGCCTCGCGCTTTTTCATCAACGACAACCTCGCCTGGAGCCACGGCGCGCACGAACTCCGCTTCGGCACCAACACGCGCATTTTTCGCCTCAATGATTTTGACTTCGGCGAAGGCACCGTTCCCACCGTCACCTACACCACGCTGCCGCAATTCATCTATGGCGTCGCCTCGACGACTACCAAATCTTTCCCCACCTCGCCCAACGAGCCCTTTAATTTCCTGAATCTCGATCTCTACGCGCAGGACACCTGGAAAGTCACAAAAACGCTCACGTGGACCTTCGGCCTCCGCGACACGTTGAACTCCAATCCCCTGAATCCGCATCAGCACATAGCGCGACTGCGTGGCTCGTTCGATTCCATCTCGCACGACGTGAATCAACCGCTCAGCGCCGCGATTCAAACCGGCCTCGGCAATATATTTTCTTCCACGCCGCTCGCGATTCTTCAGCCGCGCACCGCAATCGCATGGCAGTTCGAGCCTAAATCCGTCCTGCGCGCAGGCTTCGGAATTTTTAGCGACATCCTGCCCGGCAGCGTTGCCGACGTGGTTGGCGTGAATCCGCCCTACGTGAAATCGTTCCAAGGTGGGCTTCTTGGCACCGTCGGTGGCACGCAGATCGCACCAGGCGTTCCCAATAGCGCGGTGGACGCAACCGCCGCCGCCAACAGCACTTTCACCTCGGGCTTTCCCCAAGGCGAGCTTTCCTGCGCTTCACCCCAGGCGAATCCCGCGAACTGCCTTCCGCCCGTCGCGATCACCGCCGTTCCCAGCGGCAAACTTCACGCGCCTTACTTCATGGAGTGGAGCCTCGGAGTCGAGCACCAGTTCGGAACCACGGGTAGCATCCACCTGCAATACGTTGGCACGCGCGCCGTGAATCAGCCCTATCTCACGCAGGTGAACGGCTACCAAACCGTCTGCGACGGCTGCTTCGCCCCGTTTCCCTACGCGCAACCCACCGATCCGCGATTCGGCGCCGTCACGCAACTTTCCACGGGCGCGAACAGCCACTACAACGGCTTGCAAACCTCTGCGTCCAAGCGCCTCGGCCACGGTCTGATGGGACAAATCAATTACACCTTCAGCCGCTGCATGGACACCGTGTCGAACGGGGGCTTCTTGCAATTTTCCGCGGGAGGAATTCTTTCGCCACTTCCGGGAGATTTAGCGCGCGACTACGGCCCCTGCGATTACGACATCCGCCACAATCTCAACGCGCAGTACACCTATCAATTTCCGGCCAAAGTTGAAAACCGGCTTCTCGGCTATGCGCTCAACGGCTGGCAAATTTCCGGCACCGTCTTCTGGCACAGCGGCATTCCCTTCTCCGTCCTGAGCACTCCGTATTCGGCCAATGGCAATGGCATGGTCAACGGTAGCGGCCCTCAATTCGCGAGCGTCGTTCCCGGCCAGCCGCTCTACGAGCACAGTCCGATTTCCGGCGTCACGCAACCCGGCACGGTGCAGTGGCTCAATCCCGACGCGTTCGTTTCCGCCGTCGACCCCAGCACCGGCGCCTGCGCTGGAGGCGACAGCCCCGCGAATTGCCAGTTCGGCACTCTCGGCCGCAACGCCTTGCGCGGCCCCGATTTCGCCTGGAGCGATTTCTACCTCACCAAGTGGTTCGCCCTCACCGAGCGCGTCAAGCTGCGCTTCGACGTCCAATTCTTCAATGTGTTCAACCACCCCAACTTCGGCCTGCCCAGCATGGTCCTCGCCGGCATCCCCGGCAAGCCCACCACGCAGACCGGCTTCGGCGCCCTCACCTACACCACCTCTCCGCCAACGGGCCTCCTCGGCGTAGGCCTCGGCGGCGACAGCACGCCGCGCATGATCGCCTTCCAATTGCGTCTCGAATTCTAAAACCCAGCCCGTGGCACATTGCCTGTCGGTAGTCAGGGGCTAAAAAAGGGATCGAATGTCACAAAGCGCGAAAACGCCGATCGTGGTCGCATTAGAATTGGGTTACGAGCTCTTGGCTGTACATCTCGACGAGCGGCGAGGGAGCGTACACCATCCTGTCTCTCCATGTTACCACGTTGTAATAATATTTTCCTCGTGTTAAATAATCACCGAGAAGCTCGCGCAGTTCATCTATACCCAGCCTCTTTGAAAGCCAATACACTGCCCTAAGGCGATAAACCTCATTCTCGTGAGCCAACAATCCCTTTAAGAAATGCCTTAACTCCTCGGAATCGTGCGCATCCAACCACTCGAAAGCGATCTTTGCCAGTTCCGAATCATCTGTTCGCATCAACTCACTCGCAACATCGAAGGGACGGGGTGAAAGCTTCAGCGCTCCCGAAGCTGCCACGGTTTTGGTTAATCCCCATCTTTCTTTCGCAATTCCCAGAAGTGCACTAACATCCCTTTCCTCTCCAAATTGCGAAATAATCTGTACGGAGGCGAGCTGGATTTCGATGTCGGCGTCATTCAGAAACTTGCGCGCGACTTCGGCGTCCGAAAGCTCAGCATGTGCAGCCAGACCACTTAACGCCGCCGCGGTGAACGTACTCCGGATGTACTTCTCAAGATCCTTCCATCTCTCCACAAAGCGGTCGACGTTTTCTACGCCAATCTCCGTTAGTATGCGAGCTAGAGATCGCTCTCTAACTCTCTCAAAATCGCTCGCGAGATCACTTCGAACATCGCCGAGGACTTCCTGAGCTCTGTCGAGTGCAAGCGCCTTATACGCAATCGGCCCTCTAACTGAATACCAGTCAACTTCTCGTTCAACCTGTTCCGTGGAGTACTTGCGATAGACTTCACGCACTACCGTCTCTGTCGGGTTGGGGCGCCCCCCCAGGTAGTGGTGAGAACCTTGAAAGGCTTCACTAACCTTCTCCAGCTCGATTTGCTCTCCTTCTCTGGCGAGCGCCAGAAACGCGATCTCCTTAATTTCATCTGAGGGATCTGCGATGAGGGTTCTTGCGAGACTCATCGGTAGCTTGTTCCTCTGCGCGAGTTCCGCAACCGCAAATGCCCTCACACCTTCGATGGGATCTTCTGCAGCCTTCAGGAGGCCCGTCTCGTCGAGTGCTTTTACCGAGTGTTTAAGCGCAGATAGAAGTTCCGCAGACGCTATCTGACGCCCTGACGCGAGGCCTAGTAGGGCTCTTTTCGGGTCATAACGCGCAAAGATTCGCGACATAGCGTCGACCGCCGCGGACCCGGCAACAGACGAATCCGTTTCCGCTGAGACAATTTCCTCAAGAATTGGAACAGCGCTTTCATCAGCCATCGAGCCTAGATACTCAAGAGCCTCCAAACGCACAGAATCTGAATCGTCGAATAACGGCAATGAGGTCCAGCCCTCTGCCTTGATTTCGATCTTAGCTAGTCTAAGCATACGTAAAGCTCGGACCCGGAGCTGTGCGTCTGAGTTCTCATCTGCGATCGCAAGTAACATCTCTTTTGCGTGACCGCTGATATGTCTGGAGAACCAATACCATCCGGGAACTACGTCACCGGCGTCATGCAGCGCGGTTCGGAATAGTTGGTCGAGTTCATCGATCGTAGGTCTTAAATCAGCTCGGTACTTATAAATAAGGTTGACTTCATGAACCCCCAGAAAATCGCCGGTATATCGCTTCCCGATCCAAGTCGCTGAAAGGAGATACAACCGAGCTATTTCGAACTCCGTGAGAATGTTCGCATCGTCCACAGAGAATTCGAGATTCCCGCTCAGGACGACACGAGCCATCGACCCCGATACCTTTGCTAATTGGCCAAGAACCTCGTTCTCGATCGCGGCCCCTTCGTCGGAACCTGCCGGTGATGAAGAGCTCGGCACGGGAGCCTCAGGCGAAGACGCTGCGATTCGAGGCAGCACGGGGCTTGCGAACCGAGGTGCCAAATCAAGCGCATGCGCCAAGAGCCACTCGTAAAGCTTTGATTTCCAGTCAGCGGTATCTTTAACCTCTTTGAACAGTACTTCACCTAGGACCTTTTCTCGCTCTCGGAATTCTATGATCCGCTTCAGATGATCGCCGGGATCGTCAAGCAGTCCCGGCCGCGGCGCTTTGAACGTCAGCCAAATCTCCGGCTCACCGCCAATTCTCCATCTTTTCTTCGCGCGGTCGAATTCCTCGTGAAATCCCGAAGAATAGTCTCCCGTCGGCCGTCCCCATCTCTCATACAGAAGTCCAATGAACAGATCACAGTCGTCAACCGCAGCATTAATTATAGATTGAGGCCGCCCGGCTCCTGGCTTAGCGTCCTCCCACTTGTATAGGGCTATTTGTAAGCCGAGTCTGTCTCCGATCACTTTATTGAGAGCGTTTACGACTTCCTCTGCGACGGTTCTTTCGGCCGTCACATCGTCCGGGGAGGCGAGGAAGACTTTCAACACTTGGCGAGTCGTGCGGACGGTCATATGCAGATCATTGGCTTATACCATATATGTCTTGGGAATATCGCGTCGCGCCAGCGGAACTCACCCTCGGACTGGCCGATCTCTTTTTCACAGTCTGCGTAGTAATTCAGATAAACAGCCGCCCAAATTCCTAATAGCAACTAAACGGCCGGTGGCCGTTTCTTCGTTTCGCCGAATGCCCCACCCTTCATTGGCTTGCGAAGGGTGGACTGATTTGCGATCTAGAAAAAGAGTTGAACTCGCTCTCCGCTTGCCCACTTTCCCCCTTCTGATTCCCGTTTTCGACAGGTCCGCGTAGTTGTTAGTGACCACGTTTGGACATCGAGGAAATCGTAGACTTACTGGACGCTCCTGCTAGAATCGCGGCCTAGGGGAAACCACACTTGCAGCGACTCTATCTAGGTATCGTTTGCGGTTTAGTGTTCGGCGGAATAGATATCGCGATGATGATTCCCCTGAGCTTTCCTGACAAGAGAGCCGCGATGCTTGGCGCATTCATCGCCCGCTTCGCGCTTGGATTCGTTATCTGCAATATCAAACTCCCGTGGCCGGGTTGGGTGGTCGGATTGGTCCTCGGCATCCTGCTAAGTCTGCCCGATGCGATTATCACCAAAGCCACGATTCCGATTCTTGGATCCGGTGCAGTGGGCGGAACGATAATCGGCTGGCTCGCTTCAAAGTACGGGCGCTAAATCAAAAAGTACGGGCGCTAAATCAAAATGAATCACTCCCGCGTCGTTATTCAGATATACAACCGCCCAAATCCATGCTACCATTGCCCGTTTTTATATGATGACGAAGACGGCACTATCGGACGGCAGGCGCACTCGACCGCGATTCGCGGCCCCCACCCCAGCCCCGCCCAAATTCCTAATAGGAACTGACGATCCGGCTAGGATCGGCATCCTGCCTGTCCTGAGACGCGAAGGAAGCGACCAACGGGAGTCGAAGGGATTCGGCTGGGACCCTGCGAAAACTCTGCGGATGGCAGAACCGCCCGAATTTCTAATAGGAACAATCGAACAATCAGAGAATCACTCAACCCCCTCACAACAAACGACATACCCAAATCCTAATGGACACAAAATACGGTTTTCGCATCCGCCGCAGCGGACCGAAGATTCCCCTTCGCGAACACGCCTTCCGCATCCGCCACCGCTTTCGCAGCCGCCACCGCGGCTCGCAGTTCCCCGAATCCCGAGACCGCCCTCCGGTCTCCTACCGCTTGTCTACCCTGAGCGACGCAGGGATTGCCCTGCGTCTCGAAGGGCGCAGACCCACCCGCGCACGAGAACGTCAGGGAGGGGATTCATCCCCTCCATAGACAACGGTCAAACTCGGCCCCTACCGCTTGCGCTGGCTCACCCGCGCAACGTCGATTCGCCGCAGCGAACGCGCCTCCCGCGTCCGCCGTGGCAAACCGCAGTTTCCAGAATCTCGAGACCGAGACCGTTGTTCGGTCTCATACCTTTTGCGCAACCCCACCCGCGCAAGCTTTCAGGGTTGAGTCAGTCGCCCAGTCTCGCACCGCTTGTTTACCCTGAGGGACGCAGGGCAAGCCCTGCGTCTCGAAGAACGCAGCCACACCCGCGCAATCTCGATTCGCCGCAGCAAATCTCACGACGATGGCTAGGTTCGATACCACTTGCGCAGTTTCACCCGCGCAAGCCCTTTCCAGTCACCAGCCACTCGCCACTCATCACTGAATTTCTAATCGCAAATCTGGAATTAGAATTCAGGCTAACTCACACAAAACTCAGCCCACTAGAAATTTCTAATCGCGAATATTTCGCGGTTTTTCATTCTGATTTCGGGCCGAATTCAACGAGACCGCTGGGCGCGGCGGCGGGTGGCGACCCAGTCGAGGAAGCGCTCCATGCGGGCCCGCTCGCGCCACATCAGAGCGAAGAATTTCCGCGCATCGAGATTGGCGGCTTCGTGGCCGAAAAATGTTTCCATGCGCCATTGGATGTAGGGGGAGGCCCAGGGGCGGAGACGGTAACCCTTCGAGATGATCCAGTAGTAGCGGAGGGCGTTCAGCATGTGGCAGCGGAAATTGGAAATGGGAAAATTGAAATTGGGAAGCGCGTCGCCCAGCGTGGGCTCAGAGGCGATGGTAGAATCGGCGCGGGAGCGATCGGTGTGCAGGCGATTACATCGGGAACGACGAGAAGACGATGACGGACGGAACCAGCGCCGAAGATCATTACTACGCCGGGATTGATTTGTTCGGCGAGGGGAAGCTGGACGAGGCGATTGCGGAGTATGAGCGCGCGATTGCGCTCGATCCGAAATTTGCGGACGCGCTGCATGGTCTGGCGCAAGCATACTACGCGAAGGAAGATTTTGACCGGACGATCCAGGCGGCGCGGCGGATTCTGGAGATAGAGCCGGAGGATATTCTGGCGTGGACGACGGTGTCGCGCGCGTATCAGCGCAAGGGAATGGTGCCGGAGGCGGAGGAGGCTGGGAATAAGGCGCGCGTGCTGGGTTGGAAGAAGGAGTTGCGCGAGCAGAAGGCGAAGGGCGGCGCGAAGTGAAAAATGGAAAGTGGAAAATAGAATAGCGCCAGCCGGAGGCCAGCGGTACAAGAGTCAAGGCAAAAACAAAGGGCCGAGTCGGCTTGGCTCGGCCCCTTGGTCTTTTGGGTTTTTTGCTTGTTGCTGCGCGGGCGGGTCTTAGACCCGCCCCTACTGCGAGCAGGTTATAGCGCGCTGCAGACGGATTTTACTTCTGTGTAGTTCTTCAGGACTTCGTGGCCCATTTCGCGGCCCCAACCGGATTGCTTGTAGCCGCCGAACGGAAGAGCGGCGTCGAAGACGTTGTAGCAATTGATCCAGACTGTGCCGGCCTTCAGCTTTGACGCGACCGCGTGCGCTTTCTTCACGTCGCGGGTCCAGACGCCTGCGGCCAGGCCGTAGACTGTGTCGTTGGCGCGCGAGACGATCTCGTTCATATCGCTGAACGGAGTGGCGGTGACGACGGGTCCGAAGATCTCTTCCTTCACCACCTTCATGTTGTCGTTGGTGTTCACGAGGACGGTGGGCTTGACGAAGTAGCCCTTGTCGCCTTCGCGCGAGCCGCCTGTGGTGGCTTTGGCGCCTTCCTTGATGCCGGATTCGAGATAGCCGCAAACGCGATTGAGCTGCTCTTCGGAAACGAGCGGACCGAGATCGCTCTCGGGGTCGAGTCCTGGACGGACGCGGATTTTCGAGGCGGCCTGGGAGATGCCGTCGACGACCTTGTCGAAAATTTTCTTTTCGACGAAGAGGCGCGAACCGGCGCAGCAGCACTGGCCCTGATTGAAGAAGATAGCCATTGACGCGCCGGGGATGGCGGATTCGAGATCGGCGTCGTCCATGACGATATTGGGCGACTTGCCGCCGAGTTCGAGCGAGACTTTCTTCAGATTGCCGGTCGCGGCGTGAACGATGAGCTTGCCGACTTCGGTGGAGCCGGTGAAGGCGATTTTGTCGACGTCCATGTGTGCTGCGAGAGCGGCGCCAGCGGTTTCGCCGTAGCCGGGAACGATATTGACGACGCCATCCGGGAAGCCGGCTTCCTGCATCAGTTCGCCGAGACGCAATGCTGTGAGCGGTGTTTGCTCGGCTGGTTTGAGCACGACGCAGCAGCCCGTGGCGAGAGCGGGGCCGAGTTTCCATGCGGCCATCAGCAACGGGAAATTCCACGGGATGATCTGACCGACGACGCCGACAGGTTCGCGGACGGTGTAGGCGTGGTAGCTGCCTTGGCGCGCTAGGCCCATGGGAATCGTGTTGCCTTCGATCTTGGTGGCCCAGCCGGCGTAGTAGCGGAAGTGATCGACGGCCAGCGGAAGGTCGGCGATGCGGGCGATCTTGAGCGGCTTGCCGTTGTCGAGCGATTCGAGTTGCGCGAATTCTTCGGTGTGCTTTTCGATCAGATCGGCCAGGCGCCACATCATGCGGCCGCGCTCAGAGGGTGAAATTTTTGACCACGGGCCGGTTTCGAACGCGGCGCGGGCGGCTTTTACGGCGCGGTCGATATCTTCGCGATCGCCTTCGGCGACGTGCGAGAGAACTTCTCCGGTGGCGGGATTGTAGGTGGGGAAAGTTTTTCCGGAAGCGGAGTCAACCCACTTGCCGTTGATGAGCATCTTGCGCTTCTGGGCTACGAAATTTGTGACCTTATCGTCGAGCTGAACTGCGTGCGTGGCTGTTGCCATTTCTATTCCTCCTCTTGGGATCTGCCTTTTATTATTTTGGGAAATTGTGAGCCTGGGGTGCGGCTCGAAGTGCTATCTGCGGGTTGGAAGTAAACGAGCATTCAGCGCAGAGCGTTTCTTTCGGCGGGGCGTGCGTTCGCCCAACCAGATTCTAGTCGGTGCAAGGCCTATGATAGGCGCGTGGGGCAGCGGATGGCAATAGGCCGAAACTGTTTGCCGTGGGATTCAGCGGCGGCTCTTTCGGCGCGGCTTCGATTTGGAGCGCTTCGCCGCGGCGCGGCTTTGTGTGCGTTTGGCTTTGGGCCACGGCGGAGCAAGAGGGTGCTTCGGCTGGTAGAGGCCAAGCTCGGCGCCGCCGGGAAGCGTGATGGAGGTGACGAAACCAAAGCGGGCGTCGGTGATCGGGCTGCTGAATTTTACGCCGCGTTTTTCGAGATCGGCGACGGTGGAATTGATGTCATCGCAGAGGAGGTAGAGTTCGTAGTGGCTTCCCTTCTCTGCGGGATGCATGCCGATTTCGGCCGGCGGGAGGCTGAAGATGAGCCAGCCGTGGCCTGCGTCGACGTGGGGGAGTTTGAGTGTGTCGCGGAAGAATGCGCGTATTTCTTCGGCGCGGTCGGAGTGAATTAGAGCGTGGGTGCCGGTGATCATGGTTTGGCTCCTTTAGAGTTCGCGTGTGATTGTTGCATGGTTGGTTGCATGAATCGGGAGCTGAGATCCTTCGACTGCGAGTCGGCCGTCCCGCGAGAGCGGGACGAAGCAAAGGCGGCCGACTCTCCGCTCAGGATGACGATCGGTATTTTTGTGGTCGAGAGACTTAAGTTCCCCGGGCTAAAGCCCATCACATGGGGGCGCTTTTTTCGCTGGACTGAAGTCCAGCTCCCCCCGCTGAAGCGGGGGGCTCCCACCGAAAACCTGCCCACCGAAAACCTCCAATCCCGAGCGACGCCGATTTAAATTGGGTAGTGGGTGGGAGTGCGGCGGATTGTGATCCAGCGCAACTCCGTAAATTCTTCGAGGGCGGCTTTGCCGCCGAAGCGGCCGTAGCCGCTGTCTTTTACGCCGCCGAAGGGCATTTGGGGCTCGTCGTGGACTGTGGAGCCATTGATGTGGCAGATGCCGGTTTGCATTCGCTCGGCGAAGCGCATGGCTTTGTTGACGTCGCGGCTGAAGATGGCGCTGGAGAGGCCGTACTCGGTGTCGTTGGCGATGCGCAGGGCTTCTTCGTCGGTGTCCGCGATGACGACGGAGACAACCGGGCCGAAAGATTCTTCGCCATAAATTCGCATTTTGGGTGTGACGCCAAAGAGAACAGTGGGCGAGTAACAATTGCCATCGGATTTTCCGCCGCAGAGGACTTTGGCACCTTTGGAGACGGCATCGTCGATCAGTTCCTGGACTCTTGCGGCTGCGCCTTTATTTATTACTGAGCCGATCTGCGTGTCGGGTTGCAGCGGATCGCCTACTTTGAGCGAGCTGGCTTTCGCGGCGAGTTTTTGGGCGAATGTTTCGGCGATCGGTTTTTCGGCGACGATGCGTTCGGTGGACATGCAGATTTGACCGGCGTTCATGAAGGCGCCGAAATTAGCGGCGGCGACGGCGGCGTCAATATCCGCGTCGCTGAGGACGATCATCGGGGCTTTGCCGCCGAGTTCGAGGAGGACGCGCTTGAGGTACTTCCCTGCTTTCTCGGCGATGATGCGGCCTACTTTCGTCGAGCCGGTGAAGTTTACGCGGCGCGTTTTGGGATTGGCGATGAGCTCGTCAACTACATCGGCGGCATCGGCCGCGGCGTTGGTGATGACGTTGAGCACGCCCTTCGGGAAGCCCGCTTCTTCGAAGACTTTTGCGATTGCGAGGTGAGTGCCCGGGGATTCCTCCGATGCTTTGAGCACGACCGTGTTGCCATAGGCGATCGGGATTGCAACGGCGCGCATGCCGAGAATCATGGGTGCGTTCCAGGGCGCGATGCCGACAACTACGCCGACTGCCTGGCGCGTAGCCATCGCAACGGTATCGGGAAGATCGGAGGGAATTATTTCGCCGATGAGGCCGTAGGCTTGCGCGGCGGCTTCGCGGAGAAGTCCTGACGCAAAAATGCAATTGAACATGCCCCAGCCGAAGGTTTCGCCGGTTTCTTCGGCGGTCGTGCGGGCGATGTCCGCCTGATGCAAATCGAGAACGTCGGCGGCTTTCAGCAGTAACTTGCGGCGGACGGCGGGTGCGGTGTTACTCCAGGTGGGAAATGCGGCGGCGGCGGCTTCGATGGCGCGCTTCGCATCTTCCCGCTTCCCGGCGGCAACTGTGGAGGCAGGCTTCCCGTTGAACGGATTGGCTTTCTCGTAGGTACCTTTCGCGGCTGCGTCCGTCCATTCCCCGTTGATGAAGAGTTGATGCGCCGTAGTGGTGCGCTGGTCAGTGTTCTGATGCATGGAGCCTCCGCGCGGTGAGAGAGTATATTTCAGAAAGAGAGGAACGGAAGCGGTTTTCGGGCGGGTGCGAGTGGAACCGACAGGCGTGCCAAATCATCTTACATACAAGTGGGGATCCCGGTGCTGCGGAGGCAGTTTCCTATGAATACGCGAAAGCTATTTTTCAAGGGGCGACTCGCAGTTGCTTCGATTGCGGTCGTTCTGGCGCTCGGCGTTACCGCGTTGAAGCGGGATGACAGTCGCAGAAAAGATGGCGATAGAAATGGGACCCAATTGGCCGGAATCAACGCGACGCGAGGAGACGGAGGGAAACTTTTAAAGGGCGAGGCCGCCTATGGGGACTGGAGTGAAGATGCGCCGGGCGTGGAGCGATTGATTACGCCCGCGGATTTGCCGAAGCCCTATGCAACGAAGTCGGCGGATAACTTCGCGCGGATGGTATCGCGGCCGAGTAACGCCTGGCCGCAGGCGTTGCCGGGATTCAAAGTTGACCAGATTGCGACCGGGTTGAGCGGGCCTCGACTGATTCGAACAGCCCCGAATGGCGATCTATTCGTCGCCGAAAGCGAGAAGGGGAAGATTCGTGTGCTGCGCGGAATTGGCGCCGACGGACGGGCGCAGACGGTGCAGGTGTTCGCTACCGGCCTTAACAAGCCGTTTGGAATAGCCTTCTATCCGCCTGGGGCAAACCCTCAGTTCGTGTATGTGGCGAACACCGGGAGCGTGGTGAAATTTCCTTATCAAAATGGCGATTTGAAAGCGCGCGGCAAAGCGCAAGCTGTGGTGGCGACGATTCCGGGCGGCGGCCTGCTGCACGGAGGCGGGCATTGGACGCGGGATATTGCATTCTCCCCGGACGGGCAGAAAATGTTCGTGTCCGTAGGCTCAAAATCGAATGTGGATGACGATGCGGCCGAAGATCATCGCGCGGATATTCTGGAATTTAATCCGGATGGATCGGGCGAACGGATTTATGCGGGGGGAATTCGGAATCCGGTGGGGATCGCGATTAACCCTGCCACTGGGGTGCTTTGGGCTTCCGTGAACGAGCGAGACGCACTTGGGGATGACCTGGTTCCTGATTACATCACGAGCGTGAAGGACGGCGGATTTTACGGCTGGCCCTGGTATTACATCGGGCCGAACCAGGATCCGCGTCACGAAGGGAAGCATCCGGAACTGAAGGACAAAGTGACTGTGCCGGACGTGCTGCTGCAAGCGCATTCCGCTTCGCTCGAAATGACTTTTTACGAAGGCAAAATGTTTCCGCCCGAATATTCGGGGTATGCATTTGCGGCCGAGCACGGATCCTGGAACCGCGCGAAGAGGACGGGGTACAAAATCATTTGCGTCCCGGTGCACAATGGAAAGGCCACCGGCGAGTATATGGACTTCGTTACGGGATTCGTCACGCCGAACGGAGAGGTTTGGGGACGGCCGGTGGGAGTTACGGTGGCGTCGGACGGCGCCATGATTTTTACCGATGATGGATCGGACAGCGTCTGGCGCGTGACCTATACCGGGAGCAAATAGCTGAGAACTTCTAGAGCGGGGCGGTTACGATTTGCGGCGACGGCGGTATTTTTCGCGTGGGCGCCACACGCAGCGGCACAGGCAAAGGCGGCCGCTGGCGGTAACGCTTACGATTGCGGCAGCGGAATCACCATGCGTTTTTTTCCGGCGCGAGCCGTGCAGGGCGGCTTGCTGCGGCTCGAGGTGCACGGGCAAACGGCGCTCGCCAAGGTGACGGGAGAATGGACTGGGCGCGAAGCCGTGCGTTCAGTTCCCTTCTGGCGCGACGCAAGGTACAAGGGGTTCTTCCACGGGTTCCTCGGCGTCGATCTCGCACAATCCCCTGGAAAATATGAGTTGAAACTCAGCGTGCAGCCGGAATCGAGCGATTCGGTGAGCTGCGCGGTTTCCGTTCCTGTGATGGCTGGTAAATTTCCGGAAGAGAAGCTGACGGTAGCGCCGAAGTTTGTCCAGCCGAATCCGGAAGACACCAAGCGAGCCGAAGAAGAGGGCGAACGCTTGCGCGCACTCTTCAGCACCGCTACTCCTGACAAGTTATGGATGGGCGCTTTCCGGCTTCCCCTGCCCGGCATCCATACCGCGAAGAATTTTGGGCGGAGGCGCGTGCTGAACGGCACGCCAGGTTCTCCGCACAGTGGCGTGGATATACCTGCCGTGGAAGGGACGCCGATACATGCTTCGCAACGAGGGCGGGTGGTGCTGGCCGAGAATTTATATTTTGCCGGGAATACTGTGGTGATTGATCACGGATTGGGCGTGTACACGTTGTACGGACACATGAAAGTGATCGGCGTGAAAGTAGGAGAAACCGTTGCTGCTGGGGCCGTGATTGGGCGTGTGGGAGCGACGGGTCGCGTGACCGGCCCGCACCTGCACTGGGGGCTTACTGTGGACGACTCGCGTGTGAACGCGCTTGATATTGTAGGGCTGCCGGGAAGCTAGTCGCGCGCGTCAGGCGCCGACCGGGGTGCGGATCGTGGGCGGGCCCGAGACGGCGGCTTTTAATTCCTGCTCGCCATTTACAACCTCGAGCACTTTCTGCGTTATTTCGTCATCGATCGAAGAGGCTTTCCGCAATTCCACGGGGTAGCGCACGCGGAATTCGAGGCCCTTGTCGGTGAAACGGAGTTGCGGTTCGGGATTGGGGGCTTGCATATAGATGTCGATGCGGCGCTCGACGTCCGTGTGCTGGCGCTCGATGTCCTTGCGATATCCGTCGTACACGGAATTCACGGCTTGCAGAATCTTCTCTTCCACGGATTTGTAATTGCTGCCGGCGACAATCGGAACGGCGACTTCGTGCCAGGTGTAGTCCGTGCCGGGAATCTGCTTGTAGAACGGCACGCCTGCCTGAAAAAAGACTGAATTCGAAAACACGGCGATGCGCCCGGTGGGATACAGGTCGCCACCGCTTGCGGCGAGTTCCATGATGTAGAGGCGCACAAGGCCGATATCCACCACATCGCCTGTCACGCCGGCCACGCTGACGCGTTCGCCCACGCGGATGCCATAACGGCCGATGAGAAAGAAATAGGCTGCAATCGATAGCAAGACGGCTTGCAGGCCAACGGCGATGCCGGCCGTGACGAATCCCGCAAATGTGGCAAGCGAACTGAATTCACTCACGAATCCGAGAATGAGAACGATGCCCATCAGGAAGCCGACTACGAAGCGCCGGACGGTGAGGAATTGGCGGCGACGGCGCACATCGGGGATATAGCGGAACGTCGCCCTGCGCCAAACTTCCGAAAGCAACAAAACGAGTCCCAGCGCGACGACGATTGTTCCCACGTGCAATAGCAACGCGCGCAGGGCGTAACCCGATTGGCGCGTGATGGACCGGCGCCATTCGAGAAGATTCGCCTTGCTCTGATCGAGCACGACCACTTCCTGGCTCAAGGGGACGAGTGCGGCGGACAGTGACTTAAATCTCGCGGCGAGAGCGTCGTATTGCGGTTTCAAATTTGCGGCTGCGGCGGGATTTGAGGTGGCTGCTTGAGCTTGATTTTCGAGAGCGGTGCTTTGTTGGATTGTGGCCTTCATCGCATTGCGAAGCGGCTGGCGCAGCGAGTCGGCGACATCGCGAAGGCTCTGCGTCTCGCTAGCGAGCTGATCAATCTCGCGGATGCTGCTCATTTCGGTATAGAGCGCTCCCGCTTCCCCAATGAGACCGGTTGACTTGGAAGCGGCCGCTTGCGTCTGACTCGCGGCGGGAGCGGCCTGCGCGGCTGGCTTGCTTTCGGCCTTTTGATTGGTAGGGGCGAGGCTGAAAATTTCCGGCACAGATCGTGCCAGCGCGTCGATGCTTCCTTGCAGGCCTTCGGCTGGTGTGTCGTTGCCATTCTCTATGAAGGTGAGGAGCTTGCCGACGGAATCGAGGATGGCGGAGTTTAGTCCGATCTGGCCCTGGAGGTTGTCGCGCTGATTTTGGAGCGCGGGTCTGGCGCGAGACGGTGCGGTGCTGAGTTGTTTATTTACGGAATCGAGTTGGGCTTGAAGATCGGCGAGATGCGCGCTGGTCTTGGCTTTGAACTGGGCGAGGTTCTGACTTTGCGTGGCGCCTTGCGCTGGTTGGCCGTCGCTGTCGGTGGCGGGCTGCTGGCCCTGCGCGTTTACGAGTGGCACTGCGGCGCGGGCGGAATCAAATGCCAGGCGAACGGCTTGCTCGGCGAGGGTGCGGGCGTCGCCCTGGTAGATGGCGTCGCTGGCGAAGCCGGGGGGTTGCACTTTGGTGGTGGAGTCGCGGTACCAGGAGATGACGGCGCTGAGGTGGTGGATTATGGCGTCACTGCTGATGGCGGGCTGGTCGTCGGCGTTTAGCAGGGAGGCGGCGGTGAGGCCTACGCAGAGAATTAGGGATGCGAAGATGATGCGTGCTGAGGTGGTCAGCTTGAGGATGAGGTGTGGCTTGTGGAGTTGAGTTCGAATTGGCATAGGTCTCGTGTTCGTAAGTGAGATTCTGGTGGTCCCTTAAATGTTTGCCGGGCGGGCGAGAGGAATCGCGGATGCGATTCTGTCTCTGTGAATATTCTACGCTGTCTGATGCGGGGCGTGTCGCAACTTTTCTTGGAGATAATTGCGGGAGTGGATGGCGCGCGGGTGATTGTGGCGCGTTCGGGCACGGCCCTCCTGCGGCGGGTCTTCGACATGCCGTGCCCCTACTGAAGAAACGGCGAGTGCGAAAAGAATGGTATCGTGCGTGCGCCAAGCATTGACGATTTTTGCCGCGTAGCGGCTTGCGGCACAGGAGGGTTGCCTGTGCTACTGAAAGGCAAGAGCGAAAAAAACTTCAACGGCGCCGGCCGGAGGCCAGCGGTACGAATGGCAAAAGCAAAAAGAACGATGTGGCGTTGGGCGCCAAGCATTGGCTGTTTTCGCGGCGTAGCGGCTTGCGGCACAGGCAGGAATGCCTGTGCTACTGAAACTACGAGAGGCGGCGGACCCAGATGCGTTCGGTAGCGGGTTTGCCGAGGTGGATGCGCGGGGGGCGGTGGCCGGTGACGGAGAGCGTCATCGTTTCGTCGTATTCGCGTTGATGGACGCGGAGGCGGGCGCCGGGCCTGAGGCTGAAGTTCACTAGAAATTCGAGGAAGTGGGGATCCTTTTCGTAGACGCGCATTACTTCGTAGGAGTGGCCGAGTTCTGCTTCCGAAAGACGCAGGGCGCCGTGTTTGCGGCGGAGTTTCTGCATGCCGCCAAAGAGAGGGACGCCGTGGGGGCAGCGGCTGTCGCGGCCGAAGCGTTCGAGCAGCAGGTTGACAACTTCGGGTGAGATTCCATGCTCGAGACGCTCGGCTTCCTCGTGAGCGCGGGTCCATTCGAGGCCGATTACGTCGGTGAGCAATTTTTCCGCGAGGCGATGGCGAAGAACGAGATGCTCGGCGATTTCCTGGCCTTTCGGCGAGAGTTCGATCTGGCCGCTGCGACGGACGCGGAGGTAGCCGCCGCGGGTCATGCGTTTGAGTGCGGCGGTGACGGCTGGCGGGGTGACGCCTAAATCCTCGGCGAGGCGGGCGCTGATGGGGGCTTGCTCTTCCTGGACGAGCTCCCAGATGGCTTTGAGGTAGTCTTCCTGCGAGACGCTGGTTTTTTCGCGGCGCAAGTTGCCTCGATAGAAGAACGAGCGAATTTCCCTCAGCGGCTAAAGCCGCCGTTTGTTTCGGCGCTATCGGCACGGCTGAAGCCGTGCCCTGACGTAACACCCGAAGCTATCGGTACGGCTGAAGCCATGCCTGACGTAAGACCCGAAGCCGATTAATGCTAAACGTGGCGTCAGGAAGTGGAGCCGTTTGCAGAACGGAGACGTTGGGCCAAATCCTTCACGCGCCGCTCGATATCATCGCAGATGCGGCGGTGGAGTTCCACGTCTTCGCCGAAAGGATCCTCCACTGGCCAATCCTCGAAGCGGTGACCGTGAAAGAACGAAGCGCTGGGGGCGCCAGACATATTGATGACGAGATCGGGCTTGGAAAGCGTGTGATCGCGCAGGCCCTTCGAGTGTTGGCCGGCAACTGAAATTCCGCGCTCGGCCAGGATGGCGATGGCCGTCTCGTCGATGAAGCCGAGCGGGTGAAGGCCTGCACTTTCCGGGACGATGACATCCGACGCGTCGCGGCGCGCAATCGCTTCCGCCATCTGGCTGCGAACGCAATTCCCTACACAAACGAAGAGCACTTTCCAGTGGCGCGTGGTGGAATCGTCCATCGCGATCAGGAGCCGTTGCGGCCGTTGCCGACGAGCTTCAGGAAATATTCGTGGACTGTGGAGTCGTTGGTCAGCTCCGGATGGAAGGTGGAGGCCATAATTCTGCCTTCGCGGACGAGAACCGGGTGCCCCGCGTCTTCGGCGAGGACTTCGACGTCTTTGCCCACCGATTCGATGATGGGAGCGCGGATGAAAACCATTTCGAGCGGGTTCTTGCTGAGCTTTGTAGCGGCGGCGTGAACGTCGCTGGCTAGCTGGCGACCGTAGCCATTTCGCAATACGGAAATGTCGAGCAGGCCGAGCGAATCCTGCGGAGGGCCGTGGACTTCTTTGGCGAGGAGGATTGCGCCGGCGCAGGTGCCGAAGAATGCGCCGCCGTTTGTCGCGAATTTCTTCAGCGCGTCGAAGAGGCCTTCTTCCTGCATTACTTTCAGATGCGTGGTGCTCTCGCCGCCGGGGAGGATTACGCCTTCGACGCCGGCGAGGTCTTCTGGGCGGCGGATGAAGGTGTGCTCGGCGTGCAGGCGATCGAGGACTTGCGCGTGGGCGTCGTAATCGCCTTGGATGGCGAGGATTCCGATTTTTCTTGAGTCACGCATTTGAAATAAAGCTAACTGCAGATCCCTCGCTGTGCTCGGATGACAACGTAATGCATCTTCCGCAGGGACGTCTAGCCTGTCGGCGCAGCGGGCGGGTCTGAGACCCGCCCCTACTGTGCAAAAAACAGCAGCAAGAGCAATTACCAACCGCGGGTTTGCAGTAGATCCTTTTCTTCCATTTGACGGATGTCGAGGCCCTTCATTGCTTCGCCGAGTTCTTCGGAGGCTTCGAGAACGGCTTTGGGATCCTTGTAGTGCGTTGTTGCCTTCACGATGGCGCGTGCGCGCTGGGCCGGATCGTTCGATTTAAAGATGCCGGAGCCGACGAAGACGGCTTCGGCGCCGAGTTGCATGACGAGCGCTGCGTCTGCTGGTGTGGCGATGCCACCGGCTGAAAAATTCGGGACTGGCAGCTTGCCGTGTTTCGCTACCCACGAAACGAGTTCGAACGGCGCGCCGAGTTCTTTTGATTCGTGCACCAGCTCTTCTTCGCCGAGGGTGGTGAGCTTTTTCATCTGGCCGATGATGGCGCGGATGTGGCGCACGGCCTCGACGATATTGCCTGAACCTGCTTCGCCCTTGGTGCGAATCATCGCTGCGCCTTCGGCAATTCGCCGGAGCGCTTCGCCGAGATTGCGCGCACCGCAGACGAATGGCACCTTGTAGCCGTGCTTCCAGACGTGATGCTCTTCGTCGGCGGGCGTGAGAACTTCGCTCTCGTCGATGTAATCCACTTCGAGGGCTTCGAGCACCTGGGCCTCGGCGAAGTGGCCGATGCGCACTTTGGCCATCACTGGAATTGAAACTACGTCCATGATTTCGCGGATGATTTTGGGCGCGGCCATGCGGGCTACACCACCTTCTTTGCGAATGTCGGCCGGGACGCGCTCCAGGGCCATTACGGCGCAGGCGCCGGCGTCTTCCGCGATTTTGGCTTGGGCGGCGGTGGTGACGTCCATGATCACGCCGCCTTTCAGCATTTCGGCGAGGCCGACTTTCACGCGCCAGAGATTGTTGCTCATCAAATCCATCGTTCTTCTCCCTTTTTTACGATTGCTTATTCGAAATTCGTCTCCCAATCCTTTAAAACCTGCCGGTCTGAAGACCGGCGCTACAAAAACCTTACCTCGGTGCGGATACTTCGGCGCGCTCGATCTTGAATTTGTCTGGGTCGATTTCGACGAAGCGGCCTTTGCCGCGCGCGAGCACCTTTCCTGCGCGATTCGCGATCTCACCGATGTAGTGCAAGTTGCGGCCGTCTTTTTCCACTTCGTGCGCTTCTATGACCAGATCTTCGTCCACTGGAACTGGGCGGATGTATTCGATCGTGAGTTCGGCGGTGACGGCGCGAACGCCGCGGAAGCGATTGACTTTACCCATGGCTTCGTCGAGGACGAGGGCGATGATGCCGCCGTGGATGAATCCGCCGCCGCCCTGGTATTCGGCGCCGAGTTTGAAGGCGCCGCGGATGCGGCGCGTGGCGTCGTCCTGCTCGAAGGTGAGGAGCATGCCGCGCGGGTTTGCGGCGCCGCAGCCGAAGCAGGTGTTGGTCGGGTTGGGTGTGAGTAGCATGTTTGCGCTTCGTCCCCTCAGCTATCGGCACGGCTGAAGCCGTGCCCTGACGAAAGTCAAAGGAGCCGGCCGGAGGCCAGCGGTACAAAAACCGGGTACAACAACCCGGAGCGAAAACCTAAACCACGGCTACGCGCTTAAACCGGGGCTACCCTAGACTAAGGCCACGCGCGAGACTGATTCGCTGCGGGCTCCGCGCTGGCGTTTGCGCAACTCGATCTTCAGCAGCTCGCTGAGCGTTTGTACGCCGCGGAAGATTTTCTTTTCGTCGAGGCCCGCGAAGCCGAGACGCAGCGTGTTCATCTGCGGGCTCTGCTGATAAAAATAGCGGCCGGGGACGAATAGCACGCCACGCTCGCGGACGTGAATCAGCAGTTCGCCGGCGTCGAAGCCAGGTGGGAGGGTGACCCAGATGGACATGCCGCCTTCGGGCTTCGTCCAGGTGGTTTCTTCGGGCATGTGCTTTTCGAGAGCGGCTTCGAGCGCTTCGAGGCGCTTGAGATACACTTTTTTGATCTTCGCGATATGACGCGCGAGATAGCCGCGGCGAACGAATTCAGCAAGCGTTGCCTGTGCTAGCTGGTCGGTGTGCAGGTCCGTGGATTGCTTCACGAGGCGCAGGCGCTCGATAGCGCTTTCTGCGGCGATGCACCAGCCCACACGCAAGCCCGGGAATGCAATTTTCGAAAAGCTGTCGATTTGAATCACGTTCCCGGAGCGGTCGAGCGATTTAAGCGACGGAACGGCTGTGCCCCGCACGCGCAGGCGAGCGTAGATGTAATCCTCGATGATGGGGACCTGATAATGCGCGGCCAGTTCGAGCAGGCGGCGACGTGCAGCGACAGGCATCGTGGTGCCGGTAGGGTTGTGAAAATCGCCGGTGACGAAAATAAATTTTACGCGGTTCTGCAGCAGCACAGATTCGAGCGAATCGAGATCGAGGCCCACATAGCCGGTGCGCCGCGAATCGGTTTCAACTCCTACGGCGAGCGTGCGAACCCGCGCTCCCGCGAAGATCGCAATCGCGCCCGGATACGCTGGATTCTCCATCGCCACGGAATCGCCGGGGCGCAGAAACGCCTTGCACAGGAGATCAATGGCCTGCTGGCAGCCGTCGGTGATGAGCAGCTGCTCGTTGCGGACCGCCATTCCTTCCGCGCTGAACATCGCGATCAGTTCTTTTTTCAGCGGCTCGTAGCCATCGGTCGAGCCGAGTTGGAGGATGCGGCGGCCTTCATTCTTCAGCACCGAATTGCAGCAGCGGCGGAATTCTTCCACCGGGAAAAATTCTTCCGAAGGCCGCGCTGTGACAAACGCAATCGAGTCGGGCGGAACTTCCGGCATCAGGCGGCTCAGGCCTTCTTCCCCGCGCTCGTCGGCGAAGAGCGACTCCCAGCGCATGCCGCCGCCGTTGCCATTGGTGCGCGGCGCCGGGGTGAATTGGCGCACCGCCGATCCACAAATATAGGTGCCGCGGCCGACGTGACCTTGAATCAGGCCTTCGGATTCGAGTTCGGCATAGGCGTTTGCGACGGTGGTCCGGTGAACGCCGAGTTGCGTAGCGAGTTCGCGGCTGGCGGGGATGCGGTCGCCATCGCGCAACTCGCCGCAATGGACGAGGGCGCGAAGCTGGTCGCGCAATTGGACGTAGAGCGGAATGTGGCTTTCGGGCTGTAAATGGAGTGGCAGCATTGGCTCGATCCTGTAGGCCAATATACGGGCGTAATTGTAGCAGTAAAGAGCCAATTTGTCTTTGGGCTAAGTATTGCCTACTACTGAAGAGCTTTCCCGGCGGGAGCCCGCTGCTTCAGTCGAGGGAGCTGGACATCCCTGCTGCAAGCAGGCTTCAGTCCAGTCTGAAGAAGCGGCGAAAAAATCGGGGCTTTAGCCCCCCCGGGCATTCGAAGGCCCAGCGCTAAAGCGCGAGACAGAGTTGCCGGCATCGTTCCGGAGCGCTGAAGCGCTCCTCCCCCGCATGAATGCGGGGGCTCCCACCAAGAAGAAACAGCGCAGACGTTAACCTGCGAAACCGACAATGCCTCGAATCATGAGCGGCGAGAACGAAAGGGAACGCTCGGGCGATTTAGCCAAGCATTTGCGATCTGCGGCGTGAGTTACGTTGGCACAGGCTGAAAAGAACGTGAGCGTGCGGGAGCCAAGCAATGACGATCGCGCCGCGTTGTTACGTTGGCACAGGCAGGAATGCGTGTGCTACTGGGTGGCGGATTTTTCGCCCAGGCGGCGCATGCGCTCTTGTAGCTTTTTGCGCAGCGGGCCGGGGGCGTTGGGATTGAAGGCTACGAGATACCAGAGCGGTTGCGTGCGATCGCGGCTCAGTCGCGAGAGTGTGGATGCGTCGCTATTCGGATGGCGCGCGATATTCTCGCGGATTGCGGAATACGGATGATGCGAGAGGCGGCCGAGAGTCTTCGCCGTCACTTTCGGATGCTCGCTGATCAGCCGCAGCAAATAAAAATCTTCCTTGGGCGCCTGGCGAGAAAGCTGGTCGAGCAGCTCTGGTTTCACTTCTGCGCTCAGCACCGTGCCGACCTTTTCATCCCAGCTGGGATTAATGTGATTCAGCTCTTGCGTGCGCGCATGGATCAGCCCTTCGATCACGCGGCGCTCCTGTTCGAGGCGCGGCGCAGGCAGCGCGCTGCGTTCCACGGAATCGAGTACGCGAAGAAGATGCTGGCGTTCGCCAAAGACAATTTGCGATGTCCGCACGGACTTGCCTTTCCCAGGATTGCGAACCAGATCAGAACGTCTCATATTTCAATCACCCCAATTATTTCGTGAAGCTGTTTCGTGAATCGCCCGCCGTAAGCGTCTGCTGACATCGCGAGCAGTATCGCCCACACCCAAGCAGCGTGGCCGTCCACCGCCTTCTGGCACTGCGACAAGATAGCGACCAGCGAAATTATGCTGTGAGTAGTACAACTGAGTAAAGTGAAGCGGGGCCGTAGTGTTCCATAGCGCGCAACATATAGTCCTAGGACTAAGCCCATTGCGCGTGATTCTTGCGATTTTCAGGCGATTGCAATCCGCTTCTGGCGATGACGAGTTGCGAATTCGTTGGCGCCAAGCTACCTTCGAAGCGGAACAAAGTGGGCGAGGTTTTCGAGCAGCATGCGGAGGAGAAAGAGCGATGACCGCTTTTGACGAGCACCGTGAAGACCTGGAGCACTACGAGACGATGATGGGGTCGAATCGCGGCAGGCTGGCCGTGACGCTCGACCTGCTGACGAATGCGCTGGTGCTCGTCGGGCAGCATGGCGTGTATTGCCACAGCAACTGGAATCCCGAGCAGCCGGTGATGGACATTCGCATCGTCACGCAGGAGATCAGCAACGCGAAGGAGTTGATTCAGAGTGTGATGGAGAGTTTGAGGGCCGAGCGGGAGACGAAGCGGCCGTGAGGAAGGCTTCGCCGAGAATGAAAAGAACGCCCGGGCGATTCAGACAAGCATTTTTGATCTGTGAGGTGGGTTACGCGGGCACAGGCCCTTCGGTTCTCAGGGTAAACAGGAATGCCTGTGCTACTTAAAAGCAAAACTCCCGGGAAGTAATTCCCCCGGGAGTTGAAACTTCGAGCGACCGGCCGATAAGGACTGGCGTCCGGCCCCGCTTAGACGCTGAACGAGCTGCCGCAGCCGCAGGTGCTCTTCACGTTGGGGTTGTTGAACTTGAAGCCGGAGCCTTCGATGGTCTCGATGTAGTCGATGGAGATGCCGTCGAGATACATCTCGCTCATCTGATCGACGAGAACCTTCAGGCCTTCGAACTCGTAGACGTTGTCGCTGTTCTCATTGATCTGATTCTCGAAAGCCATGTGGTAGCTGAAGCCTGAGCAACCGCCGCCCACCACGGCTACGCGCAACCCTGCCGGGCTCGGGTTCTGCGACTGGATAATCTCTTTGACCTTCGTAACTGCCACCGGCGTTAGTTGAACCATTCTGTCACCCTCCGAAATTCGCGCTGCTTAAGCGCGCCTTACGACTCCATTATACCAGATTTCCGAGCGAGTGATGCTCGAACTAGGCCGGGAGGGGCAATCCGTAAACACAGTAAGGCCTCGCCTCTCAACGGGTTAGATGCGGAACAAGAATTCTCGATTCAGTCCAAGGTGAAAACGGCCGATTCATCCGGAATGGAACCCATCAGAATGGAACCGAAAGACGATGAGGCGGTATACAGAGCTGCGCAAATTCCTTAAAATGCTTCGCTTACATGGCACACCACATCACACTCATTCCCGGTGACGGGATCGGGCCCGAAGTATCGAAAGCGGTGAAGGAAATTCTCGCGGCGGCGGGCGTCGCGATTGACTGGGACGAAATCCCCGCGCGCGCGGAGATCGAGCGGCGCGGCACCACGTTCCTGCAATCGGGCGTGCTCGAATCCATTCGCAAGAATCGAGTGGCGCTGAAGGGGCCGATGACGACGGCTGTGGCCGGAGGCGCTCCGAGCATCAACGTGGGACTGCGGCAGGCCCTCGATTTGTATGCGAATCTGCGCCCGGTGAAGAATCTGGAAGGCGTACAGTCGCGCTTTCAGGGCGTGGACCTCGTCATCATCCGCGAGAACACCGAGGATTTGTATGCAGGACTCGAACATACCGTGGTGCCGGGCGTGGTCGAGAGCCTGAAAATTATCACCGAGCGCGCTTCCACTCGCGTTGCAAAGTTTGCTTTTGAATATGCGCGCAAGCACGGACGCAAAAAGATCCACGCGATTCACAAAGCCAACATCATGAAGCTGTCGGATGGGCTTTTCCTCACGTCCACACGCGCAGTGGCCGCACAATATCCGGACATCGAATACAAAGAGCTGATCATCGACAATGCCTGCATGCAGGCGGTGCTCGACCCGCAGCAGTTCGACATGCTGCTGCTGACGAATCTGTATGGCGACATCATGAGCGACCTGGCGGCTGGGCTTGTGGGCGGCCTTGGCGTGGTGCCCAGCGGAAACATCGGCGAGAGCGTGGCAATCTTCGAAGCGGTTCACGGAACCGCGCCGGATATCGCGGGTAAGGGGGTTGCGAATCCCACGGCGCTGCTGATGAGCGGCATTATGATGCTCGATCACATCGGCGAATTAGATGCGGCGCGGCGCGTTGAAAGTGCGCTGCATCAGGTGTATCGCGAAGGCAAATCGCTCACCCGCGACGTGCGCGGAACTGCCACGACCGCTGAGTTCACGGCCGCGGTGATTCGCGCGCTGAAGTGATCCTAAGGCGTCTCGTCATTTCTTCAGTAGGGGCACGGCATGCCGTGCCCGAATGCGGCCCAGCACGACGACGCCACAGTTCCTTTCGTCCCGCGAGCGCCTTTGACTTTGCCTTTCGCGTCGACCGCAAAATCCGAAAGCGCCGGCCAGAGGCCGGCGGTACATAACCCAACGCAATCTTTCATTTCCTCGTTTTGACACGTGGAAAGCTTGGCTAAGTTGGGTGATGTTTCTTGAATTCGGTGTTGGTACGAAGAACGGGAGCTTGCGGGAGCCAAGTATTTATGGGCGCGCTGTGTTCTTGCGTTGGCACAGGCATTCAGGAATGCCTGTGCTACTTAACGACACTTCCAGCCATTGACTTCCCTGCTCCGCCTGTGAAGAATGAAGGTGTTAGCAGCGAAACACTCGGAGGGATTTGGTGCCCGAAGAAGCCACACTGGACGTAGCGCGGTTCGTCGACGGCGACATCGAGAAGTGCTACCCCATCTCCGAAGGCGACACGAAGCAGCGCAAGCGCAAGCCGCACATCGTCGCCGTAATCAACGAAATGTGTACCGGCTGCTCGGGCTCGCCGGCTTGCGTTGATTATTGCCCTGTGGCTGCGTGCATGTTCTGGGTGCCGGATTCCGAGCATGCGCCCTTTGGCCGCATCATGGTGGATCCGCTGCTTTGTATCGGCTGCAAACTCTGCACGAGCAAGGGCCCGGATGGCGCGTTCCTCGAAGGCTGTCCGTGGGACGCGATTGACATGGTGCCGCTGGCGGAGTTCGAAGCGAAATACGGGGCGATGCCATACTGAGAATCGACGCCGTACTAATCTGCTTTTTTTGCGCTTCTTGATTCTTCTCTACGCTTAGCCCAGCAGGAATCCTCTACGTTGACCAGCGTTTTCGATGCCTGTCCGTTCGTTCAGGTGCGACTTGTACACGCGGGGCAGGCACGATCCTGGCGGTTGTGCTTTCCTCTGCTACGCTGGAAGTGGTGGATCTATGCCGCTACCCGAACAATTCAAGAAGGCGTACCAGATTCTAAGCTGGGTGAGTCTGGCAGGGCTCATCGTGGTGATTCTGCTCGTGCTGCGAAAATCGCCTGCGCCCGATGTTCCCAACGACCCGGCCGCAGCTGCACGCGCGGAGCAGAAACTGGAAGCCGCGGATCAAGCAAAGGCTGCCGGCTTGCCTGCTAAGGTTGCACTCGACCGCACCGAACTGAATTCGTACCTCGCGCAAAACCTCCAGGTGGAAGGCGGACGAACGCCGGTGGGGATTGATGCTGCTACGGGAGGCGCGTCACGTCCAGCAAGCGCGCCTTCAGGTGGCGCTGCCGCGTCAGACCCGGAGCCTACGCTCGAGGATGTGCAATCGTCGGTGAAAGATGTGAAGGTAGACATGGTGGGCGACGTGGTGAAGGCGTACGTGCTATTCGACTTTCACGGCAAAGACATGACGCTCGAGCTCGATGGCCATTTGACCACCGAAGGCGGCTATGTGAAGTTCGAACCCATCAGCGGAATGCTCGGCTCGATGCCCCTGCCGCAATCGGTACTGAATTCGGCGGTGGAGAAGCTGATGTCCTCACCGGAGAATCGCGAGAAGCTGCGGCTGCCGCCGGACGTGGGCGACATCAAGATTGAAGACGGCCACGCCGTCATGACATATAAGTGACGACGTATAAGCGATTGCGTATTAATTGACGCCGCCAGCGGCCCCTCATTTTCAGGAAGCAGCTTCTGGGAGCATTCTCAAGAAGATGATCGGTCGCGAATGGCGCGGGCTGTGGACTGTGCCTGCTGGCCGATTTGAGGCGATGAGCCGTAGGCCGCACGAGCCACCTGTTCTACATCCGGCAAATCCTCCGAGCGCCCTACGATGTAAAGCGCGCGCAGCGCTTCCCACACCATGCCCTCGCTCGGAGCGAGCGCGACGAGAGGCTGGCCCGCCGTGATATTCGCGTGATCATCTGCGAGCCATCGAATCAAAGTGCCCGGAACTGTGGCGCGGACTTCGTTCCTCTTACCGCTGGCTTCGATGTGCGCAATCATCGTGCCCGGATTCACGATGTCGCCTGGCTTCAATCGCGTATCGAGCGCACCCGTGAGGGGCGACATCATCTCGTAAGGCTTGAGCATGGCGAGAATTTGCGGATGGCCGGCATCGTCATTAAAACGCACGAGCGATAGCGCAGCATTGCGCTGCACCATCACATTCGGGTCGGTCAGCATCTGGCGAAGCGCGCGATGAAATTCCTCGGAAGTATTGTCCTGCCCCATCACCCAGGCGTCGGTGACGCGGATTTCGTCCACCGGATCGGTGGCCAGCGCGACGATTTGCGGATACCACTGCTTCACGCGCGGATCGCGCGCTTCGATGCGAGTCTCAAGCTGCGCCAGCGCGTGCTGAATTTCGCGGGGGTGCGTGCGATCGGCGAGCGCTTTCCCGATTTGCGCATCGTTCATCGGGCGGCCAAACCAGGTGGCATTCCAGAACAAAAACGGCATCAGCACAAACAGGAACGCGACAATTAGGATGCCGTACGTCCAGCGTCCGCCGAACAAAGCGCGAGGTCTAGATTCCGTTGTCATGCGCTTAGTAGATTACTTGGAGCAGTGATGGGTGACAAGTGACCGGCGGCAAGTGAGCGATGCAGAGCAAGACGGAAAAACGCCTCGAGATCAAGCAGGCGCGCCGATGGGTGTGTAAGCAATGTACAAGAGCCAGTAAATGATCACGCCGGTGACGGACACGTAGAGCCACAACGGAAACGTCCAGCGCGCAATTTTCATGTGGCTGCCAAATTTCTCCCGCAGCGCGTAGCTCAGCGTAATCACCGCCAGCGGCACGATTGTCACAGCCAGAATCGTGTGCGAGACGAGCAGCGTGAAATACACTGGCCGAATCCATCCCTCGCCGCCGAAGCGGATAAGCCCGGCATGAAAATGAAAATAAAGGTAGCAACCAAGAAAAACGATCGAGCACGTGAATGCGCTCAGCATGCAGATTTTATGTTGCAAGATTTTTCGGCTACGAATGAATATGTAACCGATAAACAAGAAAATTGCTGACGCCCCGTTTAAGCCGGCGTTGATGGCGGGAAAATCTCTGAGCGGAATAAGAGCCATGAAATAAACGCAGCGATCGGCGCCGCTACTTCTCGGGAACCGTAGGCGTGGGCGGCTCCGCCGGAGCGGTTGCGGTTGGCTTCGCCGGCGGAGGCGCAGACGTCGCAGCGGGAGCCGGAGCAGCAGGCCGTGGCGCAGTGGGAGGAGCGCCCGGCATAGTGCCGGCAGCGGGATTCGCGGGCTTCGGCGCAACAGCGGCTGGCGCACCGGCAGCCGGAACACTTGGCTTCGGCGCCGCAGCGGGAGTTCCCGCCGCTGGGGCTTTCGCCGCAGGAGCTGCCGCGGCCGGAGCCTTTGCAGCCGCAGCCGGCTTAGGCGCTGGCCGCAAAAACGCAGGCGTCGGCAGAATTCCCGATTTCGTGAGCTCCATCAGCATAATCAAAAAGAAAATCCCCGCCATCATCGCGCAAACGAGCACGAGCATGATTCCGTCAATGCCGCTCGCCAGCAATCCGCTCGTGATATCCCAGACGATCCCCCAAAGAGCCAGCAATATGAAGAGACCGCAAATCGCACTAATCTGAATCGCGGTGCTCTTAGGCGCCATTCCCAGTTCCCTCCCCGTTACTGCAGCGGTCATCGACTGACCTTATCAAATATCATCCAGGCCAAAAGAATCGGAATATGCGCCACGGTTGCGTGCATCAACCATTTCGCGCGCACGTTGGCGCGGTGCCGATTCGCCCACAGCGCCACTTGCAGCAGAATCATCCCCAGCACCAGCGCGCCAAAGAAATAATGAATCCCCGCCATCCCCATCACAGCAGGGAGAAGGCTCATGGGCACCAGCATGGCCGACGTTCCGATGATCTGCGCGAATGTGGCGTCGCCCGACGGATCAACCACCGGCAGCATTTTAATTCCCGCGCGCGCGTAATCTTCGCGATACATCCATGCAATCGCCATGAAGTGCGGAAATTGCCAGAGGAACAGAATCCCGAACAGCACCCACGCTCCCGCTGAAAGCGAACCTCGCGCTGCCGCCCAACCGATCAGCGGAGGCAATGCGCCCGGAAACGCGCCAACTGCCGTCGCCCATGTGGTGCGAGTTTTCAGCGGTGTATAAAGACCGAGGTACAGCACAGTGGTAGCGAGGGCGAGCAGAGACGCCAGCCAGTTCACAGCGAGGGCGAGCCACACGCCGCCCACAACGATTGTCGCAATGCCGAAAATCAGCGCATCGCGCGGTTGCAGGGTGCCCGTGGGAAGCGGACGAGCAGCCGTGCGGCGCATCAACGCGTCCATATCGCGCTCGAAATATTGATTCAGCGCGGCCGTACCAGCGCCGACGAGCGTGGTGCCGAAAAGCGTGTGCATCAGCAATGCCCAGTCGAGATGGCCGGGCGAGGCGAGATAAAAACCGGCAACAGTTGTGATAACAACTAGAAACGTAACGTCAGGCTTGGTGAGCACAACGTAGGCCCACGGTTTATCGAGCGAGCTGTAAGCGGCGGTGCGCGTGGTGCTCATTGTTTTTGGGTTACGCTCTCGATCCTTGCGCCTGCGAGCGCGCAGCCCGGGATTCTACTGCAATCGTATCGGCAGGGCGAATCATTCTGTTACACGTGAGCGCCAGCAGCACGCTCGAAGCAAGCACAAGCGCTCCCATCACCACATGCGCCACTTCGATAATCGTATAGAGCAGCACCGGCTGCGTCGCCAGCCGCGCCTGGCTTACTGCCCAATAGGCGAGAAAACCGAGAATCACTTGCGTGCCGAAAGTCGCGTGCAGCATCACCACCCAGCGGCGAATATCGCGAATGTGGCCGAAGCGCTTGTTCGCGATTCGCACCGTCCAGATCACCATGAAGGTGACGACGAGGAACCCAATCAGATGCGGAAGAATGCCAAACGCGCCGTGCCGGAATCCAGCGCCGAAAACGAGCTGCACCAGAATCACCGCTGTAAGCCAAACGCTCAGCGCCCGAAGCTTAGGGCTGGCCGTGTCGTCAAGCTGCGGGAGATCGCGCTGCCACCAGTCGCTGGTCAGCATCGTGAGGCTGACGAGCGTGATGAAAAATATCTGAGCGACCGTGGCGTGAATCGTAGCAACAAAAGCCGCATGACCCAGCAGCACGCGAGCGGCGCCCAGAAGCGCCTGCGCAACAACGAGCGCGAAGGCAATCCAAGCCCAGCGGTGCGCTGAGCCTCGCAGCTTGCTAAATGAAATCCAGATGGCGAGAACCACGGTGAGAATAGCGACCAGCCCAGCGACAACACGGTGGGCGTACTCGTAGCGAATGCCGCCGATCAGTGGAGGGATGATGCGGCCATAAGCCAGCGGCCAATCGGGAACGGAATCCGCTGCGTCATTGCTCGTAACGAGCGCTCCTGCCACCAGCAGCAAAATCGTGCTGCAGGCCGTCACGATGGCGAAATTATGAACGCCACGAATGTTCGAGTTTTCAGACAAGTTCAATTCGTCCTGATCGAGAACGTAAGGAAGACAACATCTGCTGGAGCGGAAGACTTTCCGCCCCAGCAGCGCAAATCCCAGCCCCTGCGAAACCTGCGAAAGACTAGTCGCCCGATCCTGGCTTAAAGGTGAACGCAGCCGTCGCGTTGCCCTTGGCAGGAATGGTGACCGTCTGATCCTGTGTGCCGTACTTTTCCTGCCACGCTTCGATCGTGTACGTCCCCGGCGGCAATCCCTTGAGCTCGAACTTGCCATCCTTCGTCGTCACCGCGTAGTAAGGATTCTTGAAGACGAAAATGTAGCTCTTCATCCAGGGATGCACGTTGCATTTCACCGGAATGGCGTTTTCGGCTCGCGCAAAGCTATCTTCGATTGGAGCGGCGCCGGGAGGCTGCGACTTGTTCCATTCGCGGTTGTCTTTCGGCATGGGGTGAATGTTGTGAGTGGTCTGGTCGTCGTTCTTCACTTCAATGTTCTGGCCGGCCATCACCGCGATCACGTGCGGATCGTACATGCAGCCTTTCTGATCGAGCGGAATCGACGTTGAAGGCGGAGTGAAGGTGTAGTCGGCTGAGAGGCCGTCCTTTACATAAATCACCACGTCGGCAAGCGCGCCTTTTTCGCCAGTCACCACTTCCGGCGGAATCACCGGACTGGAGTGTGCCTTCTGGCAGTAGGGCTCGGCGCTCATGTTGATTGGCTTGAATGCGGGAGCTGCGCCGTCAAGGGTCACCGTACCGGAAACGGATCCGGCTGTGGACTGATCTACAGTTTTGCCGGCTGTGGGAGCAGGAGCGGCGGGCTGTGATGTGGATTCGTCTTTCTTGCCGCCACAACCGGCGACAGACGCGGCCAGAACCGCTGCGAGCGTGAGATTCAAGAGCTTGATATTCATGTGCGGATGTTTCTCCTTAACAAATCAGGGATAGTGTAACAAGACCTACTGGCGCCAGCGCCGGTTTTATTAAATTTCCGGCCGCAGGACACCCAACGAACCAAATTCGAGTCCCGCCTAATTGCCTCCGGCAGATTTTGCGCCACCACCGCTCGGTGTTCGACCGAGCAGAGCAGCCTGCTCCTGCGGCGTGAGCGAGAACATATAGCGCACCAAAAGGTTCGCTTCGTCGCCCGTGTAATGCTCCATCGATCCGGGAACGGGCCCGGCAAACACCCAGCGGTCGCCCTCTTTTCGGAACAGGCCCGAAGGCATCGCCGTGCCGGGGATAATTTTTGCCGGGTCGGTAATCCAGCGCTCCGTCCAGGCCGGTTGCAGGCGTTCGTGCGCAAGCAGGAAATTCGGCGCGGAGGCGTTCTTGTCGTGCTCAGGGTTGCCGGTCATATGGCATTTCAGGCACGGAGCGGCCGGACTGGTAAACAGGCTGCGAGCCATCGCCGTTTCCGCGGGATCGAGAGGCTTCACACTCGGCGGAATAAACGGCGTCGGCTGCGATGACATCGCCTGGAAGAACAGAACGATTTTGCGAATCTCGTCGTCGGACAAATAGAACGTCGGCATCCGCACCTGAAGATATTGGCGGACGCCGTTGCGATTCGTGTCTGTTGTGCTGAGCGACGGGTTGGCAAGGAACTGCCGCAGCCATTCCGGGTTCACGCGAGCGCCTTCCGTGGTGAGCACAGGCGGCAAATTCGCCTTGTTCTCGCCCTGGTAAAACGGAAGCGTCTGCAGTACCGTTTTCTGCCCTACATCAATCTGGTGACAGCCGATGCAGTTGTATTTTGTGACGATCCACCAGCCATCCTCGATGTAGCGGCGGCGATCGAACGGCTTGAACATATATTCCGGCGGCAGGGTGGGATCAGTGCTGCCGAGAAGCATAGTCACGAGCGCTTCGAGCTCGCCGTTCGATTGCAGATTCGGTTTGGGCATGCGCAGGGCGTCCATCGGGTTCGCGTGATACTTGCCCTGATCGTAGAGGCCGGGATTGCGAAGCTTTTCCTCGAAGAAGCCCTTTGAATCGAACCACGGGCCGCGTTCGTTTTTCTTCCCGTCCGGCAAAATGCCGCGCTTGGCATCTTCCGTGTAAAGCGCGAAATCGAGGCGCTCGATTGGCTTCGAGCCTTCGTTCGTCAGCTCAGTGCCAATGCGGCCTTCATCTTCGAAGCCGCTGATTTCATGGCACCCTGCGCAGCCGTAGTGACGAACCAGCTCTTTGCCCTTCGCTGCCTGCGCTGGATCGTCCATGAAGCTCGCGTCAGCGTAGGTCGCGTCTGGGTGCTTCAGCGTAATGAGGTAGCTCGCCACGTCCCGCGCGTCGTCAGGAGATAGCCGCAGGCTAGGCATCACCGTTGGCTGCTGCACGACTAATTCGTGATTGTCATTCGGGCAGCGCGAGTGCTGCTCGTCGAAGACAAAAGGCAAATTGTGTTTCGCGTAGTCTTCCGGGCCCAGGTCGCGCTTCTCATACGGGCAGTAGGGACGCGTCCGCTGGCGCGGATTGTGCACCCAGCGAACGAGATAGTCGTAGTTGTCCTTCTCGCCCACGCGGCTCAGATTCGCTGCAAACGTGCCGCCCACGGAATTCGAACCTTCGCCGACAGAATGGCACGCCAGACAGCCGCGCGATTCAAGGAGCGTTTTGCCGTGTTCGGCATTTCCCGGCTGCTGGTGGTCGAGCGCAGGCCCGGTGAGCGCATTCTGCCAAATGAAGGCGGAGATTGCCTCCACGTCGCCTGCGGCGAACCGGAATTGCGGCATCTTTGTTGCGGGCCGAAATTCGGTGGTGTGCGCGATCCAGTACGGAATCCATTCCTTGTGCAGCTTCTGGCGCGCTTCCTTCAGATCCGGGCCGACCTTCTTGATTTCTTGAATCAGGTTGTGACTGCGCCCTTCAAGACTTTCGCGTTCCGCGTCCATCCGGCTGATTTCTACGGTGAGATTCGTCGCCTGCCCGTAAAACTTTTCGGCGGAGGCGTTGTCGGGAGCATTGTCGCCGAGCTTTTGGAGGCGCGGGATTTCCTGCTCATCGTCAGTCTTTGTTTTCTCGAGCGCCATAATGCGCTGGCGCGCGCTGACGAGCTGTTCGTCTTGATTGTCGAATCCGCTGAAGCGATGGCAGCCAATGCAACCCTTGGCGCGGAAAAGCTGCTTTCCTTCATTCAACACCGGCGCGTGCTCGGTGACCATGTCTCCCGCATGGCATTGCTGGCAGCCGGCTTCATAATTCTCGGGATAGTAGAGCGGCCAGAGCCAGTGTTCGTAGCGGCCATGTCCTTTCTGGACAGAATCAATGGCGCGGCCGTTGCCGCCGTGGCAGGGCGAGCATCCGAATTTCTCCAGCGGATGCCATTTCAAGAGATCGAGATCGGGATGGCTGGTGAACGGAGCGTCTTTGCTCTTGGCCATGCCGAGATCAGCCTTCGTGAGCGTGATCTGCGGAGGCACATACCGCGGATCGGTGCCCACGTGGCACGATTGGCAGCGGTCGACGAGCCCTGCGCCGCCCAGGTTGTTCAGCGAAGCTCCAGGAGGATTGACGTTGATCTGGATGATGCGCTCGTCAAAGTCCTTCATGCTTCGCCGTAAACTATCGAGCGATGACGAGCTAAGCCCCGGCAACTTCTCGGAGACATACAGTGCCAGCGCTTCGCTGGCTGCTTTGGCGGGTTTATCGATTTCGGCGCGCTTGCCCACCAGAGTAGCGCGTTGGGCCAGGATGCTCGTGAATGTATCGTTCAACTCGTCGCCGGTAAACGGCTTGTCCTGCTGAATCTTCCCATCGGCCAGCGGCCAATCCACCTTCCAGATTGACTTGCGGCCGTCGGTGACTTCTTTCAGGGCTTTGGCTTTTGCGTTTTTGTGTTCGGGCGGAACAATTTCATACTCGTAGACGAGATGCCCGATCTTCCCACGCGCGTCTTTAAAGGCATCGCCGAGCGCGGTGCGCTGTTCATCAAGGAGAGCGATTTGTTTGGCGATCTCGTCGTCTTGAGATTTCGTGGCCTTCTGCAGATCATCAAGCTGCGCGGAGAGCTTCTTGTATTCCGGTGAGGAATATACTGCGTCTTCCTGCTTCTTCTGATCCTGGACTGCCTTGTCGAGATATTTCGAATAGGTCGTGGCGAACCGGCTTTGATAGGTGCGCCACGGACGCAGCCCATACACCTCATCCCAGAAGGACCACGCCACTGTGACCATCAACAGAAGCGAGGCGATCAACAGAGGGAACGTGAACGAATAGCTTGTAATCGGATCGTCCGGCGGCGGTGAGGGCGGCGGCGATGAGAGCGGTGGCTGTGAGGCGGGAGGAATCTCAGGCACCCAAAATCTCCTTCGACGTGACGGCTATGGCGTACCGAACGATAGCCAATCTCTCGGCTCCACGCGACGCCGATCCTCGCCGGATGGTCAAATGCTGAACCAAGGCGTCACCCAGATATATTTGATTGTGAAGACCAGCCGCAGCAAAATCTTGATCGGCAGTGCAATCATAAGAATCAGAAATGTGTACATCGTGATCAGCTGCACAAGGCTCATGCGCTTGTACATTTTTCGCGCAAACTCCGTCCGCATGCAGACCCAATGCACCAGGAATCCAGCTCCAACGAAAAAGAGCACGGTCGGGAAAATCCCAAAGATGACGCGTGCCCAAATCGCGGCCTGATCTTTCGACATGTGCGTCATGGCCGCGAGCCACGCGCCGTTGATGCCGAACACCTCGTCAAGGTTCCGGTTCACCGCGTAATCCACCCGTTCCGCATCCCAGGTTTGGCCCGGCCAGAACCACATCCATCCGGGGCCGCGGATGAACGTCCCGATGACGATCATCAAGACCCACAAGCCGACAAAACCGACCAGAAAAGTCCAAATCGAGAATTTGCGCTGCTTATACGTGTAGTAGCCGTTGCCCAGAGGATTCACGTCAATGTACGGAATCACCATCAGCCCGACGATAATCAGCGTCGGCATCACCACTCCGGCCATCCACGGATCGAAGTAGACCAGCATTTCCTGCAACCCGAGAAAATACCACGGCGCTTTCGCCGGGTTCATGGTGACGTTGGGGTTCGACGGCTCTTCCAGCGGCGCATTCAGCGTGAGCGACCACACCATCAGCAAAATCGTGATGATGATCGCCACCAGAAATTCCATGCGCATCAGGAATGGCCAGGTGTGAACTTCGCGGTCCCACTTAGGGTCCCAGGGTTGCGTCTTGCGATATCTCGTCTTGGCGGCTTGCGCGTCGCCTTCCAGGATGGCGATGAGTTTGTCGTTGGCAAGTCCCTGCCGAATCGCATACCAGACGTAAAACGGAATCAGAAACAGCAGCGCGACGATCGGCACGTTGTCCGGCGACGATGCGATTTCCCAAATTTGGCGCCAGTCGAAACCCATCTAGATCAGCCGCCTTGTCCCATGCCGCTGGGCCGCAGCACCACCGGCCGCGGACTACGCTCTTCCTTGATTTCCGATTCCAGCATCACCGGCGCAGGACCCGATATGCCGCCATCTTTTCGCACGCGCCAGAAATGGACGCCCATGAATACTGCTGCAATTAGCGGAATCGCGATGCAATGCCAGATATAAGCCCGCAAAAGCGCGTTCGCATCCACGATGGACCCGCCCAACAGCGCGAATCGCACGTCGTTATATGGCGTCATCCCCAATTGCGCGCCAAGCGGTCCTTCGTGCCCTAACAGCGGAGTCGCCCGCGCCATATTCGTTCCCACCGTCACCGCCCAGAATCCCAACTGATCATCCGGCAGTAGGTATCCGGTGAACGAGAGCAACATCGTCAGCACCATCAGCAGCACGCCCACGCACCAGTTAAATTCCCGCGGCCGTTTGTACGATCCCGTCATAAACACGCGGAACATGTGCAGCCACACCGCGATAATCATCAAGTGCGCCGCCCACCGATGCATATTCCGCAGCAGCTTGCCAAACGGCACGTCGTTCTCAAGATACAAAATGTCGCGAAACGCCTGCACCTTCGTCGGATGGTAATAAAACATCAGCAGCACGCCCGTGAACGTCAGCACGATGAACAAATAAAACGTGATGCCGCCCATTCCCCAGGTGAAGTTGTACTTCGTAGCGTCGCGATTAACTTTGGCGGGATGCAGGTGGAAAAAAACGTTGGATAAAACGCTCAGCGCCCGATTCCGCGGCTCATCGTCGTGCTTCACGCGGAACATCGAGCGATACAGCTGCGTCTTCTCAGGCTGCTTCAGCTCTTCAACTTGCTGCTTGGCCTTCTCTTCCAGCGTCTTGCGAAGAGCGGCAGCGTCCTCTTTCACTTTGTCGAGAACGCCTGTCTTAGCCTTGTCGCCGTTCTCTTCCGCCATATCGCCAACCCCTTCCCAAGTATCCGCTCAAGCCACTCGCGCTGGCGTCCAGCTGCCCACACACCGCACTTGCGGCCTACACGTTCAAGAACGCTCCAGGATCATTAAAATGATTCACGCCCGCTCGCGGGTCGTCCACAAACAGCCGGCTCGTATCCACCACGATCTGCCCGGTCGGATCCAGCTTCATCAGCGCCCGATCCATCGGACGCGGCGCCGGCCCCTCGAAATTCACACCCTCGCTGTCATAACCGCTGCCATGGCACGGGCACTTGAACTTGTTTTCAGCCGGCTTCCATTCCGGCGTGCAACCCAGATGCGTGCAGCGCGCAAAAATCGCAAAAATACGGTCGGGCTCGCGCACGATCCACACGCGATTCGTCATGAGGTATCGCTGGTCGATTCCCAGGCTGAAATCGGACGGAAATCCCGCATTAAAGACGGTATTCGGCTCATACAGCGCGCGAGGAAAGAAAAACCGCAGGAACATCAAAAAGTTGACGCCAAGGTATCCCCAGATACACGCCCACACGAGCCTGCGCCGGCTTGTGTTTACCTCTTTCGCGGCCGCTTTAGCGTCTGCCGCTGAGGATGCTTTTGCCCCCTGCGATGCGGCTGACGCAGGGGACTTTCCGGCTACTTTTTCTTCGGGAGTATCTGGCATAGGCCCGTTTGAGAGCTAGGCTGCACCTCAACTTCTTATAAAGTCACAACGACAGCACTTCAAAAGCGAACACGCGGTTATATGACGCGGGAAAGACAGTGTCAAGGAAAAGTGACAATTAGGGCGAAAAGAATAGGCAACGCGACCGGGAACCGTCACGCAAAGGACGCTACGCCGGATCGCATCCCCACCGCGCGCAGCACCAGGTCGGCGAGCGCCCGGATCAGCAGCGGCGAATCATTCAGAGCGGGCATCATGTAGAACTCGCTGACGCCCAGCGCCTCCGCTTCCTCGCGAGCCTCGATATTGATTTCGTGGAGAGTCTCGATGTGCTCGGTGAGGAACGATATCGGAATCACCAGCATGCGCTTGATCCCGCCCCGCGCCATCTTCTCGATGGTGCTCGTCAGCGAGGGCTGCAGCCACTTCTGCGGCCCCACCCTACTCTGGAAGCACAGCACATGCGGATTGGGCCACGCGCCCAGTTGCCGGATCATCTGCACCGTCTGCTCGATCTGCCGCGGGTACGGATCGCCTTTTTCAACGAGCGCTATCGGCAGGCCGTGAGCGCTGAAAACGAGTTGCACCTCGTCGGGACGCGGCACCTTGCGCAGCACGCTGTTAATCCGCTCCACGATTCCCGCGATGTAATCGGGATGATCGAAGAAATGATCGATCAAATGTACTGGCACCTTGGCCGTGTATTTTCGATTCCATTCCTTCAGGCTGCTGCCCGTCGTCGCAAAAGAATAATGCGGATAAAGCGGCAGCAGAATCAGCTCGTCGTAGGGAACGCGCTCGAGCGCCTCGAGCGCCTCTTGCGTGTCCGGGTGCCAGTAGCGCATCGCGATTAGAGCGCGCACGTTCAGGTGAGGGCGCAGAGCCGCTTCGAGCGCTCGCCCTTGCTGCTCGGTGAGACGGCGAATCGGCGAGCCTCCGCCAATTTCAGCGTAGTGCTGGCCCACCACTTTCGAACGGCGAGTGGAGATCAGTTTTGCGAGAGCCTTGCGGGCGAGGAATGCGCCGGGAAAGTTGATAATGTCCGGGTCGCAGAAAAGATTGTAAAGGAAGGGTTCGACGGCCGCCTGCGAATCGGGACCGCCCAGCTGGAACAGGATGATCGCGATTCGCTTTGGACCGCCCATGGGGACCCTCGCCGAAGTCAGCCTGGCACTTCCCGCGCTACCCGTACGATACCAGAATCGAGTTGCGCTTGTCAGGTCGCGTTGTGGGGTGAAACTGCGCCGGCGCGCGAAGCGAAACGCTTAGCCTTCGCGCAACTGCCGTTTCAGTTGCGCGATATCGTCCTGCAACTTCGAGAGCCGTCGTGCCACCGTCACCTCATATAAAAAAAACACGGCCCACACCACCATCCAGGCTGCGAAAAGACTCTCGAAGTTTTTCATTCCACCCTCGCTTCCCTTGCCGCTTGCGGGATTTTGCGCGCGCGTTCGGCATCGCGCGATTCGGCCCGGAATCGCAGCTCCTCAAATTCCGAGCGCAGCCGCTCGAGACGGTAGCGATCGGCGATCAGCACCACGGTAATGCACAGTACAGCCACAAAGGAAATCAGCAGCACTTTGCCCATCATCGGATCGAGCCCGGAATTTGATCCGCCCAGGATCACAGGCTGCGGATGCTGCGTTCTCCAGAGCCGGTTTGAAAAATAAACGAGCGGGACGTCCAGAAACGCAAAAATTCCGAAGACGGCGGAGAACATCGCCTTGCGCTGCGGATCGTCGAGAAAACCGCGAAGAAGAAGATAGGCTGTGTATAACAGCCACATCACGAATGTGGAAGTCAGCCGCGCGTCCCAAGTCCACCAGATTCCCCACACCGGATGCGCCCAGATCGGTCCAGTGATCAGCACAATCGTGCTGCACACCACGCCCACTTCCGCACCGGCCACGCCCAGCCAGTCCCATTTCGCTTGTCGCGTGCTGAGATAAGCGAAGTTCGCGATGAAGACGATAAAAAATGCCACAAACGAGCAGATGGCGCTCGGCACATGAAAGTAAAAGATGCGCTGGATCGCGTGCATTGTCTTTTCGTCTGGCGCGATATAGAGTGCCGCGAAGCCGGCGAACACCATCAACGCGGCGGCGATGAGCACGAGCGCGATACGGCCCTTCATGGATGCTTCATTCCTCCAGCAGGTAATCGCACATCAGCCATGACGCGGTCAGAAACACAATATCAAATCCGGCGAGAAATGCGACCCACGTGCGGTCGAGCTCCGGCTGTTCCGCCAAGAGCGACGCCGTAGCTTCCACGGACGCGATCAGCAGCGGCGTCAGAATCGGCAGCAGAAGCAGTGGCAGAAGCAGTTCGCGCATGCGCGCGTGCGCTGAAATCGCCGAGAAAACCGTTCCAGTGATGACCAGCCCTAACGTGCCAAGCGCCAGCACCAGAATCAGCCGCCCCGCCACTCCGCTGAACGATACGTTGTAGAGCACCGCGAAAACGGGAACGAGAATCGCCTCCGCCACAGCCAGAAAAACAAAATTCGCCAACATCTTGCCCAGCAGAATCGCGAACGGCGCGATCGGCGCCATTCGCAACGCGTCGAGCGTTTCGTTCGATTGCTCCCGCGCGAACGAAGGATTCAGCATCAGCGAGCCGGCGAAAAGGAAAGCAATCCACAACAGCCCCGGCCCATATCGCCGCGATTCGGCTGCCGTCGGCTCGAACGCGAAACTGAACAGCACCACAACCACAAGCGCGAAGATAACAGTGGTAGTGAGCAGTTCGCGCGTCCGGAATTCGAGTCGAAGCTCCTTGGCGAGCAGTATCCCGGCAGCGCGAGAGGTCGTCATTATGCCTCCGCGCCCTGAGCGGAGCGAAACTCAGCGAGCATCTTCGTCGGGTTTCCCTCGGTGCTGCTATCACGCTCGATTCGCCCGCCAGCCAGCGAAACGGCGCGCGTAGCGAGATCGAGCGATTCATTTCGCGCATGCGTGCTCATCACAATCGTGCAGCCCTCGACGCGCAGCCGCTCGAGTGTCGACCCGAACCATGCCAACCCCTGCCGGTCGAGTCCCGCCGCGGGCTCGTCAAGTAGCAGCAGTCTCGGTCCATGCAGCAGCGCTCGCGCAATCGCCAGACGCTGGCGCATCCCGCGCGAAAACGTCCGCACCAGGCTTCCCGCTCGTGAGGAAAGCCCGCAAGCTTCAAGTGCTCTTCCAACGTCACCGCGAGAATCACCGAGGCCGTACAACTGTGCGAACAGATTCAGATTTTCTTCCGCGGACATCTCGTCGTAAAGAAAGGTGCTGTGGCCGACGAAGCCGATGAATCGCCGCGCATCTTCAGATGTTGATCCAAGCCCGGTAAGAGCAACGTTACCGGTCGTTGGTTTCATCAATTGCGCCGCCATGCGCAGCAGAGTCGTCTTCCCTGCTCCGTTCGCTCCGAGAAGCGCCACGAATTCCCCGCCACGAATCGCCAGTGAGATATTTCTCAAAGCGACGAGCGAACCAAAGCGCTTTTCGACACAATCAAAGGCAATCCCGATGGAATTTCCAGCAGGCCCGCGTTCGGAGGTTTGGGAATTGGCGCGCGGTTCGCCCAAGGCGATCTGCTCAGCCACGAACGAGATTGCGGAGCGTTGCGTCGATGCGCTCTCGCTCGCGGGCGTAATCCTCTTCGCTGATAGTCCCCGCCTGCCGCCGCAATTCGAGACGAAACAGGCTATCCTTCAACTCGTCAAGGCTGCCGCGAACCTCACGATCAAGTTCCGATGCGACCGTTGAGGTAGACGCTGGCGCAGATGTCGAAGATAACTTTGCCGCTCTCTTGGGAGCCGGCGTTTCATAGACATCGGTAGCCATGGTGCCGCCGCCGGTCGCCGCTGCCACTTGCGGGCGCCGCAGTAGATAAACGAACCCCAGCGCGAAAATCGCAGCGAACCCGCCCACCAGAATCCATTTCAAGCTGTCGAGCCGCGCAGGAATTGTAGTAGCCGTCGCAGTAGCCGCATCTCCCCCGGACTCCGCGCGGGAATTCACTGACGGGTCTTGCGAACCAGCGCTTCCCGCCGAACCGCCGGCGGGCATTCCACCGCCTCCACCGGCCGCTCCGCCCCCTTGCGACGAGGATTGCATTGGAGCGGTTCCGGATACCTTTACGATCAGCGGCGTATTCGCAGCTACGGATTCACGCATGTATGCGTTGAAACCCTGTTCCTGCCCGGCGGGCGCAAAGCCCTCACCGGTAACGGTTACTCCCGGCGGCGCAAATACAGCCAGCCGCGCAACCGCGTACGGCGACGAGATGCGCAGCTTCGTTTCGCTTCCGGCGTATGGAACCTTATACGAGACGCGCACGTTGCTTTCGCCGGGACGGAAAGGAAAATCGATTGCTTCCAGCCCTTTTCCCTTATCGATCGTTCCCTGCACCACAGGCATGCCCGATGCGCCAGCCGCCGACACCTGGCTTAATTCCGCGCCGTCGGGAAGCGCGAAAACGAACGACCCGTTCTGGTGAAAATACGCCATCGGAGGCTGCGTCTTGTTTTCAATGCTGTATTCTTCGCCGACCAGTAGATCGGTCGCGTTAGGCTGGAGGATCACGGCCCGCGCTGCAATCGCGAACGTGCCGGCCTTGTCGGTGGGCTCAAACACTTGTACCTCGGCAGTGGTTTTTCCCGGTGGAATTGGCTCGTGGTAATTCACTCCGCGATAGACAGCCCTCACCAGCATCGGCGACGCGCCAATCTGCGGATGAGTGAACTCAAAGTGCCCCTGCGCATCCGTCTTCGTGTTCTCTACGGGCTGCATTCCGCCTTGCAATTGAATCAGGATCACGTCGACCCCAGCAGCTGGTTGCCCGGTGGTCCCGTTGCGCACAGTTCCCTGCAGCGTTCCGGCCGAAACAATCAAAGACGCAAAGCAGACTAGAACCGCGAGCGCCCCTAAACGAGGTACGATCACCCGCACCGCTGCCGCTGAAATACGGCCAGCGCTGCAAAAACCCTTCATGAATGCCGCCTTTCCGTCGCTGCCTGTCGCGTCGCAGCCGTGGGCGTGCCGCCGGTCACCTCGTCCATTTCAGCCAGCACTTTCGCCGCTTCCACTTCAAGAGAATGTTTCGTCTCTTCGTAATCAGCTTCGGAGAATTTTCCAGCGCGGTACTCAAATCGCAGGTCGCGAAGGTTCTCGTAAATTGCGTCGCGGCGCTCCATTAATTGATCGAGCTTCGTACGGTGGGGCGTCGAGTCGGACGCGTCCGGCCGGACGTTGAAAATGAAATACAGGCTCGCAACGGCGAGTAGCGTGCAAGCGACGGCGATGTCGATGCTGCTCATGAGTCCTTACGCTTCCTCATCCTTGTCAGATTCTCTCTGCGCACGCGCAATCAGGTCCGCCGAGACGCGCGGCCCCGAAGCGGTCGCCACGGCGCCTTTCTGCTTCCAGCGCCGCACAACGTCCCATAAGAGCACCAGCGCCACCAGCGGAAACACGATCGGAGCAATCCACGCGATACGGTTGAATCCCTTCGCCGGTGGCGAGGAAAGCACCGTCGGCCCGTATTCCTGTACGAATGCCTGTAAGGTCAGATCGTCCGGTTCGTTCCGCGCGATACGACCCTCCAGCTCTTTCATCATGTCGTGCGAGTACGTGCATCCCACGTGATTGCACGAGCCGAGAATCTGATTGCAGCCGCACACGCACATCAGCTTCTGGCCGAGTTCTTTTGCGTGCGCGGATTCCTGTGCCTTGGCGACAGGAACCAGCGGCGCAATAGCAGCCAGCGCAAACACACCAAGAGCGCATACCCTGCATCGCGTTTGTAGACGCCCAGCGGTCGTATGGGCGCGCTTCTCAGTCATGAGCATCCGATCGAGCTATGGCACCTACGGCAGATGTGCGCGCCTCGCTCCAGGCAGGTTCCCGCGTTTCCACAGGACGGAGCACCAGCGCCGTCCGCTTGTTCGGAAGCATCGCGAGCACCGTGCCGAGCACAAGCACCACTCCTCCGAACCAGATCCATTTCACCAGCGGATTCAAATACGCGTGGATCACAGGTTTGCCAGTTTCGGGGCTGCGTCCGGCGTATACCACGTACAAATCCCAAATCGGCGACGTCTGCACCGCCACCATCGTCTCCGTCACCTGACTCGCAAGAAAGAATCGTCGCTCCGGATACAGCATCATCTCAGATTTCCCATTGCGAAACACTTCTAGCGTCGCGCGCTCGGATTCAAAATTATTATTTGCGATGCGATCGAAATTCTGGCACAGCACCGTATACGGCCCGATTTTGATCGATTGCCCCGCTCCCATCTCCATCTGCACGTCGCGATTAAAAGCCGAACCCGCCACGCCGATGAAAATCAGCACCATCGCAAAGTGCACGATGTAGCCGCCATAGCGCCGCGTGTTGCGCATAGTCAGTTCGCCGATCGCCGTCAGCAGATTCGTATGGTCGCGAGCCGCGATCACTCGCGCGCCGCGATAAAACTCCGATGCAATTGTCAGCGTAACGAATACGGAAAGGATCAGGCAAACTAACGCGTACACTTCGCGGAATCCGGAAATCAGCGCAACCGCGCCTGTAATAATTCCTCCGGCCAAAGGCCACGCAAAATTTCGCTTCAGAGCGTCGAGCGAAGTTTTGCGCCATGCAAGCAAAGGCCCCACACCAGTGAGAAACAGCAGAAAAAGCGCAATCGGAATATTCACTTTGTTGAAGAAAGGCGGCCCAACGCTGATCTTCGTTCCCTGTACCCATTCAGAAAGCACCGGAAACAGCGTGCCCCACAGAACCGAAAAGCAAGCCGCGAGCAGAATCAGATTGTTGAACAGAAAGCTCGACTCGCGCGAAACCAGCGAATCCAACTGATTGTCGCTGCGCAAGTAGTCCCGGTTCAACCAGTAAGCCCAGAAGCAAACAATAAAGACCAGCGCGAGAAAACCCACAAACCAATTCCCAATCGACGACTGTGCAAAAGCATGCACCGAACTCACCACGCCCGAGCGCGTAAGCAAAGTCCCCAAAATGCAAAGCATGAAAGTGGTGAACACGAGCCACACGTTCCATACCTTCATCATCCCGCGCTTCTCCTGCATCATCACCGAATGCAGAAACGCAGTCCCCGTAATCCAAGGCAGCAGCGAAGCATTCTCCACCGGATCCCACGCCCAATATCCGCCCCACCCCAACACGGCATAAGCCCAATGCGCCCCCAAAAGTATCCCCACACTCTGAAATCCCCACGCGACCATGGTCCACCGGCGAGTTATATGTATCCATTTCTCACCAGGGTAACGACCCAGCAATGCCGCAAGCGCGAAGGCGAAGGGGATGGTGAAACCGGTGTAGCCGAGGTAGAGAATCGGGGGATGAATCACCATTTCCGGGTATTGCAGGAGCGGATTCAGGCCACGGCCGTCGCTCAATGTGGCCAGGTGCATTGCGCCGGTCGCATCGGCCCCGCCAAGCACGTTGAAGGGGCTCGCGACGAAATTATTCAGGGTGAGGAAGAAGATTTGGACGCCGGCGCAGATGACGACCACGTAGGGCATCAGTTCCGGATGTTTTTTGCGATTCAGGAACAGCGCGAAGAAAACGTAGGTGGAAAGCAGGAAGCTCCACCACAGCAGCGAACCCTCCTGACCGGCCCATAATGCAGCGAATTTGTAGTAAACGGGCAGGGCGCGATTGCTGTGCGCCGCCACATATTCCATTGAAAAATTGTCGGTGAGGAAGAAATATTCGAGCGAGCCAACGGCAAGGGTCACCAGTCCGAAGACCGCCATCCCCGCGTTCTGTGCGCTCTTCGTCAGCAGAGTGCGGCGCGTGACGATTCCCGCAATCCCCGCACTAAAGGCATAGACAGCGGCGATGAATGCCAGCAGCAGCGCGAAAGAGCCGAAGATATCCACTACATTTTCTCCGTGGAGCGAAGGCTGGGCTTGGGACTCGTGGTGGAGTTCAAATCGGAGCTTAAGTTGGCGCTAAAAATAGACATTAAAACGGTCAAGTACCTTGACCTACTTTCAGCTCTTACGATCCCCGCCGGGCACATTATTTGACGTTTGCCCGGGCTGCGCAGCGCCGGGCGCCTGGTTTGGGGTGGCTTCATACTTCGATGCGCATTTTGCCTGTATCTGCTCCGCTTCGAAACTGCCATCGGGCTTCATGCGCCCTTCAACAAGGGCTTGCGCTCCGTCCTTAAATGTGTCTGGGAGAGGATCGCGGCCCACATAGGTGACCGGGACAGTCCTTCCTTGCTCTTCGAGAACGAAGTCCACTCGTCCCGCAGCCCGGAGAATCGAACCATTGCGCACATTGCCGGAAACGCGCATGCGCTGATGAAGAGCCGTACCTTGCAAGGTGGCGAGCTCGGTGATGGTGTGGTAGTACGTCTTGCTCTGCGTGAAACCCACATAGGCGAGCGAAACGAGCGTAATTACAATAATTCCCGAGCCAATCAGAAACTTGCTGCGGGCTTTCATTCCCAACTCCTCTTACTCATACGCGGAAATCGGGGTGATTTTAGCACTCCATCGAAGGGGCTTAAAGGGATTCCTCGCGAAAAGTGCAATCGTCACTCGGCTTGGCGGACTGCACTGGCGGACAGGCGAAGGAACACGGGCTCAGGGCAGGTAGGCGAGAGCTGCCTTGATGCGTTCGCCGAGGGACTTGCCGGCGCTGGAGCTCCGACGCGGATCTGCGAGGTAGGAATCGGTGAAAGGCAAGCCGTTGTCGAGGACCAGGCGGTCGCCCCAGCCAATCATGCCGAAGAGGCGAATGAGTTCGGCGGTGGGTGGTGAGATGGGCACCATGTAGGCTGGGTCGTACACGGATTGAACGCGTTTCATGACAGTGGGGGCGAGACGACGCAGGGCGCCTTTGGGATCGTCTTGCTCTTCGAATGGACACTCGATGGCGTAGGTGAGGAAGAAGCCTTTGCGTTGGAATTCGGAAAGCAACGTGGATTCCCGCGAATCTGCGGCGAGCGGAATTGCTGCAGCCTTCATGAGCTCTTCGAAGAACCTGCGGGCGTCCAGTGAGCGATCGGCGGGATTCAGGGCGGGGCGATAGAAGTAGTCTTCGATACGGGCGGGCGGCGCTCCATCGAGAAAAAGGACGCGGATTCGGCTGGGGCGCAAGCGAGAGGCAAGTTCCAGGCGCGTGGCGCGGCGCGCAATGTGAGCGTCGTCCGTTCGAGTCCCGCATCCCTCGCAAAGCGGCAACGGGGAGCCTCCGCAACAAGAACAATGGGGATACGGAAGGATGTCATGGGAATAGTCAACAATGCAACTATCACAATAAGACTGTAGCTAATTGGGGCGCTTGCTGCCCGCTTGCCGGAGCTTGGCTTCCTCTTTTGGTTCTGAGATTAAGCGCCACTGCAGCGCGAATGAGAAGGTGAAGACAAAACCCTTACTACCGCCGATGAAGTGCAGTGAAATAAATCAGGAGCGCGATAAAGGCGAACGTACCGAGGAGAACAATCGCGAAGACAATTGCAGCAGGCCAGAAAGCCCAAGACCATGAGTGCCTTTTTCTGATTTGCTGTATGGCGTGGCGCAATGAGAACGCCGTGGCTATTCCGCCAATCGGAATAAGCGCGAAGGCGGGCATAAAAGCATCGAGCTCGCCCGGCCCTTTGCATCCATGCCGGAGACAGTAATAAGACGGCCACAGAATCGATAAGATGTAGAGGATCGCGATGAAATACGAAATTGCGAGGCCTATTCTGCGTAACATACGTTCCATCCTAAAGTCTTATTGTCGTTGGCCCACGGATGGTCACATTAACACGGTACGTTAGCAGTTCTGCGAAGGGACATAGGTCGAGGCTGGAATTCCCTGGGCTAAAGCCCATGGAGCGAGAGCGTGCGTTTTCGCCGGACTGAAGTCCGGCTCCCCCTGATAAATCAGGGGGCTCCCACCTTACCAATCTCAAATCAATTGACAGGCACGGGGCGACGGGCCTACCTTATGGCCACGTTCCCCTCAGGGCCCCCGCATCAGGAGGAAACCAAAATGAACGCACGCAAGGTAAAGCTGATTATTGGCGTCGTGGCCGTAGCGGTGCTAGCCGTTATGGTTGCCGCGCATTTCAGGAAATCCAACTACAGCATCGTAATCCCCAAGGTGCTTACCTACCCGACAACCACGCTGACGTTCGCGTCTAAGTCTGCGATTCTTGGCGCTCCATCGGTAGCAGCGGATAAGGTACAAGTTAAGTTCGACAATCCGAATTGGGCAGCGACCGTTTCAGAGGCCCATTTAGTGACGAAGGCGGGCGGCACCTACTTCAAATTGACGTGCCAAGCTTCGTCAGCGCCGTGCCTTGAAGCCACTCGCGGATCGGGTTCGTATACTTATTCACTCGTGCCGTCGAGCCTGCCGGTTCCGTCAGAAAAGGGCACTTATGCGCTGGTTTGGGATGTGAATCCGCCGGGCGACACGATTCAAGACACGCTCGTGGTTCCCGAACCGAACACACTGTTCATGCTCGGTGGAGGACTCGTCGGGCTGTTGGGCCTGCGACGGTGGCGTCCAGGGTTTCGCCGCACAACAGGCGCTTAGCGGAACGGATCTTGCTTTTCCCGCGAAGAAAACATCATGCACCTTCGGAGAGGGCTTCGAGGCGATCGCCGATCGAGGACTTCTGCAACACGGGAATCAGTGCCTTCACGCCGGGGCCAATGGGGACGACGTGCTTCGGACGGTAAGAGAACTCGATGCGCTTCAGGAGAGTTGAAGAGGCGCGAGTGAGGCGCTCGCTTAATTCTCCGGGCGTTGCAACCGGGCATTCCACCGCGTAGGCCAAATAGAAGCCGCGGCGCTGAAATTCAACGAGTGCTGCTTCTTCATTCACAGCTGCGTCCGGAGCAATGCCCGCCGACTTCATCACCTCGACGAAGAATTCCTGGGCGTCTGTGGAACGCGATTCTCCCTCGCAGAGTGGCCGATAGAAGTAATCCTCGACGCGCGACGGGGGAGCGTCGGCCACCAATAGAGTTTGAATGTGAATCGGGCGGAACCGCGTAGCCATTTCGAGCCGCTCGATTCGCCGCCGGATGTGAGCTTCGTCAGCCGGCGCCCCGCAACCATCACACACGCGCATCGCAATTCTCCTGAGTGATGTGACGAGAATCGCACGGAGCGCGACCGCGCCGCAAGGAATTGCTGTCGGCATGGTAGCAACCGCGTTTTCGCGAGCCCATTCGACGAACTCATGCGGCAGCCCACACCTTGTGCTTCTACAGGTTGTATGGTACATATGTAGAAGAGCGAGGTATAGCGATGACTCCGGCGAAATCTGACCTACCGCAGGGCACCCTGGATTTATTGATCCTCAAAATTGTGGCGCTTGGTCCCGTTCACGGCTATGCGATCGCACAACGGCTTCAGCAGGTATCGCGCGACGTGGTGCAGGTTCCGCAAGGCTCGCTGTATCCCGCGTTGCACCGACTCGAAACTCGCGGTGTTCTCGCGTCCGAATGGAATGAGACTGAGACGGGGCGCGAGGCCAAATTTTATCGTCTGACGCGAAAAGGGCGAGCGCAGCTCGGGGCAGAAACTGCGAGCTGGCAGCGATTGTCTGAAGCGGTCGGACTGATTCTCAGAATGTCAGAAGGCGGCGCGGAATGAGCTGGTGGAATCGGTTCTGGCAGCGAAAGCAGATGGACGAGCAGCTCGAAAAAGAATTGGCCTTCCACATTGATGAGCACATCAGCGATCTAATTGCGCAGGGCTACGATCCGGAAGAAGCGCGCCGGCGCGCACGGCTCGATCTCGGCGGACCGGAGCAGGTGAAAGAGCGATGCCGCGACGCGCGCGGCACCCGTTGGTTCGAGGATTTGCTTCAGGATTTCCGCTATGCGCTGCGCATGCTCGGCAAGAATCCAGGTTTCGCAGCCGTCGCGTTGCTTACTCTCGCGCTTGGCACCGGCGCGACGACAGTTATGTTTACAGTCGTCAACGGAGTGCTGCTCAAGCCGCTTTCTTATCCCGAGCCAGAGCGGCTTGTCGCGCTGCACGGAAAAGTGCAGCAGTTCGGCGAACCCTGGGGATTTTCATATCCCGATTTCCTTGATTACCGGAGCGCAGGCCAATCGGTGGGACCGATGGCGGCTTGGACATATGGAGGAGGCACAATAAGCGAAGCCTCGGGAGCTGAGTATGTGGAAGGCCGCGAGATCTCTTCCGAATTGTTTTCGGTGCTGGGCGTACCTCTCGTTTGTGGCCGCGCGTTCTCACGTGAGGAAGATCGGCGCGGGGCCGCGCCTGTCGCCATCATAAGTTACGGCTTGTGGCAACGCGCCTATGGAGGCCGCCCCAATGCGATCGGCGGGCCGCTCGTTTTCGAGGGAAAGTCTTACACCATCGTTGGAGTTGCGCCTCCAGATTTTCGTCTGGAGGACGAGGCGGACGTTTTCACGCCGATCGGCCAGAACATCGAACCGAGAATGCAGAATCGCCGCGCCGGTTTCATTCACGTGTTAGCGCGCCTCGCACCGGGTCTAACGCTCGCGCAAGCGCAGACGCAGCTTTCGCTGATAGCCGCTCGGCTGGCGAAGGAATATCCGGACGCTGATGCGGAGCGCGGCGTCGGAATGCATTCGCTGCAAGCGGATTTGGTCGGTGATACACGGCCTACTCTCTTGCTGTTGCTTGGCGCGGTGACTCTCGTGCTGCTGATTGCGTGCGTGAATGTTGTCGGCCTGTTGCTGGCGCGCGGAGTGTCGCGCGAGCGTGAACTCGCACTGCGCGTGGCGTTGGGTGCGGGCAGGGGCCGGTTGACACGTCAATGTCTCACGGAAAGCGGAGTTTTGGGACTTGCCGGGGGCGGACTCGGAGTGGTGCTTGCAGTGGCCGGGCTCCGGCCGTTCCTTGCGAAGTGGCCGGGCGGTCTGCCGCGTGCGGAGGATGTTCAACTCGATTGGCGCGTGCTGCTTTTTGCTGTTGGCACCTCCCTGCTCTGCGGTTTTCTCTTCGGGTTGGCGCCGGCCCTGCGCGCTCCTTCGCGTCAACTCGAGGAATCGCTTAAAGGCGGAATGCGCACAGTCGGGGGAAGCTCTCGCCGTTTGCACAGCGGTTTTGTGATCGCTGAAATCGGACTTGCCGTCGTGCTGCTGGTTTCCGCCGGCATGCTCGGCCGCACGGTTCTTCGACTTGCAGCGCTGAATCCGGGAGTTCGAGCGGAAAATATATTGACGGCACGGGTGGCGCTGTCGCCGGCGGCACTGAAAGATGCAGCGACGATGCGCGCGGCCTGGCAGGAGGTTCAGGACAGCGCGCGTGCGGTACCGGGCGTCGAGTCGGTGGCGCTCACCGACATCGTCCCGATGAGAGTGGGAGAAAACAATCTGCCCTACTGGGCTAGTGCCGTAGAACCGCCGCCCAATCAAACGCCGTTTGGGTTGGCGTCCAGCGTAACGCCGGAATATTTGAACGTGATGGGGATTCCACTTCGTCACGGCCGATTCTTCAATGACGACGATCGCATCGGGCATCCACTTGTCGTGGTGGTCGACGAAGTCTTGGCACAACATGCCTTCGGTGGAGAGGATGCGGTCGGGAGACCGCTGTGGATTCCCGCAATCAGCAAGGATCCGGTGCAGATCGTAGGAGTAGTGGGCCATGTGCGGCATTGGGGACTCGCCGGCGACGACCAATCGCGGGTGCGCGATCAGATCTACTACCCCTTCGCACAGGTGCCGGACCCTCTACTGCATCTGTTCTCTTCTTTCATGTCAATCGCGATTCGCACGAATGTGCCGCCGCTGAATTTAGTTGAATCGCTCCAGCGCAACTTGCGCGGCATGGCCAACGACCAGGTTCTCTACGACGTGCGCACGATGGAACAGCTGGTGAACGATTCGCTTTCAACGCAGCGCTTCCTGCTGGTGATCTTTTTCGTGTTCGCAGATCTTGCGTTGCTTCTCGCGTGCATTGGTATTTATGGCGTCCTCGCGTACCTGATGACGCAGCGCGTTTCCGAGATTGGGGTGAGGATGGCGCTCGGAGCCACGGCTGGAAACGTGATGTGGCTGGTGATGCGGCAAAGCATCGCGATGATTTTGGCCGGCGTTGGGTTCGGCACGATTGCGGCTCTGGCGGCGGGACGCTCGCTCGAACATTCGGTCGAAGGTATGCACCAAATAGAGCCTGTGAGTTTCGCCGTGATGATTCCAGTTCTTGTGGCCGCCGCGCTTCTCGCCAGTTTTATTCCTGCAAGGCGCGCGAGCCGCATCGACCCCATCAGCGCTCTCCGCCAGGACTAGCGCGAAGTCGGCTCGCCAGTCCCACTCAATATACTGACCAGACTCCTGGCGTTGCGAGTTCGAGCAAATGGCGGTCGGGATCGCGAAAATAGAGGCTCCAGCCGCCCCGATCCCACGAGCGTTTCTCTTCCACCGCAATTCCCTGCTTTACGAGCCATGATTCCCATGCGGCCAGCTCGGCGCCTGGGATGGCGAATGCGATATGCAGTTCGCCGTCGCCATCGTGCGGCGATGTAATGTCGCGCGAGGCTCCCTTCTTGAAGAGCAGCAGTACTTGGCATGGGCCTGCGTGCATCGCGCAGCCGCGCTCGCCAAAGTCGCTGATCACGGGAAATCCGAAAATATCCTGATAGAAACGAATCGCGCGAGGGAGATCGTCAACGTACAACGAAGACTCGAGGATGCCATCGAGCTTAGGGGGCATTCATTCCTCCAGGGCGGATATCTGACAGAATAAAACCTCTGCTTCAATCTCGCTGCAGTTAAGAGAACTTAAGTTAGGCGGCCGCGACTACTTTGTTAGGCCGGCGGTGGCGTTGAGGATGATGTGCAAGGGAGCGACCTGCGCGGGCTTGGCGTACTTGTTCACCAGAAAGCGCTGGCCGTCCTTCGTCACGTCATATGAAAACTGATCGGTGGAAGATACCTGAGCTCGGATCTGAGTGCGGAACAGTGGCGTGGGGTTTCCGGAAGAGAATGAATCGCGCGTATCGACGGTCACCGCCGTCAGCATGCTCTTGGGCCCAATGTAGAAGATTTCCTTTCCATCTCCGCGCCAGCGAGGCTCGCTGCCGCCGCCGCGCGACACCTGCCATTTTCCTGTGGCGGCGGGAAACGTGGTGACGTAGACCTCCCAGTCGCCTGACTCGTTCGATGCGTAGGCCACCCATTTGCCGTCCGGAGAAATCTGGCCGTTGGAGTCGTTGGACGTGCTGCTCAGAAAGGGCGTCATTTTGCTGCTGGATGGTTGAATCAGCACCAGTTGAGAACCTCCCGAGGCGGCCTGCAACGTGGCGAGGAGCAGCTTATCGTCGGGTGACCAGGAGTTGGGAATGAGATCATCCGTGGGGTGAGCGTTTGCGCTGGCAGAGAAAATCAATCGGGGAGGCTGGAGCCCCTGCGCCTGTTTCAGAAAAAGATTTGTGTCTTTCGCCTGTAAAGAGCGGTAGGCGATCATGCTCCCATCGCGCGACCAAACGCCTCCCACATCTTCCGTTGTGTCGAATGTGAAACGGGAATTAGTTCCACGCTTGAGATCACCTAGCCAGAGATTGACGTCGTTCGCTTTTGCGTCCGCGATGTCGATGGCTACGCGGCTTCCGTCGGGCGACAACGTCGGGTTTGCAACAACACCGATATCGCCGACGTGGCCGAGTTCTTTGCCGGTCCGGTCATACCAGGTGAGGACCGAGAGCGTGGCTCCGAGAGTGGCGTTGTAGACGATGGTTCCGTTCTCCGATACGGAGAAGGTTCCCCAGGAAATCGATGGCTGGTAACCGACCTGGTCGGCGATAACTTGCGAATCGCTTCCCACCACTCGCTTGGCGGGGTCGAACTGAGTAGCGCGCAACGAGGTTTTGTCATCAAGATAGAAAAGGTACCCGTTTGCGTAGCCCACATTCGAACGCGACAGTACAAGCTGCTTTGGATCGGCTTTGAAGGAATCAAAGTAGATGCCTCTCGAATCATCATTGCTCGAGAAAGTGAGCATCGTGAACAGAAAATTCTCGCCATCCGGCAGGAAGACAGGCCAGCGGTGCGAGACATTTCGCGAGGGGTCGAATGATTTGTTGGTGACAGGTGCGAGGCCACTCCCGTCGGAATTTATCCTCCATAACCAGCCGGCCGCCTGAGGTGAGAAGACAATCACGCCGGTGCGGCTCCAGCTTCCGCCGCGTCCGCTGGTGGCTGTGGCGAGCGGCTGGGGAGCTCCGCCGGAAAGCGCTACCTTTTTCAATTTACCGTCGGCGAAGAATGCCACGAACGCGTCGTCGGGCGACCAGAATGGGTAGCTCGCGCCTTCGGTGCCGGGCAGCAGGGTTATTGCAGAGGAACCGATGCGTTGCACGCTCACCATGTTGGCACCGGAGGCTTCGTCGGGTGACACAAACGCGAGCATGTGGCCATCGGGCGAAAGCGCGAGATGGGTCATCTCCTGCTGAATGGGGATGAAAAATTCAAGGCGTTCCGCTGCTGCGGGCTTCGACCTGAAAAAGAACGCGAGCGCGCCGACGGCGAGGGCTGCGCACAGAGCTGACAACAATGCGATGCGAGCGGTCTTGCTTCCGTAGGATTTTCCCACTGTGGGCTGCTGCTGAACCTGCGTAATTCCGCTCGAATCGCGAATCCAGTCAAGTTCGAGTTTAAGATCGTGAGCGCTTTGCGGGCGTTCGTCGGGATCTTTCGCGAGACACGATTTGACGATGCTTTCGAGCAGCGGTGGCGCCAACGGCTGCAATTCGCGCATGGGCCGGGGATCGTCTTTCAGGATGGCGGCGATCAGGCTGGCGTGGCTCTTGGCTTCAAATGCTTTCTTTCCCGTGGCCATTTCATAGAGCATCGCGCCGAAGGAAAAAATATCGCTGCGCGCATCGGCTTCTTTGCCTTCGAGCTGCTCGGGCGACATGTATTGCATGGTGCCGACGATGGTTCCCTTCACGGTGAGCGGGTGACTCATCGTGGGTGAAGAGCCGATGTCGCCTTGCAGAACTTCTCCGCCCTTGGCCAGGCCAAAGTCGAGGAGCTTTGCGCCGGATTTTGTGAGCATCACGTTGCCGGGTTTCAAGTCGCGGTGGACGATCCCGCGGCGGTGCGCTTTGTCGAGAGCGTCCGCGATCTGCGAAGCGGTGCGCAGGAGTTCAGGAGTGGGGAGCGGGCCCTTTTCAATTCGGGCCGCCAGCGTCTGCCCTTCGAGATATTCCATCACCAGGTAATCAATTCCGTCCTGATGGCCTACGTCGTAGAGCGCGCAGATATGCGGATGATTCAGGCTGGAAACGGCGCGAGCTTCGCGGTCGAATCGCTGGCGTACTTCCGGCGTGCTCTCTAACCCTTCCGTGAGAACCTTGATCGCTACGATGCGGTCGAGCCGGGTGTCTCGCGCGCGATACACTTCGCCCATGCCACCAGCGCCAAGCGGTGATTGAATTTCGTAGGGGCCGAGTTTCGTGCCGGGGGTGAGAGCCATTCGCGCGCGCGATTATACTCCTATGCCTCTTTTTCTGGCGGATTCCAACTGGACTCCGGTGAAGCCCGGCCCATCGAAACGAATACTCGTGGTCATATAGTTCAACTCCGAAACATCCATTCACAAAGGAACACAACCACTCGACAGGGGTGATATATACATAATTTAATACACGTAAACGCTAATTGCCTCACTTGGGCATTTGGCAGGCAGGAGAGACTTTCATTGCACAACTGGAACGATTCGCTGAAGGGCGTGCTGCTCGGCGCACTGACCGGCATTGCCGTGGGGTTGGGCGGCTTTATTTTGGCGGAAATCCCCAAGACACACGCGATGGGCGGTGTGGTGTTCCTGCTCGTTCCCTTTGCAGCCGGGGTAGCGATCACAGTGGTTTCACGTGACCTGGGGAGAATATCCGCAGCTGCACTCTTGGCTACGGTAGGATCACTCGCTGTTTTGATCGCTATGAAAATGGAAACTCCTGTGTGCGCCATGATGGCGTTTCCCCTTCTCTTTGTTGGCCTGTTGGGCGGCGTCGGGCTTGGATACGCGCTTGGATATTTATTTCGCAAACTCAGGGGTAGGTTCGGAGGCAACGGCGCTACATTCAATTCGATCATCTTGCTGGCGATGCCTCTTCTGATTTTTGCAGGTCACCGTTTTGAGGTCTCTAAACCCATTCAGGCGCGGCGTCAGATGGTCATTTCGACGATCCGAATTCCCGCCGAACCGTCTCAGGTTTGGGCCGAACTCGAATCGTTCGACAGCCTGGCAGGAGACAAACCATTCTTAATGCATATTGGCCTTCCGATCCCCGTGCGATGCGTGCTGGAAGGAAGCGGCCTCGGAGCTAGGAGGACGTGTTATTTCGATTATGGCTACATCCAGGAGACGGTCGCCGAATGGTCGCCGCCAAATACGATGCTTCTTTCGATTGACCGCACGAATATGCCGGGGCGGCACTGGCTCGGGTTCGACAATGCCAGGTACGATCTACGGCGAGAAGGAGGCGAGACGGTCCTTACTCGAAGCACAACCATCGTCTCGTATTTATTCCCCGCTTGGTATTGGGGACCTCTAGAGCGCTGGGGCGTGCAAAGTGAACACGACTACATATTCAGTGACATCGCACGGCGCGCGCTTCCACCAACTTCAGAACACTGAAACACCGCAACCTCAGGTTTACATCTGCTCGACGTGTGGCCGGCGTCGAAAATTATGCGGGGTGTGCGTGCAATTGCACAAAACGGCACATTACGTCACGTAAACGACATTTCGTGGGTAACATTAAGGTAGAAGCCGGTGCGGGCAGGATACTTGAATCACTGAGGGGGAGGAATGAAGAAAGCGATACCGAGTGCGCTATTTTTGATTCTTTTTTCGAGTGCGGCGCTTTTCGCACAAGAGGGGCAAAAGCACGCCGCGGCGAAGTCCGTCACCGTAGATATCATAAACGCGCAGGGACACAGCGTTGGAACCGCCCTCCTGTCTGAATCACCGCACGGCGTGAAGATTACGTTGAACGTAAAGAACCTGCCGCCCGGTCCCCACCTGATGCACATTCATCAGTTTGCAAAATGCGAGATTCCTGATTTCAAGTCTGCCGGACCTCACTTCCATGCTGCGGGCGCAGACCACAACCCTACAGGCATGATGGCAGGAGATATCCCTAATTTTGTGCTGACGGTGGGTGCGGATGGCACCGCACACGCGACCACGATTGCGCCGTACGTAACCCTGGGTTCCGAGAGTAATTCCGTTTTCAGCAATGGTGGAACCTCCATCGTAATACATGCGGTGGCGGGAGAAGTGTCTGCCAGTGCGCCGCCACGAATCGCCTGTGGAGTAATTACGAAGACTCAATAAACGGACAATCAGAACCGAAAGCGCTGGGAAGAGAGTCTGAGACACGTCGGATCGAATTGCAGCTAGAAGGCAAAGTCTTTCGCTGAGCGCCAAGTTTGCAATGATCCCATGTCCTGATGCGCCTAGTACCACCTTCCGCCCGAAAATTCACAGGTTTCTCCATATTTTCATTGACTATTAGTTGGAGCGGTCCCAGAATCCGCCCACCTCGTCTCGGCTTCGAAAACTTCCGGCCCCTGTTCTCCGGTTAGTGGTGAAACGAGACGCGCACGATTGTGTCCGCACCGTTGTAATCAATGAATTCGACAACACCGCTGTGAACAAACCTTCGAGGAGGCAACATATGGGCCTTGTTACCAAGAAATCAGGACGGCGCACGAAAGCCACTTTCGTTCAAGCCGGCTTTGCAGCGCTCGCCGTGATCGGAGTTGCACTCGCTTTCGCGTTTACACAGGGGCAGGCGACGGGCGCATCCGCCACTGCTCCCCAAACAACTCAGCAGATGACTCTTATTGGCGCATCCACGATCCATTCAACCCCGCGCGGGAGCGATGCTGTGGCTAACCCCGAAACTGATGATCGAGATGACGAAGGTGACGGTCCTGGAATTAAGCCGGGCTCCAGTGCGGATGTTGTCGTTCGACCGTTTGCAACTTCCTCCTCATCCTCGTCATCGAAGATGCCGCGGCATCGCACGAACCTTCCGATTCCGAGCAAGTTTGCGGCTGCCCGGGCGGCTGCAACAGCTCGCCCGAACACCTCCAGCAGCACATTTCCGCCCCCGGAACCCAATGTACCGGCAAGCTTGGTCGTGGGTTTTCAGTCGCCCGGATTTGCCGGATTCAACGGGCTAAGCCATGTGGACCAGCGAGAGGCTAACAACGGAAATCAATTCAGCCTGGAGCCGCCAGATCAGGGTCTTTGTGCGGGTAACGGCTTTGTGGTCGAGACGGTAAACGACGTCATTCAGGTTTACGACACGCGCGGCAACGTGCTCGTGGGTGTAGAAGATATGAACTCCTTTTTTGGGCTGGCTACACAGATCGATAGGACAACCCTCATCGAAGGACCGTTCCTGAGCGATCCCCGGTGCTTCTACGATGCTCAAACGCAACGTTGGTTCGTCACCGAGCTAATGGAAGACGACGGAACCAATACCGGCGCGACAGGCCGCAACTTCAACCTAATCGCCGTCAGCCAGACCGCCGATCCGACACAACCGTTCACAGTGTTCAAATACGATGTGACGGATGACGGCCTGGACGGAACTCCAAGCCATCCCGGTTGCCCATGCTTCGGCGATCAGCCGCTGTTTGGCACTGACAAGTATGGCGTGTATCAAACGACGAACGAATTCGGCGACTTTTTCAACGGGGCGCAAATCTACGCGATTTCCAAAGCGAAGCTGGTCGCAGCGGCCAACGGTGGTCCTGCCCCGACTGTGCTTGGCATCGATGCTTCGCAGCAACTGGTGCCGTTTGGCGGCGAGTCGTACTCGATCCAGCCAGCCACGGCGCCCGGACAAGATGACTGGGATCAGGATCAGGGCGGCTCCGCTCATGGCGGAGTTGAGTACTTCTTGAGCGCTCTCCAGTTCGTGGATACTTTCGACAATCGAATCGCGGTTTGGGCTCTCACGAATACCAAATCGCTCAACTCGAAGTCCCCGAACCTCACTTTAGCGTTCGACGTTCTCAGTTCGGAAACTTACGGGCAGCCAAATCCAGCATCGCAGAAGCTTGGCGATATTCCGCTGGGCGCATCATTTGGCGAGGGCCTGGAGTTCTTGAACAACAACGATGACCGGATGAACCAGGTTGTTTTCAGCCAGGGCATCCTATTCGGCGGCGTGAATTCTCTGCTGAAGGTCGGTGGCGCTGAACAACAGGGCATCGCCTGGTTTGGCGTGCAGCCCTCGTTCAAGGGATCCACGCTGACGGGGCGCATCGTCCGGCAAGGCTACGTCGCAGTTAAGGGCAATGACGTGCTGTTTCCGTCGCTCGGCATTAACGACAGCGGGAACGGCGTGATTGCCTATACGCTCGCAGGTAACGGCTATTTCCCAAGCGCAGCGTACACGGACGTCATCGCGGGTTTTGCCTTGCCCATCGTTCATATCGCGGGAGCGGGCCAGGACTCCGATGACGGATTCACTGGTTACGTAGCGGAAGGTGGGGATGGAGTCGGCCGCTGGGGAGACTATTCTGCCGCCGTGGCGGATGGCAACCGAATCTGGTTTGCTTCGGAATACATTCCCAACAAGTGCCCGGTGAATGCCTTGCCGTGCCGAACGTCGCTCGCAAATTGGGGGACATTCTTCGCCACAGTTCAAACGTTCGGCTTCTAAACGATAACCCATGCCGCCTTCTTGATGCGGCTAAACGCGAAAAGGGCAACGACTCTCAATCGTTGCCCTTTTTTTTTGGAAGTTAGCCAAAGTCGCCGTCCCCTCTGCGGTTTGACCGCTAACTCCCTTAAGTGAACCGTGGTATGTGCCCGCGCCTGACGCCATGCTAACAATTGGATCAACGGCTAAGGTCGGTCCTCACCTTTGCCCAGAGGGCCGAATGGCCAAACGGATCTTAGTGGCAGACGACAATCCGATGATACGCAAGATGCTCTGCCGTCTGTTCGAAATTGAAGAGGATTACGATATCTGCGCGGAAGCCGAGAACGGACAAGAAGCGATTGAGTTAGCGCTGCAACATCGCCCTGATCTGATCATCCTCGACCTGGCAATGCCAGTATTGAATGGTTTGGAGACCGCTCGGGAATTAAAAAAGATAATGCCTGACGTTCCGATCATTCTCTTTACTCAGCACGCCCATGCGAGTAAAGGCCTCTCCAGCTTCCAGATGATCGTCGATCGAATCGTGCCGAAGACCGATGCCCGGGCGCTCCTGGGGCATGTGAAAGAGCTCGCACCCGTGTAGACCGCTTTCGCGCCGCCCGGTAGCTCTAGAGTAGCCCTAAAAAGGCGGCCGCATCATCCATTTGCCCGATTCTTTGTCCTTGTAAAACTCACCGAACGGTATGTTGTTGTACATCGAAGCGCCGATGTTTCTGGAGGCCACCTTCACGTCAAAGGTGCACCTGAAGCCTTGTGGAGTGGGTGCGTCGCAGGCTTCCTTCTTGAAAAACTTGATTTCGACTGGATCCGAGATGGTTTCACCGGGTGGATGATTCATAGCGTTCAACATGGCCTCCCTCATCTCCTTCTCCGACGGTTCGGATCCGGCGCCGCCACAACCCACAAGCCCGAGCGTCAATACGGTACCCAACACAAAGTGTCTAAGTCCGAGTCTCATGTCCACTCCCCCTGGAAAAATCAGCGGTACAGGCGCGTCAATGTAGTGCATTCGGACTTTTGGCGCAATCACAGTTTGTCCGTCGTTCATACCGCCAAGGGGAAAATGAACTGTAGGATGGGTGTACTATCAGCCTCGCCTCTTGAAGTCTGATAGAGAGTCCGGCAAGTGGGAGACGACATGAACCTGCCAGCCACCACACCATGCAAATCGCTTTCGATTCCCTGCTTGCGCTGCATCCTGTTATTTGTTGTTGCCGCCATCCTCGCGCCGATTTTTCCTTCTAACGCTCAGACTGTCCCTCAGGCCACGACGATTGCGACCCTGGCCGAAATTCGCGAAGCCTGGGTGCAGGATCTCCACGACAAACAACTCGAGCCGATCTTGAAGTTCTATGCACCAGACGCTGCCTTCCTTCAACCCTCCGGCGAGCGGATCACGGGTGCATCAGCGCTTCGCAATCTCTTTCAGAATATAATGGCCACCTTCGATAGCAGCCTTACCCTCCGCAGCCTGAAACTCGAAACTTCGGGCGATCTGGCCTACGACAGCGGCGAATTTGTGGAGGCCTTAACCAACATCGCCACGGGAGCGAAGATTTCCTCCAAGGGCAGCTACATAATCATCTACAAGCGTCAGGCTGGCGGCACATGGCAAATCGTTCAACATGCCTGGACGGGTACGCCCCCAGCAGGAACGTAAGTCGTCAATTTCTCTAGAACAAGATTTGTTGAGATTCCCTGCGCACGCTGCTGTAGAAACGGGAAACCGCGTAGGTGTGGCTGAGTGAGCCTTTGTTAGACGGTCGAATTCTTGTCTTCTTCCACAGGAGTTGTGCCGGCGGCGGCCGCCGCCCCGAGCTTGGTGCGTAGGCAGCCGATTAATTCGGGCGCGAGGTCGGAGATGGCCATGCCTTCCGACACCAGGAATTTGCAGCTGAGGATCGGACGGCTGTGGTCTTCGTCAGAAAGCTGGCAATTCACTTTGCAATACTGGCAATCCTGATTCCAGCAGAAACGGCCGTAAGGGATTGTCTCCGGACTGATGAATTGAAATGCGCGAAGAAGCGAATTGCGCTCCGGAACGAGGAACGTCTTGCCCATGATCGAAATTTCTACGAGCTTTTCGTACGGCCGAAAGATATCCGACATCAATGACGCTCCGCTTTCCGACATGGTCGTTACCCCGTGATTTGAAACTAAAGCAGCGCGAGGCGCGGAGCAATCAGAACTAGGCGGGGCGTGTTCAATGCTCCAATGGCGGATGAAAAGCGAAGCGGCTGCGGAACTCAGGTGCGCCGCCAAGCACCGACGCGGATGGCCGACGAAACGGGTTTGTAGGGGCGGGTCTCAGACCCGCCCACGTTACCCACGGCTCTCAGCTGTTCTTCGCCGGGCGCAAAATGACGCAGGCTCAGGAACGTTCCGACGGGAACAGAACGAACAGGGTATACACGCCCAGCATGATCCCGAAGAACGGAACAGGAAGGGCGATGAAAGCGGCCAGGATTGCAATCGCTCGCGCCGATCGCCTGCGCGCCAATAAATCCGCAGCGGCCACGAGCGCGACGATGCCCGACAATATATTCCAGACGATGATGCATACATACAGAAGGTGAAAATCCGCCATTAAAGCGAACGGATTGGGCACACGAGAAAGCAGCGCGCCAAACATGAGCGTCGCCGTTCCACTGAAGAAGGTTAAGACCAGCGCGATGATCAGCCGCGAAATTCCGTAGATAGCCCACAGGATGCCCAGAGTGCCGATGCGACCGCCCGATGTGACAGCTGAAGTGTTATTCGCCATGTTCATCGCACCTCTCGAGTGCCTTCCTCGAACAGCAGAGTGAAAATGTCAGGCAAAAAACTGGCCCATCTTCCGGAATTTTTCGTAGCGCTGCGAAATGAGCTGCTCGGGAGAAAGCTGCGAAAGCTCCCGCAGCGAGCGTTCGACAAACGGTTCGACCAGCTTCGCAGTGAGTTCAGGATCCATATGGGCGCCGCCTTCGGGCTCGGGAATGATTTCGTCGATCAGCTTCATCTCGAGGAGATCGCGCGCCGTGATCTTCAGTGCTTCAGCCGCAACTTCGGCCTTCGAAGCATCCCGCCACATAATGGAGGCGCAGCCTTCGGGCGAGATCACCGAATAAACCGAATTTTCGAGCATAAAGACACGGTCGCCCACCGCAATCGCCAGCGCGCCTCCCGAGCCACCTTCTCCAGTGATTACCACGACGATCGGCACCGGAAGCCGCGCCAGCTCCCGCAAGTTGTAGGCGATGGCTTCGGCCTGCCCGCGCTCTTCGGCGTCAACACCCGGATAAGCGCCCTGCGTATCGACAAAGACGATCACGGGCCGGCGAAATTTTGCGGCCAGCTGCGTGGCGCGCAATGCTTTGCGATAACCTTCAGGTTTGGCCTGGCCAAAATTTCGCGCAAGGCGCTGCTTGGTGTCGCGTCCTTTCTGGCTCCCGACAATCATCACCGGCTTGCCTTGGAACCACGCCATGCCCGTGACGATAGCGGGATCGTCCGAGAAGTGCCGGTCGCCATGAATCTCGCTGAAATTTTCAAAAAGTAGGCGGATGAAATCGTCAGTGTAGGGGCGCTGCGGGTGCCGCGCAAGTTGGAGGCGTTGCCAGGCGCTGATGTTGGCAAAAAATTCGCGCCTCAACTCTTCCACTTCGTGGCGTAGGCGCTCGATTTCGGCAGTGCCCTCCTTCGTGGGCGAGAGGCGGCCCAATTCTTCCACATCGCGCTCCAGCGCGTTGATGGCGTGCTGCCGTTGGCGCTCCTTTTCTCGCGAACTGTCACCGGCCGAGTCGGCAATCACCACGTTCTCGTTGTCATTGGGCTTCGCCGCTTGCTCGGCCAGCTTCGCGGCCTTCAAGGCTTTCTTGAGTTCGCGGCGCTGGCGGAGCCGCTCCCGAAGTTTGTCTCTCTTCCTCACGGAATCAGTCATTGAACGAGTGCGACCGAATCAGAGCCGCAAATTTCGCGCACGCGCTCGACAAGCTCACGATCGGCTCTCACCGCACTGGACGATTCGAGCGTCGCTTCGCTGCCGTCGTCTTGAATCAGCTCAAAGGAAACTCGGCAACGTCCCGGACTTCGCGTGAACAGCTCGCCGAGCCGGTCGAGCACACCCGAGTCCAGCGCTTTCAAATCCACCCGAACGCGCAGTAGGCTGGGCGCTCGGTCGGTCACCTGATCTAGCACGCGCGCATCGGAAACCATCAGGCGAGTGCCCACGTCTTCGACGGCAACGCGGCCCTTCACAAGCAGCGGCGTGGCCGCTTTCAGAATCGGTTCGAGCTTTTGGAACGCCTCCGGAAACACAAGCGCCTCGATCACTCCGGTGCGATCCTGCAGCGTCACAATCATCCAGCGCGCCCCGCGCCTCGAGCGCATCGGCCGCGACGAAACAATGATTCCCGCGACAACGATGTCCTCGCCGTTACGTTTCCCTTCGATCGTCGCCAGTTCGATCGCGGAGAGATCCCTCAATCGCCCCGCGTATTTGTCGAGCGGATGCCCGGAAATGTAAAAGCCGAGCGTGGCATATTCCGCCGCGAGCAGTTCGTGCTCGGGCCACTCGGGAACTTCGGGCAACTCCTCCGCAGGCATGGGAGTCGCAGTTGACGCGCCGCCGCCGAATAATCCGTGCTGCCCAGCCTCGCGGGCGCGCTGCAACTTCTGCGACCGTTCCATCACTCGGTCAATGACGGCGGTCATCTGAGCGCGATGGCCTCCGAGGCCGTCCATCGCTCCGGACCGAACCAGGCTTTCCAGCACTCGCTTATTCAGCAGCCGCGTGTCGATCGATTCGCAGAATTGAAACATGCTGGTGAAATGGCCCAGCGTTTCGCGTGCCTGCAAGATGCCCGTCACCGTGTTCTCGCCCACGTTCTTGATGGCGCACAGTCCGAAGCGAATCTCGTCGCCGATCGGAGTGAAATTCATGGCGCTCGAGTTCACGTCGGGCGGCAGCACTGTGATGCTCATGCTGCGAGCTTCATTGATGTATTTCACCACTTTTTCGGTGTTCCCGGTTTCCGACGTGAGCATCGCGGCCATAAACTCGACCGGGTAGTGCGTCTTAAGATAAGCGGTCTGGTAGGCGAGTAGCGCATAAGCGCAAGAGTGCGATTTATTGAATCCGTAGCCGGCAAACTCCGCCATCAGATCGAATAGTTTCTCAGCCTTTTTCTGCGGCACTTTTCGCGCCAGGCATCCGGTGACGAATTTCTCCCGCTGCGCAGCCATCTCTTCGTGTTTCTTCTTGCCCATCGCTCGTCGCAGCAGATCGGCATCGCCCAGTGAAAAGCCCGCGAGCCGGTTGGCAATCTGCATCACCTGCTCTTGATAGAGAATCACGCCCCAGGTCTCGGCGAGAATTTCCTGCAGCTCCGGCAGATCGTAGGTGACTTTTTTCTTGCCGTGCTTCCGTGCGATGAAGTCGTCGATCATGCCGCCCTGAATCGGGCCCGGGCGATACAGGGCATTGAGCGCCGTCAGATCCTCGAGACGCGTGGGCTGATAGCGGCGCAGAATGTCGCGCATGCCGTGCGATTCAAACTGGAAAATGCCGGTGGTATCTCCACGCGCGAAAATCTTGTAGGACGCTTCGTCGTCGAGCGGCAGCGTGTCCAGGTCAATATCAGTGCCGCGATTTTGCTTGATCAGCTTCACCGCATCGCTCAGCACTGTCAACGTGGTGAGACCGAGGAAATCCATCTTCAGCAGGCCGATGCGCTCGAGCGCATTCATGTCGTACTGCGTGGAAATTTCATCCTTGTTCGACTTGTACAGCGGCACAATCTCGGTAAGCGGGCGGGGAGAAATCACCACTCCTGCCGCGTGTGTCGAAGCGTGCCGCGCCAGCCCTTCCAGCCGAAGCGCAACCTCCACCAATTCCTTGACGCGCTCGTCCTTTTCGCGCATCGAATCCAGCTGCGGCGATTGCTTCAACGCCTCTTCGAGCGAAATGTTCAGCGTCGTGGGGACCATCTTCGCCAGCCGGTCCACCTCGCCGTACGGCATATCCAGCGCGCGCCCTGCATCTTTCAACACCGCCTTCGCCGCCATCGTGCCGAAAGTAATAATCTGGGCAACGCTCTTATCGCCATATTTCTGGCGAACGTAATCAATTACTTCGCCGCGCCGCCTCATGCAGAAATCGATATCGATATCGGGCAGCGAGACGCGTTCCGGATTGAGAAAGCGCTCGAAAAGAAGATCATACTGAAGCGGATCGACGTCAGTGATGTGCAGCGCATAGCTGACCAGACTTCCTGCCGCCGATCCACGTCCCGGGCCCACGGGTACTCCCTGCGCCCGCGCATAATGAATGAAATCCCACACGATCAGGAAGTAGCCCGCAAAGCGCATCTTCTTGATCATTTCGATTTCAGAAGTCAGCCGGCTCTCGTACACGGACAGCGGCTGCCGCAAGCGATTCTCGCTCGCGAGCCTTTCCAGCATCGGCGCCCGCGTGACAAATCCCTCGCGAACTACTTTCTCGAAATACGAATCCGCCGTGAATCCCTCGGGTACCTTGAATTCCGGAAACGGATTCGTCACCCGCTGGATTTTTACGTTGCACCGATCCGCAATCGTCACAGTGCGAGAGACGGCGTCCGGCAACTCTCGAAACACCTCCGCCATCTCCTCGGCCGTTTTGAAGTAAAACTGGTCCGTGGGGAACTTCATCCGCTGGCTATCGCTCATCGTCTTGCCAGTTTGAATGCACATCAGCACTTCTTGCGCATGCGCGTCGGAGCGGGTCAGGTAGTGGCAATCGTTGGTCGCGACCAGCGAAATCCCGGTTTCGCGCGAAAGCTGGACGAGATCGCGATTGATGCGCGTCTCGATTTCCATTCCCTGGTCCTGCACCTCGAGGAAGAAATTCCCTTTGCCGAAAATGTCGCGCAGCCGGTACGCATTGGTCTTCGCGAGATCGTACTTCTCAGAGACCAAGGCGTCGGCGACCTCCCCGCGCAGGCAAGCCGAAAGCGCAATCAATCCTTTGCTGTGCTGCTGCAGCAGATCGTGGTCCACGCGCGGCTTGTAATAAAAACCATCGAGAAAGCCCGTGGAAACAAGCTGAATCAGATTGCGATAGCCCTCTTCATTCTCTGCAAGCAGGATAAGATGGTTCGACCGCTCCGCATCGCTGCCGCGATTCTTGTGATTGTCTGGCGCCACATACACTTCGCAGCCGATGATGGGCTTTACACCGTGCGTTCCGGCTTTATGAAAGAAATTCGCGGCGGCAAAGAGATTTCCGTGGTCTGTAACCGCCACCGCAGGCATGCCCCGGCGCGCCGCTTCGGCCGTTAACTCGCCAATTTCGCAAGCGCCGTCCAGCAGAGAGTAGTCCGTGTGCAGATGTAGGTGAACGAAATTCGGGGGAGCCATTCAAAATCCATTCTAAACCAGCTTCGCAGAATCGGCCATCACGAATCGCCGGGCTGAAGTTCGCGACCTATGCTCGCTAAGTTCAGCTCAGCTTGTTGTGAGTTCGAAATCTCTTTAGTAACGCTAACGCCGGCCGGACTTTGTGGCTCGCCCCTTCGCCTTTGCGGCGGGACGCGCATGCTTGGCGGCAGCGCCGGCCTTTGCCGACTTTCCTTTTGCCTTTGCCGCAGACGCACCAGCTACCTTCTCGCTGGCCTGTGCGGGTTTTGCGGTGGCTGCTGCTGGCGCAGAGGCCGCAACAGGGGGCTCACCTTTCGATTTTTCGTGCTTCCCTTCCGGCAGACCAGCTTCCTTGCCCTTCCGCTTCTTTTCCTTCTCCGGCTTTTTCTTTGGTTCCTCTTTGATTCCTGCCAGGTTCCGCAGAATCTTCACGCGACTTTCTGGATCGCGCCTTCTACCGCGCAGCTGCAATTCGAAAAGCTCTTCGATAATTTTGTCGAACTTCGGCCCGCGCGGCACTCCCAAAGCGTCCAGTTCGCCCACCGGAAGCCCCAGCCGCAGCGGACGCCATTTCTGCAGGTAATTCCGGATTTTTGACGACGCCTTAGGATTCGGCATCTCCACTTCGATGAACGCAATCATCTCCGGCGGTACGGCGGCCAAATAAAAATACGCATCCTTCGGCGCGTTTGTCTTGCGCCCCTTCAAATCCTGCACGATCTTCTGCGCGTGCCCCACCAGTTCATCCACTTCTTTGATTTCAGACGCCCGAAGCTCCAAATTGCGCATCGCCGCCCCGGCCTCCCGATCCTTCAGCCGACCCAGCGTGTAATACATCACCGGCACGTTCAAGCGCGGCCTCAGCCCGGATTCCAGCAGATTGCCGCGCACGCGCGCCAGCTTGTTCAAGCTGTCGTAGTCCGGCTTTCGACGCGGCAAATTTGGATGGATCGCCGCCAACATGTCGTGCGACTCCCACGCCTTCAACGTAGTGACAGGATTGTCCTCGCGCGCGAGCGACCGCACCTCATTCCCCACGTCCGCGCCCTGCAGATTCTTGTGCAGTTCGCGTTCGATCGCCAGGTCAAACCACTCCTGCGTGCGCGATTCCATCCGGAAATTCATCCGCGCGCAGTAACGCAAAATTCGCATCAGCCGGATCGGTTGGTTCGTAAACGCGTGATTCGTCAGCGCCCGCACTTCCTGCTTTTCGAGATCCGCCAGTCCGTTGGTCGGGTCGAGCAGCAGGCCGCGCGATTGCGTATTCAGCGAAATGGCGATCGCGTTGATCGAAAAATCGCGCCGCCGCAAATCCTCCATGATCCCGGAGAAACGCACCTCCGGCTTTGCTCCAGGCCTTTCGTACACATCGTCGCGCGCTCCGGAAATGGAGCCATCCACGTCCCCCGCAAAAATCACTTCGTAATGGCGCAATTTCTCGCTTTCCCACAACGTTCGCGCCCCGCCCTTCTCGAGTTCGCGTACCATCCGGACAGGGTTTCCTTCCACCGTGAAGTCCAGATCGCGAATCGGCTGGCCGGAAATCAGATCGCGCACGGCGCCGCCGCTCAAATAAATATTCACGTCCTGCGAGCGCGATAATTCCTGCACGCGCTCCAGCACGGCGCGCTGTTCGGGTGAGAGCCTGCTTTCCAGCAAGTACATGTAATCTGGCATGAGCGTTACGCCTTTCCGCGAATTCCGCGCGAAGCCGTTTTCAGGCTCGCGGGTGATGCGCCTTGTAAACCTGCTTTAATCTTTCTTCCACCACGTGCGTGTAAATCTGCGTCGTTGAAATATCCGAATGTCCCAGCATCATCTGCACGGAGCGAAGATCGGCTCCGCGATCCAGCAAATGCGTCGCAAAACTGTGACGCAGCGTATGCGGCTTCAAAGGCTTCCGCAACGCCGCCTTCCTTCCATACCTGCCCATCATCTTCCAGATCGTTATGCGATCCATCGCGCGTCCTCGTTGATTCAGAAACAAATGCGCTGACGCGTTGTCTTTTAGCAACTCGGGCCGGGATTTTTTCAGATATGCCTCGACCACTGCGAGCGCTTTCTTCCCCACGGGCACCAGGCGTTCCTTGTTGCCCTTGCCAATACAGCGAAGACATCCCGCGTCCAGCTGCAAATCGCCAACCCGAATGCCTGCCAGTTCGGAAACGCGGATCCCCGTCGAGTACATCAACTCGATGATCGCTTTATCGCGCAGACCGATTGGAGAAGATGTGTCAGGCTGCTTAAGCAAACGCTCCACTTCCTCGACGCTTAGAAAATACGGCAGGCTCTGCCGGAACTTCGGCGATTCGATCGTCGCCGCCGGATCTTCCTTAATGAATCCTTCGAGCAATGCAAACCGGAAAAAATGCCGGATCGTGACGAGATGCCGCGCCACCGAGCGACTGTCCAGCCGCCGCTTATAAAGCGTCGCCAGAAAATCAACCACATCCTGCCGTTGAATCTTCGCAGTATCAAGATTTTGTTTCTCGAGAAATCCGACGAACTTCAGCATGTCGCGCCGATACGACTGGATCGTATTGTCCGAGAGCCCTTTCTCGACTCGCAGATAACTTAGAAACGTCCGGACATCCGCTTCCAGTGCCATCCAAATCCTTCGCTGATCGTTCTAGCCTCAGCTGTGCTGCAGACCGCCCTGCTTCGTCGGCTTCTCTAGACGTCTAGCGCAGCAACGGGCGCCACGCCTTCCGCCCGCCGCAGCAAAAGAAAAAACTCATTCAATTCTTCGCACCGCAGCAGCCACGCCAATCCGAAATATATGCCGCTCGATACGCCAATGATTCCCGCCAGTAGCGCCGCCTGCCGCAGGAAATCGCTCACGCCTGCAAAATGGCTCATCTTCAGCGCGCCATAACAAACCGCCGCCATCGCCACCGCGCACGCCGCCATCTTGCTCAATGACGCCGCCAGCCCCCTAGCTCCCAGCCGCCCATGCCGCTTCCGAAAAATTGCAAATAACAAAACAAAATTAAAGTACGCAGCCAGCGAACTTGCCAGCGCGGGACTTCCGTTCGAGAGATACCTTAGAAAGAAAGCCAGGAACAAAGAATTGAACACGATGTTCAATGCGAGAGAATACGCTCCCACCTTCGCCGGCGTCATCGTGTCGTGCATCGAGTAATACATCGGCGTGATCAACTTGATCGCCGCAAACGCCGGCAACCCCAGCGCATAGTAGAAAAGCGCGCGAGCCGTCAGCGCCGTGGATTCCGCCACGAATTTTCCGTGTTGAAACAGCACTTGCACGATCGGCTGGCGCAGTAGAATCAATCCCACCGCCGCCGGAATCGCGATGAACGACACGATTCGCAGCGAAAATCCGAACGTCCGCTTCATCTCTACAAAATCTTTGTCCGCCGCCTGCTGCGACATTGTTGGTAGTGTCGCCGTCGACATCGCCACAGCAAAAATGCCGAGGGCCAACTGCATAATCCTCTCCGCCACGTAACCGGACATCACGCTACCCGAGGGAAGGCGCGACGACATGTAAAAAATCTTGTCCACAAAAAAATTGATCTGATAAATGCCAACGCCCAATACACTGGGGCCCATCAGCCGCCCAACCTTCTGCACGCCCGGATCGCTGAACGAAATTTTCGGACGAAATCGCATCCCTAGCCGGGCCACCGCCGGAATCTGCATCGCAAATTGAACGATTCCACCCAGGAGAAACGCCAGCGCGATGGCCACTGCGGGAGTTTGAAATCTCGCAGGAGCCATTCTCATGATCGGACGATAGAAAATCCCGATGCTGAAGAGAATCATCACCAAATTGAAAAATATCGGCGTTGCTGCCGGCAGCGCGAATATTCGGAAGCTGTGCAAGATCGCCGCCGCGATTCCCGCGAGAGCCATGAAGAACACGGCTGGAATCACGATCCGGTTCAAGAAAACGGCGAGCTCCCATTGCGCCGGGTTGCTCGAAAGAAGCGCGTATACCCGCACCAACTGCCGGGAAAAAATAATCCCCAGCACCGCCAGCGCTCCCAGCACCACCGCCATGTCCCAGAACACCTTCTGCGCCAGCGCCCAAGCCTCGCTGCGAGGCTTGTCCTTCAGATACCCCGTAAATACCGGTATGAACGCGGCCCCCAGTGCCCCGTCGCCCGATATCCGTCGTATCACATTGGGAATGCCAAACACGAGGACGAGCGAGTCGGCGGCAGGGGACGTCCCGAGCAGCAGGGCTACACGTTGATCTCGTAAGTATCCGCAAATCCGGCTGATAACGGTGACAAGGGCTATGACCGAGGCCGACTTTAGGAGGTGTCCTTTTACGGTCAATCGGTGGGGCTCCGGTGCTAACCCTTTAAGCACCAATAACTTGACAAAAAATCGCGTAAGGATAACATAACATCCGGGAACTTAGCAACAATCTACCCGAAAATGGCTCGTTCTGTGGCTCAAGCCGTCAAAAGCCGCGCCGCCGCATCCTCAACCCACAAGAAGGTGGTCGTCCTTCATCTCGACGGCACTCCCATGCGCGGCTACCTGAACCCCAGCTCCCTCGGCCGCTCCGACACCATTGATCTCCTCACCCTGGACGGCGAGCACCGCTCCCTCGCCCTCGACGACGTCAAGTCCATCTACTTCGTCCGCGAATTCACCGACGATTTCGAGCCCGAACGCAAGACCTTCCTCAGCCGCCCCAAGCTGGACGGCCTCTGGGTCCGCCTCCGCTTCCGCGACGACGACGTGATGGAAGGCATCGTAGCCAACGACCTCCTCGACATGCTCGACACAGGCGTCCAGCTAACGCCCCCCGACCTCCACGGCAACAACCTCCGCATGTTCATCCCCCGCTCAGCCCTCGCCGAAATGAAAGTCCTAGGCGTAGTCGGCATCGCTCGCCGCTCCCCTCGCGATCCGCGCGCCGGCACCGCCGCTTCCGCCGTACAACCCAAACTCTTCAACGAGTAAAGTCGGCCGACCGCGCCTACTTCATCCCCACCAACGCAAACCTCCACGCTCCATCGCTCTGCCGCTTCAACAAACGCATTCCCTTGTCGTTCACACTCACCGGCTCGTCCTTTGCCGACATCTTGTACGTCGCTGCAAACGTTCCCACCTCCAGCGCCCATCCATCCGCGATCTGCACCTCCGTAATCACCGGCTCATACTTCAACACTCGAAACTCCGGATAAGCAGCCTTCATTTTCGCGTACGCCTCTCCCATCGCTTTGATTCCCACCACAGGCGGCCCGGGAAATCCCAGATTGATCGCGTCCTCCGCCCACAACGCCGTCAGGTAGCTCTGGTCCTGCGTCAACGTCGCCTCCACGTCCGCCCGATGCAGCTTCTCGATCGCCGCCAAGTCCGCCGTATGCTTGTCCTTCTGCCCCAGCGTCGCCGACCGCGCGCCTTGAACGTATCCTCCGATGCCAACTCCCGTCAGAAACGCCAGTGCAACTAGAATCGGTGCACGCTTCATAAACCCTCCTTGCCTCATAAGCGGCCTTAAAGTTGTCTCGTACGAGCCCCGCTTCGTTGCGAAGTTTTCGCCTCACCGGTGGGAGCCCCCTGATTTTTCAGGGGGAGCCGGACTTCAGTCCGGCGAAAAAGCTATCCTTCGCTCGATGGGCTTTAGCCCTGGCGCGCTCGACTCTACCGCTAGCGCCACCCCGAATGAAACGGATCCGCCTCCCCCGCCTCCGGCTCATCCTCCGGACTCGGAATATCGAGATTCACCACAATCGGCTCCTGCCCGCTCCGCACAAGAACCGCCTCCACCGGCACATCCGCCCGCGCATTCAACTCCTGATGCGGCACATACGGCGGAACATAAACGAAATCCCCAGGCCCAGCCTCATCCACAAACTCCAGCTTCTCGCCCCAGCGCAACCGCGCCCGCCCGCTGACGATGTAAATCACCGTCTCGAGTTCCCCATGATGATGCGGCCCCGTCTTCGCGCTCGGATGGACGGTCACCGTCCCAGCCCAAAGCTTCTGCGCCCCCACTCGCGCATGCGAAATAGCCTCAGCCCGCGTCATCCCCAGCGTCTGTGGCGTATTCGTGTCCAGTTCCCCGCTGCGAACGATCCGCACGCCATGATTTTTCCAATCAGGCTTCTCGTCCACGAACCCTCCCGCTCCTACGTCGCCCCCGCTTCGTCATGAAGTTTTGCCTTACGGTGGGAGCCCCCTGATTTATCAGGGGGAGCCGGACTTCAGTCCGGCGAGAAATCACTCGCTCGCTCGATGGGCTTTAGCCCAGGGACCTTCGAGTCTCAGCCGCCCCTACCCCGCGATCATTCGAATGGTTGGCCCGTACTTCGCCACGGCCACCTCAGCACGCGCCACTTGCTCTTCTATCAGCGGCAGCATTACATCCGCAATATGCTTCGGCCCATGCTGAATCCAGGAGCGTTCCAGTTCATCAAGGTTCTTCTTAGCGAACGATAGAAAGTGCTCTTTAACCTCAGCATGAACGATCGTTTGCTCCAATTTCTCAAGCCGGGCCCGCAGCCCCTTCGCAACCTCTTCGTGATTCATAGAGCGCATATTATCTGACTAACCGGCCAAACAAAAGCTAGCCAATAACGCCCACGCGCCCCACGATCGACCGCCCCAGTTGGTTCGCGCCCATACCGAAGGCCAGTGGCCTTTTCAGTGATTCCCTCGGCGAAAACCAGAATACAATGCGGCGCGAGGGAGAACCCACGATGAAACTGCGAGAGATCGCCGAAAAACTCGGCAGCAAGCTCGAAGGCGACGCCAACACCGAAATCCGAAACGTCGCAGGGATTGAAGATGCCGCGCCAGGCGACCTTACATTCCTCGCAAATCTCAAATATCGCCCCGCGCTCGAGACCACCCGCGCCTCCGCGATTCTCATCGCCCCCGACGCCGGACCCGTTCGCATCGCGGCCCTGCGCTCGGCGAATCCCTACCTCGATTTTGCGCGCGCCATCGAACTCTTTCATCCCGCCCCGAAATTCCCCGCCGCGGTGCATCCCACCGCCGTTATCGCGAAGTCAGCAAAGATCGGCTCAGGAGCGCACATCGGCCCGTACTGCTTCGTCGATGAAGACGTCGAAATCGGGCGCAACGCTGTCCTGCACAGTTTTGTGGCGATCTATTGCGGCGCGAAAATCGGCGATGACTTCTTCGCCCACTCGCACTGCGCGGTACGCGAACACTGCCGCATCGGCCATCGCGTCCTGCTTCAAAACGGAGTCGTAATCGGCAGCGACGGCTTCGGCTTCGCTCGCCAATCCGACGGCACCTGGTACAAGATGCGCCAAAGCGGAATCGCCATCATCGGCGATGACGTTGAAATCCAGGCGCAAAGTGCAGTCGATCGCGCCACAGTCGGCGAAACCCAAATCGGCCGCGGCACGAAACTCGACAACATGGTTCAGGTAGGCCACGCCTCAAAAGTCGGCGAGGATACGCTTCTCTGCGGCCAGGTAGGTCTCGCCGGCACAACTCATGTCGGCAACAAATGCATTCTCGCCGGGCAAGTCGGTGCGGCGGGACATCTCACCATCGGCGATGGCGCAACGCTCACGGCGCAATCAGGCGTCCCGGGTGATGTTCCCCCGGGCGCGATCTATTCGGGCTACCCGGCGATGGACAATCTTGCGTGGCGCAAATCCATCGCCGTCTTCAATCGTTTGCCCGAACTGCAGAAAGAATTGCGCGAACTGCGCGCCGAAGTTGCAAATCTCCGCTCGGCGGCTGGCAAATGATCCCCGCCCAAACCGAACACCGCGCGCATTGCCTACTGCGCGTCCTTCGGCCATGGCGGCTGCACCAGCGCCGGAATCCCCGCCACAACTTTCGCATCCGGCGCCTTGAACGAAAGCTGCTCGGCCAGAAACGCGACTCGATCGCGCGTCGCTTCGGCATTCAACGCGTGGGGCGCCTCGTAAATCTTCATCCGCTTCGGCTCGCTCACCGCCGCGAAATAATCTTTATCCATCTCCGCCGTAACGAATTGCTCGTCGCTCGCAAACTGCAGGAAGACTGTGGCGGGCGCCGCGTGCGACGCGTACTTTCCAGTGTCCGCCCACGAATACTTGGCCTGGAACGCGTCAAATTTCTCAGCTCCGATTTTCCGCCGATATTGCTCGTACATCGGCGATTTCTTGAAAACATCATCCGGCCACCCGCCCGCCATAAGCACGAACGCCTTGAATCGCTTATCGATGCCGCTAAGAAACGCGCCGGCAAAGGCGTCGCAACTGTGCCCGACATAAGCGAGCCGCTTGGGATCGACATCGTCGCGCGCGAGCAGCAAATCGGCGCCGCGCCGCAGATTGATGTCCTGCTGAACGTCGACGGCCACCTGCTGCTCGTTGAGCGGAGACTTATCCTCGACGAACCCGGGATGCACAATCACATTGTCGGGCAAAAGCGAAATCACGCCCGAATGCGCCAATACCACCGCTTCGTCGAGAAATTCTTTGCGATTTTCTTTTTCCGAGCCCGGCATGCACCAGTGGCCATAAATCACTGCCGGAAACGGCCCCTTGCCCGGAGGCACAACGAGATATGCGGTCACATTGCCGCCGTTCGGTCCGACGAGCGATGCGCGATCGCCAACCGGCGCTTTATAGGCGATGTCGGAGATTTTGATTCCGTCGCGTTCCTGCACGCCGGCTTGCGAGATTTCGAGCGGCTGATTCTTATCGTAGGCCCAATGACGGGCGAGGTCGTCGTCCGCAGACGCGGCCAGAAGAGGAAACAGCAACAAGACCGCGAGGCATCGGTATCTCTTCATCGAATCCTCTTTCCACCCTCGAATCTTCGCTGGGTCATTTTACTACCGCTGTTAAGATTTCTCGCTGGTGTGATCCTGAGCGAAAAGCGGCTGCTGGTCTTCGGGCAATCCCGCTGCGACGAGTTCTTCCACGCGCGCGAGCAATTCCATCCGCCGCTCCATCGTATATTGTGACGCGTCCACGGAAGGACCAAACCGCACCACGACCTCTCCCGGCCGCATCGTCCATTCGCCCTTGCGCATCAGGTGCTGCGCCCCCGAAATCGAAACGGGCACAATCGGCACGCCGGCTTCAATCGCCAGAGCGAAGGTTCCCTTCTTGAACGGCCTCAGCCGCCCGTCGGGACTTCGCGTGCCTTCCGGATACACGGCGAGCGACAGCCCTTCCTTCAGCACGCCCAGCGCAACATTAACGCTGGCCACCGCCGCCTCTTTGTCGGCGCGATCGACCGGCACAAATTTCGCAAGGCGCATGGCTGTAGAGAGAATCGGAATACGAAACAGTTCGGTCTTGAGCAGGACGGAAACGCGCCGGGGAATTGCGGGCACGAACGCGATCGGATCGACGTTGGAAATATGATTCGCCGCGAAAATGCACACGCCCCGCGGAATATTCTCGAGGCCTTCCACGCGCACTCTGATTTTTGCTATGCGCAGCGATGCGCGCACCGTCTTCATCGCCACTTCGTACATGAGATCGGCCGAGCCGGTCAGCAGCGTCCACGAAATGAAGAACGGCATCACCAGCAGGAGTGCCAACGCGAGGAAGAGAACGACGGCGATGGTTCGTATCATTTTCCGCGTTGCAATTGTGAACGCGAACTGCGCTTCCGGTCGAGCGAAGAGTTGGGCGCTCGGTCTCGCACCTTACTCCGTGGTTCCACGCAGAAGACCCGCGCGGATACCCAGCTGCTTCTCCGTCGGATGCGCCACCTCGACGACGGTGCAGTGGTTCTCTTCACGCGATCCGACCGCAAAGGACAACTCGTGCTCCACCCCATCGCGGCGCACTTTGAGCTTGACGGTTTCGCCGGGCGTGCGCTCGCGCATCCACGCCGAAATTCTCCCGGAAATCTGCGCCCCGTTCAGCTCGACCAGAAGATCGTCAACGCGGAGGCCAGCTGCTTGCGCAGTGCTGCCGGGTGTGACCGCAACTACAGTGGGCCCATCCGAGGAGCGTCCCACGAGGAAACCCGCATCGGCGCTCTGGCGAAATTCGTTTTTCAGGGAAAGTCCGGCATGGGCGAGGAACTGATCGTACGGAATTTCATCGAGCCCGGAAACATAACGACGGAAGAAATCCTCGAAACTTGCGCCGCTTACTTCTTCCACTGCCGAGCGGATTCCAGCGCTCTCATCGTAAAACTTTCCTTGCTTGGCGGAGTCGTTGAGGCTTCGCAAGACGTCATCGAGCGACTTGTGATTGTCGGTAGCATCGCGAATCGCGAGATCGAGCATATCGCCAATGAGCTGGCCTTTGTTGTAGTAGGAGATGCTGCGGTCAGCGAGATTGTAGGCGTCATATTTATCGAACCAGGTATCGAGGCTCGATTCTTCGACGCTTTGCCACTTGCGAGCCAGACGCGATTGGAGCTCGCAGACCTGCTGGGCGAGGTCGGTGTACCATTTATCCTTCGTCCAGATGCCGCTGCGCTCGAGCGCGAACGAGCCGTAGGTGCTCGTCACGCCCTCGGCAAACCAGAGCGCGCGCGAATACTGCTCTTTTGTGTAGTCCACCGGCTCGAGGCTTTGCGGACGGATTCGTTTCACATTCCAGGCGTGAAAGAATTCGTGCGCGGCAATGGACACAACCATCTCAACCGAACTGCCGCCAATCGCGGTGCTGTTGGCATGCTCCATCCCACCGCCGCCCGCATCCGGGTACGCGCCGATGTGGAAGAAAAATGTGTATTCCTTGAACGGAGGCCCGCCCATCAGCTTCACTTCGTAGCCCGTGATCCGCTTCAGCGAGTCCTCGAGCGTTGCGCGGTTCCACTCCCTGGAATCGACTACCACCCGGAAATGCGCACCGGCATTGTCGAATTCAAATTCCTCGAATTTTCCGATTTCCACCGGAGCATCAACCAACTTGTCGTAGCTTTCCGCGGTGAAAGAGTTCGGCGCAGAACCGGAAGGAAGTTCGGCGATCGATTTCCAGTCGGACGGGACATCTGTGAACTTGACCTCGACATTTTCCGCGCGGCGATCGGGAACGTACATCAGGACCTCGGCAAAATTCACGAATGCGTGGTGCGTGCTCAGCTGCGAATTGAATGGACCAGCTTCATCCCACGATATCGAGTATTCGATATCGATCGCGCCATCGACCGCCGCAGAGGCTGGGATCCGCCAGGTCTGTTTATCCAATTTGTACGGAACCGCTGGCGCTGCACCGGCCGCTGCGTTGCCGATTCGAACATCGCGCACGCGATAAGCAAAATCGCGAATCTGGTAGAGCGCATTCCATGCTGGCAAAGCAACGATCAGATCGCGCTGCTCGGCACGCTGGTCTGCGTCCACAGGAACTCGCATCACGATCTGAAACGCGTGCTTCTCGGGATGGGCGAGCGAGATCTTGTAATCGATCGTAGCGGCGGCGGGTCGCGCGGCGAGAAACAATGCGAAAGTGGCGGCGAGAATAAATTGGCTTCTGAGAACCGCGCAACGCGTCATCCGCGAACTCCGGTACGAGATTTGAGTTTGTCGAGCAGTTTGTTGCAAAGACCGTCGAAGCTGCCGTTAGACATCACCATAACCATGTCGCCCGGCTTTACGTTGTCGGCAAAATATTCGGCGATCGCCTCCGCCGAGGAAAAGGCCTGCGCGGCGCGGCCTCGCTTGCGAATCGATTCGGCCACCGCGTCGGGAGAGAAGCGATCCTCGTCGGTGAGCAATTGAGCGCGATTGACGGGGCCGATCGCAACCACATCGGCGACGGCCAGTGCTTCCGGCAGTACATCCTGAAATATCTTGCGTCGCATGGTGTTCGATCGCGGCTCAACGGCCGCCCAGACTTTGCGGCCGGGCCAGCGAGTGCGGGTGGCTTCTAGGGTCATGCGAATCGCGGTCGGATGGTGCGCGAAGTCTTCTACCACCAGGATGCCGCCGGCTTCGCCTTTAATTTCCATCCGGCGACGGACACTTTGAAAAGTGGCCATGGCGCGTTCGATTGCTTCGCATTCGACGCCGCGCCCGTAGGCGATGGCGATTGCGGCGATAGCGTCGAGCACATTGTGCCGACCCGCCACCGGCATGCGCACGCGCGTGACCTCGCTGCCTTTATATGCAACGCGGAATTCGGTCGCGTTGTCGTGCCAAAGAATATCGCCCGCGCACCAGTCGCATTCGGGCGTAAGGCCGAATGTCTCTACGGGGCAAAACGCTTTCGCAGCCACTTGCTTCAAATCCGGGCTTTCGCCCCAGATTAGAACGCGGCCGCGTCGAGGAACAAGATTGACGAGGCGGCGAAACTGCAAAGCGATCGATTCGAGATTTGGGTAGATGTCCGCGTGATCGTATTCAAGCGAGGTGAGAACCAATTCATCGGGATGGTAGTGGAGAAACTTGGGGCCGCGATCGAAAAACGCGGTCTCGTATTCGTCCCCTTCGATGATGAATTCTTCGCCGCCGCCGAGCCCGTAGCTGCGATCGTTGAAATTCGGGATCACGCCGCCGACGAGAAAATCGGGCCGCCGCCCAGCAACATGGAAAATCCAGGCGAGCATCGCGGTGGTGGTGGTCTTGCCGTGAGTTCCGGCGACGACGATCGAGGTGTGGCCGCTGATGAAATAGTCTTCGAGAAGTTGCGGCATCGAACAATACGGGATTTTCTCGTCGAGGATCACTTCCAGTTCCGGATTTCCGCGGGCGATCACGTTCCCAATGACGACCAGATCGGGGACAGGCCTCAGATTTTCCTCGCGGAAGCCTTCGTTCCAGGGGATGCCGAGCGAATCGAGCAGCGTAGAAGCGGGCGGGTAGACGTTGATGTCTGAGCCGGTGACGTGGAAGCCGCGCTCCTTCAGCATGCCGGCTACGGGAGCCATGGCTGAGCCTGCGATTCCGAGGAGGTGGATGTGTTCGGCGTTTTTCTCGATGCGCGTCAAATCACTTTTCCTCAAAAGAGAAAGTCAAAGACGCCGGCCGGAGGCCAGCGGTACAAAAATCAGGGTCAAACAGCCAGGGACATCCCGGCGTCGCGAAAGTCATGCCGAGCAGGCTGGCTCCAGGATTTCTAACTTACCTTCGCCATCGGCCGATAGACGCGCTCGAACGCCCAAAGGAAGCGTGAGCATCGGTCGAGAGGTGTGCCCGATTGGCGCGCCGAAAACGATGGGAATCCCGAGCGGCGCTAGAATGCGGCGGACCACATCTTTCACGGTCTCGGTTCCGGCTGGCGGATTGCTCTCCGGAAAATCTCCGAGGACTATTCCTGCAAGTTCGCGGAGCTTTCCAGCCTGCTTCAGGTGCATCAACGCTTTGTCCACCTGCCACGGCTTCATGGCGCGATCTTCGAGAATCAGAATCGAGCTGCGGGTATCGAGTTCCCACGGAGTCCCGATTGTCGTTTCGACCAGGTTCAGGCAGCCGCCTAGCAGAGTGCCCTCTCCTGAACCTGTGTTGATTGACTCGCCCTTGAGAGCGACGGACCACCCTCTCGTCGATTCTGTGAGCGCCCGCGTGAAGCTTTCCGAATCATATCCTTCAGGAGCGCCTGCTCCCCGATCGAGTCCGGCGGCAACCATCGGGCCGTAAAGAGTGACCCAACGAAATTTCTGCCAAAGATACGCGTGCAGCGACGTGATGTCGCTAAATCCGCACAGAATTTTTGGCACCGCTCCCTCGACGCGGAGGCAATCGAGAAGATAGTTCGACCCGTACCCGCCTCGCGTGCAGACGATCGCTTGCGTGTCCTTCTCGGCGAGCGCGGCCTTCAATGCGCTACAACGCGACTCTGCCGAGCCGGCAAAGAAGCCGTGCTTCGCGAGGACCTCGTCGCGATCCAATTTCGGCGCGTAGCCAAGCCTCGCCAATTCGTCGCATCCGCTTTTCACACGCTCCTCTGCCACGGGACTTGAGAGCGAGAGAACACGGACGGCGTCGCCGGATCGCAGCGCGCGCGGCTTCAGAGGTTGGGGCATGTGCCGCAATCGAGAATAAGGAATTTTCGGAGGCGAGTCCAGAAGCGCGGCGTGAGGCGTTTGCATTTGGATAGTAGCGGGCGCGTAGAAGCCCAGCGCCCCACCGCACACCCTGTGCGGTATTATCGGCCGCCGCGAACTGCGCTGCGCGTTTGCGAGCTTCAGGAGGCCCCTTGAAAAGCTTTCTTCCATTTGCCGTCTTTGCCATTGTGTTCTGCGTTCGTTCTACAGCTCCCGCACCTAGCCGCTCGACACAGCGAGCAGTTCACTCGACTCCCCCCACCGAGACAAGGAACGTGATCATCGACACCGATCCGGGGACGGACGATGCCATGGCGATCCTCCTGGCGCTGAATTCACCGGAGCTCAACGTGAAAGCCATCACGGTGGTGCCGGGAAATGCGCCGGGAAAGCAGGTGCTCGAAAACGGCTTGCGCCTTGTGTCACTCGCGAATCGTTGCGATATTCCCGTGGCGGCTGGGGCGCTGGAACCGCTATTTCAAAAACTGATTACGAACGACGCTGTACATGGAAAGAACGGACTGGGCGATATTGAGCTTCCGCCGTCGAAGTGCCACGTGGATCCGCGCTTTGGCCCAGACCTGATCATCGAGATGGCGCATCAGATGCCGCATGAAATCACGTTGATCGCGATCGGACCGCTTACGAATCTCGCGCTCGCTTTGCAGAAGGATCCGTCAGTATCGTCGCTCATCAAGGAAGTGATCATCATGGGCGGGTCAATCAACGGCGGAAATTCCACTGCAGCCGCGGAGGCGAATATTTTTGGCGATCCTGAAGCGGCGCAAATCGTCTTCCAAGCTGGTTGGAAAGTGACGATGTGCACGCTGGGCATTGGCGCCAAGACCGTTTTCACGCGCGAACGACTCGCCACTTTCAGCCGCACGCATGGGCCGGAAAACGATTTCGCCGTCGAGGTGATCAATCGAATTATCGGCTACGGCGAAAAACAGGGTTGGGGCGGGATGCGGATGTACGACCCGACAGCCGTGGCCGCGGCTCTTGATTCGACGCTGGTGGAGACGGAATTTTGGCACGTCGATGTGGAAACGCAGGGGGCGTTTACAAGGGGCGAAACGGTGGCAAATCGCATTAACGCGGTCGAGAGGCGTGTGTGGCGCGGTGACCGATTCGTCTTCGAAGGCTTCGATCCGGTGCAGCCGAATGTGCACGTGGCAGTGAACATTGACGCCGACCGCTTCTTGAACCTCTTCGTCGCTCGGATCAGCGGAAAATGAAGGAAAAATAGCTACGGAAAATAAAGGCTAGTTGACCAGAAAATTCTTGGAGGGCGAAACGCCGCCACCGGGCGCGGGATTCGAGACCGACACGCTTCCAGAGCCGGCAGTGGCCAGATCCTGCGTGGTGAAATTGACCATCAATTGCGACGAGCTGACGAAGGTGGTAGCGCGAGGGCTTCCATTCCAACTCACCACGGACGTTTGCACGAAACCCGTACCGGCGACGCTGACTGCAAAAGGTCCCATCGTGCCAGCGGAGGCGTTCGGGGGAGTGAAGCCGGTGATGGTAGGCGCTCCATTCGCGATGGGATTGACTACAAACGTGAGCGTGTTGGAGGTTCCGCCGGGCAGCGGGTTTGCGACGGACACCTGAACCGAAGCATCCGGAACGGCAACATCTTCGGCCGTGAGGGACATTTCGACTTGGCCTGTGACCGTGTTGAACTTGCTGGGACGAGAGGTACCGTCCAAAAAGCCCGTCGTATTACTTTCGAATCCAGTTCCGCTGATAAAAAGTGTGAACGCTGCGCTGCCGGCCGTGATGCTGTCGGGAGAAAGAGAGCCGATCGCCGGCGTGGGTATATTGCCCGGACCGCTCGAGCAACTGTTCAGTACAAGGAACGCCGAGAAGACCAGAAGAACAGCCGCAGTCCACCGCAAACGCCTCAAGAAAACCTCCTGAAATCTTTCGGAAACCCCGAAGCCGCTCAGGCTTGGAACCCGCGGCTCTTGACGCGAGGAAAACCGAAGGCCTCCGCAGCCGGCCAGCAGAAACGAACACTCGAATTGATAGCATCCGTCGCGCAGGCCGTCAACTCGGATTCCCGTCTGCGCGGAATGGTTGGCTCTGGGCTCCTCGTGCTCGGCTGTGCAAATCTACGGCGCCACCGGACGGGCTTCGCAGTGCACATTGAGCGCGGTGAGCCGATTCAACAATTCACGCTCCTTCGGCATGCCCACTTCTGCGTCGAATTCAATAACCCCGGAACCCATCTGAGACTTGTGCGTTTTCCATCGCACCGCCTGAATCCCAGACTCTTGCACGATCTGGTGAACGCGCTCCAGGATGCTCGGGTCGCCCGGCGGCGTGGTCATCGTAAAAGTCAACATGCGGGTGTGCAGGCCGATTCGATCTTCGATGAGCCCCAGAAAAACCAGCGAGACCAGAATCAGCAGCGTGGTGAAAATCGCGGTAACCGGGAAGCCCGCTCCGACGGTCATACCAATACTCGCAATCATGAAAATCGTCGCAGCGCTCGTGATGCCCGTCACGGCGCCGCGTTCTCGCAGCACCACGCCGGCGCCGATGAAACCGATGCCCGGAATAATTTGAGCTGCGATGCGCGTGTGGTCGCCGCCTACATCGGACGCCATTTCATACGAGACGATCGTAAACAGAGCCGCGCCGATGCTGATCAACATCATGGTGCGCAGGCCGGCGGGCTTGTGGCGCAGTTCGCGTTCAAGTCCTACGGCGCCGCCCAGTAGCGCGGCGAGCAGGAGCCTGCCGACGATCACGGTGTTCAGGTCATGGAGCATTGCAGCCCTCCCTGGGGCGGCGTGATTTTACGAGGGCCGATTCTACAATGCCCTTAGAGCGAATCGCGCATCGGCCGCCTATAGCGTGAACGAAGTGAGCTTGGAAAAATGCCGGGCGCGCGCTTTAATTTCGCTCAGCTTCAAGGTGGTGAGGCGTTCGACGCCGAAGCGCTCGCATGTGAAGCTGCCCATCACCGAACCGTACACCATCGCGCGGCGCAGCGACTTTTCGTTCACGCGGCCGTCGCGGGCCAGCGAGCCCATGAAGCCGCCCGCGAAGCTGTCGCCTGCGCCCGTGGGATCGTGAACTTCCTCGAGCGGAAACGCAGGCACCGCGAATAGAAAATCGCGATGGACGAGAAGGGCGCCGTGCTCTCCGCGCTTGATCACCAGGATTTTCGGGCCCATTTTGAAAATATCTTTGGCGGCGCGCGTGAGATTGTGCTCGCCGGTCAACTGGCGCGTCTCGTCGTCATTGATCACCAGCACTTGAATGTGCTTCAGCGTCTCGCGCAGTTCGCTTCCCGTGCGTTCGATCCAGTAGTTCATCGAGTCCAAGCCCACGAGCACGGGCTTGCGCTTCATCTGCTTCAGCACGGAAAGTTGCAGCGTGGGCTGAATATTTCCGAGGAAAATGAATGAAGTATCCAGATAGGATTTCGGCAGCTTCGGCTGAAAATTCGCGAATACGTTCAGCTCGGTGGTGAGCGTGGTGCGCTCGTTCATGTTCTGGTTGTAACGCCCAGCCCAGAAGAACGATTTTCCCGGAGCGTGTTCGACGCCCTCGAGATCGATCCGTCCGTTGCGCCCGCCCAGGATGCCTTTTTCGCGCGCGGTGAAATCGTCGCCCACGATTCCCACCACGCGCACTGGCGTGAAATGGCTGGCGGCCAGCGCGAAATAGCTCGCGGCCCCGCCGAGCGTCTTGTCCACTTTTCCAAATGGCGTTTCGATTCCGTCGAACGCAACTGAACCTACTACCAGCAGTGACATGAACGCTCCGGGTTACGAATGGTATTTGGCCACGAGGGGCGCGAGCCGCTTCTTTGCGGCCGAGGGAATCATCTTGCGATCCGTGACGATCGCGTGCGCAAGCGCTGATGCGCACTTGCACGCGCGGTCTTCGGGAAGATCGCGCACAGCTTCTTTCACCGCGCGCTGAACGTTCTCCGTGTTGCGGTTCAGATTCGAAAGAATTTCGCTCAGCGTGACGGCGTCGTGCTGCGGGTGCCAGCAATCGTAATCGGTGATCATCGCGATCGTCGCGTAGCAGATTTCCGCTTCGCGCGCGAGCTTCGCTTCGGTGAGATTGGTCATGCCGATTACGTCGAAACGAAGCTGGCGGTAGGTGTGCGACTCCGCGAGCGTCGAAAATTGCGGCCCTTCCATGCAGACGTAGGTGCCGCCGCGGTGCGTCTTCACGCCTGCGCGCTCGGAGGCATCCGCGAGATGCGCTGAGAGGTGCGTGCAGGTGGGCTTGTCGAAGCCGACGTGCGCCACGATGCCGCCTCCGAAAAATGTAGCGATGCGCAGGCGGGTGCGATCGAAGAACTGGTCGGGAATAAGGAAATCGAGCGGCGGCAAATCGTCGCGGAGCGAGCCGACGGCGCTTATAGAAATGATGCGCTCCACCCCAAGCAGCTTCATCGCGAAAATATTCGCGCGATAGTTGATTTCGCTCGGTGAGAAAAGATGGCCGCGTCCGTGGCGGGCGAGAAATGCCACACGCCGGCCTTCGAGCGTTCCGGTGATAAAAGCGTCCGAAGGATCGCCGAAGGGAGTCTTCACGCGGACTTCGCGTGTGTTGGAGAGCCCGGGCATGGCGTACAGACCGCTGCCGCCGATAATGCCGATCTCGATCGGTTCTTTCGTATTCTTCCGCTTTTTCGATTTGGGCATGCGTCAATCTACCTTTGCTGGCTCGATTTCTATTTTGCCGTCGCGCTCGCGGAAATATGCCGCAGGCACGTGCGGATCGTGCACAAAGAGCGCGAGCCATTCGCCCTGCACCACTTGCGGAATCCATTTCTTTTTATTCTCGAGCGTTTGCAGCGGGTAGAGGTCATAGCCCATGATCCAGGGCAGCGAAAGATGCGGAGTCATGGGGATCAAGTCGTCGAACAGGAACGCCGACTTGCCGCCACCATGCAGCCGCACGCACATCATGTCCGCATTGTGTCCCGGCGTGCGAATCAATTCGACTCCCGGCGCGATCACGCGATCGTCTCCGATCAGCGACAGCTTTCCCGCGGCTTCGAGCGGCACGAAATTATCGGGAAAATAGCTGGCGCGGTCGCGCTCGGTGGGATTTTTGGCGTGTTCGAATTCGCCGCGCTGCACCACGTAACGCGCATTGCGAAAGGTCGGAACTACTTTGTCATTCACGATGCGCGTGTTGCCGCCGCAGTGGTCGAAATGCAGATGAGTGTTGATGACGATGTCGATGTCGTCGGGATGGTGCCCGTAATGACGGAGGCCTTCAATGAGCGTAGGGCCTTCCAGCGCGTAGATGTCGCGAAATTTGTCGTTGTGCTTGTCGCCGGCGCCGGTTTCGATCAGGATGCGCTTGCCGCCGGCGTAAACCAGGAGCGAATTCATCGCCATCGCGATTCGATTCCGCCCATCCGCCGGCGCTTTCTTCTCCCACATCGGCTTGGGGATCACGCCGAACATCGCGCCGCCGTCCAGAGCAAACCGGCCCGCCTCGATGATGTGAAATTCCAGGTCGCCCAGTTTCAACGCTTGTCTCCGATTCCCGCGCGGGCGAGAATTTCGTTCACCGCGGCGTAAGGGTCTTTTTTCCTCGCAGCCACATCCGCCGCCAGTGCGTCGAACTGCGCTTCATTCATGTGTGCTCCCACCACTCGCTCCATCAGCCGGCTTTCCAGCAACCGTAGCAGCCATTCCTTCCAGTGCGCCACTTCGCGGGAGCGCCGCTGCTGTGCCTGATCGAAATGCGCGCGGAAGAGTTCGATCTGGTGAGCCAGGGCGTCGATGCCTTTATTTTCCGTGGCGATGGTTCGCACGATTGGCGGCTTCCAACCTTCGCGCTCCGGCACGATGCCCAGGACGCCGCGAAGCTGCTGCTCGAAGCGATCGGCGCCTTCGCGATCAGACTTATTGATTACGAAAATGTCACCAATCTCCATCAAGCCGGCCTTCAGGCTCTGCACATCGTCGCCCATGCCCGGCACCAGGACGACAATCGTGCAATCGGCCAGCCGTACAATTTGAATTTCGCCCTGCCCCACGCCGACGGTCTCAACCAGAATCATCTGCTTGCCCGCTGCATCGAGAAGCAGGGCTGTGTCACCAGTGGCTTGGGCGAGCCCGCCGAGATAGCCGCGAGTGGCCATCGAGCGAATAAAAATTCCCGAATCAGTCGCGTGCCCTTGCATGCGCACGCGATCGCCAAGGATTGCGCCGCCTGTGAATGGGCTAGACGGGTCTACCGCGATGATGCCAACTGTTTTTTTCTCACCGCGATAATGCCCGGCCAGCCGATCGACGAGCGTACTTTTGCCAGTCCCCGGAGCACCCGTGATACCGACCAGATACGCGTTGCCTGTGTAGGGAAAAACCTGGCGCAGGATTTCTTCCGCTTCGCTGGAACGGTTCTCAATCGCGGAAACGGCCCGCGAAATCGCGCGCACATCACCAGCCCGCACCTGTTCCGCCCAATTTTCAACCGAGACAGTCATTTCTTCATTGAAAAGCGAACTACAAATGGAACCACAGATGAGGCCGAGTGGGAAGTCCAAAACGTGTGCGTTTGCTTGCGGTCGAGCAAAGTTTTCCGGATACTCAACCGAAGAGATTGAAACGAATTCTACACCAGGTTTTCCCCGCTAGTATCGGTCTTGCACCTCCAGCGCCGTTCCACCCTGAAACTCGGGACCTGGGCCGCCGTCCTTGTAAGTCGCCACCGCAAGCTCACCTACAAAATGTTTGCAGACATTGAGGTAAGCCGGATCGAGCCAGAACGTGTCCGGCCATGACACGCGCGCGGTCTTGGCCATGTTGAATTTAAGCTCTTTTCCACTCGAAGCAAGAGTCGCGATGCGGCCTTCAGGCGTGCACTCGATCATCCGAACTTCGCCTTCTGCTCGGTTAATCGGAGAATCCGTGCTCGCTACGCCCGGTGTTGCCGCTCCGGTGAGAAGCACGGCGGGCACTTCACGAGACGAGTCGGATTCACCTCGGCCCAGCGCCTTGCAAGGCCCTCCCGGCTTGCATTCTTGCGCGAACTGCAAGATTGCTCTTGCTGATTCCCCTTCGAGAGGCGATAGCTCATTTTCCAATGCCCCCGCGGCCTCATGTTCGGCTTGGTTCTTATTGCCTCCAAGCAGGAGGATATTTGCGTAAGCGAGTTGGTAGCGCGGAATCCCCGGTTCGGCTTCCACGGCGCGCTTGGCAAACTGGTCGGCTTCCACGAAATTCCCGTCCCTTCTAACTAAAAGCCTCGCAAGAGCGAGAGCTGCCGGAGCATACCTGGGTACGGTCTCGAGAGAGTGGCGCAAATCCTGTTCGCTGCTTTCGGGCACCTCCGTCGGAGCTTTCCAATAGCTGGAAACGATCGCCTTGTAGTAGTAGGCCAAATATAGAGAGGAGTCGAGCGCCGTGGCCGCCGAAAACTCCTTCAATGCTTCATCATAGTTCGCCAGCTCCAGATCATAAATGCCTTGCGCTTCGTGGGCTCTGGGCGCATTCGGGTTGTTGCTGAGCGCAGCGTCGATTAGCGGCTTGGCGTCCGTCTGGCGTTTGTAGCGCAGGTAGAATTCAGCGATCCAGGCGTTCGATTCCGCCAGGGAAAGATTCCGCGACGAAAGTTGCGCGCCGTAGTTCTCCTTGCTCAGATCGAGCTGCAAAATCGGATACGCCTTCAGGGCATAATAGGGCAATAGTTTGTCCTGAAGTTTCTTCAGGTCGCCGAAGGCCTCTTGCGCAGCATCCAGCCGCTTCTTGCCGTGGGACAGGAGGTCCAGATACTTCATGAGCTCAGCGCGGTGCGCGCCATTTTCGCCCAATAGAAGATAGTGAAACAGTCCCCAGGATTCTGAGTCGAAAACCCACCTTTGCTCGGGGTCCTTATATTCCTCTGAATTTGTTCCCATAGTGAATAATTTGGGCAGCGGAATCAGCGGCACTTTCTCGATCCGTTGGACGTGGCGTGGGATCGGCAATCCGATTTTTGCTTTTGTATCTTCGATTTCCGATTGGGCGAAAAACTCCGCAAAACCAGATAAAAGCCATATCGGTGCTCCCCGGAAATTTATACCCGCCATCATTCCCGCATAGTCGTACTTGAGTTGGTACTCGGAAGAACCGCGAAAAACTACCCGCATCACGATGTAGTTGCGGTCCCTGCCGGTTCGAAAGATGCTGTTCGGCTTGTTTCCCTGAGCCCGCTGATTGTAGATCGGCACGAGATTCGCAAAGGTGTTCTCATCGGCCGTGACGAAAACGATGATCGGCACATTGGGATCTTGGTGAGTACTTGACAACAACTTCATCAGCACTGAGCGAGTGCGCTCCAAATCCACAGCGGCGTCTCGACCTTCCTTCTCGCTGCCGTTGCAGACAATTGTGAAATGTGGACTCTGGATTTCAACCCACGGCCGATCCGCCGCTGCTCGCTCGGCCGAAACCGCAATCACTGCGGCCAGGACAATACACAAACGCAGAATTTTCATCGGGTAAACACCTCGCCAAGTCGCACTTTTGTACCGCAAGGTGCGGCTTATGGCAAGTATGCGAAACGGTAAAGTGCCGCGGGGTGTCGTGACGAACAACTGGATTGGGGCTACTTCTTGCCGAGAATCTGGCGGGCGATCACGAGGCGCTGGATTTCGCTGGTGCCTTCGCCGATGGTGCAGAGCTTTACGTCGCGATAATATTTTTCCGCCGGGTAATCCTTGATGAAGCCGTAGCCTCCGTGAATTTGGACGGCTTCGTTGGCCACGCGCACGGCCACTTCTCCGGCGTAGAGCTTGGCCATGCTGGATTCCCGCGTGATGCGTGAATCGTGGTCGCCCGCGGCGATGGCCTGATCGGCGAGCCATGCGGCTTGATAGGTGAGAAGCCTGGCGGCTTCGATTTGTGTAGCCATGTCGGCGAGCTTGAATTGGATGGCTTGAAAATCGGCGATGGGCTTGCCGAATTGTTTGCGCTGCTTGGCGTACTTCACCGAGCATTCGTAGGCGCCTTGCGCCATTCCCAGTCCGAGCGAGGCGATCGAAATTCGGCCGCCATCGAGAATTTGAAGGCTGTTGACGAAGCCTTCGCCTTCTTTGCCGAGAAGATTTTCGGCGGGCACTTTGCAATCGGTAAAAACCACTTCGGAGGTGTCGCTGGCCCGCAGGCCGAGCTTATTTTCTTTCTTTCCGGGGCGGAATCCCGGAGTTCCCTTCTCGATGATGAATGCCGAAATGCCGTGGCTCTTTTTCGAGGCGTCGGTCACAGCCATTCCCACGCAGACGTCTGCATAATGGCCGTTCGTGGTGAAGGTTTTCGAGCCGTTGAGCAGCCAGCCGCCGTCTTTGCGCACGGCGGTAGTGCGCGTTCCGCCTGCGTCCGAGCCAGCTTCAGGTTCCGTGAGCGACCAGCAGCCTAGTTTCTTCCCTTGCGCGAGCGGCGTGACGTATTTCTTTTTTTGCTCTTCGGTGCCGAATTTATAGATGTGATTGGTGCACAGCGAATTATGCGCCGCGACGATAATTCCGATTGATCCGTCAACGCGCGATAGCTCCTCGATGATGATGGCGTATTCGACGTAACCCATTCCCGCCCCGCCATATTTTTCCGGGAAGATGACGCCGAGAAATCCCATTTCGGCGAGCTTTGGAATTATTTCAGACGGAAACTTGGACGCTTCGTCCCACTCCATCACGTGAGGAAGAATTTCGGCGTCGGCAAATTCGCGAACCGTGCGCCGCAGCTGCTTCTGTTCATCGCTGAGTGAGAATTCCAAGATCCCTCGCTATAAATTACGGATATATGCGACTGTGGTTTTCATTTATACCATGAAAACTCGCAATTCGGCACGCCGGCTTTTGTGGCATATGTCTACCAGCCTTCTTTGGCGCCGTTCTTCTTGTTTTGCTCGTCGAGCCAGGCTTTCAGCGGGGCGAAATACTCGAGCATCGCGGACGCGTCCATTCGTCTTTGGCCGGTGAGCGCTTCGAGGGCGTCGGGCCACGGGCGGCTCTTTCCCATTTCGAGCATTTTCGCGAGCTTCGCTCCGGCTTCTTTGTTGTTGTATATGGAACACCGACTCAGAGGGCCCGTGTAGCCGGCGGTTTTGCACAGTGCACGATGAAACTGGAATTGAAGAATCGCGGCCATGAAATAGCGAGCGTACGGAGTATTCGACGGGATGTGGTATTTCGCGCCTGGGTCGAAATCCGCTTCGCTGCGCGCGACGGGCGGGGCAATTCCCTGATATTCCAGGCGCAGGTCCCACCAGGCCTTGTTGTAATCGGAAGGCGCGATTTTTCCGGAGAAAACACCCCAGCGCCATTTGTCGATCATCAAGCCGAACGGCAGGAACGCTACTTTTTCGAGCGCTTTGTGCATTAGCAAGCCCATGTCGGACGAAGCGGGCGGAACGGTCTCGAGCAGCCCGATTTGCTTCAGATATTCGGGTGTGACGGAAAGCGCGATCGTATCGCCAATCGCTTCGTGAAAGCCGTCGTTGGCGCTATCGCGGAATAGCGGCGGCTGCTTGTCGTAGGCGCGCTGATAAAAATTGTGACCGAGCTCGTGGTGAATGGTGGAAAAATCTTCAGCCTTCTGCTCGATGCACATTTTGATGCGCAGGTCATCGACGAAGTCAATGTCCCAGGCGCTTGCGTGGCAGACCACTTCGCGGTCGCGCGGCTTGGTGAACATCGAGCGAGTCCAGAATGTTGGCGGCAGCGCCGCAAAGCCGAGCGACATGAAAAAACGCTCGCCATAGTGGACCATGTCAACCGGTCCAATATTCTTGGCTTTGAGAATTTCGCTGAGGTCGTAGCCCGGATCAGCATTGGGCGGCGCGACAAGCGGATAAATGTTCGACCAGTCCTGCGCCCACATGTTGCCGAGGAGATCGGCGGGGATGGGCGCGTCTTCGCGCACTACTGACGCTCCATACTTTTTCGCGAGGCTCGAACGCACATAGGTATAGAGCGAGATGTAGAGCGGACGCACTTCCAGCCAAAGGCGGTCGAGGTCCGCACTGAAGGCGTCGGGCGGCATGTCGTAACCGGCGCGCCACATTTCGCCGACGTTCGCAAATCCGAGTTCGCGCGCCCCCTTATTGGCGAGTACCACCATGCGCGAATATTTCTGGCGCATGGGAGGCGCAATCGAGTGCCAGCCAGCCCACGTGCGCTCGAGTTCTTTCGCATCGCGGCTCGACGCCATGATGTTTTCCATGTCGTTGAGCGTGAGGCATTTTCCCTGCGCGCCGTCGGGACACCACTTCCCTTGCCCGTAGTCGCTTTCGAGCGAAGCTACGATCTGCGAGAGTTCCGCTTGCTCGGCAGGATCGCGCGGCGCGGGAATGTCGACCGAGTGTTTTAGAAGATAAATCTTTCGCGCCACGTCTTCGGGGAGCTTCAAGTGTTCATATTGATTCGATTGCGCGGCGAGATCGGCGGTGGTTGCTTTGACTACTTGGTCGGCTTGAGCGGAGAGAATTTCCGTGTCGTGGGTGATGAAGGTTTGATGGACCCACTGCGCGCGGCTGGCACGAATCCACAAGTCGAAGAGTTTCGTTTCGGCTGCGTCGATAAATTTGCGCGCGCCTTCGGGGGTCGCATTCGCGCGTTTCTCCTGCGCTTGAATCGCGGCTTCTATCGAGCTTCCTGCTTGCATGGTCATAATTCCACCTGATATCAAAATAAAAATCGCGCCGGCCCAAAGAACTTTTTGAGTTCGCGAGGAGTTCACTCTTCTCTCCTAGTGCGCTGCAGCCGCCGGGGCGCGGCCTGCTATGACTTCTGATGTTGCGGCGAGGGCGCGCTCGATTCCGGCGCGGTCCACGTCGTAATGCGTCACCATGCGAATAGCGTATTTGTCGGAGGAGCCGCAGAGAATTTTGTGCTTGCCGATATCGGAGCAGATGTCATCGGCGGTGCGGCCCGTGGCTCGAACATCGAAGATCACGATGTTCGTAACAACTTTCTTCGGATCAATCGCGACACCTTTGATTTTCGCGAGACCGTTCGCGAGGTAGCGGGCATTCTCGTGGTCGCGATGCAGAGTTTTCGGCGTTTCCTCCAGCGCGATCAATCCCGCAGCGGCGAGAATTCCGATCTGGCGCATTCCGCCGCCGAGCAGCTTCCGGCCGATGTGAGCTTTTTCGATGAAGTCGCGCGGGCCTAAGAGCAGCGAACCGACGGGAGCTCCGAGCGCTTTCGAGAGGCAGAACATCACCGAGTCGAATTTTCGCGTCAGGTCAGCGACGCTGCGGCCGAGCGCGACCGACGCGTTGAAAATTCGCGCGCCGTCGAGATGTACCTTGAGGTTCGCGGCGTGCGCGTGGTCGCAGATGTTGTCGGAAATTTCCTGCGGATAGACGGTGCCGCCATGCATGTTGTGCGTATTTTCGAGCGCGACGAGCGCGGTCTGAGAATCGTAATAAATTTTCGGGCGAATGAGCGGCTCGATGAGATCCCAGGTGAGGATGCCGTCGGGTGCGGGCGTTTGACGCGGAAGGCATCCGGCGATCGCGGAGATGGACGCGAGTTCGTAGAGATTGATGTGGGCGCGCTGCTCGCAGATTACTTCGCTCGTCGGCGGCGCCCAGCCTTTGATGGCGAGGAGATTGCCCATGCAGCCGGTGGGGACGAAGAGCGCGGCTTCCTTTTCGAAAATTTCGGCTGCGCGTTTTTGAAGATGGTTGACGGTGGGGTCTTCACCGTAGACATCGTCGCCAACTTCGGCTTCGGCCATGGCGCGGCGCATGGCGGGCGTTGGTTTTGTGACGGTGTCGCTGCGCAGATCGACGGGAGAAAGGGCGGTCATGGAAGAGGCTCCGAGGCGAGATGTAGAAAACTGAAAAAGGCTATTTTGTGTCCATTAGAATTTTGCTTAGTGGCGCGTTTTCTTGGAGTTAAGCAATTTTCTGAAAGTTCGATTGTTCCTATTAGAAGTTTGCTGAGGTGGGTGCCGGGCCGCTGTGAGCGCGACCAAATCGAGCCGTACTTTTTTCCGGCTTGGCGCCGTTGATTCCGATTCTTCTTTTCCATTTTTGCGCTAACAAGGCTAACACGTAGAGAGTTAGATGCAACGCTTCGTTCGAGGGATGTCAGTGCGCTTCGACGTAGCTCATGTGAGGAGTTCGGCGAGAATCGAACTCGAGATGGTGAGGCGATCGGAGGCAAGATGGAGTCGGCCAGACTCTCGCTGCAGCAAACCTTGCGCGCAGAGCGAATCGACTTGCGCTCGGATTTGCGCTAAGCGCGCGCTGGTGCCGTTGCCGTTCGCGGCGTAGCGGCGTTCGATTTGCGCAAGATCGATTCCTTCGAGTTGCCGAAGGCCTAGGAACAATTCTTCCTCGAGGGCTTGCTCGGGCGTGACTGGCTCGATTTGCTCGCGCGGGATGATTCCCTGCTCGATCATGGCGACGTACTTGGCGGAATCGTGGACGTTGGCCCAGCGCGTTTTGCCGTCGAAGGAGTGGGCGCCTGCGCCGAGGCCCAGGTACGGTTCGCGCTGCCAGTATTTGAGATTGTGGCGCGAGCGGCGGTTTGGAAGGGCCCAGTTGGAAATTTCGTAGTGGTTGTAACCGGCGGTCGCTAGACGCGTGCAAGCGGAATCGTAGAATTCGGCTTGGGTGTCGTCTGGGGGAATCGCGGGGGCGCTGTAACGTGTGCCGCCCGCGAGGGATTCTTTTCCGAGGTGGCTGCCTTCATCCACTTCCAGCATGTAGATCGAGATGTGTTCTGGGCGCAGATCGAGAAGCTCGCTGACGGATTGTTCCCAGGATTCGCGCGTTTGATGCGGGAGGCCGATGATTAGATCCATGCTGATGTTGTCGAAGCCGGCGGCGCGGAGGATTTCGGCGGCGCGGGCGATATCAGCGCGGCGGTGCATGCGGCCGGTGGCTTGGAGTTCGCGGTCGTTGAAGGATTGGACGCCTAGGCTGATGCGGTTGAAGCCGGTAGCGAGCCAGGAGTTTGCTTTTTCGGGTGTGATTGTTTCGGGGTCGGCTTCGAGTGTGATTTCCGGAGTTTCGAACGAATACGTGGCGCGTAATGTGTCGAGGATTTTGTCGAGAGTAGCGGAATCGAGGAGGCTTGGTGTGCCGCCGCCGAAATAAACGGTGTCGACTGATAGGTGGCGTGCCTCAGGGGTTGAAACCCCTTTGGGTGTGATCAAACTTTCGGCACGGCTGAAGCCGTGCCCTGACGAGGAAATGGCCAGATTTAACGCCGCAAGTGCAAGAGGGTCGCTAATCTCGCGGCAGACTGCGTTCGCGTAGGGTTGGTAACGATCTCGTGAGACGACACCTGTGTGGAAATTGCAGTAGGTGCATTTTGTTTGGCAGAAAGGGACTTGGATGTAGAGGCCGAGGGGCATAGGTGGAATAACAATTGTAACGCAGCCGCGCGAGGACGCGAATGCGGATCGAGTCAAAAGAGCCGGCGAGACGCTGATTGGATAAAGGCGTCGGCTCCTTCGAGCTGAGTACACTTGGCGTTGGGAAACGACCAAGGCTCGGAGGGAAGGAGCCGAGCGATGAAGATTATAGGCTGTGATTTTCACACGCGCCAGCAGCAGATTGAGATGTTGGATACGGAGACCGGAGAGATCGTGCAGTTGCGATTGGAACACCACAACGGGGAAGCCAGACGGTTTTACGAGCAGTTGCGTGGACCGGTGAGGGTGGGGATCGAGGCGACCGGCTACACGCGATGGTTCGAGCAGATGCTGGCAGAGCTAGGGCAGGAACTGTGGGTCGGAGATGCGGCCCGGATTCGCGCTGCGGTGGTGCGCAAGCAGAAGAACGACGAGCGGGATGCAACCCATCTGCGAAGGCTGATGAGCGAGAACCGCTTTCCGAAAATCTGGATGCCCACGGTGGCGGAGCGGGACTTGCGGCAACTGGTGTTGCATCGCGTGAAGCTGGTGCAGATGAGAACGAAGGTGATGAACCAACTGCATGCCATCGCCATGGGCCAGGGTCTGTGCCGGAAAAAGAAGTTGTGGAGCAAGGCCGGACGGCAGGAGCTGGAAGCACTGGCGCTCGAGCCGTGGGCCTCGCGGCGGCGGAAAGAACTGCTGGAGTTGCTCGACCAGATGGAGAAGCCGATTGCAGAGCTAGATGGGGCGGTCGAGAAACAAGCGGCAGCTCATCCCGCAGCGGCTCGGCTGATGACTCATCCGGGGGTGGGACCGTTGACCTCGCTGGCTTTCGCACTGACGATCGGTGAAGTCGAACGCTTCCGCCGCAGCCGGCAGGTGAGCAGCTATCTGGGACTCGATCCCCGGCTGAACTCGTCGGCGGATCGAGTGCGGATCGGATCGATCAGCAAGCAGGGCAGTTCGACTACGCGCTGGTTGCTGGTCGAAGCCGGGCAGACGGCGGCACGGAAAGATGCGGAACTGCGACGGCTGTATCAGCGGCTGAAATTCCGTCGGGGGAGTCAGATTGCGAAGGTGGCGGTGGCGCGCCGCTTGGCGGTGAGGTTGTACTGGATGCTGCGCAGCCGGGTCGATTACGGAGAACTGCTGGCGCAGTTGGTTCGTTTGCGGGGTAGCTCGAGTACCGCCGGGATGGAAGCGGTCGATCCATCGAGACGCTGAGTGAGCGCCCTGCCTCCTCGGAAAGCCGGGGAGTCTGCAGCGAGAATCATGGTGGAAAGACCGAATAGATGGCTGGTGGAACCAACGTTCCATCGCAAATGATTTCAGCAGCGAGCCTTGGTCGGCGATGCACAAGCAAAACCAAAGATTCCTGGTAGGGATCCAACAAAACCGGACCGGAGATTCCCCGGTCTCAGAACAAAACCACCAGTGTGTCTTGACAACGCCGACGCCTTTATAGACGGCGGTACGGAAGGGCGGCGGCGACCCTTACGGAATGCGGAGTCTGGCGCGGAGTTGCTTTTTGGTCGCAAAGACAAAAGCAGATCCCTCGCTGCGCTCGGGATGACAGGGGTCGGCGCGGCGATGGCGCATGCGCCCGCAACACTGGTTTTAATGGAAGATAATGCCGACTGGCTCGTTGTTGCGAACGACCACGGAACAAGTAGGAGCCGTGTTCGGGAGACAGTTGGACGACCAGCTGCCAAAAGTTGATCCGCTCGCGGGGATCGCCGTGAGAGCGACTGTGGTGCCAAGAGGAAATCTTGCTTCGCAGCCGCCAGCGGAACTGCAACTGATGCCTGGCGGGTCGCTGACGATTGTGCCCGAACCCAAGCCAGCATCGAAGACCGTGAGAGTACGCGATGAATCGTTATCCGGCGCGGCCTGCTGCGTCAACCGGGTACTTGCGCCGATGATGGCGCCCGATTGAGATTTTACGGAAGCTGTGATCGTTGCGTCACCCAAATCGCTTCCCAGTGCCAATCCGGATGAATCGACCGTGGCGATGCGCGCGTCGTTTGATTCCCAATGAACCTGGGTGGTGATGTCCTGTACGCGAGGCTCCGTGTTGAAAATCCCGACTGCCATCAACTGCATGAATTGGCCGACGTAGCCCACTGCACGTCCACCAGGGACGATTCTGAGGGAAGTCAGTTTGCGAACTGCCGCCAGACCCTCGCAATCCAATGTTGACGTACCGACAATTGTTCCGAGTGGGGCCTGAAGCGTGGCGGTTATAGAGGTAAGTCCGGCACCGGTGGTGGTGGCAAAGCCGGACGAATTGATCGTGGCAACTGAAAGCGAACTCGAGGCCCAGGTTACTTGCGTCGTGATGTCCTTCATCACAATGAGACTACTTCCGTTCTGTTGGTAGGTTCCAATGGCCTTGAACTGTACGGTGTTGGTAATCGTGGTAACAAAAAAATTATCTGGAAGTACCTGAATGGAAGTGAGCCGAGCGGGTTGCGAGCACTGGCTTAGGGCAATTGCTGACAGGACAACGCAAAACAATGGGAAGCCGGATTTCGCCATACGGGCCACTCCCGGGTACGTATTACAGAATGGCGCGAATTATAGCTTAGGTGGTTTCTTAGATGGCAAGGTAATTAAGTCTTCGCCGGTTGCGCGCGAGGCTGCTCACCAACGGCCCGGCTTAGTCGGCGAGAGCGGCGGCGGAGCTGGCGCCGTAGAAGCTGAACCAGGGTTTGGCTGCTTTCAGGCGCGCGTTCACATTGTTGATATTTTTTACGCCCTGGTCGTTGAGCCAGTCTTCGAGGGCTTTGACGCCTTGCTTGGCGTAGACGGGGATGCCTTCTTTCCAGGTGGCGCGGCCGCAGAGGACGCCTGAGAAATTTGTGTCTGCTTCGGCGGCGAGTTCGAGGGACTCGTTGAAGACGTCGTTGCTGACACCTGCGGAAAGATAGATGAACGGCTTTTTGGCGACGCCGGCGGCGCTGCGAAAGTATTTCTTGGCTTCGTCGCGCGTGTAGGCGGACTCGCCTTTGCAGGCTTTGCTTCCGGCGACGTAGGCCATATTCACGGGAACTTCGACTTTCAGGACGTCTACGGCGTATTGCGGCTTGGAGAATTCCTCCATGCTTTTCGTGACGACTTCGGGCTTCTTGCGCGCGAACTCGATTGTCTTTTCGTCTCCGCCTTCTTCGTAGCCCACGAATTCCAGGAAAAATGGAACATCCAAAGCGATGCACTCGGCGCCGATGCGCTCGACCCAGGCGTGCTTGATGTCGTTGATTTCGTGGGAATCGAACGGCGTGTAGTAGAGAAGAATCTTGATGCAGTCTGCGCCTGCGCCGACAAGGCGGCGAACGGACCAGATGTCGAGAAGATCGGGCAGACGGCCGGGGCGCGTGTTGTCGTAGCCGCTGTTTTCATAGGCGAGGAGCAGGCCCGCATTCGAGGAGCGGGCGCGGGCTGCGGGCAAACCGTATTCGGGATCGAGCAGGATGGCGCTGGCGTGAGGAGTGAGCACGCGCGTGACGGCGATCTTGAATTCCTCGAGCATCTGCGGGGTGACGGCGCTTTTGTCGACGCCGCGTTCCTTGGCGATGGCGCTCTTGAGCGAGCCGCGCTGATCCATGGCGGCTGCGGCGATGACGCCGCGCGAGTCGGAAACTGCTTTCATTCCTTTTTGCTTCCCCGGTGTGATTCTCATCTGCGCCCCTTAGAAAGAAGTCGTGGTATTCGCGGCATTTTAGCACGGGAGCGAAAGATAAGAGGAGGCAGAGGAGTTGGGAGAGGTCGAGGAAGTAAAGGATCGCGGCGGAGGAATCTAGTGGACTAAAGGAAGAAAAGGTGGTGCTGGGGAGCGGCGAGGTCGATATTTTGCGCGAGTTTATCCAGAAATTCCGCGCCGTACTGTGCGAGCCACGGGAGGGCACAGAGAGTGCGCTCCTGCAAATCTTTGTGCGGGTAGAGGGCTGAGAGAATAAGGGATTCCTTGTGATTGAGGATACCGGTGCGCTGATTTTCGGCGCGGCCTGCTTTTTCTTTCAGCTTCAGGAACTGATAGAGAATTTTGCCTTCGGCGGAGTCGAGAGCGCCACCCAGCGTGCTGTCGAGGCCGGCGAGCGGCTCGCGGTATTTATCGAGCAGGCGGCGCAGCGATTTTTCGTCTGAATCGAAGCGGCTGGCAAGAGGGCGCGGCAGAAATTTGCGCTCCATCTTTTTGCGGAGAAACTGGGAGCCGCGGAAAACGTCGCGGACTTCGAGATCGAATTTCGCGAGGATTCGGGCGATCAAAGGATCGACGAGCGTGAAAGCGGCACGTGGGACGATGGCGGGCATGCGCCCGAGTATCGACTTGTAGACAATCTGGTTCTGCGCCATGTACGCGATTTCGGCTGGACCGCCGATGTAGGCGGCGGTGGGAAGAAGCGTGTCCTGGATGATGGGCCGGAGGAGGACGTTGGCTGAGAAAGCTTCGGGCGACTTGTCGATGGCGGCGCGGAGTTCGTCGAGAGTGAAGCGCGTCTTGCCCACGCTGAAATCACCATTGCGGCTGCGAAGCGGTTGGCGGCGACCGTTGACGTTGTAGAAAAGAAGCGTCGATTCGCGCGTGACCTTCACCTGGGCGTGGAAGCCGTCGTTCTCTAGTTCTTTGGAGCGGACGAGCAGCGCTTCGCGGAGGGGCTGCGATTCTTCGAGGGCGCGGCGGTAAACGCCGGCCGAGAGACGGTGCAGACGCGCGTCGAGCGGATCGATGAAGATGATTCCCCGGCCTGCGAAGATGCGCGACATCAGTTTTCCGAACGCTGAACCGTAGGTTTCGCCGGGCGCGTAAGAGTCGCGCAGAGCCGCGGCGAATTCTTCGGCGAAGGAGCCTTCGAGCGCGGCACCTGCTTTCGCGGTGAGGGGCTGCACGGCATCGCCTAGAAGAATTTCGCCGACGCGATGGTCGGCGTCGGTTTCTTGGGGGGGGAGTTCGAAGCGAGTGAGGCCTTCGCGCGTGTTCCAGTCGGAATGGTTTACTTCGGCGAGATCATGATCTTCGGTGGCGAGCCAGAAGATTGGAACGGCGTCGGTGCCTTTCTTTGTAATTGCGTCGGCCCAACGAAGCGCGGTGACCGCTTTATAGACGCTGTAGGCAGGGCCAGAAAAGAGGCCGACCTGCTGGCCCGTGACGATTGCGACGGCGCCTGCGGCGAGGCGATCGAGATTTTTGGCCGTTTCGGGCGGAAGCTCGGAGCCGGGGGCGAAACGCGCATTCTGTTCGCGCAGGACTTCAACGACTGTGCGGCGGGTTTCAGGGTCGAGACGAACTTCTTTGGCGGCAGCGAGAATTCCTGATTCGGTGGGCGGGTGGCCGAAGTAACGCTGGACGCGCTTGAATTCTTCCGTGAAGGCGGTGAAAAGCTTGGTGGTGTGAGGGACTTCGCGAAAAGGCAGGCAGTGCGGCTCCATGGAGGTGGTCATGATACACGCGCCCTTTTGCGGCAACAATGCTGGTGGGACGGGCGGCGGAGCCGGAAGTTAGCAGAGGTGGCTGGCGGGCGGCTAATTCGACGACATGGAAACCCGGAGCGCGGGGCTCGAAGGTGCTGTGCGACGAGGCACCGCAGCGAACCATGGGAACAGCACTTGGGAGTAAATGACCTGTGCAGCCTATTCATCCGGTAGTAAACTCTCCCGCAATGAATTGCCGATTTGCGGGTGTAATCACTCTGGCGCTTGCTTTCCACTGTACCGCACCTGCAAAGCCATTTTTAGCTGTCTATCCTTTCGATCAAGATAAGGCCGGTCTTGCTCAAGGCGATGATGCCGCCCATCTTCGATCCACCACACGCCTGGTGCAGGTCAGCGTAATTGTGCAAGACAAGCATGGCAATCCAATAAACGGGCTGACCAAAGACGACTTCAGTGTGTTTGATGAAAAGCAAGCGCAGGCGATTCAGGTTTTCTCCGTCGAGACCAATGCTGTTCCTGAAAATCCGCGCCCGCCGCTGCCGCCGGATACGTATACCAATCGTCTGGCGGAGCGCACGGCGATGCCGCAAAGTGTTACCGTAATTCTGCTCGATGCACTGAACACGGAATTCTCCGATCAAGAATACTCCAGGCGCCAGATCATTAAGTTCCTCAGCCATCTGCAACCAGAAGACCGCATCGGAATTTATACGCTCGATTACAGGTTGAACGTCCTCCACGATTTTACAAGCGACTCCCGCGATCTAATTGCGGCGGTGGCCAGTTACAAAGGCGAACAGCTGCCTGAGGAAGCCGCCTCAGTTCCCCATAAAATCGACTCCCCGCCAGAGCGCCTGTCCCAAAGCGACGACGCGCTAAACCAATTCCTGAGTCTGAATGTTCAGCGCGAATCGAATTTCTACGCCACGAAGCGCGTGCGCGTCACCACAGACGCGCTTCAGGCAATCGCCCGGCATTTGGGAAGCCTTCCCGGCCGGAAGAACCTTGTTTGGATCTCGGGGAGTTTTCCTATCACGATAGGATATGAAGACGAGAAGTTGAATCCTACGCAGTTCCCCGACCAAGTAGGTTTCTTCAAAGACGTGGAACGCGCAATACGAGCGCTGAACGAGGCGAACATTGCAGTCTATCCGGTTGACGCTCGGGGATTGACTCCGGCCGACTCAAAGATTCAATCCTCCCCGGGGTCAGTGAGAAGCACCCAACGCGCAGCGCTCACCATGACGCCGGACCGGTCAAATCGGCTTGCGACGATGTCTGTGATGGCGGAGCGAACTGGCGGCAGGATTTTCTATGAGAATAACGATCTATTTGAGGCGGTACGGCTGGCGGTCAACGATTCCCGTGTGACATATGAGCTCGGCTACTATCCGGAGGACGTGAAGTGGGATGGAAAGTTTCATTCGATCCGCGTGAAAGTGAATAGTCCGGGTGCTCGTGTGCGAGCGAGGACCGGCTATTTCGCGCGGCCCGATCATGCCGTGACGCAAGAAGAAAGCGACGCCTCTGTCGCAGCGGCGGCTTACAGTCCGATTGAGGCCACAGCGATCAAGATGATCGTGCAGGTTCGTCCTATAGAAGACCCCGCTGCGCGGCAAGTGAATGTACATCTCCAATTCGACAGTCGCGACATTTCGTTTCGCCAGGCGGACAATAATTGGGAAGGTGGCGTTGGAATCGTTTATGCGCAAACGGACGAAACTGGAAAAGTTTTGGCAGCTCCGGAAGCCACCGTAGAGATGAAATTTACTCCCGAACGCTACTCAGAGCTTTTGAGGACCGGTATCTCGCACACCCACGATGTGCCGATTCATCGGGACGCAGTGGAACTTCGAGTGATTTTGCACGACACTACAACTGGAACCGTAGGGTCAGTGATTATTCCGCTGAAAGGCTACTTCCCGCCGAAGAACTGAAATTCTGATTAATTCGAACGGGCCGCAGACCTCTCCAGGGCCAGGCCTGCGAGCATGGCGTCGATTTCTGCCTTTGCGGCTTCGCTAAGCGGAAGAAGCGGGGGGCGCGGCGGACCGCCGTGATAGCCGAGGCGATCGAGGGCGTATTTCAGGCCGGGGATGCCGTATTGCGGGCCGAGCATTTTCGCGGGCGCGAGAAGATGTTGCGCGAGCGAGTGGGCGTTTTTGGAGTCGCCTGAGCGGGAGGCTTCGTAGATTTCAACGCACAGCTCAGGGAACGGGTTGGCTAGAGCGAGGATCGCACCGCAGGCGCCGAGCTCGAGGGATTCGAAAAGCGTTGACGCGGAACCGGTGAGAACTTGAAATGATTTCGGCGCGGCGGCGATGATTTTGCGGACGCCTTCGACGTCGCCGGAGCTGTCTTTCATGCCGATGATGTTGGGATGCTGCGCGACGGCGCCGATCAGCGGGGCTTCCACTTGCAGATTTGTGAAAATCGGAACGGAATAGACCAGAACCGGGATGCGGGAAGCATCGGCGACGCGCAAATAGAATTCCGAGAGCGCGTCGAGCTTCATTTGCGGCTTGTAGAAATGCGGAGTGCGGACGAGGGCCGCATCGAAACCCAGGGATGCGGCGCGATTGGTGTGCTCGATGGTTTCGGCCGTGGATTCAGCGCCGGTGCCGGCGATCAGAATTCTGCTTGGGGCGGCGGCTTCTTTGGCGGTCTCCCAGAGGCGATAGACTTCTTCCCAGCGGAGGAGAACCGATTCGCTGGTGGAACCGTTGAGGACGTATCCCGCGAGGGCGATGCGATTGTAACGGGCGATATTGTCGCGGAGCTTCGCGGGCACGATCGTGCCGTCGGCTGCGAACGGCGTAGCGAGCGGCGGGAAAATTCCGTGAAGGTTCATCGCTGTATTTTACCTCAGGACGCCGGGTTCGGCGCGGCGGAGGTGGAAGCGGAGATTGAATCGCGCGCGGCTGCGGCGGCATTTTTGCGGCGGTGGAGATCCTGGAGTGCGGCAACATCAACAGCTTGACCGGCCATCGCCATGGCTCGAATTCCCTTCGCGGCGGCGGTGGCGGCGGAGAGCGTGGTGATGCAGGGAATGTTGTAGCGGATTGCGGCGCGGCGGATTGATTTTTCGTCGTAGAAAGATTCGCGGCCGAGCGGGGTGTTGATCACTAGATTTACTTTGGCGGTTTTGATTAGGTCGACGATATTTGGGCGGCCTTCATTCACTTTGAAGACGGATTCGACTTCGATTCCCGCCACTGAGAGCGCGGCTGCCGTTCCTCGTGTAGCTACCACCCTGAGGCCCGCTGCGAGCAGATCCTGTACTAAACCTGTGATGTGGCGCTTGTCGTGGTCGTTGACGCTGATAAAAACCGTGCCCGCTTGCGGGAGCCGCTGGCCTGCGGCGAGTTGCGCCTTGGCAAAGGCGACGCCGAAGGTGGACGCGATGCCCATCACTTCGCCGGTGGAGCGCATTTCCGGGCCTAGAATTGTGTCGACGCCGCGAAATTTGTTGAAGGGGAACACCGGCGACTTCACCGCGTAAAAATCCCGCACCGCCAGCTCTTTGACGCCGTTTGTCTGAATACAGGGTAGATTCATGTCGCGCAGCTTGCGGCCCGTCATTAATCGCGCCGCCACTTTTGCGAGCGGGACGCCGGTGGCTTTGCTCACGTATGGAATCGTGCGCGAGGCGCGGGGATTCACTTCGAGAACGTAAACCGTGTCGCGCTGGATGGCGTACTGCACATTCATCAGGCCAACTACATTCAGGGCGCGTGCGAGGCGCGAGGTGTAATCGCGGATGCGTTCGAGCACCGAAGGCTTGAGCGTGACGGCCGGTAGCACGCACGAAGAATCGCCGGAGTGGATGCCGGCTTCTTCGATGTGTTCCATGATGCCGGCGATGACGACATCCTCGCCGTCGGCGAGCGCGTCGACGTCGACCTCCGTGGCGTCCTCGAGAAACTGATCGATGAGGATCGGCCGGCGCGGATCGGATGCGTTTCCAATTTGCGCGGCTTGCGCGACGTAATCCTCGACGGTTTTTAGATCGTAGGCGATGACCATTGCACGGCCACCGAGAACGTAGCTGGGGCGGACGACCACTGGCAGTCCGATTTCGGAGGCAACGCGGACGGCTTCTTGCGGAGCGAGAGCCGTGCCGGCGCGGGGCTGCGGAATTTTCATTTCATCGAGAAGGCGGCCGAAACGGCGACGGTCTTCGGCGAGATCAATTGATTCGGGATCGGTGCCGATGATTTGCGCGCCATTGCGCTTGAGCTCGAGGGCGAGATTCAGCGGCGTCTGGCCGCCGAATTGGACGATTACGCCTTGCGGCTTTTCGCGATCGAGAATCGCGAGGACATCTTCGAGAGTGAGCGGCTCGAAATAGAGGCGGTCGGAGGTGTCGTAGTCGGTCGAAACCGTTTCCGGGTTGCAATTCACCATAATCGTTTCGTAGCCGTCTTCTTTCAGCGCGAAGGCGGCGTGGCAGCAGCAGTAGTCGAATTCAATTCCCTGCCCGATGCGATTTGGGCCGCTGCCGAGGATGACGACTTTCGGGCGCTCGACCGGATTCGACTCGTCCTCTTCCTCGTAGGTGGAATACATGTACGGAGTGAAGGATTCGAATTCGGCTGCGCAGGTGTCGACGCGCTTGAAAACCGGCCGCACATTGAGCTCGTGGCGGCGTGCGCGGACTTCGGCGGCGGTGGTCTTCCAAAGCTTCGCGAGTTCTTCGTCGCTGGCGCCGGAGCGCTTGGCCTCAAGAAGAAGCTCAGGCGATGCTGCGTGAAATGATGTGGCCGCTACGCGCCGATCCAGCGCGACCATCTCCTCCATGTGACGGATGAACCAGGGATCGATTTTCGTGAGCGAGCAGACTTCGTCGCGCGTCATGCCGCGTTCGAGCGCTTCGAAAAGCCAGTGGATGCGGTCGGGCCCTGGCACTGTGAGCTTTTCACGCAGCAGGGCGGTGGTGACTTCGGCAGGTGCGCGCCACGGCGTGTGCGGCTCGAGCGAACGAATGCCCTTGCAAAGGGCTTCTTGAAACGTGCGGCCGATGGCCATCACTTCGCCGACGGATTTCATCTGCGTGGTGAGTGTGGTCTCGCTGCCGGGGAATTTTTCGAACTGCCATTTCGGAATTTTCACTACCACATAATCGATCGTCGGCTCGAAGGAGCTCGGCGTCTTGCGCGTGATGTCGTTGGGAATTTCGTCGAGCGTCATTCCCAGCGCGAGTTTGGCGGCGATTTTCGCAATCGGAAAACCAGTCGCTTTGCTGGCTAGCGCGGAACTGCGAGAGACGCGCGGGTTCATTTCGATGACGGTCATCCGCCCGGTCTCAGGATCGACCGCGAATTGAATATTCGAACCGCCCGTTTCGACGCCCACTTCGCGAATGATCGCTGCGGCCGCGTCGCGCATGCGCTGGTATTCCTTGTCGGTAAGCGTCTGCGCCGGTGCGACGGTAATTGAATCGCCCGTGTGAATGCCCATCGGGTCGAGATTTTCGATCGAGCAGATCACGACGAAGTTGTCACGAACGTCGCGCATTACTTCGAGTTCGTATTCTTTCCAGCCGAGAACGGATTCTTCGATGAGCGCCTGGTGAACAGGGCTCGCATCGAGCGCGCGCGCAATCAGGTCCGCGAATTCTTCGCGATTGTAGGCAATCGAGCCGCCCGTGCCGCCGAGCGTGAACGACGGGCGAATCACGAGCGGATAGCCAATCGCATCCGCGAGCCGCACCGCTTCGTGAATATTTGTCACGACCTCCGAAGCAGGCACTTCGAGGCCGATTCGGCGGCAGACGTCCTTGAAAAGAAGCCGATCCTCGGCGACTTTAATCGCGCGCAGCGATGCGCCGATCAGTTGCACGCCGTATTTTTCGAGAATGCCGCTTTCCGCAAGCTCGACGGCGAGGTTCAGGCCCGTCTGGCCGCCGACTGTGGGCAGCAAGGCATCAGGACGCTCCGCAGCAATGACGGCTTCGAGATATTCTTTCGCGAGCGGCTCGATGTAGGTTCGGTCGGCAGTTTCCGGGTCCGTCATCACCGTGGCTGGATTCGAATTGACGAGGACTACTTCGTAGCCTTCCGCGCGGAGGGCCTTGCAGGCTTGGGTGCCGGAGTAGTCGAATTCGCAGGCCTGGCCGATGATGATCGGGCCGGAGCCGATGATGAGGATTTTCCTGATGTCAGTGCGTTTCGGCATTTAGCTCTTGATTTCGCTTCCAGCGGGATTGGAGGGGCGGGGCTTTAACGCCGACGCGACCCCATCTGTCATCCCGAGCGTAGCGAGGGATCTGCAGTTCGCCTTTGGAAACCAATCCTCCGCTAAGTCGGCCCATGCCGGATTCGTTTGCTTGATCAGTGCGATTTTCTTTTCGCGTCGCCAGCTTTTGATTTGCTTCTCTCGTCTGATCGCATATTTGACATCCGAAAACGATTCTACGTATACGAGCAGATGAATTTTGTACCTGCCTGTAAATCCGGGAATCGCGCCAAACTTGTGCTGGGCTGTGCGTTGAATCAGATTGCTTGTCACGCCGACGTAGAAGTTCAGCGAGCGGCTGGCCATGATGTAGACGTTGTACGTTTTCTCCATCTCAGGCGACCGGACCACAAGTCAAAGGCCGAACTGCAGATTCCTCCCTGCGTCGCGCGCCCACCGCTGCGCGGTGGGAAATGCAAAAGCGCGCGCGACTCCGCTCGGAATGACAGGTTGGAGTAACGGTGCGCAAAGGCATGGCTCGCCGCGGCGATGAGTCGTGACTCCTTCGCGGCGACGTGACCTGACGGCTGTGCGGCCAATTCTCCAGAAATTTAGGCGCAGGCATCATCGAGCGGCCTCGTTCATGAGCGCGATGAAGTCGTTGAACAGGTAGCGGGCGTCGTGCGGGCCCGGCGATGCTTCCGGGTGATATTGAACGCTGAACAGCGGCATTGAACGGTGGCGCATGCCTTCATTGGTGTGGTCGTTCAAATTGACGTGCGTGATTTCGACGTCGCCTGATGGCAGCGAATCGGGATCGACGCAAAAGCCGTGATTCTGGGCGGTGATTTCAACTTTTTGCGTGAGGAGATTCTTTACCGGGTGATTCGAGCCGTGATGCCCGAATTTCAGCTTAAAGGTGCGCCCTCCGAGGGCGAGGCCGCACAATTGGTGGCCGAGGCAGATGCCGAAAATCGGGACGCGGCCTAGCAGCTTGCGGATGTTTTCAATGGCGTAGGAAACCGGTTCAGGATCCCCCGGGCCATTTGACAAGAACACGCCATCCGGCTTCAGCGCCAGAACATCTTCGGTGGAAGTCTTCGCGGGAACGACGGTGACATCGCAACCATGGTCAACGAAAAGGCGCAGAATATTTTGCTTGATGCCGTAATCATAGGCTACGACGCGGTGGCGATCGCTGGAAGCACTTCCTTCATTCGCAGCCGCTGCGCTGGGCGCGCCTAGCGACTGAGCCGCCGCGAGATCAATCGAGCCTTTCGACCATTCGTATTTCTTTGGCGACGTAACGCGACTCGCCAGTTCTTGCCCCGCCATCGTGGGCAGCGCGCGAGCCTCCTCGATTAACTTCTCAGCGGGAGTTCCATCGGTTGCGACAATGCCGCGCAAGGCTCCGACATCTCGCAGGTGCCGGACAAGCGCGCGCGTGTCGAGGTCCCAAATTACGGGGACGCCGTAGCGCTCGAGAAATTTCTGCGCGGTTTCAGTGGAGCGCCAATTCGAGGAAAGCGCGGCGAACTCGCGCACGACCAATCCTTCGATGTAAGGCTTCGCAGATTCGTCATCATCACGATTCGAACCGACATTTCCAATGTGAGGATACGTGAGGCAAACAATCTGGCCGGAATAGCTGGGATCGGTGAAAACTTCCTGGTAACCAGTGAGGCTGGTATTGAAAACGACTTCGCCGCCGCGGCGCGTGCGAGCGCCGGCTGCACGGCCGTTAAAGACTCGTCCGTCCTCGAGCGCGAGAATCGCGCGACCTGCGAGGGCCTGCGTCAGTGTGTCCTCCCAAGGCGTTCATTTTGATGCCGCGTTTACTGTCGAAGTGCCGGTGAGCGAACCGAAGTGGTCCACTGGCCAATACGCGAAAACTGCTTTGCCGTAAATATCGCGCCGGCCGATGGGCCCAAATACACGCGAATCGTTGGAGCTGTCGCGGTGATCGCCCATCACGAAGTACTCATCTTTCGGAATCGCTACCGGGCCGTAACTGGAGCCGTCGAGATAGCTCGCAGGAATATAAACTTCGGGCCGCGCCTTGCCGTCAACGTAGAGACGTCCGCCCCGCAGCTCGATTGTTTCCCCCGGAAGCCCAATCACGCGCTTGATGAACGACTTCGAGCGGTCGAGAGGATACCAGAAAACGATTACGTCGCCACGCCCGATGGGCTCGAAACGATAGACAAATTTGTTGATGAAGATCCGCTCCTGATCACTCAAAAGCGGAGCCATGCTGGTGCCTTCGACTTTCACCGGCTGATACAGAAAAACGATGATCACGAGTGCGAGGCCGAGAGCGACGGCTAGGTCGCGCGTCCAACTGCGCAGATCCTGGCGCAATTGAGGGGCGGACAAATTTTCGCTAGGGTTTTGCGAGCCGGAATTGGAGATGTCGAGCATTTTCTATCTCGAAACTGCTTTATTTATATCATGCCCTTAGATGCGCGCCAAGGCGTTGGGGTTCCTTGGGAAGATCTAGCGTGTTGCCAGCGTGAACTGCACCACGGCGAGTGCAGCGATCACAGCGGTTTCCGTGCGCAGGATATTTTCGCCCAGCGAGGCTTCGAGAAATCCGGTGGCGGCGGCTGATGCGATTTCGTCGTCGGTCCAGCCGCCTTCCGAGCCTACGGCTAGCGAGATGGTTGGGGCTGCTTGAGTCTGGGGCTGTGTAGAGCTAGAAAGGCGCACAGGCAGGAGTACCTGTGCCACTGGAAGCGAATCCTGATCTAAGAGTTTTCGCAAGGATTGGGCTTCGCGGCGTTCGGAGAGGAAAATTTTGAGGCTTGCGGACGATTGGGCGAAGGCTTTATCGGGTGGTAAGGCAGCACGCAGAACTGGCGGACGCAGGCGACGCGATTGTTGCGCGGATTCGACGAGAATTCGATTCCAACGCTCGCTGCGCTTCGCTGCTGCAGCGATGAGGGCCTTATCTGTACGCGCGGCAGCTAGAGGTACGATTTCGTCGACGCCGAGTTCTGTGGCTTTTTCGAGGCACCACTCGAAGCGATCGAACTTCACGATGGAGATCAACAGCTCGATATGGACGGGAGGCTCTGCGGCTTCAATCGGCTCGACGAGCGCAAAATCGATTCGGCTTGTTCCGCGCTTTGAGACTGCTACGCGTTCTACGCGCGCTAGCCAGACGTTTTGGCCATCGCTCAACTCGTAGAGCTGCCCTGGTTCTGCGCGCAGGACGCGACCGAGATGCTCGGCGGCTTCATCGCGCAGCGATGCAGACTGGCGCTCGAAGCGATCGACGAAGAATCGGCGGCGCATCGCGAGCTAGTGAAACTTCTTTTGCAATTCGCCCACCGATTCGAGGATTACGTAGCCGACAATCGCGAGGCTCTTGGGGCTGACCTTATCGATCGTGTCCTGCGTGGTGTGCCAATATCCTGCGTTTGTGTAGCCGTCGAGGTCGATGATGTCCACGGCGGGAACACCGCGGGAGAGGAAGGGCTGATGGTCGTCGCTTACCTGTGACTCGCGCGAAGTAAAAATGTCTCCGTATCCAAGGCTCGCCGCTTTCTTCCACACGAGGTCGGTCAGCCACTTCGTGGAATCTGATTCGCGGTGAATTTCGAGATTTTTCTGTCCGACCATATCGGCCAAGATTACCGCCTTCACGCGCTTTAGGTCTCCGGAGACAGCGAGGCGTGCTGCGAGTTCGCGGCTGCCATACGTGTGGTCTTCATCCTGATTCCAATTGACGAATGCTTCCTCCCCGTCGAGGAACGCGATCCACACGGCGTTGGGCTGCTTCTTCGGGCATAGAATGCGCGCCATCTCGAGCATGAGTCCGGTGGAAGAGCCGCTATCTTCGGCGCCGACGAAATCTTTCACGGAGCTCAAAGTATCGTAGTGGGTCATGAGCAGAATGATTCCGGATCCTTCGCCCGGCGCTTTCGCGATGATGTTCTTCATCGCCACATCGCCGACGGGCGTTTGCGCGTGGAAATCGTCTTCGTCCACCTGGCAGCCAAAGCTTTGCAGCTGCGTCTTGATGTATTGCTGCGCTCGATGGATGCCGTCTGACGCCGGCGGGCGGGGACCGATGGCCACGAGCTGCGCGACATGATCGAAGGCTTTATTGCCGTCGAATCCGCCGGTTTCAGTGGCAGGCGGAGCTGGCTCGGCATTGAGTGTCTTGATGTTGAGGGTCGGTTTCGCGCCATCCTGCGACGCTTCGCTGCTCTTCTGCTGTGCGTTGGAGCCACCGACTTCGTGCCCGCACGCACCTGTAAGCAAAGTGGCGAAGGCTGCCGCGGCGAGCCATGCTGGCTTCCCGAGTTGAATCACGTTGTTGGACCCTCTCCGCCAGCAATGGCGCGCGCACGTTTTTTCCGAACAACAAAATACGAAACCATGATGCCAATCACATATAGCAGCACCAGCGCCGCCATGAAAATCAACATGGTCGTTGCGTCCGGTGTGGGCGCCGCAAAAGCCGCAAGTACGGTAATAATCAGCATGGCATAACGGAAATTCTTTATTAGAAACTTCGGCGTCACAATATTGAACACCGACAGAATGAAAATCACCACCGGCAACTCGAATATGATGCCGAGCCCGACGAGCACGATCAAAATCAGATCGAAATATTCGTTGATGCTGATCAGCGGCTTGACCGGCCCGGTGGTCCCCATGCCGATCAGGAAGCTCAGCATCGTGGGCAAAACGATGAAATAGCCGAAAGCGATTCCCGCCAGAAACAGAATCATTGAGGGGATGATGAAGCCTGCAACGGCGCTTCGTTCGTGTTTGTAGAGTCCTGGCGCCACGAACTGCCATATCTGATAAAGGACCCACGGCATCGCAATCACGATTCCGAGATACAGACCCAGTGTAATAATTAGGCCCACGTAGCCGGCGGGGCTAGTGTAGTAGAGCTTGTCGTCCATCTGGTGGGCGCGGAGAGCCGCCTGCATCGGCTTTACGATGTAATCGATGAAATACGGCGAAACGGCGAGGCCTGCCACCATGCCGATGCCGATACCGAGTAGCGAATTGACGAGCCGCTTGCGAAGGTCTACCAGGTGCTCGAAAAACGACATTCGGCCACCGGCTTCTTCCTCGGGGCGCTGCGGCGGATTGGGGTCAGGCAGGGCGGGTGCCGCCATCGGTGGGTGTCTCGGAAGGTTGCTCGCTTGCGTTGGCGGATTCCTCTGACGAATGGACCGGTGCAATCTGCGGCGGTTGGAACCGCACCTCTTGGTCAACGCGCTCGGATTCCACGGGTGCCGCTTGCTGGCCTTCGATGGGCGCACCCAACTGCGGGGGCAGAGTCGGAACCGTGCCAGGCGCCGAATCTACCGTGGGTGACGGAACGGCGGCTATCGTGCCAGCGCTCGTGCCTGAATCGGACCCTGAACCAGCACCTGAGCCAGTGCCCGCACCCGAAGTTGGTCCGCCGATTCGCCGCGTGTCGGTTTCGCGCTCGAGATCCCGCATGTGACCTTCGAACGTCGACCGCAGGTCCCCCGTGGCGCGCCTGAATTCAGCCATCACTTTGCCTAGATTTCGGGCCAATTCCGGCAGCTTTTCCGGGCCAAAAACGACGAGCGCCACGATGAAGATGATAATCAGGTGTGGAATGCTCAACATTTTTGCCTTCGGCGATGCCGTTTTTGCATCATAGAAGAGGGTCACTGGCCTGTCAAACGACCTCCGAGTGATATGCTATACTTTCCGCTCGGGGCATAAAGCGAGGATCGATGGACGTGTCGCAATCTTCCAGGCGTGGAATCATGCTCTTAACGGCAGTATTGGCTATCTCGGCTTTACTCGGCGGGTGGTTCGGGCCGACCGTCAGGGCCACAGCTGCTGGCGCATCGGATATGCAGGATTCCGTGAAGAGTTTCACGCGGGTCCTGTCGATCGTCGAGCGAAACTACGCCGATCCCGTCGACGTCGACAAAGCCATTTACGACGGCGCCATCCCTGGAATGCTGCGGGTACTTGATCCGCACTCGAATTTCTTTGATCCTCGCCAGTACGCACTTTTCCGCGAAGAGCAGCAGGGCAAATATTATGGCGTAGGTATGACGGTCCAAGGCCGCGATAACCAGACGATCGTGCTCGCGCCCTTTGTCGGCTCCCCCGCCTACAAAGCCGGCATTCGTCCCGGCGATATCATTCTCAAAGTGGACGGCAAGTCCTGCACTGGGCTGACGACTACCGAAGTGGCCGACATGCTGAAAGGCGCCAAGGGCACCACAGTCCACATCTCGCTGGGTCGCGAAGGCTGGGACAAACCGATTGACGTGACTGTGGTCCGCGATGAAATTCCCCGCCCCGGCGTTGAGTATTTCACGATGGTGAAGCCGGGCATTGGCTACGTGCGCGTTTCTACCTTCAACGAGACGACCGATAACGATCTGGCCGAAGCGCTGAAGCAGCTCGACGTCTCGAAGCTCGACGGATTGATCATCGACCTGCGGAATAATGGCGGTGGCCTCCTGAATCAAGCCGTCGGCATGTCAGACATGTTCCTCGACAAGAACGAAATCGTGGTTTCGCATCGCGGGCGCTCCTCGTCCGAGAAGCGCTACTACGCGCTGCGTGGCAACCAGGGCATTGAAGTTCCGCTCATCGTCCTGATCAACGGACAAAGCGCTTCCGCTTCTGAAATCGTCGCCGGCTCAATCCAGGATCACGACCGCGGCTTGATTGTCGGGGAGACAAGCTTTGGCAAGGGCCTCGTGCAGACGCAGTATCCGCTGAGCGAAGACACCGCCCTTCTTCTAACGACCGCGCGGTACTACACGCCCAGCGGCCGCCTGATCCAGCGCGATTACAAAAACATTTCGCTTTACGACTATCACTACAATCCCAAGCCGCCCCGCGCCCCGGAAGTGAAGCTAACCGACAGCGGCCGCCAGGTATTCGGCCAGGGCGGAATCACTCCCGACGACGCAGTGCCGGCGCCAAAGCTCAACGATTTCGAGCAGACTCTCCTCCGCCGTGGCGTGTTTTATCCCTTCCCGCAGGGCGTAGGCGATTTCGTGCGGCATTACCTGGGCGAGAAGCCTGAGATCTCCAAGGACTTCGTTGCCGACGACGCCGTCATCAATCAGTTCCGCAAATATCTCGATCAGGAGCACATTAAGTTCACCGAACCCGATATTCACGACAATCTGGCGTGGATCAAGTGGAAGATCAAGCGCGAGGTGTTTACCACGGTGTTCGGCTTGAACGATGGCTATAAGGTCGAACTTCAGGAAGACCCGCAGCTACAGAAAGCGGAAGAACTGATCCCGCAAGCGCGTGCGCTTTATCAAAACGCGCGCAAGATTGTGGCTGAACGCGGAGCCGGCCAGCCGACTCATCCCTAGGCGCGTGGGATCACCCTCACTCTAAGTTGTAGCCTGAGCCTCGTATTCGTGAGGCAAGACTGCTTCTCGCATCAAGAACCGGCCATATCTGGGTCGTCGGTCGGTCTGCTACCAAAGCCTAACTATTGCAGCCCACGGAACTTGGCCCCAACTCTTCTCTCACCGGAAACCCAATGAAAGTAAGCTTGGTAGTACTAGGCCCATGCAAATCGCGCCCGCCACGAAACGGCTCGAGCACCTCCTCGCCTCCCTGGAGCGCGCCCTCGGCAAGTTTGCCATGGCTCAGTGGGTGCTCCTCGCTGCCTGGGTGGGATTCGTAGGGCTTTACGGGCTGGTTTCCATCACTCTCCCTAAGAGCGCGGCTCTAACAGCCTTTGGCGACATCGCTCAGGCGCTGGCCGCCGGCTTCGCGTGCGCTTGCCTTTTCATGAATGCAGCTTCGCAGCAGCGCCGAACCCGGGCGTTTTGGGTGCTGCTCGGAGCCGGTTGCGCCACTTGGTTGCTGGGCCAGCTCATGTGGACCTACTTTGAGGTGATTCGCCGCCAGGAAGCTCCCAATCCGTTCATTGGTGACGTGATTCTGTTCCTCCATCCCGTCCCGATGATGTGGGCCCTCGCCTTGAAACCGCACGACCGGCGCGAAGATCCGGACTTTCATATTGGCTATCTCGACTTTTCGCTGCTCCTGGTTTGGTGGGTCTATCTTTACCTGTTCGTTGTGATCCCATGGCAATACGTGTCACCGGACGTGATGGCCTATGGCGTCAGTTACGACTACCTCGCCGCCGTCGAAAACGGCTTGCTGGCAATCGGGTTCGCGGTGCTGATTGGGCGCTCCAAAGGTGTTTGGCGCGAAGTATACGCTCATCTGTTCAGCGCCTCGATTTTGTATGCGGCGGGCTCATACCTCGCCAATTGGGCTATCGACCGGAAGGACTACTACACCGGCAGCCCATTCGATCTGCCGATTTTGGCTTCGTTCGTATGGTTTGGAACCGCTGGAATCGTCGCCTATCAACGCAAGCCGGTGCCCGACCCGGTACCGCGCCACGAGGAGGAAGTAAGCCGGTGGCCTGCTCGCGTAGCTATGACAGCCGTAATATCCATCCCGATCATGGCGCTGTGGAGCCTGCGCTACAGCCCGAACCGTGAAAGCGTGCGAACATTTCGCATCGGCGTGACGCAGGTCACCCTGCTCGTCGTTACCGCCCTTGCATTCTTGCGCCAGCGACTCGTTGATCGCGACCGCACTCGGTTGCTCGAAGCTTCGCACCATTCGCTCGAGAACCTCAAACACATTCAGGCGCAGATGATTCAGACGGAAAAGCTCGTCTCGATCGGTCAGTTGGCGGCTGGCGCGGCGCATGAGATCAATAACCCTCTCACCGGCATTCTGGGATATTCAGACCTGCTCGCCGACGACCCGGCATTAGGCGACCGGCAGCGCCAGGTGGCCGAGAAAATCCGCATGCTGGCGCGGAGGATCAAGTCGCTCGTCACAAGCCTGCTGAGCTTCGCGCGCCGCGTTCCCACGGAAAAAATCGACCTCGACATCAATCAGGTGGTCGACAACGCCCTGCATCTGAGCAATCTCGACCTGCGCGGAAAGAAAGTGGTAATCGAGACGCTCCCCGATCCGAAATTGCCGGCCGTGCGCGGGGATGCCAATCAGATTCTTCAAGTTTTCTTCAACCTGATGAGCAATGCCGTGGATGCCATCGAAGAAGTGGGTGGAGGCAAGCTCGTGATTCGCACCGATCACAATTCCGAAAGAGTTTTCATCGAGTTTTCCGATTCCGGCCCGGGAATTAAATCGCCGAAGCAGGTTTTCGATCCTTTCTTCACCACCAAGCCGGTAGGTAAAGGGACCGGTCTCGGTCTCAGCATCTGCTACGGGATTGTCCAGGAGCACGGCGGCCACATCGAGTGCTTCAACCGCACCGAGGGAGGCGCCACTTTTCTGGTCGATTTTCCAGCCGTGGTGAACGGCCATCCGGCTGAGGCAGACCCCGCCGAACGCGATATCGCTTCCATCTCCAATATGCTCGCCCCCTGAAATTAGTAGTTCCCTTCTCCGCTTGATGCTAGATTTTCGAAACTTCATTCGAGGTGACTTGGCCATGTGCCGAATTCTTACGTGTTTGTGTCTGGCGATTTTCGGGTTCTGCAGCATCCCGAGCAGCCGTGCTGCCGATCCGCCCGCAAAGGCGCTGCGCTTCGGAAAGGTCGTCGATGGCAAGGGCAAGGTGTGGGCCGATGCGATCGTGATCGTGCGCGGCGAGCGCATCGCCGAAATCACCACTGACGCTTCGAAGATTCCGGCAGGCGCTGAAGTGATCGACTTGCGGCGGTACACCGCGATCCCGGGATTAATCGACGTCCATACACACATCACTTATTACTGGGACCAAACCTCGAACATTCATCCATTCGATCAACAAAGCGCTTCGCGTTTACCCGCTGTCACCGTTTTTCTGGCGCAGGAGAACGCACGCCTTTGACTCTTGAAGCCGGCGTAACAACGGTGCGTGATCTTGGAGCAAACGACTGGGACGACATCGCCATGCGCGATTTGATCAATCGCGGCGTGATGATCGGCCCGCGCATGTTCGTCGCAGGGTACGGACTCTATGTCGCGGATGCGCCGCCGCGTCCTGGCTACACCGTGCCGCCGGGTGGCCGTGCCGACAACCTCGGCGACGTGATGCGCGTGATTCGGGAGGAAGTGGCAGCTGGAGTGGATGTAATCAAGATGTACGGCTCAACGGGCACCGATAAGGACGTCACCGGCTTCCAGACCTACACGTTCGATGAAATGAAAGCCGCCGCCGATCTTGCGCATAAGTACGGCAAGCGTTTGGCTGTGCACAGCTACGGCCCTGACGGCGCGAAGGACGCTGTGCGCGCAGGAGCCGATTCCGTGGAGCACGCCACGGACATGGACGACGCAACGATCGCAGAAATGGCGCGGCGCGGCACCTTCTACGTGCCGACGATCGATCACAATCGCTATTACGTTGACAACTACGTCGCCTTCGGCTGGACTCCGGCCATCGCCGATGGCTTGAACGATTACATCCGCCGCAATTTCGCCACCGCTCAAAAAGCCTTTAAAGCAGGCGTAAAATTCGCGATGGGTTCCGACGCGCTCTTCACTATGTGCGGCCAAAATACCCGCGAACTCGGCTGGTTCGTCAAGCTCGGCATGACGCCCGAGCAGGCGCTCGCTACAGCCACGACTAACGCCGCGGCGCTACTGGGCAAGGAAAAGGAACTTGGCGCTCTAGCACCCGGCTATTTCGCCGACGTGGTCGCCGTCGAAGGCGATCCGCTGGCAGATGTAAACGTCACAATCAGCAACGTTCGCTGGGTCATGAAGGGCGGGGCAGTCGTCGTCGACAAAACCAAATAGGCCCAGATCCGCTTCGGCTAATCGAGAGCGTGCTTATCCTTTGATGACATCGCGTCAGCGTTCTCCTCCGCCGTGAATCGGCTCGGTTCATACTGTTACTCACGTTGCCGGTGCGTCATCTTGGGAACCGGTGGAGAATTTGAATGGATGCGCCTACCCTCACTCCGGATATTGTCTCGGCGAAGCCGGATCCGAAATCTTCGCCGGACCCTTCGCCATCCCCTCCAGGTCAACCATTGCCTTTGCCGGGAGCTGCGCTTTCAGGGGCCAAGCCCGTCCAAATCGTTCGTACTCCGGCGCTCATCGCTTCGATGATTGCAGCTGCGAAGGATGCAAGCGATTTGATCTTTTCGCCCGGGCGAGCGCCGCAGGTGGACATGCACGGAGGGCTGATCCAGCTGAAAGTTCCTGGCGTAGGTGTACTCACACCGGAAGACACCGCCCGCATCGCGGCCGATCTAATTGGGCGCAATTCCATCGCCTTGCAAAAGCTTAAGGAGCAAGGCTCCTGCGATATTTCTTACAGCCTGCCGAAGGTGTCTCGCTTTCGCGTCAACGTTTTCACCCAGCGCGGCACTTGCGCCATCGTGATGCGCATCATTCCCAGTTCGATTCCCGACTTCAAATCGCTCGGCCTGCCTGAGCAGCTCGGTGAGACGACGACCTTGCGCAGTGGAATCGTGCTCGTCACCGGACCCACCGGGAGCGGTAAATCCTCCACGCTCGCGGCGATTCTCAACAAGATCAATGAAGAGCAAGCTCATCACATCATCACGATCGAGGATCCGATCGAGTTCCTGCATCCCCACAAGCGCGCCACGATTCATCAGCGGGAACTTCACAGTGACACACCGAGCTTTGCCCTCGCGCTCCGTGCCTCATTGCGTCAGGCGCCCAAAGTGATTCTGGTTGGCGAAATGCGCGACAGGGAGACGATCGAAGTTGCGCTCGAGGCCGCTGAGACCGGGCACGTGGTTTTTTCGACGCTCCACACCACGGATGCACCGAAGACGATCGAGCGCATCATCGGCGTCTTCCCGCTGGCCGACCAAAGCGCCATCCGCAATCGCCTTGCGAAAACGTTTCGCTACATCATCTCGCAGCGGCTTCTTCCGAGGCTCGACGGCAAAGGCCGCATCGCAGCATTCGAAATTCTGAAGTCCACGATGCGCACCCGCGACTACGTTGAAAAAGGCGAGACCGAAGGAAAGTCGCTTCTGGATGCGATGCGCGACGGCGATTCTGAGGGCATGCAATACTTCGACGGCGAAATCGAAAAGCTAATTCGGGCGCAGGTGATCGACGTTGAAACCGGCTTATCCTACGCGACGAATTCCGGCAATCTGCGCCTGCAGCTCGGCGATCTTATCGATCGCGACGGCGGCGAGGGCAACTTCCCGTCCGCAGTAATAAAGCCGGTTTCACTCCGCGACAAAGACACCGAAGTCGAACGCTAGCAAAATTCAGGCCTCAGACAGAGGACTGCCAGCCGTGTTGCCTTGTAGCATCCGCTTGCCCGCAGGCACGAAGGGCATCCTGACCTGCTGTCTACGTCCCGATTGTGCTCGCGCGGCCGGATCTTTTGATTTGTTTTCTTGCTTAGCGGTATCACATGTAAAGCGGAAACGTGGTGGACGTGGGGGGGATCGAACCCCCGGCCTCATCGTTGCGAACGATGCGCTCTCCCAGCTGAGCTACACGCCCACGGTGCGAATAAGTCTAGCAAACGCGCGCAGCGCTACCAAACGAGATCGGCCTCGATTGTCACGCCGGCCGAAGCGGGGGAGAAGCAAACCGTTTCTGCCTCAATATTCCCTATTAACTTCTAGACTGGTAACATCCGACCCGTGAGCGGAATGCAGCATAGCGGCGCGTTCGAGCAGATGCTCAACAATGCTGCGTCCGCTGCGCCTGCCATTGCGCTGGAGATGGAAGCAAAAGGGCAATGCTGGACCCCCGAAGTAATCGCTGCAGTAATTGCGTGCGTGTTAGCCAAAACTCGTTCTGATTTGAAGAAAATCGAAAATTGGACGTCCCTGCTTCTGCCGTATGTAGAAAAGCATCTTAGCGAGCCGCCAGAATAACCCTGGACGAACGGGATACAAACGCGAAATCTAAAGAACCTTTGTGAACCTGTTGAATCACAATCCCGACGACCTTCACGAGAGTCGCGTGCGAATCGTGGTTCCCGTGATCCTGGCGGTTTGCGTCTGGCTAGCGCTTTCGTTTGGCTACGGACCGGAAAAACGTGACACGGCAAAATGCGAGCTAATAGACACGCCACGCGATCGTTACGGCGTTCGCGTCTGCCTTGGCATGACAAAGGAAGAGGTTACCAGGGCAGTTGGTTTACCTTTGAAAGTTGTCAGCGCGGATGGTAGGGCCAACTCACGGGAGCAATGGGTATATAGCACCCACTATGGACGACCAAAGCATTTGTACTTCAAGGATGAGCTGCTGGTAAGCTTTCAGCAATAACATGGCTGAGGGCTGTTTCGCACTCACACGCGATCATCACCGAACGCGACTGCGGCTTCGATTGTTACGTCGCGAGCGCTTTCTGCGCCTGCGCAATCACATCCGCAGCCTTGCCCGCATCCGCCATGCTGCCCTGCGCGAAATCTTTCGCCCCGCCGCCCTTGCCGCCGAATTGCTTGAGCGTGTCGCGGAGCAACGCGCCCATGTCGTGCTGCAATCCCTTCGTCTGCGCGAAGACCACGTGACCGCTCGCTCGGCTGGCAAGGAACGCAACGACATCCGCTTCCGCTACAAGCTTCGCGGCGAGCAGCCCCAGATAGACAGCCGTCGCTTCTTCAAGCGCCGAAGCAATCACTCGCAGCGAACCCGCACCCGTTGCCGCGTGCGATGCCAGCAGTACGCGCGCCTCGTGCTCGGCCAGCCGCTCGTCGAGACGCTTCACTGCCCCGTGTTGCACGCGCCGTTCTTCAATCAACTTGCCAAGCACGGCGGGCACTTCCGCCAATCCGCAACTCAACAGTGAAGCAGCCTGAGTCAGTATCGAGAAATCTCCACGCGCCGCCGCCAGCGCCCGAAATCCGCACACGAACTCCACCCGGCACTGATCCCTTCGCCGCTCGAGCTTTCGAATCAGCAGCAGCCCCGCCTGGCCGGTGCGCTCGAGATGCGTTCCACCGCAAGGCTGCCGGTCGAACCCCTCCACCTCAATCGCACGCAGCACTCCCTCGCGTTCCACTTTCTTGCGAATTCCCGCCTCGGCCAACTCTTCGGCAGTCCCGAAGCGAATCACCACGGGCTTATCTTCGAAAATCACTTCGTTCACGCGCCGCTCAGCCTTTTCAAGGTGCTCCGTCTTCGCTGCGGGCGTGTCCAGATCGATCGTCGAAATCTCCTTGCCCAGATGAAACGAAACCGTCTGAAATCCAAACAGCTCAATGAACGCGGCCGAAAGCAGATGCTGCCCCGTGTGCTGCTGCATGTGCTCGATGCGTCGCGGCCAGTCGATCACCCCGTGAACCGGCCCCACCGGAATCGCAGCCGACGCGTAATGCACCACCTTGTGCTCCGCATCGGCCACTTCAATCACCCGCACATCGCCGAGCTTCCCCGTATCGTATGGCTGCCCGCCCGACGTGGGATAAAACGCCGTGCGATCGAGCACGATTTTCCAGCGCTCGCCTTCCTTCTCGCACGAAATCACCCGCGCATCAAACTCGCGCAAAAATGAATCGCGATAATAAAGCCGCTCCGTCGCTTCGCTCATCTCTCGCCGTTGTTCTACGGGTTTCTGTCCTTCACTCATCACTCACCACTCGTCACCGCCGTTGCAGCGCCTTCTGCCAAGCTTCGCTATACTTATATCCGCACCCAGTATTGAAAAGCACCACGCGCTCATGCGGCTTGATCCAGCGTTCCTCCGCCAGCTTCCGCGCCGCGACCACCGTCGCAGCTCCCTCCGGCGCCGCAAAAATTCCCTCCGCCGACGCAAGCTCCTTCCCCGCCGCCAGCATCTCGTCATCCGTCGCCATCACCGCAGTTCCCTGCGTCGCGCGTACCCCCGCCAGCACCAGAAAATCCCCCAGCGCCTTCGGCACGCGCAGTCCCGATGCAATCGTCGCCGCATTCTGCCACGGCGGCGCGCTCGATTCTCCCCGCGCATATGCCTCGACAATCGGCGCGCATCCCGCAGCCTGCACCACCACCATCCGCGGCCGCTCGCGCCCGATCCAACCCATCGCTTCCATTTCTTCAAACGCCTTGCACATCCCGATCAACCCCACGCCGCCGCCCGTCGGATAAATAATCACGTCCGGCAGCACTCCGCCAAACTGCTCCCACAACTCATACGCCATCGTCTTCTTGCCTTCAATCCGATACGGCTCCTTCAGCGTCGAAACTTCAAACCATCCTTCCTTCTCTTTGTGCTCGCCCACGTACCGCCCGCAATCCGAAATCAACCCGTCAAGCTTCCTCACGTCCGCGCCAAACGCCTCGCACTCCATCATATTCGCGCTCGGCGTGTCCGACGGCATCACGATCACGCACGGAATCCCCGCAGCCGCCGCATAAGCAGCCAGCGCCCCGCCAGCATTGCCAGCCGTCGGAATCGCAAGCGCCTTCGCGCCCAGTTCTTTCGCGCGCGTCACCGCCGCCGATAATCCACGCGCCTTGAAGGAGCCGGTGGGATTCAGCCCTTCATCTTTGACGTACAGCGCATCGAGCCCCAGCCGCGCGCCCAACCGTCGCGCATGAATCACCGGCGTCATCCCCTCGCCCAACGACACCGCCACGCGCGCCGGCAGCACCTCGGCATAACGCCACATGTTCGCTGGCCGCGATTTCAGCGCCTCGCGCGTCAACGTCCGCGCCGCCTTCGCCAGATCGTAGCGCGCCAGCAAAGGGCCGCCGCACGCACACAGATTCTGCAGCTTTTCGTGCGAATGTTTTTCCCCGCACTTCGAGCATTCAAGATGCGTAATTGTCGTGGAAAGAAAATCAGTCATGTCAAAACGAGAATATCACAGCGAGTTAGACGCCTCTGTAGCGCCGGTCTTCAGGCCGGCAGGTGTACGATTTGCCCGTTTCTGTCGGCGTGATCGCGATTTGCCGATCGCGATGCTAACCGCTACTTCGGCAGAGCCGTCAACTCCGCATCATCCTTCTTCCAAAAAAACTCCGGGAATTTCTTCTCCGCCGGCCACACTTCGTCCAAAGTATCCGCCGAATACACCACGCAATTCTTCACCACATACTCCAGATCCCGCGAATTGCGAATGTCGTCCAGCGGATTCGAATTCAGCACCAGCAGATCAGCCAACTTCCCTGGCTCCAGCGACCCGATCTGCTTCTCGAGCCCAATGCTCTCCGCTCCATTCATCGTCGCACACCACAGCGTCTGCCACGGCGTCATACCGCCCGACTGCAACATCCACAACTCCCAGTGCGCCCCGATTCCCTGCTGCTCGCCATGTGAACCCAGCGCCACGTGCCCGCCGTTGCGGAAAATTCCCGCCGCTCCCTGCGCGATCAGCGGAAACGTGTATTCCTCATCGAACAACAGCACGCGCCGCCGCGCCACGCTGTCCACCTGCTCGTGCGGCGTAAAACGCATCACTTTAGGATCGGCATGAATATCCATCCGCTGTCGCCAGTAAAATTGCCCAAATTCGCCGCCGTAGGAAACGATCAGCGTCGGCGTATACGTAGTCCCGGCTTGTGCTTCCAGTTGAATCACATCCTTATAGATCGGCACCACCGGCAAACTGTGCTCCACACCCGTATACCCGTCGAGCACCATGCTCAAATCCGTTTTCAGATCGCCGCCACCTTCTGCCGTGATATTCACGCCTTCTTTCGCCGCCGCCATCGCCAGCCACTGGCGCTGAATTCTTCTCGGCTGCATGTACTCCTTCAACGAATCGGCGCCGTGCGTCCTGTAGCGCTTCACCAGATTGTCTGCATCCTCTGCGCTCGCGATTCCCCCCGCGCTGGTCGTGATCGCAGTGCCGGTCGAATAAATGCGCGGCCCCGCCAAATCGCCCACCGATACGAGTTCGCCCTGCGCGAACACAGTATTCGACTCAATCGAGGGATCGCGCGTGGTCGTCACCCCGTACGCGAGATTCTCCGCATACGACCATTCCTCGTTGGTCATCTCCGGCCGCTCGGTCTTCAAATGCGAATGAATATCCACAAGCCCCGGCACGATCGTCTTGCCGCTCACGTCAATCACTTTCGCGCCAGTCGGAGCTGCGATACTTCCCGTCGCGCCAATCGCCTTAATCCGGTTGTTCTCGATCAAAATATCGCCCTGCGCGAGCACCTCGTCGCCTTTCATCGTCACGATTCGCGCGCCACGCAAAAAAAGCTGCCCTTGCGGCGCATTGCGCGGCACCTGCAGCGAAATCGCAAACGTCTCCGGTTTCCAATTCTCCGGCTTGTCCTTTTCCGGTTTCGGCGCGCTCAACACCACGTCGCGCTTCACTCGATAAAAGTCATTCGCGAAACTCCACGTCAGCGTTTTCCCTCCGTCCGCCCAGTAAAGATAATTCGCGCCTTCTTTCGTCAAGCGCCGCAGCGGAACTTCCGGAGTCTTGAAGTTGATGTTCACCGTCGCGTCTCCCACCTTCGGAAACGCAGCCAGATATGCGTCGTAGCGATTCTGAATCGCCAGCCATTCGCCGTCAGGCGACGGAACAATCAGCACAAATCTGCCATCCACATGGATGTGCGTCTTCTTGTCGACGCCATCGAGCCGTACCGATTTCAGCAAACGCGCGGGTGGCGTCGGCGTTTCCACCGGTCCAGCGGGCACGTCCTCCATGTAATACACGCGCGTTCCGTCGTTGTTGAACGTCGGCTGCTGGTATCCCTCCGGCAGAGTTACCACCTTATGGCTCTCACCGCCATCCGCCGCGACCCAACGGATTTCGCGCACTTCGCTTTCCCTGCCTCCGCCGTCGTCCGAGAGCCATCCGTGCCGCGAACCCGTCACAAATAGCAATTTGCTTCCATCCGGCGACCATTGCGGCGCCGAATAATATCCAGCCACGGCGCTGACTTTCGTTGCGGCGCCGCCCGACGCTGGAATTTTCCAAAGCTCGCCGCCATCGGCATCCGACCATGTGACATACGCAATCCATTTCCCGTCCGGCGAAAATGTCGGCTCGTACTCGCGCCCTTTCGCTCTGCGTCAGTCGTCGCGGCTTGCCATCGGGCAAATCCATCACCCAAATTTTCCCCACCGCGCTGAACGTAATCTGCTTGCCCTCGGGCGATTGGTTCGTCCATCGCATCTGGTGCACCGTCAGCGGCCCGTCGTCCACGGTGTAATCCACATGCACGCGCGGCCCCAGATCCAGATCCACCTTCGCATTGAACGGAATCGTCGCCACCTGCCGCGTAGCCAAATCCACTCGCTGGATGTGCCCGTCGCGCGTAAAAATCACAGCCTTCGAGTCCGGCGTGAACGCGTAGCCAGGCAGCAAATCATTCACAGCGAAGCCCTCTTGATCGTCGCGCTGCATCGGTAGCGCCAACCAGTGTTCCTCGCGCGTTGCGAGATCGCGAATCCGCAAACCCGTCTTCGCATCCTGTCGCGACGCGTACACGAGCCATTTCCCATCCGGCGAGACGATCGGGCGCAGTCCGCCGCCATACTCCGCCGTCAGCCTCTCAATCTCCCCTGTGTCGCGATTGAAACTCATCACCTGAAATTTCCCGATGTCCGCGTTGTACTGAAATCTTCCCGCATGGCTTGAAAAATAAACGAGCTTGCCGTCGGCCGAAAAAACCGCTCCCGAACTGATCTGCGTCTCGCCTTTTCCGCCCTTCACCACTTCCACACCCTTGCCGCCGTCCTTGTGAAACATCCAAAGACTCGTATAGCGCAAATAATCCGTGGGCCCGGGATACTGTCCGTACTTCCGCACCACAATGTAATTTCCATCGGGTGACCACGCCGGCGATCCCAGCTGATCGTCCGTCTCTTCGCTCACTTTCTTCGCGTCCTTGCCCTCGATCTGCGAGCCGTCCACATTGATCAACCACAGATTGTCGCTTCCGTTCCGGTCGCTGATAAACGCAATCTGCTTCCCATTCGGTGAAAATCGCGGCTGGCAGTCCCATGCCGGCCCGCTCGTCAATCGCTTCGCGTCGCCACCCGTCGAGGGAATCACGTAGAGATCGCCCAGCAAATCGAAGACGATTTGCTTCCCGTCCGGCGATACATCGATCGACATCCAGGTGCCCTCGTCCGTCGTGAAACTCACCTTGCGCGTCGTCTTCAGCGGTAGCGTCTCTTCTTTCTTCTCGTCCTTCTTGTCGTCCTTCTTGTCATCGGCCTGCGGCTTCGCGCCTGATTTCGATTTGCCGTCCTGCGGCCGCAACCCAGCGCCACTCACGCCAACGCCTGCAAAGAAGACAGCCAGCGCCAGCAAGAACCCCGCGTACCGCATCACTCGCGCAACAGTCACCGTAGAAATCATTCAGGAAACTCCCTTCCGTTAGCAGCAGAGGTCATAGTGTGTAGCCGCACGCGCAGCAAACCGCCGATTGTAACCCATGCCGCAAGCAGGCCCACACCCGGTAGCACCACTTTCATTGCCTGTACAGACGCGCGAGCCAGCGATTAGTTTCCCTCATGCCAGCCGGTCATCGCCAAGTTGCTTCAGTAGGGGCACGGCATGCCCGTGCCCGACCGACCCTAATTGCGATCGTCCCAAGGCGCTCGGTCGAGAATTTAGAATCAGTTGACTCGTTTTCTCAATTTCAGCGTTAGAATCTCGCCGCTATCCGGGAGGAACCATGCACCGCTGCGCAAAAACTCTACTTGCAATCACAATAGCAATTGCCTTCGCGCTAACTGCGTCAGCCGTCATCCTCGCCGCCGATCCGCGCGACACCTACATCCGTGCCGGTCATCTCCTCGACGTCCGCTCAGGAAAAATGCTCAGCAACCAAATCATCGTCATCCACGGCGATAAAATCTCGAGCATCGCTCCAGCCGGCCAAGTCCAAATCCCCGCCGGGGCGAACGTCATCGACCTCACTCAATCTACCGTCCTCCCCGGCCTCATCGATTGCCACACCCACATCATGCTCACCGATACCGACGACTCGCACTACGACGACATTCTCCTCAAGCAATCCTGGCAATACCGCACCATCCTCGCCACTCTCAACGTGAAAAAAGATCTCGAAGCCGGCTTCACCGCCATGCGCGACGTCGAAACCGAAGGCGCGATGTACAGCGACGTGGACGTTCGCAACGCCATCAATCAGGGCCTCATTCCCGGCCCGCGCCTGAAAGTTGCCACTCGCGGCATCTCCACCACCGGCGGCTACGGCCTCGAAGGCTATTCGCCCGAAGTCACGGTGCCCACCGGTGTCCAGATCATCGATGGCCCCTATGAAGCACGCAAAGCCGTCCGCGAACAATTCAACTACGGCGCCGACCTCATTAAAATTTACGGCACTGATCGCTACAGCTTCACGCCCGACGGCAAAATCGTCAGCATCGCTGATTTTAGCGTCGAAGAAGCCGACGCGATCGTCGACGAAGCGCGCCTCAAAGGCATCAAAGTCGCCTGCCACGCCTACGACGGCCCCGGCCTTCACTACTGCATCGACGCAGGCGTTGCTTCTATCGAGCACGGCATTCAACTCGACGACGAAGCCATCGCCAAAATGGTGAAAAAGGGAATCTATCTCGTTCCGACGCTCTACGTGTATTCAGGAGCTCTCGAAAAAGCCGATCTCGCCATGTCCGGTGGAAAAACCAGCCGCCTCGCCATCCACGAAGTGAGTTTTAAGAAAGCGCTAGCCGCAGGCGTGAAGATCGCTTTCGGCACCGATGCCGGCCCATTCCCCCACGGCACCCAAGCAATCGAATTCGAATGGATGACGCGCTACGGCATGTCCCCGCTCGACGCCATCCACTCCGCCACAATCAACGCGGCCGACCTGATGGGCTGGTCCGACCAAATCGGCTCAATCGAGCCAGGCAAATTCGCAGACATCATCGCCGTAAACGGCGACCCACTATCCGACATCAAGCTGCTAGAACAGGTAAAATTCGTAATGAAAGGCGGCCAAGTAGTCGTAGGTAAGTAGCACAGGCATTCCTGCCTGTGCCTCAAGCCCAAACGCAGCACGATTGACTTGCTTGGCTAGGTCACGCTCTCGTTCTTTCGTACCGTCGGCGTCACGCCGGCGCTTGACGCTTACTTCCCTTCCCAATCGCCCTCAAACTCTCCCCCGCCGCTTCAATCGTCCGCTCAATATCCGCATCGCTATGCGCCGCCGACAAAAACAACGCCTCAAACTGCGACGGCGCTATAAACACCCCGCGCGAAAGCATCTCCCCAAAAAACGTCGCATACATCTTCGTGTCCGATTTCTTCGCCCCCGAATAATCCGTCACAGGATCACCCGTAAAAAACATCGTCATCAACGACCCCACCGCATTCACGCTCCCAGCCACGCCGCTTTCCTTCAAGGCTGCACGCAAACCCTCCGCCAACCGCCCCGCCTTCCGATCCAGTTCCACATAAAATCCCGCCACCTCAAGTTTCGGCAAAGTCGCCAACCCCGCCCGCATCGCCAGTGGATTCCCCGAAAGCGTCCCCGCCTGATAAACCGGCCCCAGCGGCGCCACCATCTCCATAATCTCCGCGCGCCCGCCATACGCCGCCACCGGCAATCCGCCGCCGATAATTTTCCCCATCGTTGTCAAATCCGGCTCAATTCCAAAAAGCTTTTGCGCCCCGCCATGCGCGCTGCGAAATCCCGTAATCACCTCATCGAGAATCAGCAATGCCCCGTCGCGCTTCGTCAATTCGCGCAACCGCTCCAAGAATCCGCGCGCAGGCGCCACCACTCCCATGTTCGCCGCCACCGGCTCCACAATCACCGCCGCAATTTTCCCGGCGTGCTGCTTGAAAATCTTCTCCATCGCCTCCGCATCGTTATAGGGTGCATTCAAAGTCAGCTTCGCCAGCGCCTCCGGCACCCCCGGGCTCGACGAAATTCCCAGCGTTGCCAACCCCGACCCAGCCTCCACCAAAAAACTGTCCGAATGACCGTGATACCCGCCCTCGAATTTCAAAATCAAATCCCGCTTCGTAAATCCGCGCGCCACCCGCACCGCGCTCATAGTGGCTTCTGTGCCTGAACTGACGAAGCGCATCCGCTGAATCGATGGCAACGCCTTCGCAATCTGCTCCGCCAGCTCGATCTCGAGCGGTGACGTCATCCCATAACTCGTCCCGAGCTTCGCCTGGTCCCCCACAGCGCGCACCACGTCCGGATGCGCATGCCCCAAAATCAGCGCCCCCCAAGAACACACATAGTCGATATATTCGCGCCCATCCACATCGTAGAGCCGCGCCCCCTCAGCGCGCTCGATCACCAGCGGCGTCCCGCCTACTGCCCGAAACGCCCGCACCGGGCTATCCACCCCGCCTACGAGAATTTTCTTCCCGCGCTCGAATATTTCCGTCGATTTGGGACGAGCATTAGCTTGAGTTCCTTGTTTGGAAGCGTGTGTTGGTCGAGTGGCCATAATTAATCCGCTAAAATAACCCCGGGTGAAGATAAGGCGAAGAAAAACCTGTCGTAACTGCAGCAACTGGGTTGCAGCAAAAAGCACAATGCGAGCAGTTCAGCACCGCTCCGACGCCGGTCACGCCCCGCCTCAGCAATGTTTCAACCACCGCGCCACATCCTTGGCGTGATACGTCAACACAATCTCTGCCCCAGCGCGCTGAATACTGGTCATAATCTCGAGCACCACCCGCTGCTCGTCAATCCAGCCATTCCGGGCCGCCGCCTTCACCATCGCATACTCGCCGCTCACGTTGTAGGCCGCCACCGGCACATCAAACCGCTCGCGAACTCGCTGAATAATATCGAGATACGGCAGCGCCGGCTTCACCATAATCATGTCCGCGCCTTCTTCGAGATCGAGCGCCACCTCGCGCAACGCCTCCCGCGCATTGGCCGGATCCATCTGATAGCTGCGCCGGTCGCCAAACTGCGGGGCCGATTGCGCCGCCTCTCGGAACGGCCCGTAAAATCCGGAACAATATTTCGCCGCATACGAAAGAATCGGCACATCCTCAAATCCGTTCGCATCCAGCTTCTGCCGTATTGCACCCACGCGCCCATCCATCATGTCCGACGGCGCCACGATATCCGCGCCAGCTTGCGCATGCGAGAGCGCCGCGGCGGCCAACCGCTCGACGCTCGGATCGTTCGCGACGTCACCTTTCTCGATGACGCCGCAGTGCCCGTGGCTGGTGTATTCACACAAACAAACATCCGTGATAACAAGCAGGTCGAGCTTGGCTTTGCGGATCGCTTCGATGGCACGCTGCACGGCGCCATTCGGATCCGATGCCTCAGATCCAACTTCATCCTTCTTGTCCGGCAGCCCAAACAGAATCACCACCGGAATTCCGAGCCCCGCCACCTCGCGACACTCCTCCACAATCTGGTCCACCGACTGCTGGAAAATCCCCGGCATCGAGCTCACTTCCGCTCGCACTTTCGTTCCCGGGCACGCGAACATCGGATACACCAGCCCGCTCGTCGAAAGCCGCGTCTCGCGGACGAATCCGCGCAGCGCTTCGGTGCGCCGCAATCGCCTGGGTCGATGAGTCGGAAATGTCATGCGCTCCTCACGTCCTCGAATCCTTCGCTAAGACTTGCCGCTGATAATGCTTCGCAATCGCATCAGCCAGCCCCGCGGCGGAAGATTCGTTCGCTTCGATCGCCACTCGCGCTGCAGCTTCACGCAATGCGCGCGCCGTCGTCGGCCCAATCGCCGCAAAATCCACTCGTGACGAAAGTTCTGCCAGGCGCTTCGCGCCTATCACGTCGCTCAGATTGTGATACGCCGACGGGCTGGCGAAAACAATCGCGTCCACTTGTGCTCGCTGAATTTTATCTACAATTGGCGCGTCCAGCGACTCGGGCACTGCGGTTCGGTACGCGACCACTTCAGTCACCTGCGCGCCGGTTTCCCGCAGCAAATTCGGCAAGCGATCGTCCGCTCGATCGCTGCGAGGCAGCAGCACCCTCCTGTTCCGCAGCGAAGCCTGCAACTCACGCGCCAGACCCTCGCCACTGCGCTCTTGTGCCGTGTAATCCACCCGAAAACCGGCCTCGGCTGCGGCTCGCGCGGTGGCTGATCCGACTGCCGCGATCGAGGGCTTCTCAGCTTCGAGAACTTTCGGACCGAGTTTCAATTCACGCACGCGCTGGGCGAGAAATCGAACTGCATTTTGGCTCGTCAGCAGAATCCAGTCAAATTCGCCCATCGCTCGCAGGGCCGAATCCACAGGCTCCCAATCCGAAGGCGGCGCGAAACTTACGGTGGGCAAAATGAGAACTTCAGCGCCCAGCCTCTCCAGTTCGCGAATCAGTTCACCAGCTTGCTCGGGCGCACGCGTCACGACGGTGCGCTTCCCTGCCAGCGGTTGGTCAGATCTGTCCAACTGACCTTCCCGCGAGCTGCAAAATCCGGCCCGCTCCCGCATCCAGCAATTTCTTCGCGACTTCGCGTCCGAGAGCCTCAGCTTCCTTCTCCGAACTGCACGCGGCCGATCCGCTCCGGCGAATGCTTTCCGTGCCATTGGCCGACAGGACGCACGCGTCGAGAACGAGTTCACTACCTTCGAATCGACCCCAGGCGCCGAGCGGAAGACGGCAGCCACCCTGCAAATTGGCCAGCACGGTTCTCTCCGCGGAAACAGCGAGCGAAGTGGAGCTATCAACCAGTTTCTTCGCAAAGGAGAATTCGTCTTCGCGCGAGGCGAGGAATTCCAGCCCGAGTGCGCCCTGGCCGACTGCAGGCAACATTATTTCCGGGGGAACAATTTCGGCGATGCGGTTGGACGCATTCAACCGGTCGAGTCCGGCTTTCGCGAGGACCATCGCGTCAACTTCACCACTGGCAACTTTTCGAAGGCGTGTGTCCACGTTGCCGCGCACTTCGACGATTTTAAAATCGCTCCTAAACTGGCGAAGCTGCGATGCTCGCCGCAGACTGCTGGTGCCAATACGAGCCCCCTGCGGCAGCTTGTTCAGCGACTCACCGTGCTGCGAAACGAGCGCGTCGCGCGGATCTTCGCGTGGAAACACAATCGCGATTTTGCAAAGAGGCGAAAACTCAGTGGGAACATCTTTCATGCTGTGCACTGCGAGGTCGGCGCGGTCGTCGATCAGCGCGTCTTCGAGTTCCTTGGTGAAGATGCCGCGAATTCCGATCTGTTCGATCTGGGCAGCGGCGAAGCGGTCGCCCGACGTCTTCACGACGACGATTTCGCTCTCGATTCCGAACGATTTAGTAAGCGCGTCGCGCAAATGATTGGCCTGCCACAGCGCCAGTGCGCTGCCGCGTGTGCCGATGCGCAACGGTTTCAATCTTTGTCCTCGTCCTTGGCTGTGTCCAAGCCAAAAAGGTGCCGCAGCGCGTCGAGCCCAGCCAGATGCCCGCGCATCTCACGGCTACGCCGCAGTTTCTGCGAAGGCTGCTCGAGGACGCGTTCGATCAGCTCTTCGGTGATGTGGGCGATGCGTGCGCGCTCTTCCGGCGACACGTCATTCATCTCGGCCAATTTTTCCCGGATGAGCATCTCGCGGTGTTTTTGAAAACTATCGCGCAAATCGTCAACGATCGAGCCGGCTTCGAGAGCCGCGCGCCAGGATTCGAATTTTGCAATGTGCTCGGCGACGATCGCTTCCGCTCGCGGCACTTCCGCCTCGCGCGCCTTTTTATTCTGCTCGACGATTTCGCCAAGGTCGTCAATGTTGTAGAGATATAAGTTGTAGAGTCCCGCCGCGTCGTCAGTGATATTGCGCGGCACGCCTAAATCCACCACGAACATCGGCCGCCCTTCGCGCGCAGAAATGGCTCGCTCAAGCAGCGCTCGCGTGAGAACAGCGCCAGTGCCCCCCACCGACGCGATCACAATGTCCGGCACGCCGAGGACGCGTTCCAGCGAAGACCACTCGATCGCTTCGCCGCCCACCTTTCGCGCCAGCTCTTCCGCGTGGTCGAGCGAACGGTTCACCACTCGCAGCCGTCCGATGCCGCGATTGCGCAGGTTTTCTACCACCTGCTCGGCCGCTGCACCCGCGCCCAAAATCAGCGCCGAATGCCCTTTCAGATTCCCGAAGACTCGCTCTGCGAGTTTCACCCCTGCGAGAGCGACCGACATCGGCCGCGCGCCGACTTCAGTCTCAGAGCGCACTCGCTTACCTACTTCAATCGCGCCTTGGAACATGCGATTCAGCACAGGGCCGGTGGAGCCGTGATCGAGAGCCTGAGTATAAGCGGTGCGCAACTGCCCAAGGATTTCCGCTTCGCCGAGCATCATCGAGTCGAGGCCCGAAGCGACGCGGAAAAGGTGGCGAACTGCGTCAGGTCCGTTCCAGCGGTAGAGACGGCCGTTCAAATCCGCACGAGGCACGCCGTGAAACGACGTAAGAAACATTTCCATCGCGTCCGTGGCGGCCGGGCCTTGTTCGGTCGGAACGCCATAGAGCTCGCTGCGATTGCAGGTGGAGAGGACCACAGCTTCGTCGAGAATTCGGCGCTTGCGCAGTTCTTCCGCCGCCGCAATTGCCTGCTCGGGACTGAACGTCACGCGTTCGCGAATCTCAACCGGCGCCGTGTGATGGCTGCAGCCGATGAGCGCAACGTCAATTTTCGCTGCGCCGGTGCGTTTTGGTTTGGTAAGTGTCGGCATCCCAGTCTAGAAAAAGCGGTGAAACCTGGTCATATACAAATTTACAAACGTGTAGCTGAACAGCACCACAGCGAAATTGAACGCGCAGAGCTTTGCCGCGCGCGCGCCGCGCCAGGCCGTGCTTCTCGAGAGTCTGAGATATGCGACGTAAGCCGCCAGAATCGCCAGCGTGATCACCACCTTGGGATCGCCCCACGAGAACCCGCCGCTCAGCCGGTGCTCCCAAACGAATCCCAGGATTATCCCCGTTATCAACGCAACCAATCCAACGTAGACGCTGCTCCGCGCCATTCGATCGAGCACATCGAGCGCGGGAAAGCGCCAGAACGGAGTGGCCAACTTGCGAGAGCGCAGCACGCGGTCTTGACCAAGATAAATCAAACTCAAGACGAACGAGAGAGCGAACGCGGCGTAAGCCCAAGTTTCGAGCGTGACGTGAAAGGCAAAGAGCGGCCCCCGCGCGGGCGGCGGAGGCGGAGCTTCGTTGGGCGCAAGCACAGACAACAGAACAAGCCACACGATCAGCAGCAGCGTGACGAACGCCCCCACCGACCGCTGCCTGTGAAACAGTTCGAGACCCAGATAAGTGATGCCGAGCAGCCACGCGAACAGCGACATCGAGCCGTACAGGTCATTGTAAGGAACGGTGTGAATCCAGCGCGAACGCTCGAGCAGCGCGAAATAGTGCGTCACGATTCCGGCGGCGAGAAGGAATGTCGCCATGCGCCCAAGCCACAGATCCGGCACATAGAGGAAGCGCGCGTAGCAGAGAAAGCTCGCGATGTAGAGCGCCAGACTGACGTAGCCGAGATAATAGTGAGTCATTTCACGATTATAGCGACGCTTCTCTCGCCGCCCTGTTTCTGACTGTGTACCCAGATGAACCGCAATTATAGCCCCGATTCGGGCGCGAACGCCCTGTACCACAGGCCAACATCGTGTCTGACCCGAAACGTGCGGCCTCTTGGCCCTTCTGCTATCATCGTTTCGATCCACAGGAACGCATGAGCCGGGTGAACGAAAACCGAAAAGAATTATTTCTGCGCGCCTGCCGGTTCGAGCCGGTGGAGCGCGTGCCTGTCTGGATCATGCGGCAGGCTGGGCGTTATCTACCAGAGTATCAGGCTGTTCGCGCCAAGCACTCCTTCCTTGAAATCTGCAAGACGCCCGAACTGGCGGCTGAAGTTTCGCTGCAGCCGTTCCGCATTATCGGCGTGGATGCTGTGATTGTGTTCTCGGATATTTTGATTGTGGCGGAAGCGATGGGGATGCAGCTGGACGTGCCCGATTCGGGGCCGGTGCTGTCGAATCCGGTGCGCGATCGTGGCGCGGTGGCGCGGCTTCGCGATTTCGATCCTGAGCGCGAGACAGGATTTGTGGGCGATGCGATTCGAGAGATTTGCCGCGAGGTTGGGCCGGAGGTTCCGGTGATTGGCTTCGCGGCGGCGCCTTGGACGCTGGCGTGTTACATGATTGAAGGGCAGACGCGCGGCGACATTTCGCGGGCCAAGCAATTCATGCGCGAAGAGCCGGAGCTGCTTCGCGATCTGCTGGGTCGGATCGCGAAAGCTACGGTGGCGTATCTAAGGATGCAGATTGCCGCTGGGGCCGCAGCGGTGCAGCTTTTTGACACTTGGGCAGGCGAGCTCACGCGCGATGAGTATGAGGCTTTCGAGTTGCCGGCAACGCGGTCGGTATTCGAATCGCTTGACGCTCCGGGCGTGCCGAAAATTCTTTACGGTAAGGGGAGTTCGCATCTGATTGAGCTGCAGTCGAAGGCTGGGGCAGATGTGCTGAGCGTTGACTGGCGGACGGATCTTGCGGAGGCGCGTCGGACGCTTGGTGACCGCGTGGCGCTGCAGGGGAATGTCGATCCGAATCTTTTGCTCGGGGATGAGCGGGCGATCCGTGAGGCTGCGCGGGAAGCGGTGGAGAAGACTGGCGGACTCGGGCATATTTTAAATCTGGGGCATGGAATTTTGCCGACGACGCCTGTGCAGAATGCGCGCGCGTTTGTGGAGACGGGACAGAGTGCACCGATTCCGGCGCGGGCGCATAGTGGCGAGGCGGACTAAATGAATCCTACCCGCGCTACTGAGAACCAAATTGAAAAACTAGAAATTGGGCAGATTTCTGACGCGGCGCTGGAGAAATACAACCGGCCGGGGCCGCGGTATACGAGCTATCCGACGGCGCCGGTGTGGAAAGACGATTTCGGACCTGAGGACTTTGAGAAGTACTGCGCGCGGGCGGAAGAACGGGCCACGCCTGTATCGCTCTATATGCATATCCCCTTCTGCGAGAGCCTTTGTCTTTTTTGCGCTTGCAATGTTTCGATTCAGAAAGATAAGAGCGTTGCGATTCCCTACCTTGAAACCTTGAAGCGCGAAATCAGCCATGTGAGTGCGCAGGTTTCGAAGAAGCGGCCGGTGATTCAGTTTCACTGGGGCGGCGGTACGCCGACCTATTTGACGCCGGCGCAGATGGAGGATCTTTTTGGGCACACGCGGGAGCGGTTTCAATTTGCGCCGGACGCGGAGATTGGAATTGAAGTTGATCCGCGGGTGACGAACCGCGCGCACTTCGAGACGCTTCGCAAGCTTGGATTTAATCGGCTGAGCATGGGCGTGCAGGATTTCGAGCCGCGGGTGCAGGAGACGATACACCGCGTGCAGCCGTACGAGATGACGCGCGATTTGATCCTGACGGCGCGCGAGCTTGGATTTGAGAGTGTCAATGTGGATTTGATTTATGGCTTGCCGTATCAGACTGCGGACAGCTTTAAGGCCACGATTGAGAAAACGCTTACGCTGGAGCCCGACCGGATTGCGATGTTCAGTTATGCGCACGTGCCGTGGCTGAAGAAGCAGCAGGGGTCGTTTGAAACGCATCTGCCGGAGGGGATGGAGAAGTTTCGGATTTTCCGGGCAGGGCTCGAAGGCTTTTTGAATGCCGGGTATCACTACATCGGGATGGATCATTTTGCGAAGCCCGGTGATGAACTTTCGGTGGCGCAGCGCAATCGCACGTTGCACAGGAATTTTCAGGGGTATACGACGAAAGCGGGCGCGGATCTTTATGGAATGGGCGTGAGCGCGATCAGTTCGATTGGCGAAGCGTATGCGCAGAATCGGCGGGAGGTTCCGGCGTATCAATCGGCGGTGGCTTCGCGCGGGATTGCGACGATGCGCGGGTATCGATTGTCTGAGGACGATCGCCTGCGGCGGGACGTAATTGGACGGATTTTGTGCCATACGGTGATTCCGAAACGCGAGGTGGAGCGCGAGTTCTCGATTGCGTTCGACGAATATTTTGCGGCGGAGCTGGGGCGGCTGGAGCAATTGCGGGACGAAGGACTCGTGGCGCTGAGCGGCGATGAAATTCGTGTGGCGCCACTGGGGCGTATTTTCATTCGCAATGTGGCGATGACGTTCGACCGCTATCTGCATGAACAGCAGATGGATCAGCGGCCGCTGTTTTCGAAGACGCTGTGACGGACGCCGATGGCTGAGCCCAAGCAAGTGATTGTGATTGGCGCGGGGATTTCCGGCCTTTCCTGCGCTTATCGGCTGAAACGACTTGGGCTGCCTGTAATTCTTCTGGAAGCTTCTGGGCGCGCGGGAGGGCTTGTCGGCAGCGTGCGGAAGGACGGTTTTCTTTTTGAATCCGGGCCGCAGAGTTTTCAGGGTACTGAACCACTCCTCGAACTGATCCGCGAAGTTGGAATCGAAGGCGAATTGCAGCGCGCCGATCCGAAAGCGCCGCGATTTATTTATCTTCACGGCAAACTGCAGAAGATTCCCATGACGCCACTGGCGCTGATGGCCAGTTCCCTGCTCGGATTGAAATCGCGGGCGAAGATTGTGTCTGAGCCATTTAAGCGCACCAAGCCACCGACGAAAGAGGAATCGGTGGCGGATTTTGTGCGGCGGAAATTCGGGCATGAAATTCTCGAGTATTTGGTGGCGCCGTTTGTGTCGGGCGTGTATGCAGGTGATCCGGAGAAGCTTAGCCTTAAGGCGGCATTTCCGACGCTGGAGGAATGGGAGCGGGAGTATGGAAGCGTGCTACGCGGAGCGATGAAATCGCGTTCGGAGAAGGAGAAGGCCAGCGGGCCTCCGCCACTCTGTTCGTTCAGCGATGGAGTTGGCTCGCTTGCGGGGGCGATTGCTGGGAAACTTGGAAACAGCGTTCGGCTCGGGGCGAAGGTTGCGTCGGTGGCGCGCGCAGCGAATTACCAGGTCTGCGTTGAGTATGGTGAGCGAAACGAAATGCTGGAAGCAGCGGCGGTAGTCGTTGCCACTCCGGCATACACGGCTGCGCACATTGCTGCGCAGGTTTCTTCCCCGTTGGCGCATATGCTTTCGGGAGTGGCGTATGCGCCGGTGGCCGTTGTGGCTTGTGGATACTATGACCGGCAGATTGCGGAAAAACTCGACGGATTCGGATTCCTGGTGCCGCGCAGCGAGAAGGTGCGGACGCTGGGCACGGTGTGGAATTCGTCGTTATTTGCGGGGCGGGCGCCGGCGGGATCAGTCGCGATTACGAGTTTTATTGGGGGCGCGACCGATCCGAAGGTTGTGGATCGTTCTGAGGATGAGATTGCGGCGATTGTGCAGGATGAGAACGCGCGGATTCTGCAGATTAGCGGGTCGCCCGTTGCGTCAGCCGTGTGGAAATATCCGAAGGCGCTGCCGCAGTACAACCTGGGGCACGGGCACGTGGTGGAAGCGATTCGCGACGGCGAGCGGGCGAATCCCGGGCTCTTCTTCTGCGGGAATTACCTCGAAGGCCCTTCGCTCGGGAAATGCGTAGAGACTGCAAACCAGACCGCGCTCGCGATTCAACGCTACCTGCAATAGCGGTATCCGAAGCTAACTCTTTGAACGCTCTTTGTTCCGCAAAACCAGGCGCATGCGGCGGCGTTCGCCTGCTTCGTCATATCTGCGCTGGTCGCCGACTGTTTCGAGGATCAGAGGCGGGACTGGCTTCGGCTGCCGGTTATGGTCGATGGCGACGAAGGTGACGTAGGCGCTGCTGGTGTGTTTTTGCTTGCCGGTGAGAACATTCTCTGCGAAAACCTTCACGCCAACTTCCATCGAGGTTCGAAACACGCGATTTACGCTGGACTTCAGGACGATCCATTCGCCGACGTCGATGGGGAAACGAAAATCCATGTAATCAACGGACGCGGTGACGACGTGGCTATTGGAATGGCGAGTGGCGGCAAGGGCTCCGGCGATGTCGATCAAGTGCATCACCCGGCCGCCCAACATTTTGCCGAGTGGATTGGCGTCATTGGGCAGCACCGCTTCGACGATTTCCGAACACGACGCGCTTACTGGTTTTCCGGGCAAGCCGGTCTTGGAGTCAATCTCTTGCCTATCAGCGGGCCGCTTCTTCGACGGGTTAGGCATCGCGAAATCTCATTCGGAGGTTCCATTCGCGGCGCTTGGCTCACAGCGCAGCGCCCGTTATAATACGTTCTTTCAAACCATGACCCAAGCACAGAAGTCGCGGCGCGAGGCGCTTGAACAGTTTGTGGCTGATAAACCTGCGGATGCGTTTGCACGTTATGGGCTGGCGCTTGAATGCGTGAAGCTCGGCGACGATTCGGCTGCTACTCAGCATTTTCAGAAGCTGCTCGAGATGAATCCTGGTTATGTGGCCGGCTACTTTCAATATGGGCAGCTGCTTTCGCGCATGGGGCGTTTGGACGAGGCGCGCAAGATGCTTTCGGACGGCGTCGTTGTAGCCCAGCGCGCGGGGGATATGCATGCCCGCGATGAAATGCAAGCAGCATTAACACTTCTGCGTTAAGCTAATTTCGTTATTGACCTCGGGGCTTTATGAGACCTACTCGGATTCCGCTTTTCCCGCTTGATGTGGTGCTGCTGCCTGGCGCTGCCCTTCCCCTGCATATTTTTGAGCCACGATACAAGAAGATGATTGGGCGCTGCATCGTGCAGAAGATCGAGTTCGGGATGATTTACGCCACGGGGCAGAATGTGGCGGCGATTGGCTGCACGGCTGAAATCGTTCAGAAGATGAAGCAGTACCCGGATGGACGCATGGATATTCTCACTCGCGGGCGCGCACCATTTCGGCTGCTTCAGTTGCTGCAGGACGAAGCCTACCACGAAGGAGTGGTGGAATACCTTTCGGAAGAGCTCGCGCGTGAAGACGCGCAGAAGAAAGCGCGTATCGTGCAGCTCCTGCAGGAGTGCCACGTCCTGCTCTACGGCCAGGCATGGGTGGATTCGTCCGAGGAACGCGAGTTTTCGCTGGCCTACCGAATGGCTGCGCGACTCCCCATTGAACTGGAGCAAAAGCAGGCGCTGCTGCAGATGCGGTGCGAGAATGAGCGCTGCGATTTTCTCGAGAAATGGCTCGAGGAGTTCCTTCCCAAGCTCGAAGAGCGCCAATCCGTCCGAAAACGCGCCGCAGGCAACGGCCACGGGCCAAACTGACTCCAATCTTATGAGGTGTCGGTGACGGTTCCGTTCCTCTATAATGATTTTTGCGCGACCTTCATCAGCTGGACAGCATCTCTAGTGAGAAGAAGCATATTTAAGCAAGAATCGGGGCCCTCATGACTTCGCAGCCGAAAACTCTTGGTGAGCTTCGCAGCAGCAGCAACTGGTCCGAGCAGCGCCTCGCCAATCGATCGTTGCGGCAGGAATTGCGCGAGAACCTTCTGTGCCGGATGGAGAAGGGTGAGACGCTGTTCCCGGGCGTGCACGGCTACGACGACACTGTAATTCCGCAGATCATCAATGCAATTCTTTCGCGGCACCATTTCATACTGCTGGGACTGCGGGGACAGGCGAAATCGCGGATCTTGCGCGGGCTCGTGGGATTTATGGATGCGCAGGTGCCCGTGGTGGCTGGATGCGAAATCAATGACAACCCGTATCGTCCGATTTGCCGCGCTTGCCGGGAACGGATTGCCACCGAAGGCGACGCGACGCCGATTGCATGGCTCTCGCGGGATCACCGCTACGTGGAGAAGCTGGCCACGCCGGACGTGACGATTGCCGACATGATTGGCGATGTGGATCCCATCAAGGCGGCGCGCGGCGGAAAAAATCTGGGGGACGAGTTGACGATTCACTACGGCCTTTTGCCGCGCGCGAATCGCGGAATTTTTGCAATTAATGAGCTGCCTGACCTGGCTGGGAAAATTCAGGTGGGTCTGTTCAATATTATGCAGGAAGGGGATGTACAGATTAAGGGTTACCCCGTGCGGATGGCGCTGGATGTGCTGCTGGTCTTCACGGCGAATCCCGAGGATTACACGGCTCGCGGGAAGATTATTACTCCGCTGAAGGACCGCATTGGTTCCGAAATTCGGACGCATTATCCGGCGACGATCGCGGAAGGCATGTCCATCACGTCGCAGGAATCGTGGACGGAGCGCGATGGCACGCGGCGTGTGGAGATTCCGCAGTATATTCGCGAAGTGGTGGAGGAGGTTGCGTTTCAAGCCCGTGACGATAAGCGCGTGGATCGGCGTTCAGGCGTGAGCCAGAGGCTACCGATTAGTTCTCTGGAAAATGTGCTTAGCAGCGCCGAGCAGCGCGCGGTGCGCACTCGGGATGCGAGTGCGGTAGCCAGGGTGTCCGATGTGTACGCTGCGATTCCGGCTATGACTGGAAAGTTCGAGCTTGAGTATGAGGGCGAATTACGCGGGGCGGATAATATCGCACGCGAGCTGATTCGCGCGGCGGTGGGGAAAACATTTACGCGCTATTTCTCTGAGGTGAATTTTCAGCCGGCGGTGCAGTGGTTTGAGCTTGGTGGGGAGCTGAAGGTTCCGGCGCAGGCTTCGAGCCAGGAGCTCCTCGCGCAACTGAAGAAGATTCCGGGCGTGCTTGAGCATGTGGAGATTTTGGGAGTTGGGCCAAAGGACGAGCCTGCCGCTGTGACCAGCGCGGCGGAATTCATACTGGAAGGGCTGTGGTCGCACAAGCGGATCAATCGGAGCGAAGAACGCGGTTATTTCGCTGAACCACGCAAGACGCCTGAGCCGCGAGATCCGCGCGAAGGGTCGGGCGGAAGATCGCCGCGGCGGCAGTTCAACTGACGTTGCGAGCCGCATAGGAAAAATGAAATACATCCGCTATTCACGCTACGCACCAGAAGCGGCCGACGATATCGACCTGCAGGAGCTGATGAACCGGCTCTCGGATTTCTTTTTGCAGAGCGGTTTTGATTCGCAATATGGCATTTACGAGCTGGATATGCAGAAATCACGCGAGCAGCACATGGAAGCGCTGCGCGAGGCGATTCTGCGGGCGCTGGAAGAGGGCGACCTGATTCCTCCCGAGATGATGGAGAAGCTGCTCGAAAATCCTGACCTTTCGCAGAATCAGGAATTGAGCGATCTGGTGAATCAAATTATCCGGCGCATGGAGCAGGAAGGATACATTTCGGAACAACAGCAGCAGTCGGCGCACGTGACGCATCCTCCTTCGGAGACGCCGGGCGGGCAGGTTGGCAGCGGCGATGGGAAGAATGTGGAGGCGCGTTTCGAAATTACGGACAAGGCGCTGGATTTTCTGGGCTTCAAGACGCTTAAGGATCTGCTGGCATCGTTGGGCAAGAGCAGCTTTGGGCGACACGACACACGGGATCTTGCGACGGGCGTCGAATCCGGTGGCACGTCGAAGAACTATGAATTTGGTGACACGCTGAACATGGATATCAGCGGGACGCTTTTCAATGCGGTGCAACGCAATGGCGCGGGGATTCCGATCGAGCTGGAGTACCCGGATTTGATGGTGCACCAGTGCGAGTACCAGAGTTCCTGCGCGACGGTGCTGATGCTTGATTGCAGCCACAGCATGATTTTGTATGGCGAGGATCGGTTTACGCCTGCGAAGCGGGTGGCGCTGGCGCTCTCGCACCTGATCCGCACGCAATATCCTGGCGATTCGCTGCACTGCGTGCTGTTTCATGACAGCGCCGAGGAAATTCCGCTGGGTAAATTGGCTCGCGTCCAAGTGGGGCCCTATTACACCAATACGCGCGAAGGGCTTCGGCTGGCGCAGCGGATTCTGGCGCGGCAAAAGAAAGACATGCGGCAGATTGTGATGATCACGGATGGCAAGCCGTCGGCTCTGACGCTCGAGGATGGGCGCATTTACAAGAATGCATTTGGTCTCGATCCGCTGGTGGTGACGCAAACGCTCGAGGAAGTTGCGAAGTGCAAGCGTGCGGGAATACTGATCAATACGTTCATGCTTGCGAGCGATTACAGCCTGGTGCATTTCGTGCAAAAAGTGACGGAGCTTTGCCGCGGGAAAGCCTATTTCACCACTCCCTACACGCTTGGGCAGTACCTGCTGATGGATTACGTTGGACGAAAAACCCGCAACATCCACTAGTGCTGACACGCGCGCGCGGAAATCCATCTTGCTTCGACACGCATCAAACTACTGTCAGTGACATTTTCGCTTCAGAATCCTTACGCTGCGGCAATCATCCAACTGAGGAAGGTTAGAATTTTAGAATGAGCCTAAAGAACGCAGTGCGAGGAATCTTCTGCGGCAAGCGCCTGAGCACGCTGCCAGCGGGCGAGTCGGCGCCGCCGATTTCGCTAAAAGATACGAACAGCCAGAGCTTTCTGCTCGAAGAAGCGCTCAAGAAAGGACCGGTGCTCGCCGCGTTCTTTAAGGTGAGCTGTCCGACGTGCCAGTTTACGTTTCCCTTCCTCGAGCGGATGTATGAGACCTACGGTAATGATGCCTTCACATTTCTGGGGATATCGCAGAACAATAGTGGAGACACGCGGGAGTTTGCGCAGGAATTTGGAGTAAAGTTTCCCCTTTTGATTGATGACGAGAATACTTTTGCCGCTTCCAATGAATATGGCATCACCAATGTGCCCAGCGTGTTTTTAATTTCGCAGGATGGCAAAATTCTGGAGCGGTCGGTAGGATTCTCAAAACGCGATCTCGAGAACATGGCCAAGGAAGCGGCGCTTGCGACGAAGCGGCCCGTTGCTCCACTTTTCAGGCCCGGCGAAGTGGTTCCCGACCATAAGCCTGGTTGAGGGTCGCGCAACTAGGTTCCGTGTGAACCTTTCCCTGCAAGCAGCCGCTGGCCGCGGGCCCTTCGCACCTCAGGGTAAACTGAAGCCGACGCTATCGAAAGTCTCATTCGTCGGCGACTAAGGCCTCTAACTTTTTCTTGTGCTTGGGCTTCTTCAAACGCTTTTCCGTGATTGTGCGTTCGGGAGGGGGCGGGCCGATACCGAGGCGGGCGCGCCGTCGGGCTTCAGTTCCTACTTTGAATTTTGACTTCTTCTTTTTCGATGGCACGGTGTTGCGCTCTTCCCTCTCCCGTCCAAAATGGAATCCTCACCGGTTTTGCCGGGAGTTTCCACTTCTTTGCTGGCATTGTAAGTTGAAGTGCAGTGCTATGAACACTGCCGGCAAAGTCACGCTCACGGAAGCCCAAGCGCCCGCCGATATTATCGCAGTCCGCGAACTTTTCATCGAATATGCGGCGTGGATCGGCTTTTCGCTGGCTTATCAGAATTTCGGCCAAGAACTCGCATCGCTGCCCGGCAAGTACGCCGGGCCTGGCTGGCCGACTTCTTTTAGCGCGCGTTGACGAAGCACCGGCGGGTTGTGGAGCGATCCGGCAGCTTGAGCCGTCGGTGTGTGAGATGAAGCGTCTTTTTGTCAAACCTGAGTTTCGGGGCTGCGGGCTTGGTCGCAAGATGGCGGAAACGCTTGTCGGCGAAGCGCGCGAAATGGGCTACTCGGCTATGCGGCTTGACACAGTTGCCGAGAAGATGGGTGACGCGGTGCGGCTTTATAAGGAGCTCGGATTCCACGAAATTCCTGCCTACTATTCCGGCGCCAGGGCTGGAACACTCTACTTTGAGCTGCGACTGACCTAAGAGATAGAGTCGCAGTTTGCTCACGTGCACGATAAAACCGCGAGCGCAAACGGCGTGAATGCCACCCTGCAGCGCATGCCCTCGCCTACTTGCAATTTCGCACCAAGCCCCTACCATGGATAGGATGAACAATGAACCGGAAACGGGATTTCGCTGAGTGCGCCGCCGCCTGGCGTTTTTCGTTACCGTCATTCAACTGATTCTCTTCGCGGGACACGCATCCCTTTACGAAACGATTGCTTACTTTTGGCCGGTGCAGTCGGGCTCGGCGCTCCTCTACCTTCGTATCGCGCTTGCAATACTTTCGGTGACATTCGTTACGGCTTCGCTGCTTGCTTTCCGCTATTTCAATGTGGCAGTTCGGATCTATTACACTTTGGCGGCGGCTTGGCTTGGGATATTTAGCTTTCTGTTCTTCGCTAGCTGTGCGTCGTGGGTGGCTTACGGCGTGGCGTCGATTGTGGGCTTGCATCCAAACCGGCACGAGTGGGCAATCGTCTCTCTAGCGGCGGCTTTGCTGATCAGCGCCTACGGAATTATCAATGCTGCTGCAATTCGCGTAAAACGGATCACGGTGACGCTCGGGAATCTTCCCGAGGCGTGGCGTGGCCGGACCGCGACGCTGGTTAGCGATGCTCATCTCGGGCACGTCCGAAACCTTGGATCCGTTCGCAGGCTGGTGGCGAAGGTGGGGCGACTCAAGAGTGACATTGTTTTCATCACTGGCGATTTGTACGACGGGACTGCCGCAGATTACAACGGTCTCGCGGCGCCATGGTCCACGCTTTCCGTGCCGCTCGGACAATATTTTGTACTGGGTAATCATGAGGGATTCAGCGATTCGACTCGATATCTCAATGCTGTAGCCGGAGCCGGGATTCGAGTGCTCAATCGAGATAAGGTCGAGATCGATGGACTGCAACTCGTGGGAGTGCGTTATCACGATGCGACTCATGCCGAACATTTTCGGTCGGTGCTGCAGGCGATCGGGATTGATCGCAGCCGTCCGAGCATTTTGCTTACTCATGCCCCGGATCACGTGGCGGTTTCTGCGTCAGAAGGGATTTCGCTGCAGCTTTCGGGGCATACGCATGGCGGGCAATTCTTTCCGTTTAATTTGTTCGTGAAAAGAATTTACGGACAGTTTGCTTACGGCCTGAGCCGCCTGGGCACCTTGCAGGTTTACACGACTTATGGGGCGGGGACGTGGGGACCACCCATGCGCGTCGGAACGAATGCCGAAATTGTTTTGATTCGATTTGAATGAAGCGCGGGGCCAAAGGATCGGGTCGTAACGTCGGCAAGCCTGCGAAGAGCGCAGACGCGAACGTGGTTAAGCGCCACGGCTTACTCCGAAGAACAGCAACTTCGCTGCCGCTGATCGTTCTGGTCGCGCTGCTTCTGCGAGTTGGCTTTGCGTGGGATTACGTTGGGCAGAATTCGCGACAGGCTCTGGCTGTACTTCCCTTCTTGCAGGAATCCGGCAACATTGCTGCGTCGCTCGCGAGCGGACACGGGTTTAGTTCTCCTTTTCGAATCGAGACCGGACCAACGGCGTGGATGCCACCTGCGTATCCGTGGCTCTTGGCGGAGATTTTTCGCATTTTCGGCGTGCGGACTTATGACTCGTTTCTGGCAGCCCTGGCGCAGAATATCTTGTGCTCCGGGTTTACCTGCGTACCCATCTATTTTGCAGGCAAACGTATCGGCGGTCTTAATGTAGCTGCTTTGGCTGCATGGCTTTGGGCTTTCTTTCCAAATACGATCCTAAATGCGTTTGAGAGCATGTGGGAGGCGTCGCTAGCGGCATTGCTGGCGGCGATCATTCTTTGGGCGACCCTTGCGATAGAGAAATCGGAGCGATGGCGCGAATGGGTTGGGTATGGATTGCTCTGGGGTGTGACGCTTCTGACCAACGTTACGCTGATTTCCTTGCTTCCGCTGCTGCTGGGTTGGCTGGCTTATCGCCGCCGGAAGATTTCTCTCAGCTTTCACGACTCAGCCGGAGTCGCTAAGACCACTCTTGCGAAACCTGCTCTCGCCCTCGGAGTTGCATTGCTTTGTTGCGTGCCGTGGACAATTCGAAACTATCACGTGTTTCATCGGATCGTGCCGCTGCGATCGACGCTCGGACTTCAGATGTGGATTGGAAACAATGAGAATCCGCAGGAGGTATGGAAAGAAGAACTGCATCCGATTTTCAACTCCGCGGAGCGTGCGCGGTACATCCGGATGGGCGAAATCGAGTACATGCGGGAAAAGCAAAGCGAAGCGATTGGATTCATATTGGCGCATCCGGGACGCGACGTCCGGCAGTTCGCGAGCCGCTTTATCGCTACCTGGTCGGGAGGGACGCCAACGCCGCTGCAAGATTTCGTTCGCACACCGGGATTGTGGTTTCGTGGTGTACTGCTTTTCAATTTTGTTGTGGCGATTGGGACGGCGGCTGGAATCGTGGTTCTATGGAAACAGCGGAGCGCGTATCTATTCCCTATCGCGGTATTTCCGCTGGTCTTTCCGTGGGCGTATTACCTCACGCTGGTCGTTCCGCGTTATCGCCTTCCGGTTGATCCAGCCGTCATGCTACTAACAGCAGTTGCGCTGCAAGCAATCTGCAGCCGGCAGATAACTCGACCAGAGTAGATCGCTCTTACAAATCGCGACTATTGCTGCCAGCCTCCGCCGAGCGACTTGTAGAGTTGCACGAGGCTCTGATACTCGGAGCCGCGCGCCTGCGCGAGCGTCAACTCCGCGGAAAAGAGCGAGCGCTGGCCATCGAGCACTTCAAGATAAGTGGTGGTGCCGCCCTTGTAGCGCAGAAGGGATAAGCGGACGGACTCCGCCAAATCCGCCACGGTATCCTGCTGGCGCAGACGGACCTGATGCAGTTTCTGATAGCCGATCAACGCGTCGGATACGTCTCCGAATGCCTGCTGAATCGATTGCTTGTACGCAATCAGTGCCTGCTGGTATTGCGACTTGGCCAGCCGTAGGTTCCCGCTGAGAGCGCCTCCCGTAAAAACCGGTTGGGTTACTTGGGCGCCGTAGGCCCAAATCCCCAGCTGTGAGCTCATCATCGAGCTAAAAGCGCTGCTTCGTCCGAAGGAGCCGCCGCCCGAGCCGGTCAAGGAGATTTGCGGAAAGAACTGGGCCTTGGCCACGCCGATCTCGGCGTTGGCAGCGACCAAGGTGTGCTCGGCCTCGCGAATATCGGGCCGCCGCTCGAGGAGCGAAGAAGGCAGGCCCGCCGGCACCTCGGGAGGAAGTGGTTCTTGAACAAGCGGTAATCCGCGTGGCACGGCTTGCGGGTAGTTGCCAAGGAGAATGCTGATGGCATTTTCTTCCTGCGCGATCTGCCGCTCGAGGTCCGGGATAGTTGCATTGGCCGAATCGAGAACTTGCTGAGCCTGCAAGACGTCAAGCTTTGTAGCGACGCCGTGCTCCATGCGAAAATTCGTAAGCTTCACCGAGTCTATTTGCGTATCGACAGTTTCTTTTGTTATTCCGAGCTGAAGGTCAAGTTGCAGGAGCTCAAAATAGTCACTGGCCACGTCGCTTACCAGCGTCAGGATAACCGTCTGCCGCGCATCCTCCGTAGCCAGGAGCTGCGCCCGGGCTGCCTCCGTAGCGCGGCGCAGCTTTCCGAACAAGTCCAACTGAAACGCAGCGTCGCCAGTCAGAGTGAGAAAATTGAACTTGGTCTGGAAGTTGTTTTCTTTCCCACCGCTGAAATTTCCGTTGCCTGAGACTTGTGGGAATAGACTCGAGCGCGTTACCGTCAGTTGAGCGCGCGCTGCATTGATACGCTCGGTGGCAGTCTGCAAATCGTAGTTTTGCTTCAGGGCTGTACGGATCAGTTCATGTAATTGCGCATCCTGGAAAACCTCCCACCAGGGAAGGTCCGCGTAGGATGCTGCTTTCGCCTGGGCCTGCGGGTTCTCATTCAAGTCGCGGTACGCGGCGGGAGTTTGAATGTCGGGCCGATGGTAGTTCGGACCCACTTTGCATCCCGCGACGAGACTTGCTGCCAAGATTGGGAAGATCCATCGCTGCGGCTTCTTCATAGCTGGCTCCGCATTTCGTCAATTAAGATGTCGCCCATCTCAGTCTCCGGGGGCCGGGGGCGGGCTGGCTGGCAACGCTCCGGCAACGGGCACGGCGCCGAACCACCTCTCCACGAGAGTGAAGAGCGCTGGAACGAGGAGGATATCAACGGAACTCGCTAACAGCATGCCGCCGATTACGGTGGTGCCCATGATTTGGCGTGCCACTGAACCGGCGCCCGAGGCCGTCCACAGCGGGACGCAACCGAGAATGAAAGCAAACGAAGTCATCATAACGGGACGCAGGCGAAGCCTGGCTCCTTCGAGCACCGCATCCGTGAGAGGTTTCCCCATTTCGACCTCTCCTTTGGCAAATTCGACGATCAGGATCGCGTTTTTCGCCGCCAGACCAATCAGCATCACCAAGCCGATTTGCGAGTAGACATCGTTTTCGATTTGCACCATGTACGCCGGATAGATGGCATTGAGCACCATACGGCGCAGCCACAAGACGCTGAACGCCCCGCATATCGCCCCCGAGGTTCCCAGGAGCACGCTGAATGGCAACGACCAGCTCTCGTACAGCGCAGCCAGGATCAGGAAAACGAACAACAAGGAGAGTGCGAAGATCGCCGATGCGGGGACTCCTTGCCGCGCTTTTTGTTCCTGAAACGACATGCCCGAGTAGTCGAAACCCATTTCTCGCGGCATGGTCTGTTTAAAGACCTCCTCAAGGGCTGCCGTGGCCTGATCCGCGCTATAGCCGGGCGCAGCGCTGCCGTTGATTTGGGCGGAACGATACTCGTCGAAACGCATCGTAAATTCCGGGCCGACGCCTGACTTGATGGTGGTGAGCGTGGACAAAGGGACATTCTCCCCTTTGCTGTTGCGAACGTAGAATTGCCCGACGTTTTCCGCCGTGGCGCGGTCCTCGGCTTCGGCCTCGATGTACACCTGCCACTGGCGCCCGAAGCGGTTGAAATAGTTGATGAAATAGCCGCCCATGAAGGCCTGGATTGTTTTGTAAACGTCGGTGAGAGCCACGCCTTGCTTGAGCACTTTGTCGCGGTCCACCTGGACAAATTTCTGGGGCACGCTGGGGAGAAAGGTGGTGCTCAAGCCGGTGATTTCCGGGCGCTTGCGCGCGGCATCGAGGAAAGTGGCCAGATTTTTCGCCAGGAACTGAACATCGCCACCAGACCGGTCCTCAAGAATAAAAGTGAAACCTCCGGAAGTGCCCACGCCGGGGATGGCCGGCGGCGAAAAGCTGAACACAAAGGCGCCAGGCAGCTGGCTTAATGCCCGATTCAAGTGAGCCTTGATGGCTTGATATTGCTCGGCTCGGGATTTGCGCTCGCCCCAGGGCTTGAGGGTGACAAAAAAGAAGGCGTTGTAGCTGGTGCGCACGTAACTGAGCAGGCTGAAGCCGATGACGCTTGTCGTGTATTGGACGCCGGGCGTTTTGGCGAGGATCTGCTCAACTTGAGCCGCCACCGCGCTCGTGCGTTCCAGCGAAGCCGCATTCGGAAGCTGCATGTTGATGAAGGCATAGCCCTGGTCTTCATCGGGCAGGAAGCTCGAGGGCAGACGCATGCCAAAGAAAACTGCGATTACGGCGAAAGCCGCAATTACAAACAAAGCCAGCGCGCCTTTGCGAAGGACCCCGGCACAGATTTTGACGTATATCTCGGTGGCGCGCCCGAACATGCGATTGAACCAGTCAAAGAATTTGCTGAGCAGCCCGTGGCTCTTCTCCTTCGGCCGGAGCAGTAGCGCGGCAAGCGCGGGGCTCAGTGTGAGCGCATTGAAAGCGGAGAGCACCACCGAAATGGCAATGGTGAGGGCAAACTGCTGATAGAGCCTTCCGGTGATGCCGGGGATAAATGCTGTCGGTACAAACACCGCGGAGAGAACCATGGCAATCGCCACCACGGGACCGGAGAGTTCCTCCATGGCTTTCAGCGCCGCGTTCTTGGGAGTCATCCCTTCCTCGATGTGGCGCTCGACGCCCTCGACGACCACGATGGCGTCGTCCACCACGAGACCGATGGCGAGCACCAGACCAAACAGAGAAAGGGTGTTGACGGAAAACCCGAAGAGGGGGAAAAGGGCAAAGGTGCCCACCAGCGAAACGGGCACGGCTAACAGCGGAATCAAGGTGGCGCGCCAGCCCTGAAGGAAAACGTAGACGACGAAGATCACCAGTGCCAGGGCGATCAACAGGGTCTCAATAATTTCCTTGATTCCTTCCGAGACAGCGCGAGTGGTGTCGAGCCCGATGGCATAGTCCATGTCTTGCGGAAAGCGCTGCTTCGCCTCCGCCATCAGCTTTCTGACACCCGCAGCGGCGTCCACAGCGTTGGAACCGGGCAATTGGTAGACAGAAACTATCGCGCTCGGTTTGCCGTTGAAGCGGCCTTTCCAACTGTAGTCCTGGGCCCCCAGTTCGATGCGGGCCACGTCGCGCACACGAACGATGCCGCCGTCGGGCGTTTCGCGCACCACAATCTCTCCGAATTGTTCAGGTGAGATGAGTCGGCCTTGGGCGAGGACGGTGTAAGTAAATTCCTGGCCCGGGGGGGCGGGTTCGGCACCCGCTCTGCCGGCGGGATTGATCGTGTTCTGGGCCTGAATGGCGCTGATGATATCCGTGACGGTGATTCCGAGCTTTGCCAACGTGTCGGGCTTCACCCACATTCGCATCGCGTACTGGCCGGTACCAAATACCTGAACGTTGCCGATGCCCGGCGCGCGGAGGAGCGGGTCGACAAGATTGATGTAGGCATAGTTCCCCAGGAACGTGGCATCGTAGGTTCCATGCGGAGAGTAAAGTGGAAAAAGCATGAGTGGGGCAGATACCGACTTGCGCACGGTAATTCCGTAGTTGGTGACGTCCACCGGAAGTTGTGAGGCTGCCTGGGTCTCGCGAGATTGCGTGAGAATGAAATCGGTGTTCGGATCTGTTTTCAGGTCGAAGTTCACGATCAGGGTGGTGGTCGAGTTCGCGGTGGCATTGAGCGAGTACATGTAGTTCATGTTGTCCACGCCGCTCATCTGCTGCTCGATGGGAGTGGCCACCGCTTGCTCCAACGTTTGTGCGTCCGCGCCGACATACGTGGCCAGAACTTGAATTTCCGGGGGAGCGATGGCGGGGAACTGTGCGACGGGCAGTCTCAGGATGGTGATCGCGCCGACAAGCACCATCAGGATCGCGATCACTATCGCGACAATGGGGCGATTAATGAAGAATTTTGACATGGGCTAGTTCCCCTTCGCCCCTTCGGCGAACGCCTTGGGGTTTACCTGCATACCCGGGCGAACCTTTTGGACCCCCTCGGCAATAACGCGTTCGCCGGATTTCAGTCCGCTCAGCACAATCCATTGGTTGCCGACTTGCGGCCCCACCTGGATCGCCCGGATGTTCACTTTGCTTTCCGCGTCCACCACCGCCACTTGGTAGCCGCCTTGCAACTCGGAGACGGCGCGCTGCGGTACCAGCAGCGCATCGCTCTGCACCCTCACCGTCGCACGCACGCGCCCATACCCCCCCGGCCTCAGGATGTTTCCCGGATTCGGAAACAGGGCGGCGATACGAATCGCGCCAGTCGTCGGATCCACCTGCCTGTCCGTGAAATAGAACGTTCCCTCCTGCGGGTACGTCGTTCCATCGGCCAGGATCAATTGCAGATGCAAGTTCTTCCGCGCCGCCTCCAACGTGTTCTCTGTAGGATACCTCTTGTGAAAATTCAGGTACTCCGGCTCACTCACCGTGAAATACACCTTGATCGGGTCTAGCGTGGAAACGGTGGTTACTGGCCCGCTCGCTGGGCTGGCCAATGCGCCCACCTGTAACAGCGCTTGGCCCGCAACGCCGTCGATGGGCGCAATCAACCGGGTAAAGTTCAGATTAATCTGCGCCGTCTCCACCGCAGCTTGGTACGTTTCGATTTGAGCTTTGGCCGTTTCCACCGTGGCTTGGGCCGCCAAGTCATTCTGAACGGCATTGTCGAGATCCTGCTGGCTCGCTGCTTGCTCTCGCGCGAGCGGCGTGTACCGCTCCACATCAAGGTGAGTTCTGCCTTGCACAGCTTGGGCGTTGGCGAGCTGAGCCTTAGCCTGCGCCAACTGTCCGTCGGCTTGGTCGAGCGTTGCTTGAAAGGGCCGCGGGTCAATCTCAAAGAGCAATTGGCCCTTCTTGACGAAGGCTCCCTCCTGGTAGCCCTGCCGCATCAGGTAGCCCGTCACTTGCGCCCTGACGTCGGCATTTACGAGCCCGTCGAGCGTGCCAACCCACTCACGATAAATCGGAACATCTTTTTGTTCGACTGGAATTACCTCGACTTCGGGCGACCCCGGGGCGACGCCTGCGCCATGTTTTGGGCGCATGGCCAGAACGGCCACGGCCACAACAGCCACGAGCAGCACTCCGCCAATCACGAACCTGCGTCCTAGTGAGCTACTCATGATCCCTCCGTCCGCGACACCGCATTCGATTCGCCGACACGCCGCCTTAGAAGCCCGGGTAAGATGTTACTCAAAAACAGCGGCACCCTTCTATCCGAAATTAACTAACTCAGATCCAAGACGGCGACGTCAACCAGAGGACTCCGCAAAATTCCGGTGTTTTCGACTTGACTGTTATGCGATGCGAACTTGCCGCGGGACGATTCTGTCAAATGCATGCATATTTAAGGCTTGATCGCGATTCACGTAGTGCATCGCTCGCTCGCGGAGTTAATAAAAACCGACAATCCCCCGACGTCTTACGCAATTCAGCGGCCGGCTGTGGCGTCACGAGAAATCGGTGCCGATTGCCGCAAGATTTTGATGAATTCGCGCATGAATGCTGGATGATCCGGCCACGCTCTTGCGGAAACCATCACGCCATCCACCACGGCCTCTGAATTCACAAATTCGGCGCCGGCGGCCTGAATGTCCGGCTCCAGAGCCGGGTATGCGGCAGTCTTTCGTCCTTTTAAGACACCTGCTGCAATAAGCGCAAGCGGCGCGTGACAAAGTTGCGCGACCGGCTTTTTCTGCTCGAAAAAATGGCGCACGATCTTGCGAAAGTCATCATGGTTGCGAATGTGTTCGGGAGCTCGTCCACCCGGGATTACCAGGGCCACATAGTCCGCCGGATTCACGTCTTTGAAGGCGAGATCGGCGTCCCACGTATAGCCGGGCTTCTCGGTGTACGTATCGAATCCGGTTTCGAAATCGTGAACCACGAAACGCAATTTCTTCTTCGCCGGCGCCGCGATGTGAACCTCGTAGCCTTCCTCCAGCAATCGCTGGTAGGGGTACATCACTTCGAGCGACTCCGCCGCGTCTCCCGTCAGAACTAATATCTTGGGCTTCGCCATCACGCTCCCTCCTTTTCTAGCCGGCTTCTCTCGAAAAATTCTGCGATGTGCTTACGGCTCGCGAGTCGGCGGCAGCGGATGCGGCACCGGTAGAGGATTTCGCTCCGTGAACTGCCACTGATGCCAGTAAGGATAGGGCGGCCGCACGTCGCTTGCTGCATCGAGTTTTGCTACCTGCTCGAGCGTGAGATTCCAGCCTGCCGCGCCCAGATTCTGCCGCAACTGCTGCTCGTTTCGCGCGCCAATGATGACGCTTACCACGGTAGGTCGCTGCAAGAGCCAATTGAGCGCAATATCAGGAATGGTCTTCCCCGTTTCCTTCGCGACTTCGTCGAGCGTATCAACAACGCGATACAAATACTCATCCTCCATTTGTGGACCGAACTCGGCCGTCTTGTGAAGCCTGCTCTCCTTTGGAAGCTGATTGCCACGGCGAATCTTGCCGGTGAGGCGGCCCCATCCCAGCGGACTCCACACGATGGTTCCAACTTTTTGATCGATGGCGAGAGGCATCAGCTCCCATTCGAAGTCACGGCCAATGAGCGAATAGTAAGCCTGGTGCGCTACATATCGTGCCCAACCGTATCTTTCCGAGATAGCCAGCGACTTCATCAAGTGCCAGCCGGAAAAATTGGAGCAGGCGATGTAGCGCACCTTCCCGGTGCGGACCATTTGATCGAGAGTCTGCAGAGTCTCTTCGATCGGGGTGACCGCGTCGAAACCGTGCAGATGATAAATATCGATGTAGTCCGTCCTCAGACGGCGAAGGCTCGCTTCACAGGAGCGAATCAAATGGTGGCGCGAGGAACCCAGATCATTCGGCCCGTCGCCCATTCGAAATGTGGCTTTGGTGGAGATCAGCACTTTGTCGCGGCGTCCTTCCACTGCCTTGCCTAGAATTTCTTCCGCCATGCCTCGCGAATACACGTCTGCTGTGTCGAACAGATTCACGCCGGCGTCGAGGCAAATGTCCACGAGCCTGGTGGCTTCAGCTATGTCGCTATTTCCCCACGCGCGGAAAAAATCATTCCCGCCGCCGAACGTACCTGTGCCAAAGCTTAAGACCGGCACTTTCAATCCCGAATAACCCATCTGTCTGTATTCCATAATCTTTAGATTTTCCACCACCGCAGCCGGATACACCAAACATTTCGGTATCGGTGAACATGCTAGACTTGTGCACTTATGCTGATTCCTATCGAACAGCACATTCGACTTGCAGAGTTACGGAAGAAACTCGAAGGAAAGCTGAAGATCACAGACTCGGGTCCGGATTCACTCGGGGTTGAGTTGCTTCCCGGCAATGACGACGCTTTACCCGAGTTTCACAAATTGCTCGAATTACTGAAGGAAATCATGCAGAGCAAGACCCTGCCGCAGTCTTAATTGATTTCACAAACTAACGATTGGGAGAGGGTCAAGCCTAACTGGGAAGATATTAGAGAGCAGCTGAGACCGACGTGCCGGCGGCGGCAAACACAGCTGACATTTCCGTTCTGGCGTGGGGCAGGAAACTGCTTATAACCAAGGGATCGAATTGGGTTCCCGTTGCTTTCAGGAGCCTGCGCTCGGCTTCTTCAAACGGCATCCCCTCTCGGTAGGGGCGACAGGAAACCATCGCGTCAAAAGCATCAATTACTGAAACGATGCGCGACCCTATCGGAATTTCTTCACCTTTGAGATTACCCGGATATCCCGAACCATCGAAGCTCTCATGATGGTGAAGTATGATCAAGCTAGCGCGCTCCATCCCCGGAATCTGGCGCAGAACCGCCCAGCCGTATTCGGGATGCTTCTTCATGAGCGCGTATTCCTCTTCGGTCAAGCGAGCCGGTTTGTTGAGGATGGCATCCGGTATGCCGACCTTTCCGATGTCGTGCAGAAGCGCGGCGATTTCAACGTCTTTTTGAGCACCTTCGTCGAGACCAAGCTCTCCGGCCACATGCAAGGCCCACTCTGCAAGGCGCGTGCTGTGAACGCCGGTGTTCAGGTCTTTTAAATCCAAAAGCTGATTGAAGGCGCAGATCACCGCAGAGTTCAGCGCGGAGAACTGCTCCTCGATCGATTTAATTTTTAGAAGCTGAGGCAAAGAGGGCGACGCGGACAAGACGCTCTGCCGCCCGAGGGGCTGCAACAGTCGGTGTGGCGAAGATGTGCTCGTAGCGGGCATCCAGGAGCGAGGGGCACCTATTGGAGCAGCCCCTGGATTGGGTTCAGAAAGCTGAGAGCCCATATACGTCGAGGCGCCCGTTACCCATGTTGGGTCCAACCCATTTTGCATGAGCAAGTGCCCATGAAGCCGTGGTTGGATTGTCCTTCGGCTGCATATCCAGAATCAGTGATGCAGTTCCTGCGACAAAGGGTGAACTGAACGACGTGCCCCAACCGGCGGCGTAGGTTCCAAAGGGATAGGTGGTTATGACACCTTCACCCGGTGCGGCCACCCATACGATCTGGTTTCCATAATTCGAAAAACTCGAGCGCTGGTCTTGATTACTTGTGGAAGCGACACCCATTACTCCGCGCATCGCTGCCGGATACACGATTTCCTGCTGTCCGTCGTTGCCGGACGAAGCAACGAGGATGACATTTTTGCCGGCGGCGAAATTGATGGCATTGTTGAGCTCAGTGGAACTCGCCGACAAATCAAAACTCATATTGATGACGCTGGCATTGTTCTGCACCGCAAAATAGATGGCACTGAGAATATCGGAGAGATTGCCGGTGCCATCCGGATGAAACGCCTTGAGCGGTAGAATTTGCGCCGTAGGAGCAGCGAGGTGAATTACGCCGGCTACCATGGTTCCGTGACCAAATGCGGCATAGCCGTTGCCGTCGACCATGGCGGCAGTGTGTTGATCGACCATGGCAGCAGTGTGCTGATTGACGTACAGACCCTCTGTTTTAGGTGGCATTCCACCCAAGAAAATGGGTCCCCGCACTCAACTCGCAAGTAATTCAGTCTCAAGAGTCATAAGCGCACCTCGGATGTTGTTCGAGGATTCCTTCACGATGCGTGCGAAATTGGGTGCGGATGCACCGCTGGACTCTCGTTGCCAGATGCTCTCTAGCAATCGTGTTGCCTCGCTCGCCATACCGTAACTAGAAAACTCGATTTGCCTTGTACGAGAAAGAAAGCGAACTTCTAGCCCTTCCGTTGCGTTACACGTGAAAATAAAAATGGTCTGTGGCGGAAAAGCCGTGGCGTCTAGGATAATCTTCATCTTAAGTAATAATTGTGTTGCAATTTTAAACGACTTAACGTCTCTCCGCCGGGTGTCCCCGAAGTGCGCTTTCTCACGTAACTTACAGAAGCTAAGTTGTTTAGCTGCATTCGACTGGTTTGATGAAAAGAAAGGAGTTATTGGATTCCCACCTCAAATGGGTCCGTCCTTCCCATAATTCACTTAGGCGGTTTCTGTGGTTTCCCCAATGGCTCAAATCGCTTCTTCCCGAAGTACCTATCTCTATATTTTCTCTGGTGGCGCTTATTGCGCTCCCGGTTCTGTCTGCGCCATTCCGGGCTGTGATAATGGTCCCCTTGGCACTTCGTAGAGCAAAATCCTTGATGTTTAAATCGCGCATAGAAGAAGCGTTTACATTGGTAGCACATGAGGACGCGGGTCAGCTTGCCTTGCGCTTCCAGCGATAACAGAGCAAATGCGTCCTTGCCCCGGGTCGTGGACGGCGCTATCACAAGACCGTCTTCGTGAATGCCATGAACTAAGACTCGTCGTTTCTCAGACGATTGTTCACCCGCAGTCGCATACAGGTGTTTAAGCCAGAACCTCGGATTGCGGAACCCTCTTCTTCGTAAAAGTCGCTCGCATGCCGTGGTATCGCCCTTCGCCTCGGCTTTTTCATATTCTCTAAGAACTATAAGAGCTGCCGTCAGTGCCATTCGGTCAATGGAAGTCGGAGAAAGCTGATTCAATCTTTCAGACAAATATTTTCCGGCAGTTTCGCCGGGATAACGCCGAGCGGGTAGATTTGCAGCCGCAAGATTGCTCTTAGTGGTGTTCCGGACTCGACGAATCGACTGTTTCAACGGTTGTACCTGTCTAGTTACATTAGCCATGTCTTAGTTTACTTACGGACGTTTTCTCGTGTCAACGGCATGATTAACGTGTTGTTAGAACCGACAGCCAAGAAATTTCAAGCGAATAGGAGAGTCAAAAATGAAACCAGAATCGCGCAACACCGAAGACACAACATGGACTAGCGAAATTGGAGGCGCGGCGAACGATGAATCCACGGGTCAGCCCCTAGCGGCAATCGCCGCTGCATCAGAACCACCTCTAATGGCGAAGCTAATCGGCGCGAATGACAGCGACACCGAGGACTCAGACTTCCTGTCGACACAGGAGGAGGAACATCTGTGGGCGCTAGAGCGAGCGTCAGAGGATTACTTCGCTGAGGAGGCTGTTCTAGAGGCGAGGAGCATCGCACGAGCAACGGCTCTTAGCTCGGTAAAAGTGCTGCTCGGCAAACCCTATGCACGACGCGGATTTTTGATTGGACCGGATTTGCTGCCGAAAGGTGGGCGAATGCTTATCACAGGTATGAGTGGTACTGGGAAATCTACACTCACCCTCATCCTAGCGGCATGCTTGACGAGCAAGAAACCGCTCTTCGGGATTTTAGATACTCACAAAGGCGGCAATTACGGCGAGCCAAAATTACCGATTTCCAGCCCTTCCGAAGTCGCGTACCTCGATTACGAACTGTCTGACGCCATTAGAGTCGAGAAACGTCTAAGGCCGCTCGTCGACCAGTTTCCGCCAGAGTTTCAGACGAACCTATTTTTCCCCAAGAATCCCAGTTTATACCGCCTTCACAATCAAGTCGGAGAGGCTAGGGGTGAGGGTTCCTTCGATGCGCTCGAAAGGCTCGTTGCGAATACTCGACCGGACGTCCTCGTCATCGACCCTCTCTCAAGCACACACAGTCTCGACGAAAACTCGATTGCAATAAAGCAGGCGCTGAACAATGTGGACCGCCTGATTGATTTGTACGGTTGCGCTGCAATCGTTGTTCATCACAGCACCACGAAGTCTCGAACGGACCGAAACGGTAAACCGATTGAGAGAGACCCCATCGAGGAGCCTCGCGGGCATTCGAGCTTGGTGGATTGGTGCGACGTCCTCATACACCTCAAGGCCGTGGAATCTGCCGACGAGGTTGAAGAAGACGATGAGCCGAGTCCGCTGAAGATTATCGAATTGAGTTTCGGCAAGGCCCGACATTGCCGGAAACCGGAAAAGCGTCGGCTTTCGGTGGATTTCACTGCGATGCGGGTTTCACAATTGAAGAAGAAGTCCAAAATAACTTGGGGAAGCGAGGCAAGACCAGCAGCACCAATAAGTTAGGGTGAGTTCCCCAACTTTGGACATATTACATAGGTATATATGAGTTGAGTTGGGGCTGGTATTCCACTCGCCAGCCCAACACTCTCCTGTACCGAAAGCTGGATGCTGTTGTTATCTAGGAACCCATTGCAGGTGGTAGCGAGACGAAGCGTAGATGAGCCACCTCAAGAGGGTCCCAGCAGCGAGTCGAACTCGGGTCGGAGGCATTTTGACGCAGCGGTTAATGACGATGGCAGTTTGCAGCAATAACAGGTTCTCTAAATCAACAGCGGTCAACAGGCGAGACGCAAAGTGTATTCAGACGAACTACAACCCGAAATCGAAGTCGCGCGTGCTAGTATCGCGTCCGCAACGTCGCTCGTCACGGAAAAGAGAGGACCCGTGGCAAAGCGTCGGTTTCAACAAGGGTGTTTTGTATTGGACCCGAAAGGAAACATGTATTCACTCTACTACGAAGATGTTCAAGGACCGGACGGGTCTCAAACATCCAAGCGAGTACGAGTGTGTATCGGCAATCTAGAAACCATGTCCGAACGTGCGGCTCGCAGAGAGCACACTCGAATCATGGAGAACGTGAACAGAAAACGTGGGAGTGTAGCGCCGTCAATGAAGGGGCAATCCTTCGGCGACATCACAACCAGTTGGCTGTCTGCGGTCGCACCTAATCTGTCCCCGGCAACAGTTCGACAACGGGAGAGCTATCTCCGAAAGCATATACTTCCCCGCTTCAAGGATGAGGCTCCGCATTTGCTCGGCGTTTCAACGCTTCAGCAGTTTGCAACAGAGCTACGAAAGTCGCTTTCCCGGAAAACTGTAATCAACATCCTTGGAACGATTTTTGTGATTCTGGACTATGCAAAGCGATGCGGAACTACCGTCTCGAATGTGTCGTTCTCCGATATGGAACTAGGCGGGTCCGCGATGGAGCCGCAGGCTTCATTCTTCACTCGGGAACAGGCTTCGCAAATCATCGCTGGGTCCGAGGAACCATACAAAACGATGTTCGCCGTCGCATGGGCTACTGGCCTACGTGCTGGTGAATTGCTAGCACTCGGAACGGCAGACCTAGATTTTGCGAGGCGAACAATTCGAGTCTCAAAGTCCTCAGACGACAACACTCGCATCATTCGTCAACCTAAAACGCGCAACTCAACAGCAACCCTTCCGATGCCGTCCGCACTGGAAGAAATGTTGCGAAACTACCTGAAGAACCACTGGACCGCCAACGGGGGTGGCCTACTGTTTCCAAATCGCAAGGGTACAAAACCGCGGTGGCGGGACAATGTGGTGAAGTACGGCCTTAAGCCAGTGCTTCGCAATCTTGGCATTCCCACCGCCAACACCGGGCTTCACGCATTTAGACACGGCTTGGCAACTGAGCTTGCGGAGAGTGCTGTCCCTCTACCTGTGTTGCAACAGCAAATGCGACACGCGGATGTTCGGACAACACTAGCTGTGTACGCCCATGTCATCCCCGCAACTCAAAGGGATGCGATGGAACGGCTCGCCAGCGGTTCAATTGGAACAAATGTACCAATTGGAACAAAATAAAAAGAGGAAAGCGTTTCAACGCAACAAGTTGGCGGAAGCGTGTGGGAGTCGAACCCACCATCCTGGCCGCGAAGGACAGGATCAATGGCTTTGAAGGCCACGAGAATCACCGGATCCCTTTCGCCTCCGCGGACGATTATAGGGATGGTGCCGCGCACGTTCAACTTTTTGCAGGAATAGTCGGCGCTTTCTTGCGGGCAAGTTCCAGAAGCTTGGGATGAGTGCAGACTTCGAAGTATGTGCGGTTGCCTTGCGCCCCGATCTTGCCGCCCGGCAGCAGCTGCCGCACGAAGCCTTTGCGAATGATGATGGGTTCGAATGTGTCGCCGATTGGAACTTCGCCAAAATAGAGTTGCACGCGCTCTTTGCCCCAGGGCATCGGAAAATTACCTCCCATCGGGGCGAGAGCGATTTCCGCGCCTACTTTCTGAAAACCTTCCTCATTAAGCTCGATTCCATTTGAGTTGTAACGGACGACAAGCTCATCACCTTCATCCTCGACCGCGTCTTCCATCAGCGTTTGCAGCAAGAAGACATTGAATGGCGACGGATTCTCTTTGAACAGACGCTTCGCCATCTTCGAGCAGCTCGAAAGCCGGTCCGACAAATTGAGCGCCCGCGAAATCATCACGCGTGAATCGGCGTCCATCCAGAGCGACGGCGCCGAGTCCTGAAATGCCACGCCGAGCCCTAGCTCAAGCGCTGGCAAATTCGTCGTCTTCGCACGCTGGTTGTACGCCTGGGTCACCGCCAAAATCTCGCGCGCCAGCACGCACGCACGCGCCACTGCTCTCTGAGTGGCTCGCTTGGCTTCCGTTTCGTAAATCGCGAGGATGATTGCATCGCCCTCGATGAAGACCTTAGCCGCGCCATAGCGCTCCAGCATTCGCTTCACGGGTTCGTGCAAGTTCATGCTGAAATGCGACGCTGGATTCATGCCTCGCGCAAGGAGATCCTTTGTGATTCCCGTGGAACCCCGCACATCGGCCTTGATGATCACGTGGGAGCTGACCGGATCGTCGTCTGGTCGCACCTCATCCGGGTGCAAGAATTCGTAGAGGCTCTTGTTTACCCGCGAAAGCTCGCGTGCGCGCTCGGAGCGCACCAGATTGATACGCTCCATCCAGGAAGCCACTTGCTGGTAATTGCGGCGGTCGCGACGCAGGCGCATCAGGTCCTCAGCAAATTGGGTAGATGTCGCGAGCGTTTCCTCGTGGGTGCGCCGGCGAATGGCTCGCGAGGCTTCATCTAGGCGCTTCATCGAGATCTTGCGCGCTGGAAACTGCTCGAGAATCGTCTCGATTCGTTTTTGCTCTTCGCGGTGCACAATCGCTTTCTTCAGTTGCTGTAAGTGAATGGGCGGACAGTACTCGGCATAGATCTTTCGCAGCTCATACCCCGCGAGAACATGAAACAGAAGATCGCGCTCTTCCAGCCGATGAGTCCATTCCTCGCGAAGCTGCGCTCGAACCTCGGGGGGCGCTTCTCCATTAGAATCGTCAGCTGCCGGCCGATGTGCGCCGAATAGCCTTCGAGAATTCTCGGGCTGATTTAAATAGTCCCCTAGCCGATTCCTGTATTCCTCTGTGAGGAAATCCAGCCGCTGCTTGGCCGAATCAATAGGCGGAGCGAGTTCTTCGAGATTCTGCTCGGCTGAAGAGAACCTCTTCCGAAGCGTTTCAAGCTCGGCCTGCGCTTCAGCCGATGAGCCGGTTTTCTTCTTGAAAAGCCACGGAAACACGTCATCGCCACCGCCTGCGCGCGACGAGAGTTCGCGCTGTTCTTCTTCGATTCGCTCGAGCTCCGTTCGGAGCTGCCGCGCCTGCTCCATCAATCGCTCGTAGGCTTTCCGCGATTTGCTCAGCTCCTCGGAATCGCCATCAGCGAGAACGAAATCACGCAGAAAATCGAGCAGCAAATGATCGAACACATCAAAGCGGTCCGGGTCATTAACGAAATTCCCAAGCAGGACGTAGTGCTGCAGGAAAAGATGATCGTCATTGCCGTTTTCTACAAAGAGAAATCGGTTCTGGAGCAAATCGTAGGTTTCTCGGAAGTCATCGCCAAAGAGCGCCCGCCGGGATTTAGAAATGATTCCCCCTTCCACTTCACGCCATACTCGTTGCAGCGTTTCGCCCACCTGGCGGTAAACATTCTTCTTATCCGCCTGGATTTCGGCGATTTTCGACCGCATCACGTGCGCGGGCTCACTGTGTTCGAAGAGTTCGCCGCGCCCGCGAATCCATTCTTTGCACTCCACCACGATGCTCGAGAATTGGCTCGAAAGTTCAGCAGTCAGGTGCTTGAGAATCGCCAGTTGGTGCAGAACATCCGTTTCGATCGATTGCTGATATTTTGCTCGCGTCAACGATTCCTGCAGAATATCGGTGAGGAGTTTTCGAAAGGCCGCGTGTTCCGGGGGGCCAGCACGCTTCTTGTCTTTGCCGTAGACCAGGCTGATATTGACCGTCTGACGTACGAGATCGAGCAGGTATTTTCGGGTAAAATCAACAAATCGAGGACTCAGGAAAACGTCATAATGAATGTTGTCAATACCCAGCGTGAGATTCGAAAGACGGATTTCGGCGGAGTACGGCTCAAGCTTCATCCGAGCCGGATGGGTGGGTGAAGGCAGAATATGAGTGTCGGGCATTTCTGACACCTGATTCGGATAAACTTTGACTGTAGGGACCGGCGGGGGACCACGCAATGGGACTAGGCGTAAGGGTTAATGCCGGGTCGGATCACGAGGACGACACGTCGCTCGACGGAATGGAATGGCCCTCGGTTAACGTCCACGGCATGCGCCAGTCACGCGTAGTGTGGCTTAAGGGCGCTTCGGACAATTCGACCCGAACTCAGGCCTCGAATGCATCGGTATCGAGCCGTACCTTGCCCACCGATCTTGGCCCTTGCCTCTACCTCGGGCCAGCCGGGCAGCGCTGCGATCGCCGTGCGACGAGGGATGGGTTCTGCCGGCGCCATCAGCCGGATGCACCTACGGCCTCAACTCCCTTCTTCACGCCGAAGAAGCTTGCCGCATTTTTAATTGCGCTCGCGATGCTATGGCCGGAGTTGACGAGGTTCCTGAGTGCGCTTGCCCGTTTACTGCGCTAGCCGCATTCCACTTTCAAATGAATCGCCGCGCAAGATAGAAGTCTGTCTTCAATTTTGAAATTCAGGGTAAAATCCGCCCATGTCGAAACTACTCGAAGGCAAGACGGCGATCGTTCTCGGTGTATGGAATAAGTGGAGCATCGCCTATGCGATAGCGCAGGCATTCGTCCGCGAGGGCGCAACTTTGCTCCTCACATATCAGAACGATCGCGCAAAGCCGACAGTCGAGGAATTAGGCAAAGAACTCGGCGCCAAAGCGTTCTTCCCTTGCGATGTCCAGCAGCAATCGGATATTGATAACCTGGCCGCGGCGGTGAAAGCACAAGGTCACAGGCTCGACGCTGTCGTCCACTGTCTGGCCTTCGCGAACCACGAAGACCTGGGCAATCCGTTCGTCAACACCTCGCGGGCCGGCTTCCAGCTTGCGCTCGAGGTGAGCGCGTTTTCGCTCGTGGCTGTCTCCAAAGCGCTGGTGCCGCTAATGTCCGACGGCGGCGCGATCATGACGCTCACTTATCTCGGCTCGACGCGGGTTGTGACAAATTACAACATTATGGGCGTGGCCAAGGCCGCGCTGGAAGCATCGGTGAAATATCTCGCTAGCGAGCTTGGCAAGAGCAAGATTCGCGTCAACGCGATTTCCGCCGGTCCGATCAAGACGATTTCCGCTCGCGGTATCAAGGATTTTTCGAAGGTCCTAGACTTTGTAGCGCAACATGCCCCGCTGCGGCGTAATACCGACATCGCCGAGGTGGCTGATACCGCCGTATTCCTTGCGAGCGACTTGGGACGCGGAGTGACGGGCAACACGATTTACGTGGACGCCGGCTTCCAAATCATGGCTCTCGACCCGCCTTCATAGTCGGCTTGCAGCCCCTGAGAGAATTCCAGCATCGTCTCGAATTTTAATCCTTCGCGTGTCCTCCGCGACGTGTTCGAGATTGATCCGTATCACCGGCCAATCCGTTCGCAATGTAAGCCTCTCCGGCCACTCGACAAGCACCACGCCGGGCTCGGAGAGTACATCCTCCAAGCCAAGCGTTTCCAAATCGCGAGAATCGCCGATGCGATAGAGGTCCACATGATAAACACGCGAGCCATTTCCGTATTTGTGCACGAGCGTGAAAGTTGGGCTCGTAACTTCGTCCTCGCGCGCGGCTCCAGCTCCGCTCACAATTCCTTTTGTGAGGGTCGTCTTACCGGCCCCGAGCTCACCCGATAATAAGACGAGGACGGGAGGCTTGAGCTGCGCTCCGAGATTGCGGCCTAATTGGATGGTCTCTTCCGAAGAGTGCGTAACGATTTCTCGGCTAGTCACGGCCGCACTCAGCAAAGAACTTCTGATAGGCGCGCGGGATTGAGCGGATCAAATCCGTGGCCATTAGCGGCGCTCCGCCCGAATCCGCATAGGCAATGTCGCCCGCAAGCCCGTGAAGATACACACCGAAGCAAAGCACCGCTACACGCGGTCCATATTGAGCGATGAGGCCTGACAGCATTCCAGTCAGCACGTCCCCGGTGCCACCGGTGGCCATGCCGGCATTGCCGGTAGAATTGATCCACGCCTCGCCGTCGGGCGCTGCAACAACGGTCTGGTGACCCTTCAAAATCACAAACGCATTCCAGCCTGCTGCAGCTTCTCGTGCCACTTCAAGCCGCCTCGACTGAATGTGTCGTGTCTCGCGTCCCATTAGCCGCGCCATTTCGCCCGGATGAGGGGTCAGCGCCAACATTTTGCGCGCGGCTCTTAAGTCCTCGGCACGCCCCGCGAAAGCATTTAACCCGTCTGCATCGAGCACGATCGGGATATCCACATACTTTCCGACCACGGAGCGGACAAATTGCACGGTTTCGGTTTGCGTCGTGAGCCCGGGGCCGATCCCGATTACGCTCTTCCCTTTGGCTATTCCATCGAACCGCTCGTACTCGAGTGCCCGCAACGAAATCGTGCCGGTTTCGGTGGCTGGCAGCGGCTCGGTCATCACCTCGGGATTCGGTGTCGCCACGAGAGGCAACACGGGCTCCGGAACCGCTGCGGTGACGAGGCCTGCTCCTACGCGCAGCGCTGCCCAGGACGCCATTACCGCTGCGCCACTCTTTCCTACCGACCCCGCGACGATCAGCGCGTGCCCGTAGTTGCCCTTGTTCCCATCAGGCTTGCGAGGGAACGCAAATTCAAAGAACTCACGCGGCTCGAGCCAACGCACAGTTCCCTTCCCGATTTCTTCGACCAATTCCGGAGGCGAACCAATTTCGCGAACGATCAATTGACCGACATACGCGGCAGCGTTGCCGAAAAACATTCCTACCTTGGGCGCCGTGAAGGTGACTGTGCAATCGGCGCTGATTATGTTGCGACTCGAATCTTTCGTTCCGGCATTGCTTTCCCGCGCGTCGTTTATGTCGGCGGGCAGCCCTGAGGGAATATCAACAGCAATTACAACTTTTCCGCGATCGCGCCCGTTCACTTCGTGAATCACTTCGCTTAGCAAACCTTCGACCGGGCCTTTGACGCCAGTGCCAAGCAAGGCGTCCACGATGAGATCCGCCGAGTTGACAGATGGCTTCGCCCTCTGCCAATCGGACGAGGTCAGCACCACTCGCACTTCGCCTCCTGATTTTTGCCAACGATCGCGATTCACAGCAGCATCGCCTCGCATTTCATCCTGCGCAGCAACCAGGATCACGATGGGTGTGGTGCCCGCGTCAGCCAGGTGCCGCGCGGTTACAAAACCATCTCCGCCATTGTTTCCCTTACCACACAGCACAACGATTCGCCGCGACTCAAGCCTGCGAAACCGCCTGGCCATGAAATCGGCAACACTCTTGCCCGCATTTTCCATGAGCGACAAGCTGGGAATGCCGTACCGCTCGGTGGTGAGACGATCGACCTCGCGCATTTCCCCTGCTGTGAGAATTTTCATGGGCTAACTCGCTTCGCTCGCCATAAGGACCTAATCCATTCGAACTACGACCACTGTCATGTCGTCAGCCTGTTCCGCTGAACCCGCCCACTGCTCGGCGGCGGCAATCAGATTTTCCGCGGCGCGCGGTGGGGGAACGTTGACCTGTCGCATTACCTCTTCCTTCAGCCGCTCCATGCCAAACTCCTCGCCGTATACGTTTTCAGGTTCGGTGAGGCCATCGCTGAATGCGACGAGTACGCTACCCGGCTCGACCTTCAAGGAGCCCTGCGTATACGAAAACTCCTCGAAAAGCCCAACGACAGTGCCTCCTTCGTCCAATTGCTGAACCTTTCCTGCATGCACGAAAAATGGAGCGAGATGGCCCGCGTTGGTGTAGGTCAGAGTTTTCGCGTCTGAATCGTACACGGCATAAAAGAAAGTGGCGTAACGATCGTCGGAAGTATTTTTGAAAAGTTGATGGTTCAAGCGCTCCACAAGCGCGGCCGTGCCGCCGTGGCCGTCAAGCATTGCGTTGCTTCGCAACGAAGCCTGAAGGCTCGCCATTAACAGCGCAGCAGAGATTCCTTTGCCGCTGATGTCTGCAAGCGCGATGCCCAAGCGCGAAGGCCCGAGCGGTATGAAGTCATAGTAATCGCCACTCACCGATCGGGCTGGCCTGCAAATCGCGGCGAGTTGAAGGCCCGGTAATTGCGGAAGCGTATGTGGAAAGAGTTGCTGCTGCACTTCGCGCGCAATGGAGAGTTCGTTTTCCAGGCGCTGGCGCTGCTGCTGTTCCTGAATCAACTCAGAGACCGATGCAGTCATCTCATTGAACGACTCGCCCAAAGCGCCAAGTTGATCGTGCTGATGAACGCGGACGCGATGGCTGAAGTCGCCGCGCCGGACCCGTAGCGTTGCATCATACAAATCCCCAACTGCTCGCGTGATCGTGCGCGTGAGTACGATGCCAGTAACAAGCGCCCCCATTTCGAGCGCGAGAAAAATAATCCCGGCCAGCAGCAGAAGATTCACCAGCAGCGGACCAACCGCTCCGACTGACGTTAACAACCGTCGATTGAGGGCCGAGGGACGCAGCGCGAAGGACGCCAGCACGGGCGCCGGTGATGGGTCTGATCCCGGATCGTGATGCAGCGCCTCCAGCGTCGAGGCCCCATTTACCCTCACGTCGAGCCAATTGGCGGGCGGCGGCAGAGTCCGCCTGTGACTCAGGACCTGCTGGCCCGGAATGTACAGACGGTTCTGAATCTCGAGTGAGATTCCCGCACGTGGCTTTTGGGCAGCCGGTTGCAGCAGCATCATCTGAATAGGCCCGAGCTCAGAACTGAGGCCATCAAGGAATTCCGGTGTGACCGGAGCCCCTACAAGAACGAAGAGTGGTCCTGCATGAGTCGAACGCTTCTGAGCGGAGGCAATCCAAATCTGGTGCTCGAATTCAATAATTCCGGAATACTCACTGCCATTTCCAGCGCCGACGAGATGTTGTCCGCGATTCAGAAGCACACGAGTCTCAGGCCATTCTCGATGGGCGGCAGCGACCAAAACCGCTACTTCGGGCCGGGCAAGAATTGCATCGTCGTACGGTGAGGCACCTCGATTTACTTCGTCCTCGAGCGCGCCCGCAATAGCTTCTGCTTCGCCAGCGACCATGCTTATACGTTGTTGCAGGCCATCGTGAAGCAAATGAGCGCCGAGTTGCAGGTAGATCCCATAGGCGCTAAGCGCGGCCATGCTAAGAAGCAGGACAACCGGAACCACGGCGATCAATATGTAGGCGACGATCAGGCGGTTCCGCAACCTCCAGAGCAGGTGATTGCGAACCCAGGGCAGCAACCGAACCACAAAATAAATCACCGAGATGAAGCTGAGAAAAAACAGCAGGCCGGTGAACGGAAGGCGCATGCCCGCGAAGGCAAAGAGACGAAAAATCACATAGAGAACGAGGATGCTCAGCGCGACGCGGTCGAATGCCGAAGTGCGGCGTAGGAAAACACGAAGGCGGCGTGAGGAGAGTTGGGGCACGATCGTAGGCTTCGAGCTTGCGATGCGCAAAACCCGGAAGAACAATCATAACCCGAACCCGGAGCGCAACGCGACAACGCCCCTGCGATCAGAAGTGGCGGCGCTCGCGAAGGTAGATCCGGCGAAGCGCCTTACTAAATCGAAAACTCAACTAAATCGCAGATCGGTCGTTTCTCTGCACGCGGCTGTGGTAGCGGCTATACGTGAAATAGATCACCAGGCCGATGGCGAGCCAGATGATTAGCCGCGCCCAGTTGATCCAGCCGAGTTTGTACATCATGTAGCCGTTAAAGACGATGCCCATAACCGGGACAAAAGGCACCCAGGGGGTGCGAAATGGGCGAGGCTGATCAGGATTCGTGCGGCGGAGAACCAAGATGGCGATGCAGACAATTACGAAAGCCAAAAGTGTCCCGATATTTACCATCCGCCCGATATCGTCGATCGGGACCGTGCTTCCGACGATCGCAGCCAGCAGACCCACCAGAATCGTGTTTTTGTATGGCGTGCGAAATTTTGGGTGGATCGCTGCGAAGAATTTGCGCGGCAAGAGCCCGTCATTGGCCATCGAGTAAAGCACGCGCGTCTGCCCCAGCAACATAACGAGCATAACGCTGGTGAGTCCCGCGAGAGCGCCGGCGGTGATCAAGTAAGAGGCTTTCGTAAGGCCGCGATCGAGGAAGGCAACGGCCAGCGGCGCTTCAATGTTAATTTCCTTCCACGGCACCATTCCGGTGAGAACAGCGGCGACGAGGATGTAAAGAATCGTACAGACACAGAGCGACGCGATGATTCCGATCGGCAGATCCCGCTGCGGATTTTTTGCTTCCTGCGCGGTTGTCGAAACAGCGTCGAAGCCGATGTACGCAAAAAAGATGTAGGCGGCGCCGGCACCGATTCCTGAAAACCCCATGGGCGCGAACGTGTGCCAATCATGGCCCCAGTTGCTGGGGTTCACATACTTGAATCCGAGCGCGATGATAAAAAGAACCAAGGCTACCTTTATAAAAACGATCCCGGCATTGAATGTGGCGCTCTCCTGAATTCCGATGACCAAAATTGCAGTAATCACAAGAGCGATCAAGAACGCCGGTAAGTTGAAGCCGATCTCCATGCCGAAGAGTCGCGGAGCATTGACTAAGTCGTGAGCGCGCTGCACCAGTTCCGGGGACTGCGCGCTTAAGATGTCGCCCACTTTGCCAAGGTAGGCCTGCGTCCCCACCACGAGGCTCGAATCGGAAGCGCTCGCCATCTGCCTCGCCACCACATTTTCCGCCGTGCGTAGCGCCGTCCAGTGGTCATACGCAAGCCAAAGAGGAATTTTCAGCCCGAAGATGTTAAGGAATTCGACGAAGTGATTTGACCACCCCGAGGATACGGTGCTGGCGCCCATCGCGTATTCGAGAGTCAAATCCCAGCCGATGATCCACGCGAAAAGTTCGCCGAGCGCCGCGTAGGCGTAGGTATAAGCGCTCCCTGCCAGCGGAATGAGCGCAGCGAACTCAGCGTAACAGAGCCCTGCAAACGCGCAGCCAAAGCCTGAAATTACAAATGAAAGTGTGAGGCCGGGTCCGGCATAGTGCGCGCCCAACCCCGAGAGAACGAAAATACCAGCCCCGATGATGGCGCCGACGCCCAACGCGGTAAGCGACACAGGCCCGAGTGTTCGCTTCAAGGTGTGTTCGCCAGTAGCCTTGGCCTCGTTCAGCAGCCAATCCATCGGCTTTTTGCGCAATAGCGGATTCCCGCTCTGCACCGTTCTTTCGGCAACGTGCGCTCGTTCGCTCATTTCGTTAGCCAACCTCCGGCGCTGCATCGTCGGTGCTTCCGTTCGACTTCTCGGCCATCTTCCACAGCCAATACACCGGAACTCCGAGTACCACGATGATGAGTCCCGGCCAAGTGTACTGTGGCTTATACCTCAATAATTGAATTTCCAGAAACACCGCCATGATGAGATATAGCGCAGGAAGAAATGGATATCCGATGGCGCGATAAGGCCGCTCCATATCAGGACGCTTCCACCGAAGTACAAATAGCCCGCCGAGCGTAAGTATGTAGAAAATTAGAACCGCAAATATCAGGAAATCGAGAAGCTGGTTGTAAGTCCCCGAAAGGCATAGCACCGAGCACCAAATCGCCTGAACGATCAGAGCCGCGCCGGGAGCATGGTGGCGGTTCACCTTGCCACACGATCGAAAGAAAAGCCGATCTTTCGCCATAGCATAATAAATCCGCGCGCCCGATAAAATCAGACCATTGTTGCAGCCGAAGCCCGAAATCAGAATGGCAATCGCCATCACCACTGCCCCGGCGGAGCCGAAGACCACTTCAGCCACAGCCGTGCCCACGCGTCCTTGCGCAGCGAACTCGATGCCGCGAGCGATGGCGGTAGTTCCATTGGGGTCGCCTGTGATTGGCAGAATTCGCAGGTAAGCCACATTGGCGAGGGTATAAAGCAGCACGACCAAGCCGGCGCCAAAGGCGAGCGAGAGCGGCAGATTGCGGCTTGGGTTTTTCACTTCGGCAGCGATGAATGTCACGTTATTCCACGCGTCCATCGCAAACAGCGACCCTACCATCGCCACGCCAACCAGCGTGATCGTGCCGATCCACCAGGTCGGATTGTCGGGCGGATAAGGGTGGAGTGCTGAAAGGCTTACGCCATCCCAGAAATGGGCGAAGTTCGTCGCGCGGGCTGCAACGGTGGAGTAGAAGACGCCGAGAAGTGCGAGGGCGGCCAGCGATCCAATCTTCGCCACGGTAAAAATATTCTGAACAATCGAGCCGAGGCGAACGCCGCGCGTGTTGATCCACGTGACGACAACAATCGAAAGTATCGCTAGCAGATTTTGCCGGTTCAGACCCACGTTGTAAGGACCAAGATCACCGAAGAAGAAATGCCACGGGCCGAAGGTGCCGAGCTTCAGTAACCAGTCCGTGGGAGAAAACCACGGGATCATCACTGCAGTGAACCGGGCAAAAGCTATCGCCACGGCCGCAATCGTCGCGGTCTGAATCACCAGCAGCATCGTCCAACCGTAGAGGAACCCCCAGATCGGCCCAAGGGATTCGCGCAGGTAAACATACTGGCCGCCCGCGCGCGGCATGGCTGCGGCAAGCTCCCCGTAGCTGAGCGCGCCGATCAGAGTCATCACTCCGGAAGCAAGCCACACGGCGAGGAGCAGCGCGGGGCTTTTCACCTGGTGAGCAATATCCGCGGAAACGATGAAAATTCCGGAGCCAATCATCGAGCCGGATACGATCATGGTCGCGTCGAAAAGGCCGAGCCCTTTTACCAGCTCGGACTTTTCCGTCGCGATTCCGCTAACCGCTCCGATTGCTTGCGCGTTCTCGGTGCTCGTTTTCAAACCGCTCCCGCCAGCCTTAACTAGCCGCTTTACTCGCGTTCTGCTAGAACCCGACGTGCAATTTCGATGTATTCGCCGGCCCTGAGGTCCGGCTTTGGCGCCGATAACAAATCGCTCACAACCGCGATCGAGTCCGCCCCCGCGCGGTACACTGACTCGGCGGACTGTATCGTAATGCCACCTATCGCTACTAGAGGTTTTCGCGTCAATCGCCTCGCCGCTCGGATTAACTCGAGTCCCACCACGGGGTCGGGATTTGCCTTGGTTGCCGTCGGAAAGATCGGCCCCACGGCTATATAGTCCGCCGAAGTGCTCATGGCCTGTTGGAATTGCTCAAGGTTGTGTGTCGAAACTCCCACCCACAGGCCTCCGCCGCAGCACGCCCGAGCGGCTTCAACGGGCAAATCATCCTGCCCCACATGAACGCCGCCTGCGCCAGCCATCGCGGCGATGTCCGAACGGTCGTTGACAATCACGCGGACGCCCTTTGGAGATAGCCGGGCAACAAGATCCTTCGAGGCTTCGAACACGGCGCGAGGCGAGGCATGCTTATCGCGCAGTTGAACCAAGCCTACACCATGTTCGGCAAGCACTTCGGGAATGCGGGATTCGGAATTAACAGCGGCAACATCAACAATCGCGTAGAGAGGTGGAAAAGGCAGTGGCATCCAGCCTATTTTGCCGACACCGCAATCGAACGCTCGATAAAGTGCGTGTCGAACTTCCCCGCTGCAAAATCGGGATCGGCGAGAATCCGCCTCTGCAAGGGGATCGTAGTCTTCACGCCCTCCACGACGAAACCCCCGAGCGCCCCCTGCATGCGAGCAATCGCTTCAGAACGGTCGCGGCCGTGCGCAATGATCTTCGCAATCAGCGAATCGTAATACGGGGGAATAACAGCATCGACATAACATGCCGTATCTACCCGAATGCCCGGTCCCCCCGGAACTCGAAATGCGGTAATACGTCCAGGAGAGGGCACAAACGTGTCGGGATCTTCGGCATTGATGCGGCACTCGATTGCATGGCCTCGAAACTCGACCGGCCCGACGACATCGGACAGCTTTTCTCCCGCGGCAATTCGAATCTGCGATTTCACGAGGTCCACCCCGGTCACCATTTCCGTCACCGGGTGTTCCACCTGAATCCGGGCGTTCATCTCGATGAAATAGAGCTTTCCGGAGTCTTCGCGCAGAAATTCCACGGTGCCCGCACTCGAGTAGCCGATTTTTGTGAGCGCTTCAACAACCTGGTCGCCCATCTTCTTCCGAATTTTCGCGTCCAACACTGGCGACGGCGACTCCTCCAGCAGCTTCTGATGGCGCCGCTGAATCGAACACTCCCGCTCGCCCAGGTGAACCACGCTTCCGTGCCGATCGCCCAGCACCTGGAATTCAATATGCCGAGGCCGTTCGATCAATTTCTCCATGTAAACGTTCGGGCTTCCAAAGGCCTGCTCCGCTTCGCTGCGGGCGGTCTGGAAGGCCGTCAGCAGCTCGGACTTTTCGCGCACGATGCGCATTCCCCGCCCACCACCACCCTCAGAAGCCTTGATAATCAGCGGAAACCCGATTTCCTTCGCCGCCGCGCGCGCCGCGTCCTCATCGGGAACCACTCCCGGGCTTCCGGGAATAATCGGCAAGCCTGCCGCCGCCATTTCCTGCCGCGCGCGATCCTTTTCGCCCATCAGCCGAATAACGTCCGGGCTCGGTCCAATGAAAGTGATGTGAGACGCTTCGCAGACCTCAGCAAAGTTCGCGTTCTCCGAAAGGAAACCGTATCCGGGATGAATCGCGTCCACGTTGGCAATTTCGGCGGCGCTGATCACCTGCGGAATATTCAGGTAGCTATCGCTGCTGCGAGGAGGACCGATGCATATGGCCTCATCGGCAAATCGCACATGCAAAGCATTGCGGTCAGCCTCCGAATACACAGCTACCGTCGCGATGCCAAGCTCCCTGCATGCGCACAAAACACGGAGGGCGATTTCGCCACGATTGGCTATGAGAATTTTTCGGAACATTTCGCCTGAAGAGCGAACGCCTACTTTTTGCCGCGCTCGCGAATGCCGAACAGCGGCTCGCCGTACTCCACCGGCTGGCCATTTTCGGCGAAGATCCTTACGATTTCACCCGCTACGTCCGACTCAATTTCGTTCATCAATTTCATGGCTTCGATGATGCAGAGCACCTGCCCGGATGTCACCTGAGCACCAACGCTAACGAACGGATCGGACCCCGGGCTCGCGGCAGAATAAAACGTTCCAACGATCGGCGACTTGATGACGTGCAGGTCCTCAGCGGCGGGCGCCCCGGCTGCTGGCGCATGTGCGCTTGCTGAGGCCGGCGTTGGCGCCGCGTGCGCTGAAGCGTGAGAGCTGCCCGCCGCACCATGGACTTCAGGCGCCGCAAACGCTCGCACCGCGCTCTGCGAGTGAGCTGATGGCTTCTTCAGCCGGACGCGCACGCCGTCGCGTTCGTACTCGAACTCCTCGAGCCCATGCTTTTCCATGAAAGCAAGCAATTGCTCGACTTCACGGAGATCGACTCCCTTGGGATGCCCTTCTGACACTGCTTGTGGGTTCGATTTCTTCGCCATTTAGAGTTCTATGAAGTCCCGCGGCGCGGTTGTAAGGTCCTCGCAGCCCTTTGCGGTCACTACTACGTCGTCTTCGATGCGAATACCGCCCAGCCCTTCGACGTATACGCCGGGTTCTACCGTAATCACCATGCCCTCTTCCAGGATTGTCTTTTCACCTTTGCCCAGTCGCGGCATCTCGTGTACTTCCATCCCGAGGCCGTGACCGGTACTGTGAGTGAAGTATCGAACGAGACGTTCCCGCTTTAAGACCCGCCTGGCAGCGGCGTCAACCGATTCCCCGCTAACTCCCGGCCGGATTGCCGCCTTAGCCGCTTCCTGAGCCGCCAGAACGGCTCGATACATCCGCCGAACGTTCGCGGGTGCCCGTCCCAGGAAGACGGTGCGCGTCATATCACTGCAATAACCGTGGAGTATAGCACCCTGGTCGAGCACGACCAACTGGCTTTTCCTCAGTGGATTGGACGAGGGTCGCGCGTGCGCCCAAGCTGAGTGTGGACCGGATGCGACGATGGTCTCGAACGAAGCGCCGCTGGCCCCCTTCCGTTTCATGGCATATTCCAGCTCGGCTGCCACCTCCAGCTCAGTCACGCCCGGCCTTATGCCTGGCAGGGCCTCTTCCACTACCGCGCTGATTAGGACGGCTGCGTCGCGCATTGTGGCGAGTTCTTCATGGTCCTTCACTGCACGCAGTTTCTCAACAGCGTTACCGCCTGCCACCCATCTCACACGGTCGCCCGCAGCCCGCTTGAGAGCGGACAGCTGCCCTACCGTGATATGAGAGGGGTTGTAAGCTGCCCTCACGCGCCCACGGCGCTGCCGAAGCGTCTCGCCTGCGGCAAGGAGTAAACCTGCCCTAGCGATTTTGATTCGGGCCTTTGAGACCTCTTCGTGGGCCTGGAAGGTATACCGGCTATCCGTGAAAAGAGTCGCGCTCGACTGCTCCACGAGCAGCAGCGCCGCGCTTCCCGTGAATCCGCAGAGGTAGCGAATATTGGGCAGGTGGGAAACAAGAAAGGCATCCGCGCCCACCGCAGAAAAAGAAAACCGGAGCCGATCCATTCGGCTCCGGTTGAAAGAATCGTTTCGCGATTTACCCGTCACGTTCGATAGCGTACTCCCGACTCAGCTTCCGAACTAGCTCGGCATGATCCGAGGCGTTAGGAAGAACAGCAATTCCTGCGCCGTCGAACTCACCGTCGTATGTTTGAACAAGTTGCCCACCGCCGGGATGCTGCCGAACAGCGGAACCTGCTTCACGTCGGTCTGCTGGTTCGTCACGATGATACCGCCAATCACCACGGTACCGCCGTCATTGATCAGCACCTTGGTTTCAGCCGATTGCGTGTCGATTGCAGGGATGCCTTGCACGCGCGGAATGGCTTGGTCGATCTGGTCGTTGGTGACGGTCACATCCATGAAAACCGTGCCTTCCGCGGTAATCTGCGGCGTCACCTCAAGCTGTAGCACCGCATCCACGAACTGCACCGAAACCGTGTTGTTGACGATCGTCTGCACCGGGATCTTGGTGCCCTGCTTGACGGTCGCCTTCTCGTTGTTCTGAGTGATCACTTTGGGCTTCGAGAGCAGCTTGCCAACGCCGCGGTCCTCTGCAGCAGTGATGATCACGTCGAGGGCGAAGTTCGCGGCCGAAAACGAGTAGCTGATGCCGCTCGTCGGAGCGCCCACCCCCAAGTTCGTATTCAGCGGCAAGGCGCCGTTCGTTGTGCTCGGTCCACCGGTACCAACAACCACCGGAGGTGCCGGAAGCGGCGGGAAGTTGCGAATCACAGGGCTCGTTCCCACGCCACCGGTGCCTGACCAAATGTTGCGGCCATTGTTGCTTGCCGCAGCAAAGGCCAATTGGGTGCCGATTTCGCGTGAGAAGCTGCGGTTCGCCGCCACCACTCTCGCTTCGATTTCTACCTGCTGCGATTTGCGGTCGAGCTGCCGGATGAGGTTGTCCAAGACAGGGAGAACGCTCGGAATGTCGCGGATAATCAACGTATTTGACCGGGCATCTGCGAGCACATCACCGCGTGATGAAAGGAACTTCTTGAGAGTCGGTACCAGGGACGCGGCCTTTGCATAGCTGAGGACGCGGGTAGTCGTTACCACATCGGCTGCTTCAGCTTGCGCTTTGGCCAAATCGCGGTTCTGCTGGGCCTCTTTTTTCAAGGTCTCTTTCGCCGCGACACGCAGGACATTGCCGTCGAGTTGTTTGTCGAGTTCGTTGTTCTTTAGCACGATATCCAACGCCTGATCCCACGGTACATCATCCAGCACGATCGTCAGGTTGCCCTTTACCGCCGGATCGACCACCACGTTTAGGCCGCTGATTTCGTGAATCAGGCGGAAGAAGTCGCGCAGGTCTACATCCTTCAGGTTCACTGAAATCGGTTCGCCGGAATACTTTCCAGACGGCGGGGGCACAGGAGCCTGCCCATCCACCATCGGTTTGGGACCATCGTTGGACGAAGTAGTTGCCGCAGGTGCCGGGGTTGCTTCCGGGGTCACAGCAGCAGCCGCTGGAGCTGCTAGAGCCGCAGGCTGCGTATAGGAAACCGGGAGAACCGCAGCAGGGGCGGGGATTGCCGCAGGCTGCGCGGCGGTCGTTTCCGCTGGAGCAAGTTTTGATTTCGCGACGGATTTAGTCGTCGTCAGATTCGATGGCTCGCTGGGTGGCGCAGACTTCAACGTGCCGCCCGACGTTCCGGAAGCCGCTGGCGCTGAGCCAAAAACCACCACAACCGAATTTCCGCTCGCGTTGATGTTGTACCGAGCCGGTTGGCGAAGGTCGATAACGACGCGCGCCACATCCGGCGTGAACTGCGCGAGGCGCACTTCACGGATCGGGTCTAGGTTGCTGGCGATCTGCTTGTTGGCAGTCTTCAGATGCGAACCGGCAAAATCGAGCACCAGGCGGTCGGGATTCTGCAGGCGGGTCGCGTGATAGCTCAGATGACCGGAGCCGATCACACTCACTTCCGTCTGATTGCCGTTCTGTCCGAGCTTCACCTGTTGAATCGACTCAAAGGTGGAACCCGGCGTCTTCGTTTCCGTTGAACTTGCCGATGCCGGAACGATTCCCGGCGCAGCAATCTTCTCGGCAGACTTGCCAGACGACGAATCGCCCGCGCGTGAAACGAAGAGCGTCAAGTCTTGCGCGTCTTTGCGTTCGAGGCGCGGTTCGATGCCCTGGCTCAAAAGAATCTCCACGCGAACCACAGGCTTCTGGCCCGAGGCGTAGTTGATCACGCGGTAGCTCTTCACCAAATCCGAAGCCACCACGCGCGCGCCGGCAGGATCAGCCGCTGCCACTCCGCTCAGGTCGAGCACATAGAGGCTCTCGCTGGGGCGATAGGTGGTGTACTCGAATGGCGCGTTCGCCTGCGCTTCCAGACGCACAGCGCCATCCTTCACCACCGCTTTCACGTGTACCACGGGCGCGTCGTTCCCTGAAAGCGCTCCGCTTGTCACTATCAGGCTCGCTGCAACTAGCGCAGTCAGGCCCCACCCCCGCCGCATGATCCTCATTGCTGCTCTCCTGCACTCTGGTAGATTCGTTTCGTAACGATACGTTCCACCGGTTTCCCAAAGGCGTCTTTCGAATTCTCTTTAAACGTGACGCCGTCCAACCCGATCTTTTCCACATCCCCGTCGTAAAGCTTGTCGCCCTCGCGAATGAAGTAAACTCTGCGCTCCTCATTCGAGACCACCGCCATCATCCCGCTCGGCGACTTCACCGTCCCGTCCACATGCACTGTCCCGATAATCAATCCCGCTTTCCCAGGCGGTAGCGGGCCATGCGATGGCTTTGTGTTGCTCACCAGTGGCTGGAACGGATCGCGCTTCGCCGTAACCGCATCGGACTTCATCGCTGGTGCCGGATCATTGGTGCCCGCTTCTGAGGTCTTCGCTTCCGAACTAGCTGGCGCAGGCTTTTTCGACGACGCCACTTTCGCTTTTCGAGCGGCGCTCTTCGCGGGAGCACTTTGCGCCCCCGCCGCCGACGAAAGCGTGAATGAAAGCGCTAGCACGGCCCACACAGTCGCGGATGACTTTGCCAGTTTCATCGTTTTTGCCCTGCGGCGGCCTTATTTGCCGGCGCGGCAGCAGGCGCCGCGGAGGCATCCGCCGCTTTCGTAAAGAAAGTAGTAATCGTAAATGTGCCGGTCACAGAAGCTCCGGCGGCCGTGTGGAACTTGACGGTTTGAGTGGTGCCCCCGCTCAGCCCCGACATTTTCAGGTCGCCCACGTTGATGATTCGCGAGAGGCGCCCGAGCCGCGCGAAGAAATCGAGCACTGAAAAATACGGCCCGTCCGCCTCGATATCGAACGGCATCTCGAAATAGTAGGGTTGAGTGGTGACCGGTTTCGCAGTCAACTTGCGAATCGAGACGCCCGAACTGATAGCCGCGCTCTGGATCATCAGAATGAATTGATCCACTTGCTTTTCTTCCGGCACGATCGTCTGCAGCGTTTCTAGCTGCTTCTGCAACGCGTCCATCTCGGACTGCAACTCAGCCCGGCGCTGCTTGTACACTCGCAGGCTCTGAACTTCTGTTTCTAAGGGCTTCAAGCTGTTTTGTGCGGCTTCAAGATCGCTTCGAACCGTTCGCACCGGGGAGAACGGCAGATAGAAACCGGCCGCCACGATCACCACCGCCAGCGCCACATAGAAAACCGCCTGCAGAGGCCAGGGCCATTCACGGAAAGAAGTCGCCATGTTAGCTCCTCCCCTTTACTGCCGGCTGCGCAGGAGCTTTTCCACCAGCGGGCTGAGGCTTGGGACTTTCAGGAGGCGTCGCACCCGCTATCGCTGCTGTCATCGAGAAGCCAAATGTCTGAGCCGACTTCACAAGATCAGTTTCCGAGGCTTCTTTGATCTCAACGTTGTCGAAATAACCGGATCGTTTGAGCTGGGTGATGAAATTCGCCACCGCATTGATGGACCCTGCTTGGCCCTTAATCTCCAGGTTGTTGCCTTTGCGATCCAGGTTCGTCAGCCAGAGCGAATCCACCCGAACCACCGTGTTCGCCACCATACTGAGCAGTTCCTGGCCACCCGAGCGGTTCTTTTGCAGCGTCTCAATCACATTGATTCGCTGCTGAAGCACTGCTTTCTGGCTCTCGAATCGGTCCACTTCCGCCTTAATCGTCTGAAGCGTGGCTTTTTCCGCCCTCAGCGACGCGATCTTTGCATTCGTCGCATCCAACTCGCGCTTTTGCTGGTAATACGTGATTCCCAGCACCACCGCCGCTAGCCCCAGCGCCACCAGCAGGAAGACAATCTGAATCGTCGCCTCCAGCGGCACAGTCGTTTTCGTGGCCTTCGGTCGGGCCTGACCAAGTAAGTTAATCCGGATCATGGCGTGTCAAAGCTCCTCAGCGCCAGGCCGACAGCGATTGCCAGGCGCGGCGCCAAATCGCGAAGCTGGCTTTCATCGTGACGCCCAGGATTGATTGCAACCTTCCGGAACGGATAGAGCTCTTCGACCGGCATCGCGAATTCTTCCTTCAACAGGTCGAGAAGGCCGGGAACCCGCGCCGTGCCGCCAGCGACGTAAATCCGGCGGATGTTCTCGCCGCTCGCCGTCGCGCGGAAAAAATCGAAAGTCTTCTGAATCTCGAGAATTAGAATGTCCGAAACCGACCGGAGAATCGCCGTCCGCTGCTCTTCGCTCACCCCAGCCAGTGTGCCACCCATCTTCAGCTTTTCGGCATCTTCGAAGCTCAGATCGAGTTCTTTCTGCAACGCGTCGGTGTACTGGTTACCGCCCACCGAAACGTCGCGGGTAAAGAGCGGCGTCCAGCCCCGGACGATGTTGATGTTCATCACGCTCGCGCCCACATTCAAAAGAGCGACCACTTGCGAAGGATCCGGCTCGTAGTTCACTTCGAAACAGTTCTGCAGCGCGAAAGCGTCGATGTCTACGACCACCGGTGTTTTTCCCGCCTGCGCAAGCACGTTGGTATGATTCAGAATTTTGTCTTTCTTCACCGCTACCAGAAGAACGTCCATCTGATTTTCGGTGGCTTCCAGGAGCTGGTAGCTCAGGTTTACGTCCGCAATGTCAAACGGGATGTGCTGGCTGGCTTCGGACTGGATCCGATCAAAGAGTTCTTCCTCGGTCATCAGCGGCATACTCACCCGCTTTACGATCACCGAGTGTCCCGACACAGATGTGGCAACGTCCTTCGCCTTGATTTTCTGATTATCGAAAATGGAAACAATCTTTTCGGCAACCGAGGGGGCGTCCATGATGGCGCCGTCCACGACGGTATCCTGGGCGAGAGTCTCGATGCCGTGGCTGACCAGCTCGTAACCCTCTTTCGTCTTTTTCAGCTCGATGGCCTTCACGGAACTCGAGCCGATATCCAGGCCAATCAACGATTTCGTTTTCCCCAGATTGAACATCGCGCGGCCCCTCACTCCTCACTGCCGTCCCGCTTCGCAGGGCGGCCCCAGCTTTCACCTTTGCTTCACTGCTTTCGTCTTTCGCTTTCGCTAAGAGAGCCTGGAAACTTGCTGCTGGTCTGCCAAGCCAAAACCCCATTTGACTCGACCCAGCCGCCGAGAACCAAAGTACTGTGAATCCCGGTACGTTCCGCTTTCACTCGTTTATTGCACCCGCGTCACGAAGTGTCAAGAAACGTTGTTCTCGTGTGTGCTCTTGGTAAAAACCTTGTCCGGAAGGACAGGTAGGCGAAAAGGACAGGTAAAGTACAGGTTTATGACGCGCTAGTTGCTGAGAAGAGGCGGGTTGGTTGCTGCGGAGACCTTTGCCGTTTTATTGCTTTTTGTTCGGCGTGTCGATTTTTAGATGACGCCAAATTTCGTCAACGCGCCGTTTTGTGTCCGAATCCATCTTGATTTCGTCTGGCCATCGCCCCGTATAGCCTTCTTCAGCCCACTTCCGGGTGGCGTCGATTCCCATCTTCGACCCGAAATCCTGGCGCCGAGCGGCGTGATCCAACGTGTCGACGGGGCCTAGCACAAATTGAATATCTCGCTCAGGGTCAATGGCGCAAAGCGCCTTCCACACCACCTCTCGCGAGTCCTGAACGTTCACGTCGTGATCCACTACCACTACCACCTTCGTGAACATCGCCTGCCCCAGCGACCAGATCGCATTCATAATCTTCCGCGCGTGGCCGGGGTAGCTCTTCTTGATCGCCACAATCATCAAATTCTGAAAAATACCTTCCGCCGGCATGGCCACGTCCACAATTTCCGGATACTGCATCTTCATCACCGGCAGAAACACGCGCTCGATAGCATGCCCGATGAAATAATCCTCTTGCGGCGGCGGCCCCACAATCGTGGTCAGGTAAATCGGATCCTTACGATGTGTAATGCAGGTTAAATGGAACACCGGAAATTCGCCTTCCAGCGAATAAAAGCCAGTGTGATCTCCAAACGGCCCTTCCGTGCGCATCTCTCCCAATTCCACGTAACCCTCAAGCACAATCTCGGCATTCGCAGGGACTTCCAAATCCACGGTCTTGCACGCCACCAGTTCCACAGGATCGCGCCGCAAAAATCCGGAAAACAGGAATTCGTCCATGTCCGGCGGCACCGGCAAAATTCCCGCCAGGCACGTCGCCGGGTCGGCGCCAATCGCCACCGCAACCTCCAGTTTCCCTTCCCTATTCTTCGCACGCGCGCTACGAAAATGCTCCGCGCCGTGCTTCTGCGTCTGCCAGTGCATCCCGGTGGTTCGTTCGTCAAACACCTGCATCCGATAGCAGCCCACGTTGCGCTTGCCAGTCTCGGGATTTTTCGTGATCACCATGGGCCACGTGATGTAACGCCCGCCATCCTGCGGCCAGCACTGCAAGATCGGGAAATAGCTGAGCGAAAAATCTTTCTCGCGCACCACTTCCTGGCACTCCCCGCTTCGCACCGTCTTTGGAAAAAACGACCCCAGCTCCGCCAGCTTCGGCAACATCTTCATCTTCTCGAAAATTCCCTGCGGCGATTGCATATCAAGAAAAGAATGAATGCGGTCGGCCACCTCGTCGAGCGACTCCACTTCCAGCGCCAGATTCATCCGCCGCTCAGTCCCCAGCAGGTTCGTCACCACAGGAACCCGCGAGCCCCGCGGCTTCTCGAAAAGCAACGCCGGCCCCCCGGCTTTCATGGCGCGGTCGGTAATTTCCGTAATTTCGAGGATCGGATCCACCTCCTCGGAAATCCGCTTCAGTTCGCCCTTCTTCTCCAGCGTGCGCAAAAAATCGCGCAAGTCTCGATACGCCACTTCCCCTCCTGGAATCGCTTACGATACGGTCTGCGTGACTCGCAACTCTAACACGGGTCCGTGCTAACAAAACCTTGTGGCTAGTTGAGATTGGGCTATTATCGACCGCAGAGGCCGGCGATGCCAAATCATCGGTCAATGCAGGCAGCGTTTGCGAAGGTTCAGGCCATTCCTCTGGCGGCCTTTCTCCTCACGCTCCCCACAGCATCTCTTCTCGGAAAAGAAAAGAATCATGTGCCGCTTCCCGCGCAAGTGATTACCGCGAAGACCGTTTACATCGATAATCAGAGCGAAGACGGTGGCGTTGGTGACAAGGCGCGCGACGAACTTAGAAAATGGGGTCGGTTCCAAATCGTTTCTGATCGCGCGGAGGCGGATTTAATTTTCGTTTTATCGACCGGCGAATACAGCAGTTACGCCACAAGCACCCCACCATACTCAACAGAGGTAGAGGCGAATTACACATACCTAACCATCATCGATGGCAAATCCGGCCAGCACCTGTGGAACGCTTCTCAAAAATGGGGGAATCTTTACGGCGGCTATCACAGTGCGACACGAGGGTTAGTAAACGACTTGAAAAAACGAGTCGAGGAACAAATCGCCAAGAGTCCCAGGAAGTAGACCGCCCGTCGATGATGTTTGCAAACTAAAGCTATTGCATCGCGATCAGAAGCAGTTTGAGCCGCTTTCGCAAAGTGATAGAATCACCTCGTCTCACGCGAGCGGGAGTAGTTCAGTGGTAGAACGCGAGCTTCCCAAGCTTGAGGTGAGGGTTCGATTCCCTTCTCCCGCTCCATATCACAGCCGCACTTACGCAACGGAATACACCCGTCTTATCCATCTCGGATAATGCTTCCCAGTCGCCAGAATCCGTACACACAACACCCGATTCCCGCAGTACTGTGCGTTATGCTACCGTCCGCTTCAGGAATAAGCAGCCAGGCCACGGTGCCCAACGGTATATTGATCGCTGACGACAGCGGCTCATTTCGAAAAGCCGTTCGTGCCTACCTTACCCAAAACAATTTTGAAGTTTGCGGCGAAGCAATCGATGGGAATGATGTCCTCGAGAAGGCAAACCACCTGCAACCCCGCCTAGTCCTTCTGGATCTCCGTATGCCCCACAGGAACGGTGTCGAAGTCGCTTCTCTATTAAGGGCGAGAATGCCGGCTGTGCGGATCGTACTGCTTACAATGTACGATGAAGTCTTGAGCTACAAACCAATCATGACCGCCATCGGCATAGACGACATCTTGCCGAAGCCCGACTGTTTCAAGAGCCTCGCCGAATGCGTACAGCGCCTGCTCGATTCGCCGCAAGTCCTGCCGAAAAACGAAGCCTGAACGATCGTTTGCCGCGGTAGCCACGACGCCGCCCTCGTCGTGGGCGTTTCCGCATCACAGCTTTTGCCGCATCACGGGTTTTCGCCGGAAACCGCAATCGAACGCCGCGCCACTCAGCACCGCCGCAAAAAATCTGTCATCCTGAGCGCAGCGAAGGATCTCAGCGCATATTCAGGCGCGCGCGTCGCACCCTACGCAATCGCCAGCGGAATCGCCTTCTTCCATCTCCCCTGCGCCTTCAAAATCAACTCCACCACTTCGCGAATCGCGCCTTCTCCGCCTTTCACGGTCGTGACGTAGTGCGCAGCCCGCTTCACCTCCACCACCGCATCGCCTACTGCCACCGCCAACCCCACGCGCTGCAAAATCGGCAAGTCCGGAAGATCGTCCCCGACGTAAGCCACTTCCTCATCCGTCACGCCGGCCCGCACCAGAATCGCCTTATATGACTCCAATTTCTTCGGCTGCCCCTGAATCACAAATTCCATTCTCGACTCGCGCGCCCGCCGCGCATTCGCCGGCGAATCGCGCCCGGTAATAAATCCGGTGCGAATGCCCATAATGCTGGCCAGCGTGATCCCCGCGCCGTCATGCGCATTAAACATCTTCATCTCAGCCACGCTGTTGTCCGGAAACGTCTGCAAGCACACCCACCCCGGCGTCATCGTACCGTCCACATCCATCAATAGGACGCGAACCGGCTTCGCCCGCCGCATCACCTTCGCCGGAAATTTAATCTCGCGAATCGCCATCAAATACGCCTCTGTCTTTGACTGGGTACCCACGACGACGCCGTTCTCGTCGTGGGCCTTTCCGCCTAACGAAATCTCACCGCCTCAAAACAACTGCAACGTCCACAAATCATGAATATGCACCACTCCCTCAAACCGCCCCTCCCCATCCACCACAATCACCGACGTAATCTTCCTCTCCTCCATCAATCGCAGCGCGCTCGCCGCTAGTTCCGTCCGCGGCAAAGTCACCGGATCGCGCGTCATGCAATCCGCCGCCGTCAATTCCAGCACATTCTGCTGCCGCTTCTGCATCACGCGCCGCAAATCCCCATCCGTAATCAACCCGAGCAGCCGCCCATCCGCTTCCGTCACCGCCGTAAGCCCCAGCCCCTTCCGGCTCATTTCATAAATCACGTCGGGCATTTTCGCGTTCGGCAGCACGCGCGGCGCCTTCTCTCCCGCATGCATCAACGCTTCCACGCGCCGCAATTTCTTCCCCAGCCGTCCGCCCGGATGCAGCGCCGCAAAATCCTCTTCCTTGAATCCGCGCCGGTCGAGCAACGAAATCGCCAGCGCGTCGCCCATCGCCATCGCCGCAGCGGTCGAAGCCGTCGGCGCAAGATTTAGCGAACACGCCTCTTCCTTCACCGCGATATCCAGCACCACATCGCTCGCGCTTGCCAGGCTCGAACGCGTCTTCGCCGTAAGCGCGATCAGTCGAATTCCCATTCGCTTTACCGATTCGAGAATCTCGACAATCTCTTCCGTCTCGCCGCTCGTAGAAATCGCCAGCATCACATCTTCCGCCGTAAGCGCCCCCAAATCACCATGCAACGCATCCGCAGCATGCAAAAAAATCGAAGGCGTCCCCGTGCTCGAAAATGTCGCCGATATTTTCCGCCCAATCAATCCAGACTTGCCAAGCCCAGTAACCACCACGCGCCCCTTGCACCCATACAAAAGCTCCACAGCCTTTTCGAATTGCCCGTCAAGCCGCTCGATCAACCCTGCAATCGCTTCCGCCTCAATTCTCAGCACGCGTTTCGCAGTCGCCAGCGCAGACTTCGCGTCATTCCCCGCCTTCGCGGCCGCGCCTCCTGCGCCGGACCGATTCACCGTTTTCACCTTCTTCATCGAGCTAGCAGCGCGACTCATGAGTTTTCTCTTGGCGTCACGAACCAATTGCTGTCATCCCGAGCGAAGTCGAGGGATCTCTCTTCAACCGCGCCACGTACTCCCAACCTGCGCCCAACCTCACCGCCCGTCCCACTCTCTCACAAGCCCCCCAAGCGCCACGATCTTTTCCATCAGCCCCCGAAACTGCCCCAGCGCCAACGCATTCGACCCATCCGACAGCGCCTTCCCCGGATTGTCATGCACCTCGAGAAAAATCCCATCCACCCCCGCCGCCACTCCCGCCCGCGCCAGCGGCTCAATAAACTCCGGCTGCCCTCCGCTCGATTTCCCTTCTCCGCCAGGAAGCTGCACCGAATGCGTCACGTCAAACACCACCGGATAGCCGAATTTCCTCATCATCGGAAACGACCGCATGTCCACCACAAGATTCTGATACCCAAACGAATTCCCCCGCTCCGTAAGAATAATTTTCTCGTTCCCCGTGCTCGCCACTTTCTCCGCCGCATTCTCCATCTCCGGAGGCGAGAGGAACTGCCCCTTCTTGATATTCACCACGCGCCCAGATTTTCCCGCCGCCACCAGCAAATCCGTTTGCCGCGAAAGAAACGCCGGAATCTGCAAAATATCGCACACCTCAGCCGCAGCCTCTACCTCCGACGCCTGATGCACATCCGTAAGAACCGGCAACCCGGTCTTCTTCTTAATTTTCGCCAAAATCTTCAAGCCGTTCTTCAATCCCGGCCCGCGATATGACGCCACCGAACTGCGATTCGCCTTGTCATACGAAGCCTTGAAAATGTACGGCACGCCAAGCTCGCCAGCCACCGCCCCCAATTTCTCCGCCATCATCAAAGCGTGCCCATCGCTCTCAATCACACAAGGCCCGGCAATCAGAAACAGGGGCGCACCAGCACCGAATTTAATTTTCCCGATCGAAAATGTATGCGAAGACGCCATTTTGCGATTCCTGAATTCCTTAGACCAACACAACAGCCGCGATATTGAACGCCTTACGTCCGGGCACGGCAGCCGCGATATTGAATGTCTTACGTCAGGGCACGGCTTCAGCCGTGCCGAAAAACGCGAACCAAGGAAAGCGGCTTCAGCCGCTGAGGGCGTCGAAACTCGCGCGCCTCCCACCTGCCTGCGTCCAGGAACGCACCAGCCTATGCAGGTTCCCCCGTATTTGCAATCCCTCCATCCCACCGCTCCAGCATTCCCGCAGCGTATACTGTTTACGCGATGCCCCAGGCCCACACCGCACCACTTCCATCTCGCCGCATCCCTCCCGGCCCCCGCGGCCTCAAGCTCCTCCGCAACTCCTTCACCATGGGCAACGACTGGAGCGGCTTCCTCACCCGCTGCGCGCGCGAATATGGCGACGTCATCTACTTCCGCTTCCTCAACGTCCCCATCTGCCTCGTCGTGCATCCCGACAGCATCGAGAAAATCCTCGTCAAGGACCAGGCAAATTTCCTCAAGTCGCGCGACTACCGCGCCCTCCGCGCCATCCTCGGGAACGGCCTGCTCACCAGCGAAGGCGAATTCTGGCAAGCGCAGCGAAAACTCATCCAACCCGCCTTCCGCCACGAAAACATCGTCACCTACGCGAAAGTGATGACTCGAGCCGCCGCAACAATGCTCGCAGGATGGAAGCCCGGCGAAACTCGCGACGTTCACGCCGACATGATGGCTCTCACCCTCGAGATCGTCGCCAAGTCGCTCTTCGGCTCCGATGTTTCCGAAGACGCGCGCGGCGTCTCCCACGCGATGGCCGTCGTAATGGATCTCTTTATCACGCAAGCCAATTGGGCCTTCGTGCTGCCTGATCGCATCCCCATCCCCAAAAGCAGACGCCTGCGCCAATCCATAAAGCACCTCAACGATGTGGTCTATAAATTGATTCGCGACCGGCGAAAATCACCCGCGGGCGACGACCCAACCGCCGGCAGCGATCTCCTAAGCAACCTGCTCGCAGTAAAAGATGAAGGCGGCGGCCGCATGACCGACGAGCAGTTGCGCGACGAGATCATGACTCTCTTTCTCGCCGGTCACGACACCACCGCCAACGCGCTCAGTTGGACCTGGTATTTACTCGCGCAAAATCCCCAAGCAGACGCAGCACTCGGAGCAGAACTTCGCGCCGTGTTAGGAAATCGCGCGCCGGCGCCGTCCGATCTCGCACGCCTCCCGTACACCGAAATGGTAATCAAGGAATCGATGCGCCTCTACCCGCCCGCATGGGGCGTAGGCCGCCGCGCCATCCACGACTACGAACTCGACGGCTACCGCATCCCCGCGCGTACCAATTTCTTCTTGCTCCAATGGGTCACCCAGCGCGACGCCCGCTTCTTCCCCGACCCAGAGCGCTTCGACCCCGAACGCTGGCGCCACGACCCAATCCGCACCGACAAAATCCCCCGCTTCTCCTATTTCCCCTTCGGCGGCGGCCCCAGAGTCTGCGTAGGCGCAGGCTTCGCCATGATGGAAGCCACCCTACTCCTAGCCACAATCGCCCAAAAATTCCGCCTCACCCTCGCCGCCAATCAATCCATCGAGCCCCTATTCTCCGTCACGCTGCGCCCCAAAAACGGCATCCGCATGCACCTCCACCCCCGCTAGGACGCTAAGCGTCTTGACGATCACACATGTAACTGCGATAATGTAACTACAGTTTCGAAGTAACGCTGATGCGCGTGACATGGGACGAGCGAAAGAACCGCAGCAATGCGGCCAAGCACGGGATTTCCTTCGAAACGGCGGCTCTTATATTTGACGATCCGCAAGCACTGAGTCGTCTGGAGCGCATTGTCGATGGCGAAGAACGGTGGCAAACGATAGGCTCCGTAAGGGGGTTGCTTATCCTTTTCATCGCGCACACCTGGCACGAAGAGGATGGCGAGGAATCGATTCGCATTATTTCCGCCCGAAAGGCCACTGCGCGCGAAAGGACGTTTTATGAGGAATCTTTCTAGGAAGCAGAAAAAGGAACTGCGAACGCTGGCAGCAAAGCCCGACAGCGAAATCGACCTGACCGACATTCCGGAGATCGTCGACTGGAGTGGGGCGGTTGTGGGGAAATTCTATCGACCGATCAAAAAGTCGCTTACGATTCGCGTCGATGCGGATGTGCTGGCTTGGCTCCGGTCTCACGGGAAGGGCTACCAGACCCGCATCAACCAACTACTTCGCGCTGCGATGAATACGCGAGCACGCAAACGCCGAGCCTGATCGCCCAAATCAGAGATTTCAACATGCGCCGGGCTCGGAGGAAGCGTTGCTCGGCTACCACCCTGAGCAAGCCGTATTCTTCAGGCTGAACGGCGAGGCGTTTTCCACAGGCTTGCGTAGTTCTACGGATACCCAAACCCTAAAATCCGCGCTACCATTCCCCGTTTTTATATGACGACGCTAACGTCACTATCGGTCGCAACTCTGACACGGGAGAGAGAGATACCGCCCTCTCCGTCCTGCTCAACCATGCACGATCACCCGAAAACCGCCAAATTTCTAATCGCAAATCTGGAATTAGAATTCCACTTAACTCATAGAAAAATAAGCCTACTAAAAATTCTTAATCGCAAATTTTTGACGATTTTTGATCCTGCTTTTCCAGGCCTACTTCGGGTACACTCGCCAATCGATTTCTAATCTACGGTTCCGCGATTAAAAATCCCCATAACTCACTGAAAACATGAGCCCGAGACCAGTTCTAATCAGCGGTAAAAGGGGAGGACAAGAACGCGCCATCGAGGCTCGCCGTGAGCTTTTCACGAGTCACAACTCGCTAATTAAGAGTCAGAGAATTTCAATCAGCGGCGGGATCGGCAGCGGAAACGCGCTTATCAGCGGCCACGCCGAGTCGCGCCCGGCGATTCTCCAGGCTGGCGCGAATGAACGCAGCAAAAAGCGGATGTGGGGCAAGCGGCTTCGATTTGAACTCAGGATGAAACTGGCAGCCAACGAACCACGGATGGTCAGGCACTTCGACAATTTCAACGTACACGCCATCGGGCGTCCGGCCGGTGATGCGGAAACCGGCGCGCGTGAGCGCCTGCTCATACTCGCAATTAAATTCGTAGCGATGGCGGTGGCGCTCGGAGATTTCGAGCACGCCGTAAGCCTTATGCGCAAACGAGCCGGGCTCGAGTTTGCACGGCCACGCTCCCAGCCGCATCGTGCCGCCCATCTCGTCCACGCCGAGCAGTTCTCGCAATTTGTAAATCACGCGATTCGTGGTCGAAGGATCGAACTCCGTGCTGTCGGCATTTTCAATTCGCGACACCTGCCGCGCATACTCGATCGTCGCGCACTGCATACCAAGACAAATCCCAAAGAACGGGATTTTCTTCTCGCGCGCATAGGTAATCGCCTGCACCATCCCGGCAATGCCGCGCTTGCCGAATCCGCCGGGAACCAGAATGCCATCCGCGTGGCGAAGCAGCCGATCGGCCGCGGCGGGCGAATCAAGATCCTCTGCTTCAATCCATTCGAAGACCACGCGCTGCCGATTCGCCAGCCCGCCGTGAACCAGCGCTTCGCGCAAACTCTTATACGCGTCCTCGAGCTGCACATATTTCCCCACCACGCAGATGTGCACTTCACCCTGCGGGTGCTCGAGCGTCTCGAGCATCGCCAGCCAGCGGCTCAAATCACGCGGCGGCGCTTCCAAATGCAACAGACGCAGAATCTGTTCATCGAGCCGCTCGGCTGCGAGCGACATCGGCACCTCATAGATATTCTTAACGTCTGGCGCGGAAATCACGCAAGACTCGTGCACGTTGCAGAACAGCGCGATTTTGCTCTTCAAATCGCTGCCCAGTTGCCGGTCGCTGCGGCAAATCAGGATGTCGGGCTGAATTCCGATGCTGAGCAATTCCTTCACGCTGTGCTGCGTCGGCTTGGTCTTCAGTTCGCCGGCCGTGGGAATAAACGGAACCAGCGTAAGATGAACGAACAGAACATTCTCCGCGCCCATCTCCAGGCGCATCTGCCGGATCGCTTCCAGGAACGGAAGCGACTCGATGTCACCCACCGTGCCGCCAACTTCCACGATCACCACGTCAACTGCATCCGCAACCTTGCGAAATGCGGCTTTAATCTCGTCGGTAACGTGCGGAATCACCTGCACCGTCTTGCCGAGATAATCGCCGCGCCGTTCTTTCGCAATGATCGACTCGTAGAGGCGGCCGGTGGTCCAGTTATGGTCGCGCGTCAGATGCGAATTCGTGAAGCGCTCGTAGTGCCCCAGGTCCAGATCGGTCTCCGCGCCGTCGTCGGTCACAAACACTTCGCCGTGCTGATAGGGCGACATCGTGCCGGGATCAACGTTCAGGTAGGGATCGCACTTCTGGAGGGTGACTTTAAGGCCGCGGCTTTCAAGGAGGCATCCGATGGAGGCAGCGGCGACGCCCTTGCCCAGGGAAGATACTACGCCGCCGGTTACAAAGATGTATTTCGGGGCGGCCCGCAAAGCGCTCGAATTCCTCCGCTGGAATCGGCGTACTCGTCATTATGTTCGGAAACGCGCCGCGTGTCAAATCGCGTTCAGAAATTATTTTCGTAGCGCGCGCGAACAGCACAGCGTCAGGACGCAGCGGCGCGCTCCTGCAGAATTTTTTCCACGCGCTGAATGTCCGAAGGCACGTCCACGCTGATCGCGTCGTAATCCGTTTCCACACCGCGAATCCGAAAACCATTCTCGAGCCACCGAAGCTGCTCAAGCTGTTCCACCGCCTCGAGCTCGCCGGGAGGAAGCGTAGGAAATTCAAGCAAAGCCTCGCGACGGAAAGCGTAAAGCCCCACATGCTTCCAATGATGCGGCGCAGCCGCCGCTTTCGTATCGCGAACCCAAGGAATCGGCGCCCGCGAAAAATAAAGGCAATTCCCGTCAAAATCGCGCACCACTTTCACGATGTTCGGATCCATCACGTCGTTCGGCTGCGTAATCGCCGTGCAGGGCGTCGCAATCTGGATCGAGTCATCGTCAACCATTTCGGCGACGATGGCATCAATTGTGCCAGGGTCGATGAGCGGCTCGTCTCCCTGGATATCCACGTAGATTTCGGCTTCCAGGTGGGCGGCGATTTCGGCCACTCGATCTGTGCCGCTGCGATGGTCAGGCCGGGTGAGCACGGCTTCCCCACCGAACTCCTCAACCGCCTTCTTGATGCGGTCATCGTCCGTGGCCACCACCACCCGCGCCACGTGCGCGGCTCCCCGGACTCGCTCCACCACGTGCTGGATCATCGAGCGGCCCGCAATGGAAGCCAAGGGCTTGCCCGGGAGGCGGGTAGAGGCGTATCGGGCCGGAATTATGGCGAAAACCTTCACGTTCGAGCCAGTATTTTGCGTGTCCATAGCTACCGTCAACCCTTTCTCCCGAAACTGAGTCTAACACCATGCGCTGGGGTCCGCGGCAGGCAGAAGTGGCAAGCGGAAGGAACGACTGACCCGGGACACACCCAGCAGGAAACACATATTTCACTGCTTGTTTTCGAAAAGCATGGTGATACAATTTCGGCCAAGTACAGGCCATCGGGGGCATCCTTGAAATACCGCGCGACGCAGCCCGGAGCAAGATGGGGGCTCGCGGCAGTTTGTGCGGCAGGAATCCTCCTAGCGGCTCCACTTTTCACAACTCCGGTTTGGGCTCAGAACGAAGCACCCGGTCCCGTTAAACCCGCTCGCACAGAAAAACCCGGCAAGAAACTCAAAACTGAAACGGAAATGACATTGGTCAACGTGACTGTCACGGATCCCTACGGCCGCCTGGTCACCGGACTCGAGCAGGATGCTTTCCGCATCTTCGAGGACAACACCGAGCAGGAGATTGTGCGGTTCTCGAGCGAGGACGTGCCGATATCCATCGGCGTGATTTTCGACATGAGCGGCAGCATGACCGACAAGATCGACAAGTCGCGCCTGGCCGCGGTGCAATTCTTCCGTACGGCCAATCCGCAGGATGAATTTTTCCTTGTGGATTTTAACGACCGCGCGGAACTCGTGAGTTCGTTCACCGGAAGCGTCGAGGAACTCCAAAACCGGCTGATGTTCACCGCGGCAAAAGGCGAAACGGCGCTCTTCGACGGAATTTACCTGGGCCTCAGCCAGATGAAAGGAGCACACAACACAAAGAAGGCGTTGCTCATCATATCCGACGGGGGCGATAATCACAGCAGGTACACGCTCAACGACGTTCGCAACTTTATAAAGGAAGCGGACGTACAGATTTTCGCGATCGGGCTCTATGACCCGACCGGTGGCCACACGCCGGAAGAAGCAAACGGGCCTTCCCTGCTAGGCGATTTAACCGCCATGACCGGCGGCCGGACATTTGTGGTGAACCAGATTTCGGATCTGCCGGACATTGCTTCGAAAATCAGCATGGAGTTGCGTAACCAATATGTCGTGGGATACAGGCCGAGCGATCATGCGCACGACGGCAAATGGCGCAAGATCAAGGTCAAGCTGCACCCGCCAAAGGGGCTGCCTCCCCTCACCGTATATGCAAAGACGGGCTATTTTGCGCCCGGCCACTAGAATTCATCGTTCCGCAATTTTCTTTCTAGCGCTTGCGAGCTTCTGCCTGTTCGCGCCGCGCGTTCGCGCGCAGGGAGCAATTCCCGGCCCGCCGCCACCCCAGAATCCAGGACAACAGAAAGGCGTCATCAAAGCCAACGTCGACCTCGTAGTGCTGCACGCCACCGTGGATGACGAGAAGGGCCAATTCGTCGGGGACCTGAAGCAGGACAATTTTCGCGTATTCGAAGACAAAGTGGAGCAGAAGATTTCGCTCTTCTCGCGCGAAGACATTCCCGTGACGATGGGCCTGGTGATCGACAACAGCGGCAGCATGCGGGAAAAGCGCGCGCAGGTGAATGAAGCGGCGATCACTTTCGTCAAAACGAGCAACCCGCGCGATGAAGCATTCGTCGTGAATTTTAACGACGAATATTATCTCGACCTGAACGAAGACTTCACCAGCGATCAGAAGGAATTGAATGAAGCGCTTTCGCGCATCGACTCACGCGGGAGCACGGCGCTTTACGACGCAATCATTGGTTCGCTCGACCACCTGAAGAAGGGACACAAAGATAAGCGGGTGCTGCTCGTAATCACCGACGGCGATGATGACGCCAGCCGGAAATCCTTTGAGTACACGATCAAGGTGGCGGAGCAATCAGACGCTGCTATTTACGCAATCGGCGTCTTCAGCGAGGACGATCGCAAGCACAGCAAGGGCATGGTGCGGCACTCGAAAAAGATTTTGACAGAGCTTGCGACTGCCACCGGCGGTCTTGCGTATTTCCCCGACAGCCTAGAACAGGTGCAGGCAATTTGCGCGCAGGTGGCTCGCGATATTCGGAATCAGTACGAGCTCGGCTACTATCCGAGCAACTCCGCGAAGGACGGCACATTCCGCGCCGTGCAGGTGCAAGTGGTGGCAGCGAAAGGCCACGGAAAACTAGCGGTCAGGACACGGGCCGGCTATTACGCGCAGAAGGCTTCGCAAGGCCAATAACCCGTAGCAGAAAATTGTCGCACGCCATTCCCCGGGGCGCTTACCTCGAAACCAATTCCAAAAAACTGGTCCCGTGCGGGATTTCTCCGCCGAAATTTTCCGCCACCGTTTGACCCATGTCCGCAAGCGTCGAGCGCGTGCCCAGCTTCCGTCCGAATGAGGACCGCGGAGTGTAAGCCAGGATCGGAACGTATTCGCGGGAGTGATCCGTGGTGGGATTCACGGGATCGGGATCGCAACCGTGATCCGCGGTGATAATCAACAGGTCGGAAGGCTTCAAGAGCTCGAGAAACGGCCCGAGCTGCTCGTCAAATTCCTCGAGTGAGCGGGCGAATCCCTCTACATCTTTGCGGTGGCCGTAGAGCATGTCGAAATCAACCAGATTCGCGAAGATCAATCCGGTCTCGCGTTGCGCGATCGCCTCGGTGAGCTTGGCCATCCCGTCGGAATTATTCTTCGTCGTGACGTAGTCGGGCACACCGCGACCATTATAGATGTCGTGAATTTTGCCAACGCCAAATACAGGCGTGCCGCGTTCGGCGAGAACATCCATCAACATCGGCTTCGGCGGCTCGACAGCGTAATCGTGCCGGCGCTCGGTGCGCTGAAAGTTGCTTGGCGGCCCGGCAAACGGGCGCGCGATTACGCGTCCCACGCGATTAGGCCCATCGAGAATCTTCCTCGCGATTTCGCACATGCGATACAGCTCTGCGATGGGAATCACGTCTTCGTGTGCGGCGACTTGAAAAACGCTGTCGCCGGAGGTGTAAACAATCGGGAAGCCGGTGGTCACGTGCTCGAGGCCCAGCTCCTTGATGATCTCAGTTCCCGACGCCGGTTTGTTGCCGAGTGTGCGGCGTCCAATCTGACGCTCGAACTCCGAAATCACATACTTCGGAAAGCCATTTGGATAAACCGGGAAGGCCTGGTCGAGCCAGACGCCCGCCATTTCCCAATGCCCGGTGGTGGTGTCCTTTCCCGGCGATTTTGTGGCGCCCTTTCCATAACTTGCGGCGGGGTGTTCCGGAGGAGTTATGGATTGAAGCGGAGCAATATTGCTGATCCCGAGTCGCTGAAGATTTGGAATTCGCAGCGGACGTGAGCGAGCGATGTGGCCGAGCGTGTCGCGGCCAACGTCTCCATAGTCATTCGCGTCCGGCAATTCGCCGATGCCCACGCTGTCGAGCACAATCCAGATAATGCGGTCAAACCTCGGACTTTCGGATGTCATCGCGGCCCCGTCTAAGAACTAACACAGAACCGGCGCGAAAGGCGAGAGTTCGAGTTGCAGTCTGCGTGAAAATTTCTATTGCGCGGGCGGGAGCCAGATGTCCTGCTCGACGTAGGCCGTGAGCGGCGTACCCGCGGGGATCTGAACTTCTTTGCCGTGCTTGATCAAACCGATGGGACCGAACAGCACAGTAAGAGCTACCGTTGCGCCAACTTTACTGTCGCCCTCCCGGCCCTTCGTACCTCGAAGGCGGACGTGGTTATCGGCAACCGCCAAGTACTGCAGTTGAATATTAAGCTCGCCACCTTTCCCCATCATTCCGGCGCGGTGAGCATGAGAAACGATGGCTCTGGCGTGCGCGCCCTTTGCCACGACAATGGTTTGACCGACCTTCACGTCGTCATCGAGGAGGAATTCGACCGGATCGTTTTCGACAGCTGTTTTCGAACTCAGATCGCTGGCAAATTTAAGCGGCACTTCGGTTCCCTCGCGGATCAAGCAGCCCCTCGTGGCGCTGCATACTCTCTTCGATGCATCCGGACTGGTGGTGTCGTCAGGCGGCGCAGCCGCGCCGTGAAGCGCCTCGACCGAGCCAGATGGCTTGTTGCCCTGGGCGGATAGCATCGCTTCCATCACGGATGCGTCCACTCCCGCGTTCTTCAGATCGAGGAGGGCCTGCGCGGAAACGTCGAAATCGGTTTGGTTGGCTTCGATCGCTTTGACGATTATAGCCGGGGTGAGCGCTTGCTTGGTCATGGCGATGACGTCTTGATTCGTCAGCGGCTTTCGCGTTTGCGCGTTCGAGATGGAGGTGTGCATGTCAAAGCACATCAGCACGAGGAACAGGGCGAGGTGGCGGATTTTCACGTGTTGGAACCCTCCAAGGATTCGCATCGGTGATTTAGTATAAGCGGTTGAGCCGCTACAGTATTCTCAAATAGGTGTATTTGTCGAATGATTAACTGATCGCGGAACGGGCGATTCGTAAGATTGGCTGGCCGAGCGAGGTTTTGGCCGTTTGCTCAGCTTGACGCAACAGCGTATAATTTTTTGTTTACGCACATGGCGAAGAACCCCACTGACAAGGCGGCACTCGCAAAGGCGCTCCGCGGACCGGACACCGCGGTTGCGACAGGTCCCGCGACGATCCCGGGCGACATCGAGGAGATCCGCGTCCGGGGAGCTCGGGTTCACAACCTAAAGAACCTCGATTTCACGATTCCTCACAATGCCATCACGGTGGTTACCGGCGTTTCGGGCTCGGGCAAGTCCAGCCTGGCGTTTGACACGCTGTATGCCGAGGGCCAGCGCCGGTATATCGAATCGCTTTCGGCTTATGCGCGGCAGTTTCTGGAGCGCATCGAGAAGCCGGATGTCGACGAAATTACCGGAATCGCGCCGGCCATTTCGATTCGGCAGAAGAATTCGACGCGGAATCCGCGCTCGACCGTTGCAACCGCGACTGAAATTTACGATTACTTGCGGCTGTTGTACGCGCGCGTGGGCCACACTTTCTGCCTGAATTGCGGCGAAGAAGTGCGCAAGGACACGCTGGACGAAATTGCTGCGCGAGTGCTGGCGCTGCCCGCGGGCCGGCGATTTTACGTCTTGTATGAGCTGAAGCTGACGCCAGAGGTACCGGCGCCCGGGACGAAGGCTAAAAAGCAGGCGCGTCCGGGCCCCGAAGCGATTCGCCAGGCGCTGGTGAATTTGCGTAAGCGAGGATTCAACCGGCTTTACCAGGACGGGCGCGTCTTCGAATTTTCCACGCCTGAAGATCTGCTGGACATGGATTTCTCGAAGCCGGCGTACGTGCTGGTGGACCGGCTGGTGCTTGAGCCGGAAATTCGTTCGCGGCTGATGGATTCGATTGAGATTTGTTACCGTGAAGGGCGCGGCGAAGCGATTTTGGAATTTGTGCCTGAGGCGCCAGCCTCGGCTTCAGCCTCTGAGCCGGATGCGGCGGCGGCAGGAACAAGCGCGGGCACGAGCGAACCTGCCACGCGCAGCGCCACGTTACCGGAGCGATTGGTCTTCAACGAGCGGTTCGATTGCAAAAAATGTGGCGCGACCTATCAGGAACCGGAGCCGCGTCTATTCTCTTTCAACAATCCGTACGGCGCCTGCCCGCGCTGCCAGGGCTTCGGCAATACGATTGATTTCGATCTCGAACGCGTGGTGCCGGACAAAAGCAAGTCGCTCGCAGATGGCGCAATCGAACCCTGGACGAAGCCGCGCTACCGCCAGCTCGCGATGGACATGCGTTCGTACGCGCGCGACAAAGGGATTCCGCTGGACGCCCCGTTTCGGCAATTGAGCGCAGCGCAACGCGATGCAATCATCGAAGGCGACCGCAAGGCCGATTTCCCGGGTGTGAAGGGCTTTTTCGGCTGGCTCGAACGCAAGAAATACAAATTGCATGTGCGCGTGTTTCTGAGCCGTTATCGCGGTTACGCGCTCTGCCCGGACTGCCGTGGCACGCGACTGCGCGCCGAAGCTCGCGCGGTGAAAATCGCGGGGCGCTCGATCACCGAAGTTTGTCAGATGACGGTGAAAGAAGCGCGCCCGTTCTTCCAGGCGCTGCAACTTACCGCCGCGGAATCCACGATTGCCGACAAAGTACTCGAAGAGATTCAGCTGCGATTGCAATTCCTTGACGAAGTAGGCCTCGATTACCTCACGCTCGACCGGCTTACCTCGACTCTATCGGGAGGCGAAGCGCAACGAATCCAACTCGCCACATCGCTCGGCTCGCATCTGGTGGGCGCGCTCTACGTGCTCGACGAACCTTCGATCGGCCTGCACCCGCGCGATACCGACCGGCTGATTCGGATTTTGAAGGGCTTGCGCGATCTGGGAAACACACTGGTAGTAGTGGAGCACGATCCCGAGACGATTCTCGCCGCCGACCATATTCTCGATCTGGGCCCCGGCGCGGGCGAACACGGCGGCAAGTTGATCTTCGCCGGCTCACGCGAGCAATTGCTTGCCGACCCCGATTCGATCACGGGCCGTTACCTGCGGGGCGATCTGAAAATCGCCGTGCCGGTGCGGCGGCGAAAGCCGCAGGGAAAGTTTCTGAAAATTACTGGCGCGCACAGCCACAATTTGCAGAGCGTCGATGTAATGATTCCTCTCGGCGTGCTCGTAGGGGTGACGGGCGTGAGCGGCTCGGGAAAATCGACGCTGGTTTATGACGTGCTGTACAAAGCGCTCGAAGCCAAGCGCACCGGCGGGAATTATCGCGAATTCTGCGATCGGCTCGAAGGTGATTCGGCGCTGACTGCTATCGAAATGGTAGACCAATCGCCGATTGGACGAACGCCGCGCTCGAATCCCGCCACTTATTTGAAGGCGTTCGACGCGATTCGCGAAATCTTCGCCGCCATGCCGGAAGCAAAAAAGCGCGGGCTCACTGCCGGGCATTTCTCGTTCAACATTCCCGGGGGCCGCTGCGAGGCGTGCCAGGGCGATGGAACCGTGACGGTGGAGATGCGCTTTCTCGCGGACGTCGAGCTCGTGTGCGAAGAATGCCGCGGGACGCGCTACAAGAGCAGCGTTCTCGACGTGACGTTCAAAGAGAAAAACATTCATCAAGTGCTGCAGATGACGGCGCGCGAGGCGCTCACATTTTTCGCGGCGTACCCAAAAGTGACGACCAAGCTGCGCGTGCTCGACGAAGTGGGACTCGGTTATCTGCGCCTCGGACAATCCGGCACCACGCTTTCCGGCGGCGAGGCGCAACGCTTGAAACTAGCGGCGCATCTCACGCGGCAGGAGAACACCGGCATTCTATATGTTTTTGACGAGCCCACTACGGGCTTGCATTTTGACGATATTCAAAAATTGCTGACGGCATTTCGCAAACTGATTGACGGCGGAGCTTCGGTGCTGATCATCGAGCACAATTTGGATGTGATTAAGTCCGCGGACTGGATGATTGACCTCGGGCCGGAAGGTGGAGACGCGGGCGGCCACGTGGTGGCGGCGGGGACTCCTGAACAAGTAGCGCGGAATTTGCAATCGCATACCGGTAAATTTTTGGCGCGCGCTCTGAATGGACGCAATGGCAACGGTACCAATCACGGAAATTCCGGCGCTGCACCAAAAACGAACGGATCAGAAACCAATCCTACGGCGCAATGAAGCTTCGAGCTGCTGCACGCGACTCTCGATGGATGCAGTTTGCTCTCTTCGCTTTGTTCAGCTTTGCGTTTTGGCTTTTGCCGGCCGCTTCCGCGCAATCCAATACAACCAGGACCCGCATTCACGTTCCAGACGACACGCCTGACCCGGCGCTCGTTGCGGCACGCGCCGCGATGGATCACAAGGATTATGCGGAGGCGGTGCGCTCGTATAAGAAATATCTCGCTACCAAACCCGATGACGCGGATGCGCATTTCGATTTGGGCAATGCGTATGAAAGTTTAAAGCAGGACGCAGACGCAAAAGCCGAATACGAGAAGGCCATTTCGCTCGATCCCAAGCTGGACATTGCTTATCTAAACCTCGGCATCACTCTGATGGAGACGGACCCGGCCGCGGCTGTCGCACCGCTTCAAAAGGCTGCCGAACTTTTGCCGAAAGAGTTTCGTCCGCAGTTTTTATTGGGCTGGGCTTACGAGCGATCCGGGAAACCGGACCTGGCGATTGAACACTATCGCGAGGCAGAAAAGCTTGACGAGAAGAATTCCGATATTCACTTCGCAATCGGCCGGGTACTCCTCTCGTCTCATCAACCGGCGGACTCGGAAACCGAATTTCGCGCCGCGATCACTTCTGATCCTTCGAACGCGCAGGCGCATCTTGGACTTTCGCAGGCGCTCATGGCCGAAAAGAAATATGATGATGCGGCGCGTGAACTCGGGACGTATCTCGAAGCGCAGCCCACTGACGCCGAAGCTCGCGTGGCTCGAGCGCTCGCGCTGGCCAGGCTCGGCAAAAATGAAGAAGCGCTTGCCGAACTCGATCGCGCGGCCGCAGAGCCCAGCCAAGAGCCGCTTTCGGCCCTGAAACTTCGCGGCCAGATTTTATTTCAATTGAAACGCTACGACGATGCGATTGCAGTGCTGGAGAAAGCCGCGAAGGTCGCGCCGCAGGACCCCGACATTCCCGCGCAGATTGGTCATCTATACCTTGAAAAACGGGCGTATCCGGATGCCGCGCGTGAATTGCTCGTCGCGTTCAAAATGAATCCGCAGTCGAATGACGTGCTGGGAGAACTTGTCGCCGCTGAATACCTCGGTAAGAATTATGAATCGGCGCTGAAGGCGCTCGATCTTTTGTCGCAGCGGGAGGAACTGCCGGCGGGCACAGTTTTCATCCGCGCCACTTGTTACGATAAACTGGGGCAAGCGACCCAAGCGCTCGACTGGTATCAGAAATTCCTGCAACTGAACAAAGATGAGAACAACGACATGTATTTCGAGGCCACCGCGCGCGTCCGCTTCTTAACTCGCGAGATTAAAGAGAAGAAGAAATAATCCTGTGCTTCGCATCGCTCACATCTCGGCGCTGGCACTCGCACTCACGATGGTGATGGCTCCCCTCCCGGCGCAGGAATATCACACCACGGAACAATGGCGGGCGAAATATAACCATGAGCCGGATCCCGTTCACAAGGCCAAGCTGCTGCTCCCGTTGGGCGAATCGGAGTTGAAGGATGCGGAAACCGCTCTCGCAAATGACCAGACCGCCGAAGCGATCGACATTTTAAAGAAGTATCTCGACGAGGCGCAATCCTGCGAGAAAGCGCTCGAAGACAAATTTCCGGACGCGGAGAGACATTCCAACGGTTACAAGCAACTGCAGATTTCGATTCGCACATCCTTGCGCAGGCTGGATGCGATGATCGTGGGGCTTACCGAGGACGACCGCAAGCCTTTCGTTGAAATTCGCGGCCAACTCGACGAAATCGATCGCCATCTGATTCAAATGTTGTTTCCGAAGCAACCGGCAAATGATGCGGCTGGGAAACCGAAGCGATAGGAGGCGATCATGCGAAGCATCACGCTCGCGATTGGATTGCTCGCAGCACTGCTAGCGCATTCGGCTGCTCGCTCGACTACGCATTCGCCGATGCCGGCTCAAGAGAGGAAAGATTATCTAACTGAAGGCGAAGCGAATCAGATTCGCGACGCCTACGAACCTTCCGAGCGTATCGGGTTGTATATGAAATTCGCGGAGGACCGGCTGAAGAAATTTCAATATGAACTAAATCGAAAAGTGCAGGATCGCCAGCGCGCCGAAGTGTTGAACAACTTGCTGAATGCCTACACCGGCTGCATGGACGATGCCGCCGACCAGATCGAGGTTGGGAAGGAGCGCCAGGCGGACATTCATGGCGCGCTGAAGCTGATGAAGTCGAAGGGAAATGAGTTTCTCGATATTTTGGAAAAGCTTCAGGAAAAAGGGCAGGAGCTCGACACGTACAAGGACACTCTGCTCGATGCAATCGACGGCACCAAGGAAGCGCTCACGGACGTTGACAATGCGCTGAAGACCGCTGCGCCGCCGCCCATGCGGAGAAAACCATCGTGAAGCGTTCGAAGGGGCGTTCCCGCCTGGTTCCCGGCGGCGAGCGCATTTTCCAGCGGATTTACACGCGAATTGGCTGCGAAGGCAGGCCGCCTCATTTTATCGTGGAGTACCATCCTTACGCGGACCTGACGCATACAATTCGATTGCGCGACGACACCGCGTATGTGCGTGTTTCGGATTTGCTGCGGGACGCGCCACGGGACGTCTTTGAGGCTGCCGCGGGAATCCTGCTGGGCCGGCTTTATCGGCGTCAGCCGCCGGGTGAATTTCTAGCCGCGTACCGCAAGTACACCTATGCGCATTCCACGCGCCGCAGGCTGTTGGCGTTGCGGCAACGGCGCGCGCGACGCGTGGACGATCGCCCTGCAGGCAGGCACCATGATTTGGGGCCCATGTTCGAGCGATTGAATGCGCGTTATTTTGAAAATTTGCTGGTAAAACCGACGCTGGGCTGGAGCAATCGCGTTTGGCGGACGCAGCTTGGTTGCTTCGATCCTGCGCTCGAGCAGATCGTGATCAATCGCCAGCTCGACCGGGCCAATGTGCCTGAATATGTCGTGGCGTATGTTCTGTACCATGAAATGCTGCACCTGAAGCATCCGATGCGTTTCGCACGGTGCCGGCGAGAGTCGCACTCGCCGCAGTTTCGGGCGGAGGAAAAGAAATTTCAGGATTATGAGCGGGCGATGAAGTTCCTCAAGACTTTTCCGTCGTATTAGCCGACGACGCGCGAACGGCGCTACTCTTTCGAGAGCTTTTCGATTTTCTTCTGGACTTCCTTCGCATCGGGCGCCCCGGGCAGCACTTTGAGGTATTCCTTGTAATATTTCACGGCCGATTCGTTATCGTGCTTTTTTTCGTAGGCTTTCCCCAGCAGCAAGCGCGGTTTCGCGAAGTTAGGACGCTGCTGGATGGCATCGAGAAAGCGGTCGATTGCCGCGTCGATATCGCCTTTGTGAAGATAGTACATCCCCACTTCGATGTCCTGCTGCGCCGGCAATGGATTGTAGGTAGCGGCCGCTTTGGCTTTCGCCGCGTCGGATGAGATCGCGGGCGGTGCGTCCGGCGCGTCTTTACCGCCGTTGTCATTATCTGCGCGTGGCTTCTTTGAGCTGGACTCTCGGTCTACCGGCGGCGCGTCAGCATCTTGCTGGCTTTGCCCGCTCTGTTGCTGGTCCTGTTGCTGGTTCTGCTGCTGGCTTTTCTGTTGATCCTGCTGGCTCTGCTGTTGCCCTTGCTGCTTATCTTGTTGCTGCTGAGCGGGCAAAGCGCCCGCGAGAATGAAGAACAGCGAGACAATGAATGCGAGTCGGGTCATGTCGATTCGTGTTGGTTTAGATTCCGTTTGCTATCATGAAAGTTGTCTCGCGAAGCACCGACTAGTGTAACGCCTATCCATGGAACTTCGTGAAAAAGTCGCCAACCTTCCCACGCAGCCCGGGGTGTACCTGTTTCAAGATGCGGGCGGTGCAATTCTGTATGTGGGGAAGGCGCTTTCGCTGCGAAGCCGCGTCCGCTCGTATTTTCTGGACAAGAGTCAGCAGGACGCCAAGACCGGATCGCTTGTTCGCGAGATTGCCGATCTGGAATACATCGTCGTCGACAATGAGAAAGAAGCACTGGCCCTCGAAAACAATCTCATCAAGAAGCATCAGCCTAAATTCAATATTCTGCTTCGCGACGATAAAACATATCCCTACATTCAGTACACGGCGTATGAAAAGTATCCGCGCGTTTACGTGACGCGCCGCCTGAAAAAGGACGGCTCGATTTATTTTGGACCGTATTTTCCAGCAAACCTTGCGTACCGCATGGTCCACTTAATCCACAAACATTTCCTGGTTCCCTCCTGCACTGTGGATCTTACGCGCAAACATCCGCGACCCTGCCTTCAGTATTACATTCACCGCTGCCTCGGCCCTTGCGTGGAAGGCCTGGTGACCGACGAGCGTTACGTGGAAGCCGCGCGTGATGTGCGATTGTTCCTGGAAGGCCGCCGCAACGATCTTTCGCGCAGCCTCGAACAGCGCATGGCGAGCGCTTCGGAAGGCGAGCGCTTCGAGGAAGCCGCCGGATATCGCGATCTGCTGCGCACGCTGGCGGAGATGGAAGAGCGCCAGAAAATCGCGGCTGCGTCGGGCGATGACACGGACGTGATCGCCTGGTACGCGGAACCGCCGCAGGTGGCCGTGAATCTCTTTCACATTCGCGGCGGCCGCGTGGTGGACCGGCGAGATTTTTACTGGGAGAACCAGGAAGAATTCAACGCGGCAGAGTTTCTTCCTTCCCTGCTGAAGCAGCTCTACCTCGACGCTGCGTATCTTCCTCGCTGCATTCACACACCGATTGACTTCGAAGAGCGCGAAGTGCTGGAAGAAGTCCTCAGCGAACAGGCCAAGCATCGCGTGGAGATTTCCAATCCGCAGCGCGGAAAAAAACACCACTTCCTCGAATTGGTCGAAAAGAATGCGCAGCATTCCTTCGTTCAACGGTTTCGCGTGCTGCGGCCGTCGTCTGCGGCGATCGCGGAAGCGCTCGAATCGGCGCTGGGGCTTCTCGAGCCGCCCAAGAGAATTGAAAGCTTCGACATTTCGCACACGCAAGGCACGGAGACGGTCGCTTCGATGGTGGTGTGGGAAGCGGGACGAATGAAAAAGTCCGATTACCGAAAATTTATCATTCGAGGTAAAGGGGCCGTTGAAGGCGAAGCGGCTCAACCCGGCGGATTGCTTCGCGACGATTTCTCCAGCATGCGCGAGGCAGTCGGAAGGCGCTATCGCCGCCTGCTGGAAGAAGGCAAGCCGCTGCCCAGCTTGATTTTGATCGACGGAGGCATCGGCCAATTACATGCCGCCGCGCAGGCGCTTGAAAAGTTGGAAATTATCAATCAGGCGATGGCCAGCATCGCCAAGAAAGAGGAAATCCTCTACGTGCTCGGACGCGAGGATGAACCAATCATCCTCGATCGCCACTCGCCAGTGCTGCAGCTGATCCAGCAGATTCGCGATGAAACGCACCGGTTTGCGATCACATTCCATCGCCAGCGCCGATCCAGCCGGCGTCTGCGCACTTCTCTCACTGAGATTCCCGGCGTCGGCGAGCGCACAGCTCGCAAACTGCTGCGCAAATTCGGAAGCGTCGCACGGCTCAAGGAATTGACGGTGGAGGACCTCGCCACGGAGCTTCCACGCGCCCAGGCGCAGCGTGTCTTCGCCGGGTTGCATGAGGCAAGTTCCGCGGAGCCAACTGTAAGGTAAATTCTGAACGTGAAATGCATCTGCGCTTTGCTTGCTACCCCTATACGCCTGTGCTACTGTGAACTTTGGAGGTGAAAAGATGGGTGATAACAGCGCAGGGTCGAAGGCCAGCTTTTTCCTTGTCGGCCTTGGCATTGGAGCGATGGTAGGTCTCCTCTTCGCGCCGAAATCGGGCGAAGACACACGCGAATACTTGAGCGATAGGGCCGATGAAGGCCGCGAATATGCGCAACGCAAAGCCCGCGAGCTGCGCGAGCGCGCGGAAGATTTAATCCAACGCAGCAAAGAAATCATGGCGCGCCAGAAGGATGGCCTTGCGGCGGCCGTCGATGCGGGAAAAGAAACATACAAGCGGGAATCGAAGGTCTCGTAGGCTTTCGCAGTCGGCGCGGCAGGTTCGTTTCGTAGTAAGGAGACGTGGATGTCCGGCTGGCTCCAAGCGTTCATCGTGATAGCGGCGGTCGCCATCGTGATTCAGATGGCGATCCTGCTAGGCATGTTCTTTCAAGTGCGGACTGCGATCCAGCAGTTCACGCGAATCGCCACGGACCTGCAAAACCGGATCGATCCCATTCTTCTGCGAACGAACCGGGTTCTGGAAGATTCCGAAGACCGCATTGCAAGCATCATGGGCGACGCAGCGGAAATCACGCGCGTCGCGCGCGGTTCGGCGCAGAAAATCGATCGCGTGTTCACCGATGCGGTCGAACGGTTGCGCGTGCAGATCATTCGCGCGGATCATATCCTGACGGGGACGCTCGAAGTGGTGGAAGAATCGGGCGCGAAATTCAAGCGCACGCTGTGGACGCCGATCCAGCAAGCGTCGGCGATTTTGAAGGGCATGAAGGTTGCGGTTGACATGCTTCGCGGGCAGCAGAATCGGCGGCCGGAGCCGGATGCTGCTACGGCGGACGAAGAACTCTTCATCTGATTTAGTCCTCAGCATTTGAAGTTTTCCGCTTTATTTTCTTTTTGGATTCTTCTTTAGTCAGATTGTAAGTAGGCTGCGCTGTGCCGTTGCTCGAGAGGGCACGGCATGCCGTGCCCCTACCGACGAGTTCGCTCACAATTTTTCTTTAGCGGATCCATCCGCCGCCTAGAACCAGTTCGCCGGAGTAGAAGACGGCGGCTTGGCCTGGGGTGATGGCGCGTTGTGGCTCGCGGAAAGTGATGCGGGCGGTGGTGGCGTCGAGCGGTGTGATTTCTGCTGGGGCTGGTTCGTGGCGATTGCGGACTCGCACCATTGCTTCGACAGGAGTGCACGGTGGTGCGATCGAGATCCAGTTTACGTCGCGGACTTCACAGGTGGTGCTGCGCAGATCCTGGTCTTCGCCGACGACGAGGCGATTCGACGCGCGGTCGAGCGAGACGACGTAGAGAGGGCGACCCGCGGCGACGCCGATTCCCTTTCGCTGGCCGACTGTGTACTGATGCAAACCCGTGTGGCGACCTAGAACTTCGCCGGCCGTAGTGACGATTTCGCCGGAATCATCCGGCAGGCGGCTTCCCTGCTCCTGCAAGTAGCCTTCGATGAAGCGCACGTAATTCCCGGTGGGCACGAAACAGATTTCCTGGCTCTCCGGCTTTTCGGCGACCGGAACGCGAAGGCGGTGGGCGATGGCGCGAACCTCCTGCTTCGATAGTTCTCCGAGAGGAAAATCGGTGCGCGCGAGCTGTTCTTGCGTGAGACCGAAGAGAAAATATGACTGGTCTTTCGTTTCGTCCACGGCGCGCAGCAATTCGTAGCGGCTGGATTCGGGGTTGTGGCGAACGCGGGCGTAGTGGCCCGTGGCAATGCGGTCGGCGCCGATTTGGCGGGCGGTGGTGAGGAGCTGGTCGAACTTCACGTGATTGTTGCAGAGGGTGCATGGAATCGGAGTGCGGCCTTCGAGGTAGTCGTTGACGAATGGACGGATTACGGTGTGCTCGAATTCGCGCTCGAAGTTCACTACATAGAAAGGAACACCGAGGAGTTCGGCTACGCGGCGGGCGTCGTAGACGTCGTCGATTGAGCAGCAGCGGTGCTGGGGTGGCGCGCTAGTTTCTTTTTGCGGGAGGCGGCGCTGGTTCCAGAGTTGCATTGTTAGGCCGATCATGGCTTGGCCGCGGTCGTGGAGGATTGCGGCGACGGTGGAGCTGTCGACTCCGCCGCTCATGGCTACGGCTACAGTTGTGGCGGCAGTTGTGGAGTTTGCAGAAGACTGGGGTGCGATGGGGCGTTCGGAGAGTGACGGCAGCGCGGCCTCGCGGCTTAAAGGCGCACAGGCAAGAGTGCCTGTGCCACTTGAAGGCGAGACCGCTGCGCTTGCGGAACCATTCTCGAGAATCATCGGGCGTTCACCATTGTGGCTAAGCGTGGCGACAACTCGCGAAGGCGATTTACAACCTCTGGGATTGCAGCGATCGCATAGTCAATTTCTTCGGGGGTGGTTTGGCGGCCCAGGCTGAAGCGGAGGCTTGAGCGGGCTTCGTCGGGCGAGAGGCCGATTGCCGTGAGGACATGTGACGGCTCTACGGCGCCTGACGAGCAGGCGGCGCCGGTGGAGCATGCAACGCCGAGCAGGTCGAGCGCGATCAGCAGTGCTTCGCCGCCGGCAGCTGCAAAGGAGAGGTTCGTTGTGTTCGGCACGCGGTGAGTCGCGTCGCCGTTTACACGCACCGACGAAATGGTATCGAGGATTGCACGCTCAAGGCGGTCGCGAAGTGCGGCGATGCGCTGCGGCTCCGTTGCCAGATTCGAGAGAGAGAGTTCCGCGGCTTTGCCGAGGCCTGCGATGCCGGGAACGTTTTCGGTGCCGGGGCGGCGGTCGCGTTCGTGATGGCCGCCGTGAAATTGCGGAGTGAGCGGCGTGCCGGTGCGAACGTAGAGAGCGCCGACGCCCTTGGGGCCGTAGATTTTGTGCGCGGAAATGCTGAGCAGATCCACGCCGAGTTGATTTACGTCGAGCCGGAGCTTGCCCGCTGATTGCACTGCGTCGCAGTGGAAGTACACATCCGCTTCGGCGGCGATGCGGCCGATTTCTTCGATGGGTTGAATCGTGCCGAGTTCATTGTTCGTGTGCATCACGCTGATGAGAATTGTTTCGGGACGCATCGCGCGGCGAATTTCGTCGGGATTGACTACGCCAGTGCTGCCGACTGGCACGTAGGTGACGTCGACGCCCTGCTTTTCGAGCACCTGGCAGGAATTGAGGACCGCGTGATGCTCGATCGCGCTGGTGATGATGTGCTTGCGGCCCGCGGCTGACTTTGGAGCGACACTCGAGGCCAGGCCAAAAATTGCAAGATTGTCGGATTCTGTGCCGCCACTCGTGAAAACGATTTCCGAAGGCTTCGCGCCGAGGAGCGCGGCTACGGAATCACGGGCACGATCGACTGCGGCGCGGGCTCGTTGGCCGGGGGAATGAATCGAGCTGGCGTTGCCGAAGTTGTCGGCGAGGAACGGCAGCATCGCTTCGAGGACCGCGGGGTCCACGGGGGTCGTGGCGTTGTGATCGAGATAAGCGCGCATGTGCTAGAGGCTGGAGGCTCGAGGTTCGAAGCTGGAAAAAGTACGCGGAAGAGCGAAGATTTTTGAATCGTAAAATCGCATTTTATTTGCGATTAGAAAATTGTATGTACCTGATTCGGGGATGTTTAGATTGAATTCTAATTCCAGATTTGCGATTAGAAATTGGCGCTCCTCAAGGGCATGGGTATCCCTCTGAGCTGGCCAACGGCGGCCGCTCGCGGGTTCTGCCTTCCAGCTCCGCTGCAACTGCCTCCGAGTGTTTCTTCGAGAGCTCATATGCACATCAAGGCTAGCAGGATGCTCGGGGATTGCAAGTGGCCGTTCGTCTGGGGATGGTACAGTGGCCCGGCGAGAAAAAAAACAATCGAGCGTTACTTCTTGGCGCGAGCCACCTTGACAGCTTTGTGAGCGTCCGTTAGCGTCGAAGAGCGAGCAAAATTAATTTCACGGCTTTAATTCGATAGAGCGCGGAGCCCAATTTGCCAATGCATAGGCCGATTATCACGCTGACCACCGACTACGGGACGAGTGACCATCTCGTTGGGGTGATGAAGGGCGTGATTCTCAGTATTAATCCGGAAGCGAGCGTGGTGGATATTACGCACAGCGTGCTGGCACACGATATTTTGGACGGAGCGCTGACGATCGGGCAGGCGTACAACTACTTCCCGCCGCGGACGGTTCATGTTGTCGTCGTTGATCCGGGCGTGGGGACGCAGCGGCGTCCGCTGCTGGTGGCGAGCGACCAGCATTATTTTGTGGCGCCGGATAATGGGGTGCTTTCGTCGGTTTACGATCAGACCGAAGCGCTATATGCGTGGCACATTACGTCCGAGCATTATTTCCGGCAGCCGGTGAGCAATACGTTTCATGGGCGCGATGTGTTTGCGCCGGTGGCGGCGTGGTTGACGAAATCGTGGCAGTCGTCGGCGTTTGGCGATCCGGTAGAGGATTTCGTGCGCTTCGCGTTGCCGAAGCCGAAGGTGAATGGGAACACGATCAAAGCCGTGGTGCTGAAGGTGGATAACTTCGGCAACCTGATGACGAATTTGAAGGCGGAGGATGCGCCGGCGCTGGTGGCGAGTGAGGGGAAGTTTGCGATTCGCGTGGGCAATGCGGAAGTAAAGAAGGTGCTGCCGACGTTCGCGAACGGCCCCGCGGGCGAAGCGTTTGGCGTGATTGGGTCGAGCGGGTATTTGGAGATTTCGGTGAATAAGGGCAGCGCGGCGCGGACGCTGGGGGTGGGACGCGGCGCAGAAGTTACGGTGGAGTTGGGGTAGCGCGATTTTGGCCTCGTTTGAGCGCCGCTTAGAGCCGATGTATGTCCTCACCACAGATACGACTCTGAAGAGAAAAACCCACGACGAGAAAGGCGTCGTCGTGGCTACCTGCACATTTTTCGATAGTTATTTCTCGACGGAAGTTTGCTGTGCGAAGAAGGCGTGCCACTTTCCGTTTTCCCAGACATAGTAATCCGCGTAGCGAGTTTCTTTGATTTTGCCGTCGGGCCCTGTCGATTGAGAAGTGCCGTAGGCAACGGCTACATTGTCGTGCAGCAGTATGGTTGGTTCTGGAAATTTGGGGATTGGTAGGTTCTTTCCTTCGTTTTTCCGCGCGAATGCTAGTTCGTCCGGTAGAAATCTGACCTCGCCGCTTCGTACGATCTCTGTGAAGTCTTTCGAGAGGAGGCATAGCTCGAAGTTTGTGTCGGCCTTAAGGTAGGCGACTGACCATGCGTTTTCGAGGCGCTGGATTGTTGCGACGTCGCGTTGTTGTGCTTTGAGGGCGTCTATGTTGCAGGTGGTTTGGGCGTGGAGGGGAATGAATGGCGCGAATAGAACAAACAACATGGCGAATACGATGTTTTGCGGGCGCAATTTGGGTCCTCCGGTGATTTTTCGGGGAGTTTGACGGTTGTGGGGTTTCGTTGTGAGCAGCTCGGGATGGCCCTATGGACATCGGCGTCAAGAGTTCGACACCTGGCGGTCTGAAGACGGGCGCTACATGAGGCAGAAAGACGACGCCCGACAAACGAAACGGGACCGAGAGTCAAAAGAGCTGGCGGGACGCCGGCGGTACGGAAGAGCAGGTCCGACAAAATGAACGTCGAGGTCTCACTGGGCTTCGTGGGCGAGTCGGACTGAAAAACAAATACTAACGGGCGAGCGTTGTGACTATTAGGTAGGCGCGCATGCGGGGGTCTAGCCAGTCGCGGAGGGCGTCGCCTAGGAGATTGAAGGCCAGGACGGCGGTCATTACGGCTAGGGCCGGGAAAATTACGAGGTGGGGGGCATCGAAGAGGTGGCTGCGGGCGTCGTTGAGCATGGCGCCCCAGCTGGGCATTGGGGCGAGAACGCCTACGCCCAGGAAGCTGAGGGTGGATTCGGCGAGGATGGCGCCGGCCATGGCGATTGTGGCTTGAACGAGCACGGGCTGGAGGATGTTCGGGAGAAGATGGCGCAGCAATATGCGCACGTCTGAGGCGCCGAGCGAGCGGGCGGCGAGGATGTATTCCATTTCTTTCGCTTGCAGAATTTGGGCGCGGGCGAGGCGCGCGTAGCCGGCCCAGCCGGTGATGACGAGGGCGAGAATTACTTTGCCGAGTCCTGGGCCGAGAAAAGCAGCGAATGCAATTGCGAGCAGGATTCCTGGAAACGAGAGGAAAGTGTTGATGAGGACGACGTTGACGAGGCGGTCGAACCAGCCGCCGAAGTAACCTGCCACCGAGCCGATTGAGAGGCCGATTAATCCTGCGCCGAGCACGACGCTGATGCTGACGAGCATTGAGACGCGCGCGCCGAAGAGGAGGCGGGAGAGGATGTCGCGGCCGAGTTGATCGGTGCCCATCCAGTGGGCGGAGCTGGGGGCTGCGAGGCGGACGGGGAGATTTTGCGCGATGGGATTGTAGGGAGCGAGCCATGGAGCGGCGAGGGCTGCGACGACGAGGATTGCTGTGAGTGCCAGGCCGACGCGGCCGGGGGCGCTGTGGCGGAGGAAGTTGCGGATGGCGTTCATTGGGTGGGAGGCTCTCCGATTCGGACGGTGCGCGCCGATTGCAGGTGATGATGCAGGGAAAGCAGAGGGCGTAGGAGCACAGGCCCTTCGTTCCTCAGGATAAACAGGAGTGCCTGTGCCACTGAAGGCGAAGCGCCTCGGATCGAACGACCGCTCAACTGTAATACGCGAGTCGAAAAGAGGCTCATTCGAGGCGCACCCTCGGATCTACTGCTGCGTAGACGAGATCGGTTAGAAGATTTACGAGGACGTAGGAAACCGCGATTAGCAGGATGCAGCCTTGTAGCAGAGGGTAGTCGCGCGCTTCGATGGCTTGCACGGCGAGGCGGCCGACGCCGGGCCACGAAAAGATTGATTCGGTGACGATTGTGCCGGCGAGGAGCGTGCCGAATTGGAGACCGAGGATTGTGATGATGGGGATGAGCGCGTTGCGAAATGCGTGACGAAAAAGGACGGCGCTATTCGAGAGGCCTTTTGCGCGAGCGGTGCGGACGTAGTCGCTCGAAAGCTCCTCGATTACCGATGTGCGCACCATGCGAGTGAGAATTGCGGCGAGCGCAGCGCCGAGCGTGATGGCCGGGAGAATCAGATGCAGCGGACCTCCGCGGCCCGACACCGGGAGCCATCCGAGAATCACCGAGAAAATAAGGATGAGCACGGGGCCGAGCGCGAAATTTGGCACTGAGAGTCCGAAAAGCGTGAGCACGCCGACGGCGTGGTCGGTGGTTTGGCCGCGGCGCTCTGCTGCGAGCGTTCCCGCGGGGATGCCGATAGCGGCGCAGACGAAGAGAGCGAAGATGGCGAGCTCGAGCGTTGCGGGATAGTGCGACAGGATTACGCGCGTGACGGGCTGTTGGAAGCGAAAAGATTCGCCAAGGTTTCCGTGCGCGATACCCGAGAGGTAGCGTCCGTACTGGACTGAAATTGGAAGGTCGAGGCCGAGCGCGTGGCGAAGCTGCTGCAAATCTTCCGCGCGAGCGCCTTCGCCCAGCATCTGCTGAACCGGATCGCCGGGCACGATGTGCGCGAGCAGAAAGACCATCGTAAAGATCAGCCACAGCGCGGGCAGCGCGAAAAGCAGACGGAGCGAGATGAATTTAAGCATTGAGAGTAGTAACTTTCCGGATATGCGAGGGCCGAAAAGCAGATTCCTCTCTGCGCCGCGCGCCCATCGCTGCGCGATGGGAAAAGCTAAGACGCGCGCGGCTCCGCTCGGAATGACAAAAAGTAAAACGTGGGCGGTGAGTGAGATTCATTTGTCGCGGCGAACGTGTGACGCGCTGGCGGCGCGCCTGGCCTTCGCGATTTCCTTTCGTGGCGGCGGCTCGGAATCCTGCGCCGCACCGGAATCGGAATCGGGCGGAGCCGGCGTTGATGGCTCCGCTTTCTTTTTGCTTGCGGAAGTTTCGGCAGGCTTCACAGATTTTATCTTTACGCGCGAGACGCGGCGGTGGTCCATGTCCATCACCGTGAAACGGTAGCCGTAGGCCTCAAAACTTTCGCCGCCGCGTGGAATAAACCCGAGCTGATTCAAAATAAAACCGCCAACCGTTTCGTAGGAGCTATCCTCGGGCAATTCGATGCTGTATTGGCTTTCGAGTTCGCGCACGTTCGTGGCGCCGTCAAAAATCATCGAGCCATCCGGGAGCGTGAGCGGGCGTTCGACCACATCGAACTCGTCGTGAATTTCGCCGACCATTTGCTCGAGGATGTCTTCGAGGGTGGCGAGTCCGAGAATGCTGCCGAATTCGTCGACGACCATGGCTAGGCCGGTGCGGCGCGAGCGGAATTCGAGGAGGAGCTCGCTGGCGCGCTTCGTTTCCGGGACGATGAGCACGTCGCGCAGCATCGTACGCAAATTAAATTCGGGAGGCGGCTGCCGCTCTTCCGCGGCGCGCGCTCGATCGAGAAGAATCCAGATCATGTCCTTGATGTGCACGAAGCCGAGGATGTGGTCGAGTGAGCCTTCATACACAGGAATGCGCGAGCGCTGCGTGGTGGCGAACATGCGCATCGTGTCTTCGAGCGAGGCTTCGGCGGGTAACGCGTGCACGTCGGGCCGCGGCACCATCACTTCGCGGACCTCGATCTGGCCCAGCTCCATCGCGCTTTGAATGAATTTCACTTCGGCGGCCGGAATCAGGCCGCGGTCGTGGGCTTGCTGCACCATCACCTGCAGCTCTTCGGTGGAACGAACGAGCGTGTGGCTATGCGGCGAAACCACGCCCAGCGCCGCTACGATTTTTTCGGCGATGCCGTCGAGAAGGTCGATGGCCCAGCGGAAAGTTTGCAGGAACCAATTAAACGGGCGCGCGATTAGAAGAGCGACGCGCTCAGCGCGCGCAAGGCTGAGGCTCTTGGGGACAAGCTCGCCCAGCACAACTTGAAGCATGGTGAGCAGTCCGAAGGCGAGAACGAGCGCAGCGCCGTGCGCGATCACCGCCGCCCATGGACGCGGGATTGCAGCGACGAGCGGCGAGAGAATCGCGGAGAGAGTGCTCTCGCCGAGATAACCGAGCAGAAGGCTCGCGATCGTGATGCCCACCTGCACGGCGGAAACGACCCGGCCCACGTCTCCGAGCAGAGACTCCACGATTTTTGCGCGGGGATCACCGGCATCGACGAGTTGACGCACGCGCGAGCTGCGGACGGCCACGAGAGAAAATTCAGCCGCGGCGAAGAATGCGTTCATTCCGACGAGGAAGAGTACGGCGAAGAGATGGAGGACAATCATTGCGCGCTGCCCAGTCGCACGCGCAGCTTCATTTTACGCTGCTGCTGGACGGATGAGAGGAGCAACAGTGCGGCCATCGAAGGCAATTTTAGCAAGTTGTGCGGCGGAGGAGGGGAAATCTGCGGCCGGGGCGGACGAACGAGGTAATGTTTCGCGCGGCGGGCGGTTGCTAGGTTGGAACTGCTGGGCTACACTCCGGCACTCTTCCGAGCGCTCGCGGAGATTCTGCGGAAATCAAGGACGGCTGAATGACACGCGGTTCGCGGATGGTACGGAATGTAAGCGCGGCATTGCTGATGCTGGCAGGAATCGCATTGCTCTCCGGATGGTGGTTCGTGCACCGACCTCTTCCGAGGTTGGATGGTCAGATCACCGTGGCGGGACTGAAAGAGGGCGTGATTGTCGATCGCGACCAGTGGGGACGGCCGTGGATTCGCGCGAAATCGACGGAAGACGTGGTGATGGCGCAGGGATACGTGATGGCGCAGGATCGTCTTTGGCAAATGGATCTGCTTCGGCGGGCGACGGCGGGCGATTTGTCGGAGATTGTGGGGCCTGCGGCGCTGAAAATTGACGAGGAGAATCGGATTCTCGGGATGCGTCAGGCGGCAGAGCGCGCGGCTAAGGATTCGAGCCCGGAGATTCGCGCGCTGCTGGAATCGTACGCGCGCGGCGTAAATCAATACATCGCCCAACACCACGGCCGGCTGCCGATTGAATTTTCGCTGTTGGGTTACGAGCCAAGGCCGTGGACGCCGGCGGATACTTATCTGATCGATCTGTACATGTGGAAGACGCTGACTTCCACGTGGAAGTCGAAACTCAACCGGCAATCGGTGATGGCAAAGGTGGGAGCGGAGCGGGCGGCGCAGATGTTCGTGGAGGACTCGCCGCTCGATCATTACATTGTCGGCCAAGCTGAGCAGAGCGCGCCGGCAAAGGATCGTCGACCGTCACGGGAAGCGGCGCACACGAATGCCATGGAGCCAATGCCCGGCGGGTCTGCTCCGTTCGCGTCACAGGCGGGAGCCGAAGCAATCGATTTCTTGGCGCAATTCGAAGAGGAATCATCGGAGATTGTTGGCAGCAATAATTTCGTTGTGAGCGGGGCGCATACGGCATCGCGCAAGCCTCTACTGGCGAATGACACGCATCTGGCGCTGAGCGTTCCGTGCATCTGGTATCTGGTTCATCTCACGGCACCGGGATGGAATGTGGAAGGATTCGCGTTGCCGGGGGCGCCGCTCGTGATCATCGGACATAACGAGCGGGTCGCGTGGGGATTCACGAACAGCAATGCGGATGTACAAGACCTGTACAGCGAAACATTCGATTCAAAGAATCCGGTGAACTATCGCGCGAATGGGAAGTGGATTTCAGCCGAGGTGCGAAAGGAAAAGATTCCTGTTCGCGGGAAGGCGGATGTGGAACTCGACGTCACGGTTACGCGGCACGGGCCGATCGTGTATCGAGAACCGGAGAGCGACGGTGGTAAGGCGTATGCGCTGCGCTGGTCGGCTCTCGAACCCGGTGGACTCGATTTCGGATTTCCGCTTTTAGGTCGCGCGAGCAATTGGAACGAATTCGTCGAGGTCACGCGGCATATCTCCGGCCCGGGGCAGAACACGATCTACGCGGATGTGGACGGAAACATCGGCTTCACGATTCCGGCGCGAATTCCGATTCGCGCCAGTGGAAACGGCGCGCTACCCGTGTCCGGCGACACGGATGAGTTCGATTGGAAGGGTTACATCCCGTTTGAGGAGCTTCCGCGCTCACTGAATCCGCCGGATGGAATCATCGCGACTGCCAACGCGCGCTCCGTAGGACCGGCGTATAAATATTTTTTGAGCGGACGGCAGGCCGGGCCATTTCGCACCGAGCGGATCTACCAACTGCTCTCTGGTCGAACCGACTTGAAGCCTGAAGATATGAACGCAATTCAGAATGATATCGTGAGCTTGCCGAATCAGTTCCTGGCCGGGCAGCTTTTGACGGCGGCGCACTCGACGCCTCCGAAAGATCCGCGCACGCAAAAGCTGATTGCGGGATTGATTGGTTGGGATGCGAAGACTAGCGCCGATTCGATCGAGACTACGTTTGTCGAGTTGACGCGGCACGCGCTGTTTCACAACCTGCTTGCACCGTATCTGGGCGACGAAACTTCAAAATACGAGCTTTGGGAACCGCGAAGCCTTTATAACGAAGTGTGGTGGCGCGACAAAGTGTTCCTTGAAAACATTTTGACCGAGAGGCCTCCGGAATGGCTTCCCAAAGGAGTGGTCAATTACGATGTGCTTTTGATCTCCAGTGCAAACGATGCGGTGGACCCGCTGGCAAGAGAAACCGGAACGAGCGACGTGTCGCAATGGCTATGGGGCCGTTTTCATCCGCTGAATATGGTTCATCCGCTCGGCCGAGGCGGCACGCTTCATGCTCTGCTGAGTATCGGGCCTTATGCGGATGGCGGGACGCTCGATACTGTGAAAGCGATGGGTGTGGGGCATGGTCCGGCAATGCGCATGGTTTCTGATTTGGCAAATTTCGATAATTCGCTGATGGAGATTGCGACCGGCGAATCGGGACAGGCGGCCAGTCCCTATTATCGCGACGAATTTCGGGAATGGTTTGACGGGCGCGGCATACCAGCGCCATTCAGCGAAGCAGCCGAAGAAAAGACGCGGGCACATCGCTTGACACTAGTGCCGGCAGGCGGAAGCACTGCCTCTCAGGAGTAGGCGGGGCGGTTGCGCTGCACAAGGCCATTGTTGACGTTCTCCATCGTGCGCTAGAATGCTGCAGCAATCCCGCACCCGATTTACGCGACTCGCTATCAGCGATAGATGGAGCGCCAGGACAAGATGAGTTCAGCAAGCAATAAAGCGGCAGAGCCCCCGCGCAAGGGAGAGTTTGAGAAGTCTCTCACGCGCCTCGAGGAAGTGGTAAAGCGTCTCGAAAGCGTGGAGCTCTCGCTCGACGAGGCGATGAAGCTTTTTGAAGAGGGCGTGAAACTCTCGCGCGATTGCCAGAAACAGCTGGAAGAAGCGGAAGGCCGCGTGGAAATTCTGCTGAAAAAGGCGGATGGCAAACTTGTGGCTGAGCCGTTCGAGCCTGAAGATGAATCGTCCTAGCCGCCGAAGCACCGCAAGCGCGCGCACTTTCGATTCTGTGTCCACCGCGCCCAACACATGAGCATCCCACAATTTTTTGAGTCCGACCGTGCAGGAATCGAGGAGGCGCTCGATCGCCTGCTGCCGAAGGAAGAAGCTCAGCCCGCATCCATCCACAAGGCAATGCGCTACAGCGTATTCGCCGGCGGCAAACGCATTCGGCCGATTTTGTGTCTGGAAGCCGCGGCAATGTTCAGCGAGAATCCTGTCGCGGCCGTTTCCGCCGGCTGCGCGCTCGAATTCATCCACACCTATTCGCTGATTCACGATGACCTTCCAGCGCTCGACAATGACGATTTCAGGCGCGGCAAACCGACGTGCCACAAAGTTTTCGGTGAGGCGATCGCGATTCTCGCCGGCGATGCCCTGCTGACGCTGGCATTTCAGACGCTGGCTTTCGTGCCCGTCGAACCGCAACGCCGCTTGAATATCCTGGCGACGATTGCTCAAGCCGCGGGCACGGACCGTGGAATGATCGGCGGGCAAGTAGCCGATCTCGAAGCAGAAAAAAAGGCCCCCGACGTCGGCACTCTCGAATACATCCACCGGTCGAAAACAGCCGCGCTGATTCGCGCCTCGATCGTGGCGGGTGGAATCGCCGGCGGCGCAACGAACGAAGACGTCGAGCGCTTGAAACGTTTCGGTGAAAATATCGGCTGGGCGTTTCAGGTGGTGGACGACATCCTGGACGTTGAGGAATCGTCTGCGGTTCTAGGCAAGACCGCTGGAAAAGATCAGGCGCAGCAGAAAGCGACCTATCCCGCGCTCTTCGGAGTTTTGCAGTCGCGTGATATTGCGGCAGATCTGGCTGCGAAAGCTCTCAGCGAACTTGATTACTACGGCGAACGCGCAGCGCGCCTCCGCGAACTGGCCCAATTTCTGGTAGCGCGGCGATCTTAGTTCACGCGGTGCCGGCCTCCCCCAAAATGTCCCCACAAATTGAAAAGACACGCCTCGACGTTTTGCTCGTAGAACGAGGCCTGGCACCATCGCGCGAACGAGCGCAGGCCATGCTCCTCGCGGGAAATGTTCGCGTGAACGGCAAGCGAATGGACAAACCGGGCACCCGCCTCGCGACCGATGCTCAAATTGAGATAGCAGGCGAACCCCAGCGGTATTCGAGCCGAGGCGGACTGAAACTGGAAGGCGCGCTCGAAGATTTCGGCGTAGCGCCCCTAGATAAAACTTGTCTCGACGTGGGAAGTTCCACCGGCGGATTCACGGACTGCCTGCTTCAACATGGAGCAAGTCGAGTTTATGCCGTCGATGTGACAATCAATCAGCTCGATTGGAAATTGCAGAAAGATCCCAGAGTCGTGATGGTCGAACGGAATGCGCGCTACCTGAAGCCTGAAGATGTGGGCGAGTTGGTTGACTTGGTGACGATGGATGTATCATTCATTTCTGTGACGAAAGTGATTCCCGCAATTGTGCCGCTGGCAAAGGCCGGCGGGGAATTTCTTATTCTCGTCAAGCCGCAATTCGAGCTTGAAAAGCAGCAGGTGGGCAAAGGCGGAATTGTGCGCGACGCCGCCTTGCAAGAAAAAGCGGTGGCGAACGTGACAGCTGCAGCCGCTGCGCTGGGCCTCGAAATCGTGGGAGTGCGCCCCAGCCGCATCACCGGCACCGAGGGCAATCAGGAGTTTTTTCTCCACGCCCGCCGCAGCGGATAGGTTAGAATTCGCCCTCCACTCATGATCCGAGCCGTCGGAATCGTTTGCAAACCAATCAAGGAAATGGTCGCGACGGTAGTGCCGCCGCTGATTGCGTGGCTGCACGAGCGCAAAATTGAAGTGCACGTCGACGTCGAAACGCACGGCTGCGTAGAGCTCAATGTTCCTTGTATCGCCCGCGAAGCGATGGGCGAAAAAGTGGACCTCCTGATCGTCTTGGGTGGCGACGGTACGCTTCTCGCGGCTGCCCGCGCGTTAAAAGCTCACAACGTCCCGATCCTCGCCGTAAATCTCGGCAGCCTCGGCTTTCTCACCACGATTACGCTCGACCAGCTTTACCCCATGCTCGAACAAGTGCTCGAAGGGCACCATCGCACCAGCGAACGAATGGTGCTCGAGGCGCAGATTCTCCGGCGCGGTAAAGTTGCCGAGCACCAAACGGCTCTCAACGACGCCGTTGTAAACAAGGGCGCGCTGTCGCGCATGCTCGATTTCGATTTGTACGTTGATAGTGATCACGTAGCCCGATATCGCGCCGACGGATTAATCATAGCAACGCCGACCGGATCAACGGCTTACTCACTGGCTGCCGGCGGCCCCATCATCCAACCCAGCATCGACGCCTTTGTAATCACGCCCATCTGCCCGCACATGCTGACCAACCGCCCGCTCGTTGTTCCAGACACGTCGCGCACGGAAATTGATTTCTCCGCTTCGGAAGAGCCCGTGTACATGACGCTCGATGGGCAAATCGGATTTGAGCTGGGCCCGGCGGACCGCGTGCTGATTACAAAATCGGAGAATAAAGTTACTTTTGTCCGCCCACCGCGAAAAACTTACTTCGAGGTATTACGCAGCAAGCTACGCTGGGGAGAACGCTAGCAGTTGAGACGAGAAGGCACCGGCGAAAGCGATTACTTCACTTTGAGAACGACCAGCGTGCGATCGTCTGCCGGGTGAGCCCCGCCAGAAAAGCGATCGAGTTCCTCAAGGATTCGGTCCGCCAATCCATCCGGGGTGAAATCGTGATGCTCCGCAATTAACTTGCAAACACGATCGTGGCCGAAGAATTCGCCGGCAGGATTCTGCGTATCGCCGATTCCGTCTGAATGAAAAACGACTACATCTCCAGCGTCGAGAATGAAGCTGCGCTGGTCATAAGTTGCTTCCTCGAAAATTCCGAGCGGAAACCCGGCCAGGCGAATCTTCTCGCAGCGTCCGCCATGAAACAGAAACGGCTGCTCCTGCCCGGCATTTGCCACTCGCAATTTGCGCCGCCCGCGGTGCCAGGTTGCAAAGCAGAGGGTCATGAAGCGGCCCTCAATCATGCGCTCACCGAGAAACCCGTTGATGGCACGAAGCATTTCGGCCGGGCGGTGTTTTTGCGGCGCGAGGCTGCGAAGCGTCCCGATGCCTACGGCACCATAAAGCGCAGCCGCGCTTCCCTTCCCGCTCACGTCTCCTAACGCGATCGCCAGCTCCTGCGGCCCATAACGCAAAAAATCGTAAAGATCGCCGCTTAGTTCGCGCGACGAAACGACGCGCGCCGCAATATCCAGTCCGTATTCGGGCCCGGGAAGACGCGGCAGCATCGCGCCCTGAATCCGCCGAGCGGCCGTGAGATCGCGCTCCATCCGCGCTTCATCGCGCGCCACTTGCTCATAGAGGCGTGCATTTTCGAGCGACACCGCAAACTGCGCCGCGAGAATCGAAAGTACCTGCACGTGGTCGGGCGTGAAGTAATTCAGCTGCGGGCTTTCGAGATCCATCACGCCGATCACACGATCCTGGTACAGCATCGGCACAGCAAGCTCCGAACGCGTCTCCGGATTCACCATCAGGTACCGCGGATCGAGCGCCACGTCCGGCACCACCACCGCGCGCCGCAGCGTGGCCGCCGCTCCGACGATTCCTTCATGCGCCGGCACCGCGTTTTTTTCCTGAATGCGCTGTCCGAATTTCACCGTCACGCGATGACGGAAGACGTGTTCACTTTCCTCGTACAGCAAAATGCTGAAAATCTGGTAATCAATCAGGCGTTTCGTGAGTTCGGCAGCCCGGCGCAACACCTCCTCCACGCGCAGAGTTGAATTCGCTTCGCGGCCAACTTCGTTGAGCAGCAGCAGCGTCTCGGCTTGATTGCGCTCATGCTCGTAGAGTCGCGCGTTTTCAACCGCGGTGCTGATGCGGCTCGCTACCAGCACTAAAATGTTTTGCTGGTCGGGCGTGAAGTAATCCAGCTGGCTGCTCTCGATATCGAGCACTCCGATCACGCGCCCGCCGTGAATCAGCGGAACCGCGAGCTCGGAGCGAACGCTGTCAAGAGCGTTGAGGTAGCGCTTATCTTTCGTAACGTCCCCAACCCGTATCGGCTGGCCGGTAGCAGCCGCGGAGCCGATAATCCCTTCGTCTATCGGAATGCGCCAATGTTCGACGACTTCCGGACGATGCCCGATGGCAAAGCGAAAATACAGTTGATCTGAATTCTTCTCGGGAAGCAGGACGGCGAACACTTCGTAGTCGATCAGGCGCTTGATTTGCGCGGCGGCGGTCGCCAGCACCTCGTCGAGATTCAGCGACGCGTTGATCTCCTGGCTGATGTCGGCCAAAATTGCCAGCGTCTCAGCGGGAAGCTCCACTTTCGAATTGAGTTCTGTCGAATCCATCAATCAGCTCGCGCGAACACGGTTCTCCGCCTCCGCTCCAAGGCGTCGCGAAGCATCGTGCACGCGTTCATTTGTTGGAATGAATATTATAGCAGGTGGGAACGAGCGTCTTTTCGAGATTGACGCGGCGTGCAAAGCTAATAATTTCCGCTCGGAGCCATATTGGAAGTGACTTCCGCAGGTGACGACGCGCGCGCTTGTTCCAGAATTTTCACGCTGGCGCTCGCGCCAATGCGCGTTGCCCCCGCCTGCACCATTTTTTGAACGTCTTCCAAGCTACGCACTCCGCCCGAAGCTTTCACTCCCAGGCCATCGCCTACCACAGCGCACATCAAGCGCACATCTTCCGCCGTGGCGCCGCCGGTGCTGAATCCCGTCGACGTCTTCACGAAATCCGCTCCGGCATTTTTCGCCGCGAGCGAACCTCGTACTTTCTCTTCCGTAGTGAGGAGCGACGTCTCGAGAATCACTTTGCAGATGGCTCCGCCGCGATGGCTGGAATCGGCGACGCCACGAATATCCGCCTCCACCGCGTCGGTCAGGCCGGACTTGAGCGCGCCAATGTTGATCACCATATCGATTTCCTGGGCGCCCAGCTTGATGGATTCCTCGGCTTCGAATCGTTTCACTTGCGGGAGCGTGGCGCCCAATGGAAATCCCACTACGGTGCAGACACGCACTTCGCTGCCACGAAGCAACTCCGCCGCTTGCGGCACGTTCCAGGGATTCACGCATACTGAAGCGAATCCAAATTTCAAAGCTTCCGCACAGATTTTGGCGATGTCGTCGCGCGTCGCGTCCGGCTTCAGCAGCGTATGGTCGATGAGCCGAGCAATATCGCTTTCGATTGGACCGACCGCCGCACCAGCAGAAATTCGCGCGGCCCCGGCCTCCACCACCTTTCGCGTCTTGCGCGCGCACTTCTCAGCGCAGCGCTGATCGCAACCCGGGCACACCAGTTCGTCGATTTCGAGCCCGCAGAGGTCATTGCATTTTTCGCTGCCGAGGTATCCGAGGATTTCTTCGGTGATGGCCTGGATGACTTTGTCGAGTTGCTGCTGATCCACCCGGCACTCCCGTGCTGCAATCCCTCGCGCCGCCGAGGCCAATCCAGCGCCCGGCTCAGGATTTCAGATGCCGCTTCTCGATCGCTCGAATCTTATCCACACGCTTTTGGTGGCGCCCGCCTGCAAACGGCGTTTCGAGCCACGCCGCCACAATTTCACGCGCTACTTCGGCCGGAATCAGACGCGCGCCGAGCGAAAGAATATTCGCGTCATTGTGCTCACGGCTATTTCGCGCGGTGGCTCTATCATAGCATAGCGCTGCACGCGCTCCCGGCACCTTGTTCGCTGCGATTGAGGAGCCGATTCCCGCGCTGTCGATCACAATGCCGCGCGACGCATCGCCTCGCACCACCGCATTGGCCACCGCCTCCGCAAAATCGGGATAATCCACCGCGTCACGATTTGTGGTGCCTTGATCCAGCACCGTGTATCCCCACGCAGCGAGATAACCTTTCAATTCCTCTTTGAGGTCGAAGCCGCCGTGGTCCGCGCCTATCGCAATCGCTCGCGAAGCAGCAGATGTTGGGGCTTCGGCATCGGCCGGTTTCGGCTCCTCGAACCGAATCGTTATGCCGCGTGCCTCCGCCTCGTCGCGAGCAAGCGGCGTCACGATCGTGCCAAAAGCGACCACCAGTTCGCCGCCTTGGCCGACAGATTCCAGTTCCCGCACCGTTAGGACTTTTCGGGCCACGAATTATTCCGGGGGAAGACTGAGGACGCAGACGTCTTTCAAATTGCGATATCGCTCGGCATAGTCGAGCCCATAGCCGACCACGAATTCGTTAGGAATCGTGAATCCAACGTAATTGGCTTTCACTTCTTTGATTCGGCGCGAAGGCTTGTCCAGCAGCGCGGCGATGTGCAGCGTCTTCGGCTTGCGCTGCTGCAGGACGCGAATCAAATAGCTCAGCGTCAGGCCGGTGTCCAGAATGTCCTCCACCAGGACGACATTGAGTCCTTCGATGCTGCTATCGAGATCCTTCAGAACGCGCACCTGGCCGGAGCTTTGCTTTCCTTTGCCGTAACTCGATACTGCGATGAAATCGATCGAAGTATCGAGATCGATCTCGCGGACGAGATCGGAAAGGAAAATGCACGCGCCTTTTAGCACTCCGATAACGTGAACGCGCTCGCCTTTGAAATCTTTCGTGATTCGGTGCGCCACTTCGCGAACGCGCTTCTGAATCGCAGCGCGTCGAATCAGCACTTTCAGTTTTGGTTGCCCACGACCCGCCATTTTGCGCGCCCCCGCAGGAAAGGCGGCTACTCTATCTCACGAATTCAGCGCTGACAAGGCAAGCATTTGAAGCGGCATTAGTTTGGAGAGGTTGAAACTAAGTTTGGAGAGGCTGGAAATAAGATGCGCGAAGCGAAAAACTGCCCACGCGCTCGAATACAAATCGAAAGCTCTAGTCCTCAGGCTTTGCTGGCTGGCTGTCCGCGGGTTTCGCTTCCGAGCCGCCTTCCGTTCCGGCGGCCGGTTTGGAATCTTCTTCCGGCTTCTTCACCAGGTATTGCACGATCATGGATATCCGGCGGTTCGACGGGTCCAATGGCGCGTCAGGCTTACGAAGATGTTGATCGGCGAATCCTCGCACTTGTGTTACCTGGTCAGAATTTACCCCGTTTTGCTGTATCAATCGCCGCGTAGCGTTCGCGCGATCCGCGGACAGCTCCCAGTTTGTGTAACTGCTATTCTGGGAATACGGCTTGGCATCCGTATGCCCTTCTACGTAGATCTTGTTGGGAAGTTTGCCCAACTCGTGAGCAAGCGCAATGAGTATGTCGTCCCCGTCGTTGTTGGGCTTCGCGCTACCGCTTTCGAAGAAGGTGCCATTCGCTGATTCCATCAATTCGATTCGCAGTCCCTCATTGGTCACAGTCATATCGATGTGATTTTTCAGCTTGTCGATATTCGGAACCTCTCGGATCGCTTTCTGCAGCTGTTCTTTCAGTTCCGACATATTGCCTTTCGAAACCACAAAGTTCTGGCCGGAGCCCTGCATATCGCTGCCGACCTTTTTCGACGTGCCGGTGGGATCTTTAAAATATCCGCCCACAGCGTCTTGAATCTGTTTGCTTGAATTAAGCAGCCACAAGACGATGAACAGGGCCATCATGGCCGTAACAAAATCAGCGTATGCAACTTTCGAGGCGCCGCCATGATGGCCCCCGTGGCCGCCGCTTTTCTTGATAATGATGATGGGAGGTTTCGCGGTCATCGTATCTGAAAGCCTGTCTGCGATGCCCTTATGCGGCAGCGGCGGCGGGTGCGTCTCCTTTTTCCTTGATGAATTTCTCAGTCTCCTGAAAGTTCGGACGAACGTGGCCCGGGATCGCTCGCCGGCCAATCTCGACAGCGGTGCTCGGTGCGTTTCCTTTCATGAAGGAAATAATCAGCACCCGAAGCACGTTGTAATAGGCGTGTTCATCTTCAGCTGCCTTGCCCATATTGGCCGCCACCGGCCCAACCAATCCGTAGCACAACAAAATCCCAAGAAACGTGCCTACGAGAGCTGCCGCCACCTTATGCCCAATTTCCTCCGGCGGCCCTCCGAGTGCTCCCATCGTGATCACCACTCCCAGCACCGCGGCCACGATCCCAAGGCCCGGAAGCGAATCCGCCATTGTGGCAAGCGCAGCGATCGGCTGAGTTGCGCCGTGATGATGGACGTCCATGTCGCGCTCGATCATCTGGTCGGCGTCAAACGGATCCACGCCGCCACTGGATGCCAGCCGAATCGAATCGCACACAAAGGGCAGGGCATGGTGGTCTTTCAAGAAAGACGGATACTTGGACAGGATCGGGCTCTGATCCGGCGCATCGCTGTCCGTTTCAAGCGCCATCAATCCGTCTTTGCGTGCGCGGCCGAAGAGCTCGTACATCATCTTCAGAGTTTCCAGGTAGCGTTGCTTACTGAACTTTGTGCCTCCGAAGGCCGCACCGAGTCCTCCCACCATTTTTTTCAAAATATGAAGCGGATTCGCGATTAGAACAGTCCCGATCGCCGCGCCTCCGATAATAATCAGCTCGGCGGGCTGCATGAGCACCTTCAGATTGCCGTGCTCCATCAAATACCCGGCAACCACCGCCCCAAAGACCACGACGATTCCAATAATCGTGAACATCGCGATCCATTCCTCCTAAAGGTGCACTGCCGTCACACAAGGACCTGGATGCCTCTTCCACTAGCCGACGCACCAGCTCGAAGCGCCGCTTCCGCCCGGTCAACGATTGAGTCAACCGTGTCGCCCGCCGCCGAAGAAGTTCCTCCAAACGAAGCTGTCACCGAAACCTTATCTCCCCACCAGCGAATTTCCGTATAGCTCACCATCTTTGTCAGGCGCTTCGCCACGCTCTCGATTTCATTCACTTTGCACTCCGTAAGCACAGCCAGGAATGTTCGGTCGGAGAGCCGGCCTAAGAGATCGGTGGGTCGCAGGCTGTTTCCCAGGGTTTGTGCCACAGCGCGCTGAATCGCTGCCACCGCACGAAGGCCGTGCGCCGCCTGAAAGTGATCGATCTGGTCCACCTGGATGCAGAGGACGCTGAAAGGAATCCGATATCGTTCGAAAGTGTCGAGGTTCTCGCGCAACTGAAACAGAACATACTCCCGGTTGAATACTCCCGATTCCTCGTCGATGCAGCCGAAAGCCGCGAGTTTTCCTTGCCTGCGATCCCAACTTGAAACGGAGAGGCTTTCCTCGAAACTCTCCGCCGCTCCTATCACCGTCCCGTGACTATTTCGGATCGCCACCGCGCGAAGCCGCACCAGGACCCGGTGCCCTTCCTTGTGGCTTAGCGACACATTGACCGCCACCGGCTTACCGTCCCGCAGGACCGCCGCAATCGCATCCGCCGCATCCGCTGCGAAACTGTCGTTTCCGTCGCGATTTGCCAGCAGGTCTTCGACGCAGAAGCGTCCCAGCACGTCCTGACGAAGATGCCCGGTGATGCGCTCCGCCCCGTCGTTCCAGAACAGAATTTTCTGATCATGATCAACCAGATAAATTCCGGTTTGAAGACTCTCGAGAATCCTTCGATAGATTTCCGGCTTGTCGAGTTCCGATACCATCTAGCTCCGTTAGGAGTTATCGGTTGAAAACGGAACAAGTTTAGACGCGGCCGCGGCGTAGTGTTCTGAATGTCATTCCTGGCTGAAATTAAGAAGAAAAGCCAAAACGAGGAACTTCAGCAGCGTTCGATGATCGTGGCTATTCCCTGCCCTACGCCGATGCACATCGTACAAAGTGCATACCGCCCGCCCGTACTTTGCAGCTGATACATCGCAGTAGTGACCAATCGCGCCCCGCTCGCCCCCAGCGGATGCCCAATCGCAATCGCCCCGCCATTCGGATTCACGTGCGCCGCATTGTCAGGCAATCCCAAATCGCGCGTCACCGCCAGCGCCTGCGCGGCAAATGCCTCATTCAACTCAATCACATCCATCTGCGAAATTTGCAATCCAGTCTTCGCCAGCAGTTTGCGCGAAGCCGGCGACGGCGCAAAACCCATCACCCGCGGCGCCACTCCCGCCGTTGCCGTTGCAAGCACTCTCGCCCGCGGCGTCAGCCGGTATTTTTCAACCGCCGTTTTCGAAGCAAGCAGCAACGCGCACGCCCCATCATTAATCCCGGAAGCGTTACCCGCCGTAACAGTTCCTCCTGCCTTCACAATCGGCTTCAGCTTCTGCAAACCCTCCATCGTCGTATCCGGCCGCGGCTGCTCATCCGTATCAAAGTTTTTCGCCTCGCCGCCCTTAGCCTGCGCCACCGGCACTGCCACAATCTCGCACTTGAAAAATCCCGCCGCATGCGCCCGCGCCCACCTCTGCTGCGTCCGCATCGCAAACGCATCCTGATCCTGCCGCCCAACGTGATATTCCTCCGCCACGTTTTCCGCCGTCTCCGGCATCGAGTCCACGCCGTACTTACTGTTCACCAGCGGATTCACAAACCGCCACCCGATCGTCGTGTCGTAAATCTGCGCCTCGCGGCCGAAAGCCTTCTCCGACTTCCCCATCACAAACGGCGCCCGCGTCATGCTCTCCACGCCGCCTGCAATCATCATCTCCGCCTCGCCGCTCTTAATCGCCCGCGCCGCAATCGACACCGCCTCCATACTCGATCCGCACAACCGGTTCACCGTCGCCCCGGGCACTTCCTTCGGCATCCCCGCAAGCAGTAACGCCATACGCGCCACGTTGCGATTGTCTTCCCCGGCCTGGTTCGCACACCCATAAATCACATCATCAATCGCCGACCAATCCACGCCCACGTTGCGCTCCATCAGCGCGCGAATCGGAATCGCCGCCAGATCATCCGCCCGCACCGTCGAGAGCGCCCCGCCAAACCGCCCAAACGCCGTCCGCACCGCATCGCAAATAAAAACTTCGTTCACAGTCATCTCCGATAATCGCACCACAGCATCAATAAACGCGCCAAGCCGAACCTCTATGATGAATCCTTTGCTCCATTCCGACAAGACTGCAGCGCCGCGAGCCAGCAACGGCAACCCGTACAATCGCCATCCCGCGATCAACCGACCCAATGTAGAATGCACTCGCTAACACCGTCCGTCTTTCGCATCACATTTCGATCGGAGCGGAAATCAGTTGAACACCTTCGAACTAACCGGCCTTCTCTTCATCGGCTCTTTGCTCGCCGGATTTCTAGGTTCCCTCACAGGCCTGGGGGGCGGCGTTGTCATCGTCCCTCTTCTCACCCTCGCATTCGGCGTGGACATTCGCTACGCCATCGGCGCTTCGCTCGTCTCCGTCATCGCCACTTCCTCCGGCGCCGCAGCCGCCTACGTGCGCGAAGGCTTCTCCAATATCCGCGTCGGGATGTTTCTCGAGATTGCCACCACAATCGGCGCCATCGCAGGCGCCGTCACCGCCGCCTACTTGAAGCTCTCCTGGATTGCGATCGTCTTCGGTCTCGTTCTCCTCTCCTCGGCATACGAGGCGGTCAAATCGCACACCGATTTGCCTGGCCCCAGCCATCCGGATCGAATCGCCGCCCGTCTGCGCATGGACGGAACTTTTCCCACCTCTCAAGGCATGCAGTCCTACCGCGTTACCAACGTGCCCGCAGGATTCGGCGTGATGTTCACGGCCGGCGTCCTTTCCGGCGTCTTGGGCATTGGCTCTGGCGCAGTCAAGGTCCTCGCCATGGATCGCGCTATGAAACTTCCCTTCAAAGTTTCCACCACCACCAGCAATTTCATGATCGGCGTCACCGCCGCCGCCAGCGCCGGCGTCTATCTGAATCGCGGATATATCGACCCCGGCCTCGCGATGCCGGTGATGCTCGGCGTCCTGGGCGGATCACTCACAGGCGCACGCTTCTTGGCTGGCGCCCAAGTAAGAGTCCTTAGAATCGTATTCAGCATCGTCGTCGCGCTGTTAGGGCTCGAGATGATGTACAACGGCTTCGTCGGGAAGTTCGTCCAATGAACGCACCCGCACGGGGAATGTCAGACAAGCGCGCCGAAGGAATCATCGGCATCCTTCTGCGAACGGGCGTCACTGTTGCTGCCATCGTCGTCTTCCTCGCCGCAATTCCCTACCTCATCCAACACGGTTCCGCGAACCCCGGCTATCACACCTTTCACGGCGAACCGGTCCACCTCCGCCATATTTCCGGAATCGTGAAATCAAGCATCGCTCTCGATCCGGCCGCCATCATTCAGCTTGGAATTTTAATTCTAATCGCCACACCCGTCGCGCGCGTTGCATTTTCCGTGTTTGCGTTTGCAGAAGAACGCGACTGGCTGTATGTCATCGTCACATTGATTGTGCTCGCATTACTTTTGTTCAGCCTCAGCGCCACGAATTTATGATCGTTTGGAGTGCGGCTTGTCCTGAGCGGAGTCGAAGGGGGGCTTGCCCCCGCTTTCATAAGCCCCGGCTTGCCGGGGCGGTTTGGACTCTCGCTCCCGGCCCGCATGCAGGAAATACTTGATATACTACTGAATGGAAGGGGGATACGATCATCCCAGGGCATCCGGTGGCAACCTAACCCGTATTCCCGTTTTGGCACTCTGGGCCCATCTCATCTTCGAGGCAGGCTCTATGACGCTCCTCTCGCTCAACTCCTCATCCCTCGAGAATTTCCTGCTCCAAAAGCTTAGTCGCGTTATCGCGCAGGCTCCGATTCGGATTGTCCTTCCCAGCGGCAGCGAAATCTCACCACGTGACGCAGCGCCCGCAGGCACGTTGGTGATCCGCGATCGCCAGACGCTCCTGCGAATCATCCTCAGCCCCGAAATCGAATTCGGCGACGCCTACACCGAAGGCCGCGTAGAAATTGAAGGCGACCTGGTGGAAGTACTCGCCGCAGTTTTTCGCGCCCTCTCCGGCCGAAATCCAGGTTCGTGGTTCGCGCGCCTGCGTTCGAAATTACTCGAGTGGACGCAGGCCAACACGTTGCACGGCTCGCGCGAACACATCCACCGTCACTACGATCTGAGCACCGACTTCTACAAGCTGTGGCTCGATTCCGAAATGCTCTACACCTGCGCCTACTTCGAATCGCCGTCCGTCCCGCTCGAAACCGCCCAACTCGACAAAATGGATCTCGTCTGCCGCAAACTCCAGCTTCAGCGCGGGGAACGAGTCGTCGAAGCAGGCTGCGGCTGGGGCTCATTCGCGCTTTACATGGCCGAACAATACGGAGTCCGCGTGAAAGCCTTCAATATTTCCCAGGAGCAATTGGCCTACGCGCGAGCCACGGCAAAGCGTCGCGGCCTCGCTGATCGCGTGGAATTCATTGAAGACGATTACAGAAATATTCGCGGCAAGTTCGACGTGTTCGTCTCCGTCGGAATGCTCGAGCACGTTGGCACGGAAAATTATCGCGCTCTCGGTGAAGTGATCCACAGCACCATCGGCAATTCCGGCCGCGGCCTTTTGCATTTCATCGGCATGAATCGCCCGCGTCCCTTGAGCGCCTGGATCAGAAAACGAATCTTCCCCGGAGCAAATCCTCCCACACTGAGCCAGATGATGCCGCCGCTCTTCGAGCCGTGGAATTATTCGGTGCTCGACGTCGAGAACCTGCGCCTTCACTACGCGCAGACGCTGCGCCACTGGCGTAACCGCTTCGACCGCTCCGCCGATCGCGTCGCGCAAATGTTCGGCGACGAATTCGTCCGCTTGTGGCGGCTGTACCTGGCGGGCTCGGAGGCAGGTTTTGTCGCCGGCTCGCTGCAACTGTTCCAGCTTCTCTTTGCCGGATCAGAATGCCGCCAGATCCCCTGGACCCGCGCGCACCTCTACGAAAAACTCCAGCAAACCGCCAAGCAGGAAGCGAAATGGATGCATGCAGCGTCTTGATCGTCGGCGGCGGCCCGGCCGGCTCTTCCTGCGCCTGGCAGTTGCGACGCGCCGGCGTTGACGTCGCCATCCTCGATAAGGCCACCTTCCCTCGCAATAAAGTCTGTGGCGGCTGGATCACTCTTCCGGTTTTCGACGAACTAGAAATCGAAGCCAACGATTACGCCCGCACCAATGTTCTTCAGCCTATCACCGGATTTCGCACAAGCATGATGGGCGACCGGGAAACCGAAACTGACTACCGCAAACCGATAAGCTATGGAATCCGTCGCAACGAATTCGACGACTATTTGCTGAAGCGCTCGAACGCACGCCTCATCGAAGGCACAGCCCTATCGAGCATCGCACGGGCAGGAAATGAATGGCTCATCAACGGTCAGATCAAAACCCAGTTGATCGTCGGCGCCGGAGGACACTTCTGCCCCGTCGCGCGTTTCATGGGTTCAAAATCCACAGGCGAAAACGCCGTCGCCGCCCAGGAAACCGAATTCGAAATGAACTCTGACCAGCAAACCAAGTGCTCGATTCGTCCGGAAATTCCGGAACTCTATTTCTGCGCGGACATGCGCGGCTACGGCTGGTGCTTCAGAAAAGGAAATTTCATCAATATCGGTCTGGGCAGGCTGGACAAGCATTCGCTCGGCGCGCAAGTCACCGCATTTATCGAATTTCTGCGCCGCACAAAAAAAATCACCTTCGACCTACACTCAAAACTCTTCGGCCACGCCTACCTGCTCTACGGAAGAAGCAATCGCAAAATCGTCGACGACGGAATCCTCTTAATCGGCGACGCAGCCGGTATGGCCTACTCCCAAAGCGGCGAAGGAATCAGGCCCGCCATCGAATCCGGCCTACTAGCCGCCAAAGCAATCACAGAAGCCCATGGCACATACCATCGCGAAAATCTCAATCGTTACCGCACATTACTCACCAACCGCTTCGGCCCGTTACAAGACGACTGGTCAGTCCAAATCGGCCGCCGTCTCCCACCCCGCGTCATGAGCTCCGTAGGCCGCGCCCTACTAGCCACCAAGTGGTTCTCCCGCCACATCGTCCTCAACACCTGGTTCCTCCGCTCAACCGAACCCGCCTTCCAGTAACGTTCTCCTTCTCCGCAGTAGGGGCACGGCATGCCGTGCCCGAACGCCCGACTCAGAGACCCGCGCCATCCTCGCACTGCGCTCGCCAAGTGTGACGGTTGCCTTTCAGTAGCACAGGCGTCCGCCGGCAGGCGGCTCGTGAAAACGACGCCTGTGCCCCAAGTAACCCACGGCAACAAATCGCCCTAGCCATGCACTCACCGCGACATCGTTCTTCAAACCGCCCCAGACTCCGCATCTCACTCCCCGCCGAAACCGCACTTCCGTACCGCCGGTTTATCCTGAGCATCGAAGGGCTTGCCCTGAGCTGCGAAGGGCGTCCCGCCAGCTCTTTTGACTTTTTCCCCACGCCACCACCGCTCACGCGCCCACCACCAACCCCTAATTCTGCACCGTCGTATGCCTCGCCGCATACCAACAAGGCGTATACCCAAAATGCGGAAACATCGAATGAATACAACTCTCCGCCTCAGCCGGATCCATATCAAACTCCACCCGTCCATCCTTCCGCGGAATATCCCACTCGTGATGCACCATCACACTCCCCAACGCAGCAGAACTACCGCCAGCCATCAAATGCTTAGCCCAAAGATAATCGCCCGCATACACCAATGCCACCGCCCCAATCACCACCAAAACCACCCGCTGCAAAATCGCACTCGTTCGCATTCTGCTCTTACTCCACCCTATCGCCCGAGTCTAACACCTTCTGTTTCCCGTCGCGTTTCGCGTCTCCAGCACCCGCACTCGCTTTTCCTCGCCGGCGCACAACGCCTCCGACTCCTCATTTCATTCTCGCGCCACGATCGCTCAAGTCGCTTCGAACTGCAGAAAGCACGATTGAGACGAGCACCAGCGCCGTAGGCGCGGCATACTCCTAGCCCAGGGTGGAAACCCTGGGTCCGTAATAGATCAAGAGACCAAGCACCGTAGGTGCGACACAAGCTTTTTTCCTGCAGCTGCTCACCACCGGGTCCAGTGTGCGGAAAGTTCGCCACTGTACATCTCAATAAAGCGACCAGCTGAAACGACTCATTGATTCCGAGGTGTCCGTCGGATCCACCCGATCACAAATCCTGGCATTCCTCGACAATCATGATTGGAAGTACACAGATCAGACGGAATCCCAGCAGGCTATCTTTGCAACCTTACTCGACCCTTCTAATGAAATCGTAAGGAAACGATTTCAGATTGCCTTCTACTTGGACGACCATGGAAAACTTCGTAGCTACACAATCAAAGAATTTCTGGTTGGGCCCTAGCTCTCGTCTTTTTCCGCAAAGTCCAGTTCTAGAACCAACTGTCTGCGAACTGCACATGCGTACAGGCGAATTTTCCTTCATCACATGCTACCGTCGGATATGGCGCACCACGGCAAGAACGAACACAAAAGGAACCGAGGCAAAGCTCGCCTCGCGATCCCCTCAAGGTCCAACTACTCGCAGTGCGTGCTTCCTCCCAACGATTCGTCGAACCACGCCTCGACTCAGCGCCATGGCAAAGACAAATCCCCCCGATGCTCACCACGCGCAACCGAAACCGCTTCTCTAAGGGCCTACTTTCTAATCTACGGTTCCGCGATTAAAACTTCGCATAAGCCACAACGAATCAGCTACTTGCGAATTTCTAATCGGCGGTTTTCCCTCTACCTGGCGCTCGCGCCACGCACCACCGCCAGCCTGCATCATTTTTCATTTCACGGTATACTTGGACTTCTTTGCTCACAGTAAACAACATCACGATGCGGTTCGGCCCTCGAATACTGTTCGAGGATGTCACCACCACCTTTTTCACTGGCCGCCGCTACGCCATCACCGGACCCAACGGCGCTGGCAAATCCACGTTCATGAAGATCCTCACCGGCGAGCTCGAACCCACCAAGGGCGACGTGACGCGGCCCAAAAAACTCGGCATCCTGCGTCAGGACCAGTTTGCCTTCGACGAACATCGCGTGATCGACACCGTCATCATGGGCAATAGCCGCCTGTGGAAAGCACTGCAGGAACGCGAAGCCCTGCACGCAAAACCGCACGACCAACTTACCGACAAAGACGGCATGCGTATGGGCGAACTCGAAGGAATCGTCGGCGACGAAGACGGCTACACCGCCGAAGCCGACGCGGCGATCCTTCTCGATGGCCTCGGCCTCGAAGAGCCGTTGCACGAACGCAAAATGCGCGAACTGCAAGGCGGACAAAAAGTCCGCGTGCTGCTCGCGCAGGCGCTTTTCGGACATCCTCAAGTCCTGCTGCTCGACGAGCCCACCAACCACCTCGACCTCGATTCCGTTCACTGGCTCCAGGATTACCTGTGTGAGTACGAAGGCGTGCTGATCGTGATTTCTCACGACCGCCATTTCCTTAACAGCGTCTGCACGCACGTCGCCGACATCGACTATCAAACCATCATCATGTACAACGGCGGCTACGACGACATGGTCATCGCCAAGACGTCGATTCGTTCGCGAATCGAATCGGAAAACGCGCAGCGCGAGAAAAAGATCGCCCAACTCAACGAATTCATCGCGCGTTTCTCAGCCGGCACGCGTTCCGCGCAAGCCACATCACGCAAGAAGGAAGTCGAGCGCCTGCAAACCACCGAGCTTGCCAGGTCCAACATCGCCCGCCCGTTCATCCGCTTCCAAATGGATCAGCACTCTGGCAAGCACCCGCTCGAAATCAAAAGCGTGGTGAAAGAATATGACGGCGTAAAAGTCTTCAAGCCATTCAGCGCCAATGTCGACCGCGGAGAAAAAATCGCTCTGATGGGCCGCAACGGTACGGGAAAAACGACGCTACTGAAATCGCTGGTGCGGAATGCGCCAGGTTTCATCAGCGATGAAGAAAAGCAGTTCCCCATCAATGGCGGAACGGTTGGCTGGGGCCACAACGTCGCCGTTGGCTACTTCGCCCAAGACCACAGCGAAACCATTCGAAAAGGCACCACCGCGATCGAGTGGCTTCACGAATTCGATCCCATGGCCACGCAAGAACAACTTCGCGGCGTCCTAGGTCAAATGCTTTTCAGCGGCGAAGAAGCCCTCAAGCCCACGGGAGCTCTTTCCGGAGGCGAAGCGGCGCGCCTGATCTTCTGCAAATTAATGCTGCAGAAACCGAACGTGCTCGTCCTCGACGAGCCCACCAACCACCTCGACCTTGAATCCATCAACGCGCTGAATATTTCACTGCAAAAATATCTGGGCACGGTTCTCTTCGTCACGCACGACCACGACGTAATCGACGAAGTCGCCACTCGCATCTGGCACTTCGAAGCCGGCCGCATCGAAGACTTCAAAGGCCCCTACTCCGAATACCTCGTCTACGCCCAGGAAAAAGCTTCATAGCTATTACATGTGTCGTATAGCAACATCGGCGATAAAATTCGAAAATAAAATCCTCCAGCAACTTCAATTGGATTAAGCTCCTCCCATCAATCCCGCTCCTGAATGCTGGTCGCGTGCCAGAAAAATCACGCTGAGTTCAAAAAGAAACGGATCTCATGCGAAATTTTCGAGTAGCGCTGGCCGTCGCCGCGATTGCTGCGGTTGCTTCTCTCTCGGCGTGCATCCCGAGCCCGGGTGACATCTTCGGAGGAGGCGGCGGTGGAGGCTCGCCCGCCAGCGTATCGGGCAAGTGGTCGATCCTCCTCTCGTCGAACCACGGCTCAGACAACAACGTGGATGTCGAGGCCAACTTTTCGCAATCGACCGGCGCTATCTCGGCAATGCAGTCCGTGATTCTCTCGAGCTCGCCCTGCGACTTCGGCACTGATTTTATCCAGGGCACGGTGAACGGAAGCAACATCAGTTTCACACTGGCCTTCGGTACCGGGCATCCGACGATGTCGTTCTCCGGCTCGGTGAGCAACAACGGGCTCAGCATGTCCGGTAACTACAAAATCCCGTCGGGAGACTGCACGTCATCGGATTCGGGAACGTGGGCGGCCACCAAATTTGGGGATTCGTCGGGTTCGTACTCGGGGCAAGTCACGTCTGATGTGACCAGTCGAGTGATTACCGTGCTCGCTGCCATCCAGGAAGATGCCGACAACAATCTCGCGGCAAATATCGCGCTCACCAACGGCGGCTGCTCGATGCTGAACCTGACGGGCATTGCGATCGGCAGCGTTCTAGATTTGGAGACTGCCGATCAAACGATCGGTTTCGTTGCGCAAGCCTCCGACCCATCGTATGCGACCCTCGCCACTAGTTACGAGATCGGCGGAACAAGCTGCGGCGCCGCGGACACTGGGAGCGGTACGCTTTCGATGCTGGTGCCGAATGTGGTAAGCCGACCGAAAGCGAGCACCAGAATTAATCCACTGATGAACTCGCTCTTGAAAAAGACGCTCGCGAACCATCACAACTAGGCTGCGCTTCTAAATTATCTACGCGAACAAAAGGGACTCGGCTTCGAGTCCCTTCGTCTCTATCGTTTCGTTTTCACTGACAAAAATTGAATGAATCGGGAATAAGACAGGCGCCGCGCCGGTTCTAGTAGATGCACGGACGTTGATGACCGGCACGGCTATGGTTCAGTGAGAAGACGATGAGAGTAAACCCTTTCGACATTAAGACGCTGCTTCTCGCGAGGCATGCGCAGCACGTGGTGCTGATTCATTTTCCGATTGCGCTGTTTATCGTGGCGGTGGCTTTCGACTATGTGGCACAGCGGACGAAGAATCCAAAACTGGCCGCGGCAGCGTATTTCAATTTGGTGCTGGCGGCGATATCGACGGTGCCTGTAGTTGCAACGGGGATTGCGGCATGGCAGTGGGCGCTCGAGGGACAAAGGTTAAAGGGCATCCTCTTGATGCACCTGGTTCTGGGATGCGTGTCGACTGCTCTGATCTGGGTGGTGCTGCTGATTCACTGGCGTGCGCACCGACAAAATCAGGAGTCGCTGCCAAAGTACCGGCTGGTGATCGAAGCGGTCGGCATATTGATCGTCGTGCTGACAGCCCATCTTGGCGGGTTTCTGAGCGGGGTGAATGGCGCGGGCTAGCCGATGGCTCTTGGGCGCATCTGCTGGCTACCACTATGAGGGCGCAACTGCAGCACGAGCCGCTGGCACCGGGGAATAGACTTGATTGCCCCGCGAATTTCCGCATAAAGTCATTGAGACTTTTATCGAAATAAATCATGAACAGATTTGTTCGCCGATTGCTGGTTGGTGCGATCGCAGGCGCGGTGTCGAGCGCCGCATTGGCAGTCCTTGTGGGTCGGGCGGCTTGGACTGTTCCCTTGGGGATCGTGCTCGGCGCGATCTATTCGCTCGGTTTGAAACCCACGCCGTTCTCCTACGTTGACAATCTGATGGCAGCGGGATCCCTGGGCATGCCTCTCTGGGGATTGATCAGCGTTGTGGCAGTTCCAGTGGCATCAGGCGAGCGACCGGAATGGAGCGCGGAGCAAATGCAGGAGCATTTTCGCTCGCTGATCGGTTGGGTGGTGTACTGCTGCTTACTCGGTTTGCTAACACAGGCGCTCAATGATTTCGCGCGGAGTGTGTGGGGGCCAGAGCGGGAAGCAGAGCCTCCAGCGCCGACGAATATGCTGCGCATCGTGATTTTGGGAGGCGGATTCGCAGGTATGCGAGTTGCGGAGTTTCTGGAAGAACGGTTCCGGACGGATCGCTCTGTATCTATAACGCTGGTAAATAACACAAACGCTCTATTGTTCACGCCGATGCTGGCGGAGGTGGCCGGAGGCAGTCTGGAGCCAAGTCACATCAGCGCGCCACTACGCGGCTTGCACCGGGTGGAGTTTATTCGCGCTCACGTGAGCGGAATCGAGCTAGAGAAACGCCGCGTGATTCTGGAATCGAGATTCAGCGGCCAGGAGAGTGTTTCGCTGCGGGAAATTGCATACGACCATGTTGTGCTCGCATTGGGAGGCGTCTCGAGCTACCTGGGCCTGGCCAACGTGGAAAAGGTCGCTTTCGATTTCAAGAATCTTCTGGACGCCATACGAATTCGCAATCGCGTGATTGAGATGTTCGAGCGCGCAGACCGGGAGCCCGACGATTCGGTGCGGCGGTCTTTACTTACGTTTGTGATTGCGGGAGGCGGTTTCGCGGGGGTCGAGCTTGCAGGAGCGTTAAATGATTTTGCGCGCGGCATCCTGGCGGACTATCCGAATGTGAAACCGGATGATGTTTGTGTGTTGCTGGTGCATGGCCGGGATCGGATATTGCCGGAGTTAAGCGAGTCCCTGGCAAATTATGCGCAGAGGACAATGGAGACGCGGGGTGTGACGTTCCGGCTCAAGACGCGATTGGCGGACGCGCGCCCAGGCACGGTTGTGCTGAGCGATGGCGAGGTTCGCGCCGAAACGCTGGTGTGGACAGCCGGGACTGCGCCCAATCCACTGCTGAAATCATTGCCAATCGAGAAGGATAAGCGCGGAGCGGTAATCGTGGATAGCTCACTTAGCGTGCCCGGATATGAAAAGGTATGGGCTTTGGGGGATTGCGCAGCCGTTCATGACGCGAAGACGGGGAACGCATGCCCGCCGACGGCGCAATACGCGCTGCGCGAAGCAAAAGCGCTGGCCGGAAATATTCAGGCTGATATACGGGGACTGCCGCGGCAGGGTTTTCACTTTGATTCTCTGGGCGCACTTTGCGTCGTTGGCCATCAGACGGCTTGCGCGGAGCTGAGTGTGCCATTCTTTCGCAATAGGACCGTGCAATTTTCTGGGCTTTTGGCCTGGCTGATGTGGCGAGGAATTTACCTGGCGAAGTTGCCCGGCCTGGAACGGAAGATTCGTGTGCTGATTGATTGGACGGTGGAACTGTTCTTCCCGAAGGACATTGTCCAGACGACGGACTTGCAATAAGGAATGCCGATGCCAGCATCAACTATTTCTGCAGTGAAACACGGGGAAACGATCCGAAGCCCGGGTTGGGCGGACCCATTGCTGGGAATTGTTGTGGGAGGCTTGGGAGGTGCGCTGGCGAGCGTGCTCCTGATGAAACCGGCGTCGCACACGGTGATCGTAGGGATTTGTTTTGGGCTTGTGTTCGGGCTGTTCTTTGCTAGCCGGGCGACAAGTCCTGGGGCGGGCATTATCTGGGGGATTGGTTGTGCGTTCCTGGTTTGGCTGTTGTTGTCGGCGAGGATTCTTCCCATGTTAGAGCACTCCGGGACTGGCGCCGAGATGCTCGCGAACACACAGGATGGCTTTCCGGAACTTGTGGGATTCGTGACGCTACTGGGGATGCCTCTCGGCATGGTGTTTGGGATTCGCAATGGACTCAGAAGCCACACAGGCCAGCCACGCTTCAGTTGGGGGCGGGCGATCGTCGCTGGCGGGTTGGCGGGAACCTTGAGCGGGCTGATTTTCAGCCGTTGGATGTATACCGGCGATTTTTTCCCACTGCTGGCGGGCGCGGGACGGATTGGGTCTCAATCCGCGATGGTGGCCTGGCACCTGTTTGTCGCGCTGCTGATTGGTTCTACTTTCGGCCTCCTCTTTCAGCGGGACGCTCGTGGTTTTGGCTCGAGCATGGGTTGGGGGATGGGATACACGATTCTTTGGTGGTTTACCGGACCGCTAACGGTTTTCCCGCTGATCGCGGGTGTGCGCCCGGACTGGTCGTCGGATCAGGCCAGCGCTGTGTTTGGTTCTTTGGTCGGGCACATTCTTTACGGATTACTTTTGGGAGTGGTGTATGCGGCGTTAGACCGGGTTTGGATCAAGTTGATTATCGAGTCCGATCCTCTGAATCGAGAAGCCGGCGGCCCCGGGATACACATTCTGCGATCGATCGCGTGGGGAGGCTGTGCGGGGTTAATTGGTGGAATCGTGTCGTGGCCGGTGCTGCTTGCCACGGGGGTTCTGCCAAGAATTGCCGGGGTTGATACGACTTTCTCTGGATTTCATGGGGTGGTGATCCACCTGGTGCTGAGCACTCTGATCGGCACGACTTATGGAGTGCTGTTTCGCGACGAAGCGCCGAGCTTTGGGCTCGGCATTCCGTGGGGAATTCTTTTTGGGCTGGTGTGGTGGTATGTGGGGCCGATGACTCTGTTGCCGCTCATCCTGACCGGGGAATGCGATTGGAGTACGAGTGCAGCGTCCGCTCTTCTTCCTGCTCTGATGGGACACCTGATTTATGGGGCGACGACGGCGGCGGCTTTTCTGGCGCTCGAGCAGCGCTACCGACGATGGCAATTTCTTGATTCGCGAACGGCTGCGCGCGAACTGCGCCGCGTGCGTCCAGTGGGGACTCCGGCTCCGCCTTTGTGGTTCTTTGCGATCGGGTTAGGAATTCTGCTGCCAATACTGCTGGGTTAATTTGATTTTTCGCGCAGCACGGCTGACGGATGGCGTAGACTCGACCACGTCGGTGTTGCAACTTACCTCGGAGTTTTAATTCGAATGCTGGATACTTCGCGATTCCAGGATGCAGACAAATACGCGGCTTACTTGAAGACGCCAGCGGGCAGGCTGCGCTCTGACTTGGCGTGCAAGAATCTGCGGGAGTTTTTTCCCCCTAATGCGGCACAGCGACGTGCTCTTGATGTGGGCGGCGGCACAGGGTTCGCGAGTGTGCAACTTGCGCGGATGGGCTTTGAAGTTGTGCTGCTTGACCGTTCGGAGGAGATGCTACGAATTGCGCGCGAGGAGGCGGAGGCCGATGGCGTGGCCGCGCGAATTTCCTTTTGCGACCGCGACGCGAGCGAATTGCCGGGGCTCTTCGACGCGGAATCCTTTGACGTCATCATTTGCCACAACCTGCTCGAGTATTCTGAGAGTCCTTCGACGACTGTGCGGGACATCGCTCACATGCTGCGCTCGGATGCGGTGCTCTCTATATTGGTACGCAACCGTAATGGAGAGGTGCTGAAGGATGCGATCAAGTCGCGCGACTGGAAACTCGCAACTGCCAATCTTACGGCGGAGACTGTGGTGGAAAGCCTTTATGGGGAGGCGCTCCGCGTATTTACTCCGCTAGAGGTTCGGAATTTGTGCGCTCGAGCGGGATTGGACGTTGTCGCCGAATACGGTGTTCGCGTGTTTTTCGACTACCTGGGCGTAGAGAATCTCACGGATGGGCCTTACGCTGAAATATTCCGATTGGAATCAAACCTCGGAGCGCGCCCAGAGTTCTCCGCGATTGCGCGCTACATTCAGGTGATCGCTCGGCGCTCCGGGGCATCCTCCAACAAGGTCACCCGACTGTGACTCAGCCTGCCGATCATTCACTTTCACAGCTCGCGATGGCACCTTCGCAACCCGCGACGGCACCTCCACAGCCCGCCATGATTCGTCCCGCTGCGACTGGAAAATTTGCGCTCGGCCTCGGACTCACCAACGAGTGCAACCTGGCTTGTTCTTTTTGCTATCGCGATCCGGCGCGAACGGACCGGCTCAGCCTGGAGCAAGTGCGATCTGTGATGGAAAGCTTGCCGGTTCGGTCGGTGAATTTGGGCACCGGCGAGAACGGAATGCACCCGGAATTCCGCGCGATCCTGGCTTACCTACGTTCTCTGCCTGTGAAGCTCACCATTACGTCGAATGGCCACAGTGCGGCGGTGCTTACGGATGACGAACTTCGGGCCTTCCACGATATCGAGTTTTCGCTGGACTATCCTTCGGAGCGTGAGCAGGACGCGCAGCGCGGCGGCGGCAATTGGGCCTTGATTCATGAGCAGGCAGCACGCTGCGTCCGGCTGGGAATTCCCGTCACTTTTATTGCGGTGATGATGAAGTCGAACTATCTGCGTCTGGCTGAAGTGGCACGGACGGTGAAATGTTACGAGTCGCCGCTGCGCGTGAACGTTTACCAGTCGGTGCGTTCGGATTTGTATGCGCTGAGTTACGAGGAGTATTGGCGAGGCTTTCGAGCGTTGTTTGCGGAGACGGACGTGATCGCCATCGGCGAACCGCTGGTTCGCGCGATGGCGGGGCTGCCTCCGAGGAGCGGCGGATGCGGGGTGAGCACCGTGCGAATCACGCCGCGAGCCACCACGCAGCCCTGCGTCTACTGGCCCGGAGTTGGAGAGCCGCTCTCGCTCCTGGCATCCCTGGGCTCGGCAGTTGTGGAAACATCGCCCTTTGTAGAGGCGCGCACTGTGCCCGATGCCTGCCGGCCGTGCGCCTATCTCGAGAGTTGTTACGGCGGGTGCGCGGGGCGGCGACGCCTACAGAACGCGCTGAATGAACCCGACTTCTATTGTCCCATTGTCCGCGGACAGCTTGAGAAGTTGGAGGTCCGCATGGCTGCCGCGCGTGAACTTCCCAAGGGCGAAAGCGCGTGCACGACAATTGTGATTGCACGCGATTAGATTACGGGCGAGGGTTGCTACAATGGCGACGACTCGAATGAAATCAAGCCAACTTCAAGAGAGGACTTTCCAGATGCCCGAACAACCTTATGCGCGCTTCGGACTAGCGATCGTTCGGCTGACGATTGGGGCGATGTTCGTGGGGGTCTTTTTTGAGAATTTAGGGAAAGGGCTCTACACGCCAAACGGCTACGCCGGCTTGATCAACTATTACATCCAACATGATCACGCTCCGGCGATCTGGAAAGCGATTATGGCGACGGCGGCGAGTCATTCGGCGATGGCGGCGCCGCTTCAGGGCGTTACGGAAATTTCGCTCGGCGTGCTTCTGATCCTCGGCCTTTTCACACGCCCCGCTGGACTGGTCGCATGTGGATTACTCGCGAGCCTGTGGGTGTCGGAGTGGGGCACGGCGTGGATCTGGGAACTGCTGGTCCCTACGCTCGCAGCGCTGGGGATTGCGGTGGGAGCGGCGGGCCGGACGTGGGGGGTTGACGCGCTTCTGGCACGGCGGCGCCCGAACTCGCTCTGGTGGTAAGACAAACGGAGCCGACGGAGTCAGCGGAGATTGCTTGCGAGTTTCGGTCATTATTCCCACGCACAATGAGGCGGGCGCTATCGGTAAGGTACTCGCGGATATTCCTGCTGATCTCGTCACCGAGGTCATCGTCGTCGACAGCAACTCGACCGATGGGACGCCGGAGATTGCTGAGCGAGCAGGGGCTCGCGTCATTTTCGAACAACGTCGCGGATACGGGCAGGCTTGTTTGACTGGTCTTGCCACTGCCAACTCGGCTGACGTCATCGTGTTTCTCGATGGTGACTATAGCGACCGGCCGGCCGAACTTCCGTTCTTGCTGGCTCCGATTTTCGATGGACGCGCGGATATAACCATGGGCTCACGTTTGGCAGGTCCGCGCATTCCCGGTGCCCTTCCCTGGCACTCCGCATTTGGCAACCGGCTCGCTGCGGGCTTGATCTCGCTGCTGTTTCAACAGCGGATCACGGACCTCGGCCCTTTTCGCGCGGCTCGCGCGGATGTTCTGCGCACGCTCGCACTTGAAGAAACGACTTATGGCTGGGCGGTGGAAATTATTTTGAAAGGCGCGCTCGGTGGATACCGGATTGTCGAAGTGCCGGTGAGCTACTACCCGCGGATCGGGAAGTCGAAGATCAGCGGGACGGTCGGCGGCACTCTCGGCGCGGCCTGGTTCATTTTCACTCGCATTCTGCGCTACTATTTCCGCCAGCGACGAGTTGGAATGCCGCAGTCGGCGTGAAGTCCGCGACAACAATCCATCCATGTCCAATTTATAAATTCAATTTGAAATTGGAAATTTCAAATTTCAAATTGGGGAAAGGCAAAGGAGCCGCCGGGGTGGCAACACTACGAGAGAGCGCGGGTCGCGGTGGGTGACTCAACGGGTGGCACGTGGCGAGAATCGTCTGCCGGTTCACGCGGCGGCGACTGCACGCTCGTGATTATGGCGAAGGCGCCGAAGCCGGGCGTGGTGAAGACTCGGCTTGCGCAGAGCCTGCCTCTCGCGGCCGTCGTCGAGTTATATCGCTGCCTTCTGGACGACACGGTGTCGTTAGCGCGATCACTTGGCGATCTGGATGTCGCCATCATGTGCCCGGCGTCTGACGTGGAAGATTTATCGCGCGCGGTGGGTGACTCGATTCCCATCGTGGCGCAATCGGGTGATGGACTTGCGGCGGGGCTTACGTCGGTGTTTGCACATTTCGCGGCGGCTGATCGCCGACGCGTGGTCGCGTTCAATAGCGACAGCCCTCACCTGCCGGCGTCCGTGTTGATCAACGCATTCCGAGCACTCGGCCAGAGTGACGTGGTTATTGGTCCGACGCACGACGGAGGTTATTACCTTGTCGGCGCGACGGCGTCTCATCCGGGACTCTTCGCGGGGGACCGACTCGGAACCACGAATGCATATGATGCGCTGCTCGGGCGAGTGCGGGCGTTGGGGCTTTCGGTGAGTTTCACCGATCCGTTCTACGACATTGACGTGGCAGAGGATCTGAGCCGCCTTGCCGGCGAGCTGCAGCGCGCGCCCGCGAAGGCGCCGAGAACGGCGCAATGGCTGGTGGAATGGAGGAAGGCGATGCCGCCGGAGTACAGCGGCGGAGAGCGATGACGGTTACGGCGTCGCACAGGATCTACGGACTTGCAGCCATCATGTTTGCTGCGCTTCTGACCTGCGCTCGAATTCCGCGTGGCGTTGGGTCTCCTCCGTACCTTATTACCCTGGCTATTGCTGGCGTCGCGTACCTTCTGGCTATTCGCGAATTCTTTGCAACGCCGAGATTTCCTCGGCGCGTCATCGTGATTGGTCTTGCGCTGGCTGCTCTGTGGCATCTCCCGTTTCTGTTGATGCCGGCGGGTGCCGATGATGACGTTCATCGCTACGTCTGGGATGGCCGCCTGCAGCGGCTGGGCTTCAACCCTTACATTGTTGTTCCGAATGATCCTGCGTTCCGCGCTTTACACACGGACGAAACGCGCAACCTGAACAATCCAGAGGTGGCGAGCCCATATCCAGCGGGCGCTCAGCTATTCTTTCGCGCTGTAACTGCGATTCACGAGTCGGCTTTTGCGTTCAAAGGTGCTTTTGTTTTGTGCGAGTTGGCGATCGTTCCGCTGTTGCTCGCCGAGCTGCGCCGTCTCGGGCAGGCGGAACATTGGGTGCTCGCGTATGCATGGAATCCTTTGCTCGTCACGTGCGTGACTTACAGCGGTCACGTTGACATCCTCGGAGTGCTACTGCTGCTGCTCTCGGTCGCAGCGCTCGGACGTCGTTGGCGAACTTTCGCGGCGATCGCATTCGGCCTGGCTGTGGCCGTAAAGTTTCTGCCGATTGTGTTGGCGCCGCTCTACTGGCGTCGTGTGCGGGTGCGCGACGCGTTGCTGGCGGTGGTCGTCGTTGTGCTGTTATATGTGCCGTTCCTGCGCGGTGGTTCGGTACCAACGGGATCCATTGGTGTATTCGTGCAGCGGTTTCGCTTCAACGATCCGGTCTTCGCCGAGATCGAGCGAATCGTGAGCCCGCGGGTCGTAGCTGGTTTCGCGCTCTTGCTAGGGTTGTTAACTGCGGCAGTGCTGCGAAGAAGGCAAGATGAAAACTCGCCGCAGGCGTTTGCGTGGCCGATGGCTGCATCGCTTCTGTGCGCGCCGGTGGTGTACCCCTGGTATCTTCTGTGGCTGCTGCCGTTCGTGCGATCAGTCTCGACAGTGCCGCTCATTATCTGGACGATCAGCATCCTGCCGACTTTCTACGTATGGCATTTGCGTACGCTTGGCCGCGAGTGGGTGGTTCCCGGCTGGATTGTGCTGCTGGAATACGGAACCGTGGCGGCGGCTGCCATTATCGAGCTTCGGCGGATCAGGCGATCGACGAGTGTGGCCGCCTGAGCGTGCATGAACATCACCGAGCTGTGCTATATAATGCGGCGTCGGTGGAGCAAGGCGTGATTTCACTGAGGAGCGACTTCCATGAAGAATGCGTACCGCGCAGCGATCATCGGTCTTCTGGTTTTCGGGATGCTGGGCTTTTCATCAAGTTCCTGGGCGCAGGCGCGTCCGCCAAGTGTCGAACAGATGGCGAAGACCTTTGGTATCGATTCGTGGGGGCAGATCGAAGGGATCCGCTACACCTGGAGCATAGATTTGCCTGCGTTCAACCTGAAGCTGGCACATACGTGGGAATGGGAGCCAAAGACCGGAAAGGTGACCTTTGAAGGAAAGGATAAGGACGGCAAACCGGTGAAGGTTACGTACCTGCGCTCTGAGCTCAACAGCCAGCCTGCCAACGTGAAGGACGAAATCGATCCGGCTTTCATGAACGATCAGTATTGGCTGGTCTTCCCCTTCCATGTGGTGTGGGACACGAGCGCCGACGTGCAGGATAAGGGCAAGCAGAAGCTGCCGCTGGGGAAAGGTACCGGCGACCAGATCGTGGTGAAATATTCTGGGGATGGCGGCTACACGCCCGGCGACACGTGGGAACTCTTTCTCGCTCCCGACCATCGGGTGGAGGAATTCATCTACCGCCGCGGCGGACCGAAAAAGCCGAGTGTAGTGATCACGACGTGGGCGGGCTACAAGAAGGCGGGTCCTCTGCTTGTCTCGACGGAACATCGCGGAACGGCCGACGGCAAGCCGGTGCACATTTTCTTCTCGGATGTGTCCGTCAAGCTGGCTGGATCAGATACATGGATAAAGGCGCAGTAGCGCGCCCGGTTTGTGGGCAAACGAGAGAATCACCAAGTTGTCAAAGCCCATCGAACAACTATTCACTTTCGACTAGTGCCGGCCAAGGGAATCAGCAAGGCTGATCAGGTTTTGCGGGTGAACGCGAATGATGCCGCGGCGGGGGCTGTCAATGTCCGCAATGGCGTAGAGAGCGATGCACAGAATCAAGGGTAGAATTATGAGTCGCATCAATCTCACTGACGTGCTGTGCGACGTATAGCCGATTAAGAAATTAGAGCAGAGAGCCACCGCTAGCATCAGAAACCAGGCGCCAGGGGGAATTCGGTTCCACCACGCGGCCTGCGTGTAACCCTGCGAGTTCAGCACGTCATTCATGCCTGAAAGGGCGAGGGCGAAAACAGGAGTGGGCTGAGCGCCAGCCGGCCCCTCGACGGCGGACCACAGTTCGTCCTGTAGCTTGGCCGTGGTGGCATTGATCTGGCGAAGTACATCCTCGTCGCGCGTTTCGTAAAACGAAATACGCTGATCGAGATAGGTTCTCAGCAGTGTGCGTGTGTTCGCGCGGTCGGCGGAGGGCAGCAGGTCTATGCGGAGATATTCCGTGCCGATCGCGTTGGCTTCTGCCTCCTCGTAGGTTTTGCGCTGATCGTAACGCGAGATGGCCATCGAAAAGGTGAATCCTATGATGAGGCCGAGGAGAGTGAGAGCAGAGGTGACGATAAGATCGAGATCCGCGAGCGTGCCTTCGTCCAAGCCCGGTCGACCCTTGTGAAAGTGGAGGCCCATCCACGCCGAGAACAACATAAGCAGAAAAGAGAAAGCCATCATGAGGAGAGGTAATTTAGTCAGTTCTTGCATGGCGTTCTCTCCTTCCCCTTTTTTTCACCGCGGGGTTCCGGCATCGTGGCGGACCTGCGAAACCGTGATGGCGCCGACGGATAGCTATCGTACGTGAAATTTCGACCAGCCGAGCCACGAATACTGCCAAGCCACGGAAACACTTTGGTAGTTACCGCCAAAACGAACATAGGTTCCGTCGCTATAGCTCATCTTGACGGTCTGATGCTTGCCGATCGGAAAGGCTGCGGTGGCTCCAACGCGCGAGCTTGTCTGTCGAGTACCAGGATTAGCAACGCCGTTCAGGCTGGTGGCGCCGCCATACCAGAAATTTCCGTCGAGCGACACCCAGCAACGTTGCTTTGTGAAGTCGTAACTCAGGTGGCCCTCGAATGACCCGATAGGCTGTTCCGATTGAGGCTGCGGGTTGGGCATGGAGTAGAAAGCGTTGTTTATCGTATAGAACCACACACCTGCGTACCCATCGAGAAGCCAGTTACCCCAGCGTCGCGAATAGCCTAACTCCGGCTTGATTGCCCATCGATGAATGCTCCAGTTGACGAGATGCAGCGGATTGTATTGACCAGTCGGAGCGATCACTGTCAGGCTGGCTCCCAACAAAGTCTTTTGTTTCCAGTTGGCCATTTCCTGCGCCGACATCGCGCGTCCGCCTTTGAGGTTCACTGAGAAGCGGAATTCGAGATCGAGCAGCCCGGAGCGATAGATCTGCTGGTGGGTGCCAAGGACCGATCCCTGAAAGGTGCCGACACCATAGGGCAGGAAACCGGTAATGTTAGCCGAGCGCCGAAACAGGCTGAATGAATGATAGTAACTGATGGTCGGAACGTGGTAGACGCCAGTGGCACCTGTGACGGGAAGCGTCCCGTTGAGGTCCACGCCGCCGTCAAAAAAGGACCAAGACAAGGTGACCGCATTGCCGCCCACCGGTGTGATGACGTAGGCACGGGGAGCCAGAGTCTGTGCCACCGCGGCCTGCCCGCAACAAAGAGCTATACTAAGAAGAACAAGGTAGCGGACGATTGTTGTCATTTCCGAGCGTTCTGGGAGCACAGGCAGGAAGCGACCTGAGCCTGTCCTTCGGGCCCTGGGCTTAGTCGTTTAGTCGCTTCGCACTTTCTTCAGAACAGCTTACTTACAGGTTTTGTCCGTCTCATCCGCAGCGTATGAAACTGGCCTATCGGGGCGCCGGCAGCGGCGCGGCCTGCGCCAAACGGAACTCGAGAAGCGTCTCGCTCGGAATCGATAGCTGCTGCCCTTTTTTGGAAGCGGCTACTGCCGTCCCGGCGCCGGCGCCGGCGAGTGCGCCGATCCCAGCTCCCTTTCCTCCTCCCGCAATCCCGCCAATGAGTGCGCCCAGACCAGCGCCCCCGATCACTTTTTTGGCGGTCTTGCTGCCTTCGCCTTGACCCTTGACTTCATAAGTAGAGGTTACAAGCGGGTAGGTGGTGCCCTTAATCACAATGTCGGTCAACTCGAGGGTTAGTTCGGAGCTGCCCTTCATCCTTCCCGCCGATTCTGCGGAAGCGAGACGGCCGTATACCGTCGCGCCTCTGGGCGCCACCGTGACGCCGTTGACCTGAAGGTTGGTTTCGAGACTGGCAGTGAAGCGGTATCCCGTCTTTTGTTTGCTTGAATCGATCGAGTCAACCATGCGGATCAAAATGCGCGTTCCGGCAGGCACCGTGATCGTCTTCCCGCCTTGGGCCGCGAGAGAGGTAACGTTGGCAGAGGACGATGTCAAGCTAGCCGAAGAAACCGTACCGAAAGAACCTTGTGCCGAGCCAAGTGCCAGCATGATCGCGCTACAAACAATCAGAATGCGCATGTCTTTCTCTCCTTCGTAGATTCGCGATTATTCTTCGACAATCGGTAGAGAAGAAGCGATTTGAAGGTCGATGATCAAAAGTAGTTGGTGCTCGACTTGAAGGAACCGCGCGGCCGTTATGGCGCCCAGCGATTGCTTCATGACTTGATAGTATTTCGCCAATAGTTCACCACGCTGCTTTTGGTACTCGAGGCTCCTTTGAATCAGTTCGTCCGCTTTTGCGTCCGTCATCTGTGAGTAGTTGCGCGCGTAGTCCTGGATGTTTTCAACTCTCAGATTATTCAGCTTGGTCAATTCGGCGTCGTACTCAGCGTAGATCGGCCAGAACTTCGCGGCATCATCCACATTCAACTGCATGACGGCCCCCATGATCTGCGACTTCTCGTCGCGCACATTGGACCGCATCAATTCGATGTACTCTTGAATGTTCTTCTCTTTTGCGTCGGCCGCGGTCGATTGCGCCGAGCTTTCCTGTGTGCTCTGCGGCTGAGCCTTAGCCTGCACCCTGGCCAACAGGCCGAAAACCACGAGCACGGAGACCCCAAGGCCCGCCATGATTCGTTTTTGCATCTCAATCCTCCTGGAAAGGTACTCTCAGAGCTTCTGGTAATTCGAATTGGTGGTGGTTACCACAAGTTCTTTGGCCGTGGCGTTAAGAACCGTTCGCTGGGCATAGTTGGTGCCGTCCGGCAAACTGGCCATTTGCACCTGCAACGTCACTGCATCTTTCGCCTGCCCCATGTATGTGTTCACGCTGAGAGAGACGATCTTTTTCGAGCCGGTGTCAAAAGCGAGCGTCATTCGATCGCCGGGCTGAGCATAATCCGTGAAAATCAAATTTACAACTCCGCCGGCAGGGTTCAATGACACCTTGCCCGCCTGAAACGCTTGCTGCATTCTCTGCGGGTCTGGCGGCACGTACATGCTGAGGACGCCCTTGACATCTTCCATATAGTCCTGCATCTCAGCTTTTTTCTTTGCGATTACCCGTTGCTTCACCCTTCCACCGCTGGGTTGTTCGGGAGGAGGGCCGATCGGAGTCTTTTGAACTTGCCCATCTGGGCCGTACTGGCAAAGTTTTTCAGAGGAAGGTTTCGGATCGCCCTTCAGCGTGAGCTGGGTCGTCTCGGTCCATTGATACTGATGCAGCCTTTGCTTGTTCTCTGCCGCGGCTTGCTTCACGGCTGCGAGTTTTTGCTGAAGCTCGCCATTCTGGGCAATCGATGGGAAAGCGATCGCAAGAATTAGCGCAACCATCGTCATGAAGCGAGCAAGGGGGGAAACAGCTCTACCAGCAACGACCTTTTTACCGCTCAAAATTCCGAGTCCCCGGTTCATTGAAAGTCTCCTTCGCAACCCGCTGCGTCTCACACATTCTTTTATGGTCCCCCTTCTCACCCACCTGTGGAATTGTCAAAACTAACAGTGTTATCTGACACGCTTGGAGCGGAGCGCGTTCTGTTTAGAAAGACCAGCCGATGCCGGAGCTGATTCCCAGCTCATTCTTCTTCGCCGTCACCGGCGGCCTGCTGTCGAAGTTATCCCAGAGGGTGAAAGCGAGATGGAAATTGTTCCTCAGCTTGATGGTAAGCGCATTGTTCGTCGTCATTCGAATCCTGCCAGAATCTGTTATGCCCGGGAAGATGAGCACCTGGGAGTTGAATTCTCCAAAGTTGAAGCGAACAAAGCTGTATTGGAGGCCCACAACAGCCTCCATGCTCTGACCGGACGGTTGACCGGCAGTAGTTTCAAAGGATTCATGGATATAGTCAATGCCGCCGACCCAAGAGAGAGTGCTGCTCGTGGTCCGTTTCAAGAACCTTCCATAACCGGCCACAAGGGTTGCGCGGAGGTTCAAATCCTGCTGGCTGCTATGAAGAAAATCGGAAATACCCAGAACGAAGGAATTTCTGTTCAGAAACCTGGTGACTATGCTTTCTAAGTCTTCGCGATTTGTTGTGGAACCTCCCGACTGGCCGCTAAAGGTTGAATCGAACGAGGTCGCCACTTTCCATTTCGGCGTCTGATACGCCGCACTCGTGTCGAGATTCATCGAAGATTGGCTGTTTCCGCTGGTGAAGCTGTAACCGAGGTCGATGGCGCCCTGCAAGTCCCGCCAAAACGTGGGCTTCTTTGTATCGATACTGAAAATTTCCGCCGACGGTACCTCCTCTTCCTCGGTCGCTTCGCGAATCACGAAATCGTCCTTCTTCTCTTTTTCACCGGTGTGCTTTTCGATCTTCCCTTCGAGTCTTCGACCATCGTTCAACGTAATTCGGTACGTAGCAGTGCTTTCAATCGATTGCACTTGGTTCCAATCCAATCCGATGTTGCCGGAAATATAGTCAGTCTCAATGTATAGCAAACCATTTTCGAGGCGCTTGACCTGCCCGGTGAAATGGTCGCCGTTGTTCATGATGACCACGTCTTTTCGCTTCGTAGCCTGAGCGGGAGAACAAAAGCACATCAGAACCGCGACAATAAGAAGCCAGCGCGCTCTGAAAAACCAAAGGATATGAGTGGTCATTTTCTCGACTCCAGCGCTAAAGCGACATCACTATCGGACTGGCCTGCAAAATTTCGCTTACATCACCGCAAACTGTTGTAGAGAGCCTTCGCTTGGGGATCGTCAGGCGACAATTGAAGCAACTGCTCCGCATAGACCTTCGCGGATCGAAGGTCTCCTTTTTGCCGTTCAAAAGAAACCAAAGCTTGGAGCACTGAAATGTCCGCGGGACGTCTTCTGTGAGTTTGCTCCAAGATTTTGATCGCCTGGTCGACTTGGCCACTCGACTGAAGCGCAACAGCATAGACATAGCTATACCGGGCATTGTTTGGTTGTAGTGCCGCGGCCTTAGCCAGCAAACCGAGCGCTTCGGGATACTGCTTCTGCCTGACTTTCAAGAGGCCAAGTGCATGAATCGGCTCCGCTGCTGTAGGAGCCAGGGCAATCGCCTTCTCCAACCATCGCTGACCTTCGTCATCGCGTTGCGTTGTGCGATATAGGTCTGCAAGATTGACCATGGCCGGAACGAAATTTGGATCGAGCTGGAGCGCAATTTTCAATTCGCTTTCCGCATCGGCGGGTCGCCCCATTTGGGCATATAGGAGCGCCAAATTCACGTGGTTCTCCGGGCGTTCCGCAGTGGCATTTTCGGAAGCAATCAGCTCCGAAACTGCGCGGTCTAAAGCTTGCTTCTGCGCATCTTGAAGGAGGCTGGGAGGAGTCCCCGCAAGCAATCGAGCCGCAGCGACGCGCACGGATCGTATCGGATCCGTGAGCACCGGTGCCGCAAAGCGAACGCGCTCTTGGGCAGCTAGCGGCTCAAGGGCTTGCACCGCCGCGCTCCGCACAAGTGGGTCCTCGTCCATAAGCCCTTTGTGCAAGGCGGGAAGCGAAGCAGGAGAGAGATACTCGGGAAGCAGCGTAAAAGCAGTGGCGCGTGCAATTCCCGGCTGCGAGGAGTCCTCAACCAGCGACACTAGATCTTTCTCCGCGACTATTAATCCCCTGCGACCTGCGTCAAGCGCTGTTACGAAGCGCGTTTCTTGCCTGCGATTAGGGCCGTACCACCTGGCGACTGCATCAGCAGCCCACTTAGCCGACTTGTCTTTATGGCATTGGCTACAGGCGTTGGGAGTTCCATAGGCAAGGGAAAAATCAGGGCGTGGAACGCGAAAGCTGTGATCGCGCCGCATGTCCACCACCATGTAGGTGTGCGTCGGCATGTGGCAATTCACGCAGACGGCGCCGGCGCTGTCCTGAGAGTGATGATGATGTTCAGCTCTATCGAATTTCGAGAAAAGGTGACATTTGCCACATACGGCGTTCATGCTCACTGGGGGCAATTTCCCGGTATGGGGATCATGGCAATCTGAGCAGATTACACCTTCGTGATACATCTTACTTTGCAGGAATGAACCGTACTCGTAGTCCTCTTCCAGAATTTGCCCGTCGGCGTAGTAAACCCCTTCCTCGAGAAGGCTCGGTACGTACGCGTCGAGAAACGGCTGGCCAGGAGTGTAGTCGGTCGTGATCGCCCGGCGACGAGAATGACAAGGTGCGCAAGTCTCGATTTCTTTGTGAGACCGGCTCTGCCCGTTCCAGTGCATCGTGACGTCGTCTTGCTTCGTGAGTCCCCAGCTGCCCCCGCGCGATTCCAGATCAACCGGCAAATCCGCGCCCGTATATTGGTTTTTCTTCAAGTCTCTTTTCTGCGCCCTTGCCCTCTCTACGTGGTTCGAGCCTGGTCCATGGCACGATTCGCATGAGACGTTGATTTCCGACCAGGTCGTCGCGTAGGTATTCGATGTGAGGTTGTAATTTCTGCGCAGATTGGTCGAGTGGCAATCGGCGCACATGTAGTTCCAGGTCTGATTGCGTCCTGTCCAGTGAATGGGATCGGCGGGCGTCAAGTTCTGATCGGGATACAAATGAAACCAGCGTTGGCCTCCCTGCTCCATGGTTCGCGAATCCCACGCGATTCCGAGGCTCTGCAGGCGGCCGCCTGGAAATGGGACGAGGTACTGCTGCAGCGGGAAATAACCGAAAGTGTAGGGCAGCTCGTAATCCCGAAGCTGGCCGTCGGGCCCGTCGGTGCGCACGAAATACTTTTCGTCTTTCTTGTAAAAGCTTGATGTTACGGCGCCATTCGTAAATCGAGCGTCATTGAAATTGCCGAGAACGGTCTTGTCATCCGATCGCTGCATGGCCAGCGCATGATGGGAATGGCTCCACGCTTCCGCCTCTTTCGCGTGGCATCCGGCGCAAGCTGCTTCGCCCACATACGTGAGTGACGATGCATTCTGCACATTACGTTGTCCACGAAGGTGTGCTGCATTCCAGCGCCACACAAATAAACCGAACGCAATAGCGACGACCAACCCAACCAGGAGAACGCCATGCCATGACGGCCTGGCACCCTGTTTCTGGTCCTTCATCATTCGCTAGTTTGGTCCCCGCGGGCGCTCGCCGAGAAAAGGCTGACAACCGTCAGAGACCGTGGGAAAGCGATGAGGCGCGAAACTGAGTACCCAAGGATCATGTCAAACAGTTCCTCCGATGCGATGGGCGACAGCACAACGCTGGGCTGAAGTAGGTCTAATTCACGACCGCGACAGTCACCTCGCCCGTAGCGTCGTTGACCGCAACGGCGCCACACTCCGTCGGGTCACCGTTCGCATCGAACTTGCATCCATAGGCACCAGCCTTCTTGACCGCGCACTGTCCGGCGTTTAGGCTGACCACATAATATCCTGAGCCGACCGGCCTGGCGGCTTTATTGCCCGTGGCATACACGGCCTCGAGGATGCCGGCCTTCTCAGGTTTGCCATTCGCGCAGGTGAAATCGTCCTCGCCGTAGGCATAGACAATGCCACGCTGGGCGTCGTAGAGAAATTCAGTGGTCTCAACGCTGCCGTCATCGTGCAGGTCAACCTCTTCGGTCCAGTACGAGGATGGAGCGGAGGCCTTTGCCGTAGCCTTACCTTTGCCGACAGTTGTTTTCTGGGATTTGTTCTTGGCTGTGTCAGACGGAGCCGGCGAAGCTGCCTTGGCTTTCAAGGCTGAGCCCGTCTTGACGGTCGGCGCGCCCTGCTGCGCGGCCGGCGACTGAGCAAACGCAGATGCAGTTAGACCGAACGCAACAGCCAGGCAGACGATCGGGATTGAGTTCTTCATGTGATTCCTCCTTAGCGAAATTTTCGAAAACGGATTTAGTGACGACGAACCCGCTCAGCCCGAGATGGTTCTTCCTGCGGTCGCTCCGGGCTCTAGTTGACCCCAGCCGTCCCCTTCCAATCGAGCACATCCACCAGCTTCCACGCATTTTGATTGAGGTCAATTTGCAGCTGCCCTTGCTTATCGATCACGAGTTGGGCGGCGGGGTACAGGACGCCTGTGCTCTTGTTCTTGTCCTGGTCGTTCAGGTCGATTTCGCCGGCCGTCAAGTTGAAGGCTTGAGATTGGGAATCGGTCCAGACTTCGCCGAAGCGGAGCTGCCGATTGGTAACAAAGCGGATCTTGCGTCCGGTAGGAGTTTGAATCAGACGGATGAAACTGCAGTCGTAGCCGAGGGTGCCAGTGAGTGAGACATGACCCACGGCTCTCATCCGGGATAGAGCATTCACGAGTCCCTGATTCTGACCCTTCTCGAACGCTTGCACGAGGACCTGCCGGTCTTCCATCGTAGAGTATTCGTTAATTGTTAGCCTGAATTCATAGACCTGTCCCATTTGGGTGCCGGTACCCATGGCACTGGCTTCGATCGTCTCGGGCTTGTCCGAGAATACGGGCGGGGAGCCCAGCGTCAACAATCCGATGAGAAGCAGGCCGCTGATGACGACCTTGCGCATCCATACTGCACGATTCTCAAATTGCGTCATTTCGCCCTCCTTGCGGTCAAACGAGCGAGAACCCCGCGCGGTAACCGTCTGGCGGGATGTTCGCTTGTCTCAGTAACGCGATGGAATTGTCAAAACTGACAGTCGGCGTAACCTGGTCGGATTATCTCTAGTGGCCGATAAAACGTGGCAGAGAGAAGCCATTTCCCGGATAGACTGCATCCCTGCTCGGTATTTATTTCTAAAGAGTCTGACTATCTTCGTCTTCCACCACCACCTCCTCCCCAGCCACCACCGCCGCCGCCGCTATGCCCCCAACCGCCACTCGAAGAACGCTGCTCAGAGTACCGCTGGCTCGATTGCTCGCCTCTCTCCCTGTTCTGTGCCTCCTGCTGCATGCCTTGCGTCTCGCTGCTCGAGGGGTGGTAGGAGGAGGATGCAGAGGAAGACGAGGGATGCTCCTGGTAACCGGAACTTGAAGAGGAGGAATGCTGCTCGGCGCTGGACGAGTTCACGGAATTCCAGCTGCCGTTGCTGCCGGCCTTTTGCCAGCCGCCGCCGGTGTTCTTGTAAACATTTCCGTCTGCGCTCGCATACATGTTGCCGTTCGCCGCCTTACCCGCGCTCGCGCTATTGCCGTAGGCGCCGCTCGCGCCAACGGCTTTTCCGCCGGAAGAGGTTTGCACCGAGCCCGTCGTTCCCTGCGCCGTAGAGTAGTGTTGCGAGTAGGCGCTCTCACCATTCTTCGAGACGGCTGCGGAACTTCCCCAAGAGCTGTACCCGTTCGAACCTTGCTTGGTGGCGGCAGACGCGCCGGTGTATGGGTTGTACGCGGTGCCGGCTTTCGCGCTGCCATAGGCATTAGAAGCCGAGGCTGTGTGAGTTGAAGTCCCGGTGTAAGGATTGTACGACGCGCTTCGAGTGGCAGACCCTCCGTAAGCGCCATACGCCGTTTGCGAAACTCCGTAAGCCCCAGTCGTCGTGTGGTAAGTAGATGAGTAGCCGTACGTTGTTGGGTACGGATGATAAACCGGATATCCGTACGCCGGATGGTAATAATACGGGGGATAGTAATAGCCAGTTCCGCCCGCGACCACAGCTCCCACGGCGGCGCCCATTATGAACGCTCCCATGTAACCTGCGGTGTAGCTCGATTGCACAGCCCCGTCCGACACCGACACTTGCGTGACATATGTGACGTTGTAAACCGGAGAACTCGGCGGGATTGTGTAGATCACTTGCGGGACGGATGGTGCTGTCTGCCACGGCCCCTGCGGGGTGGAGGACATGAACCAGATTCCTTGCAGACAAAGGTAATAGAGATCACCGACCTGAATCACCTTTTGCGCCGTGTTCGTCGCGTACGACATCGAGGTTCCTGAAATCGGTACGAACTGCGGGGCGCCGTCATAACTTACATTCGCTTTCGCCGCCGCGGCAGCCGCATTCACAGTGATCGACGTGGGAACCTGAGCAATCATCACTGCGTCCTTGGCTTCCTCAGTACCAGGCACGGAAGAGAGCACTTGCCCGGCTGGACTGCCAGGAGGAATGTGAGCAAAGTCGGCAGGCAAATTCGAATTCGCGAAAGTCCAGGGTCCCTGCAGACTGCTGGACGAGAACCATCGTCCGGCAGTCATATAATAAAACTGGTTCGTTGGCGAATAAACGAAGAGATAGCTATTCGTGTTTGCGGCATAGACGAGCTGCGTTCCTTGAATGGGTGCATAAACCGGCTGTCCATCGAAGAGGATGACGACCGAAGGCACGGTGCTGTAGAAGACAGCAGGAACGACGGAACCGGAAGGCGGGGGCGGCGGTATGAAACTCTTCAGGCTTGCCCACTGGGGATCATCAACGAGTTTGTCCATCTCGTTTGAGAGCTTCGTCGCGGCTGACCACGGTCCCTGTAAGCTTTGCGACTCGAGCCACCGGTTTCCGACTAACAGGAAATAATTGCCTGCCCTATCAAGAAACAAAGGCCAATTCGTGTTGAAGACGTACTTTAATTTTGTATCCGGGACTTCGGCCAGTTGGGGCTCTCCTTCGATACCCAAGAGAATCGCCGGGTGATAACTGATGAAGATTTGCGGTGGATCATTATTCAATTGCACGCCCGCGGGCGCTGTAGTTGGTTTCGGAACGCATGCCACTAAACGCTGCATGGAGATCCACACGGTCTGCGGAACAAATGTCCTCACCAATTGATCCATGCTCGCGGCGTCGGTAGGGCTCAGGGAAGGGAAATAGGTGTTCTTTACCTGTAGATTGGAGATCAGAACCATCTGGGTCTCTGAGTTCACACTCGTCAGACCGTGCATCCTCACGGCACCGACGATTTCTTTGCCACCAGCGGGCGTAATCGCAATTGCCTCGCGCCAATCGAGTTCTTGAAAATTGTTCCAATTGTCTACCTGGGGCTGATAGTAAACGAGCGTGCCCTGCGGTTTCGTGATTTGACGCGGCCAGCCGGGATCTTGAGCGAAAGCTGTGCCCAGAGAAGCGAAGAGCAATAGAAAAGCTGCGATCATTTTTTTCATTTTAACTTTCCCTAGAATCTCCCATTCCGAGCTCCGAGTTTCTAAGTCCGAAAGGTCATCAACCTCTCTCACTTGAGTGTAATCGTCGCGCCGAAGAGCGGACCGGCGATAACTAGGTTTTGGGTCGTTCCCCCGTTGCGATAGTCCACAGCTAGATAGCGATAACCGGCCTGAAGAACTACAGCTGGCTTTATGCGATAGCCCAAGACCCCGCCGAACTGATAATCCAGCAGTGAACCGGTGTTCCACCCGCCGACGTCTCCCCCTATTGATACGGATACTTTAGGTGACAGGTTTGCCAGAATTCGCCCGCCAACCAGAGGATCTACCCAATTCTGCGAACTCGAGAACTTCACACTGGTGTCGGACGTCGACAAGCGCAGGCTTTCTCCGAAGTGCCAGTAGCGGAAGCCTGTAAGGGCATCGATCTTAACGATTTGCGAATCAACGAGGCGGTAACCAATTTTCGGCGTAAGGATAAATGCTTCTCCTTTGACGTTGGCGTTTACAGCCTCGTCGGTCAGTGGCAGGGCGTTGTTTGCACCGAGCCTGAGCCACACAAAGTCGACCGGCATAACGATTCGCTTGTAGCGGGTGTCGACGACCCCCATCAGTCCGAAACGAAAATGAGAGAGCAGATCACCGGGAGACACATGAATGCTCGCCTCGTGACCCCGAGCACCAACCGTCCCGTGTATCCATGGAAGCCAGAGATAGGGGCTGACCGCGAAATGCCAGTCGCTGGTGGGTTCACCCACTGGAGGGGCCGGAGTAGCCGACGTTGCTGCCTCGGCATCGGAGGCCATCGGCTGATCCGCAATGAGTGTATCCGGCGTTGAGACCGGGTTAGGCGCGCTGCTCACGACCAAGTGCTCATCAATGGTGGGGGATAAGGATGGTGCTGATTGAGCAAGACACGGACTGCTCACGCAAAACAACAGTATGGCAATAGAAAATACAACCACGGTTCCGAGCTTGCTGCTCAGGGTCATCGAAGGCTCCTTTACCGGCCGAAATGCTAGCGCCATAACGTCGCGCTTCCTATTGTCAGTTCTGACAGTCAGTTCATTTCTCAACGAGAGAGAAGAAGAGATACAGCGCCAGCCCTGCCGAATTCACTTGCTGGTTCGGGTGCTTACCGGTGTTGTTGTCATGCTCGTAGTAAGTGTTGAATTCAACGTGTCTGCCTACGGGGAACAGGCAACCCGCATACAGAGACGTGGTACTCCACTTAGCGTACTGGCTCTCGTAAAAGGGCTCGGCAGCGACATACGGGATCAGGTGATAAGAGCGGATCGCAAAAGTTCGTTCCACGGTCAGCTTGTTTCGATAGCGCCATGTGAATTTTCCACTTTTCCAGTCGAGATCGGCCCGGTTACGGTCCGAAAGGCGGAACCCGGCCGCCAGTGGAAAGTGTGACGTAGCGGCTAGCACCATGCGTTGTTCGGGCGGGGCACCCGGCGCGGTGATGTAGCGGTATCCAGCCTCCAAAACCAACGCTCTCGACTTCGCATCGTCGAGGTCGAAAGTCTTAACGCGTTTGAGTTTGACCAGGGGTTTCAAATAGAACTGAATGCTAGGACCTATTGTAAATTGTGTGGGGTCGCCGCCGTCCCGATCGTTCTTTGCTTCCACATACATTCGGAGCGAGGAATTCAACTCCAGATGTGCATCGATCTCCGGCAAGAACTGCGTTTCTTGCGATCGCGCAGGCAAGCAAGAGACTAGAATTGCGAGGGCCACCTTCCAGGAGATGCCGAAAGCTCGCGACGCCCATCCTTCCCGTTCTCGCTGGCTTTTCCCAGGCATTAGCTTGACTGATCCCTGCGGCTCAGATGCTTCCTGGCCCCCTGCGTTCCTCATGATTTTTTAAGGCGGATTGCTTCGAGGGCATTCAGAGTACTGTTGGTTTCCTTCCCGAGCCCTAACAGCCAGAATTTCTCCATCATGGCGAACAGGAAAGCAGTAGTCAGCCCGAACAGCAGCCATCCATTGAGCGCCTCTAGCGCTCCCATGAGGTGCCAGTGGTCTTCGAGATTTAAATTCGTGTGACCGTAGCTTGTCATCGCGTTCAGTGAATAAAGCACAGAGAACCTAGAGTTAGGCAGAGCGCCAAGAAACAGATAGGCGGCAGCCCAGATCGCTGCCTCTATCCCGTGAAGGCAAGTGACCAACAACGTCGTAGTGCCCATCGTCGCCACGAACGCGACTACGGGGTGACGGCGCTCAATAATGCCGCCGATAATCTGAACGGCTCTCTGGAATATGACCGCGAGGCCCGACACATGGATGACCACGGTTAGCACGATTAAGGGCAGGCCCCATGCCCAGTCCGCACGCCACGCGAACGGATTGACGACAAGGGAGCTGAAAGCAGCGTGTGTCAAAACGCCTCACCAACGCCCATAGCAAACGTGTGGCCGTCCACGCCCTGGGCGATATCGGCTCGAAGGTTAACGTGGTACTTCTTACTGAGCTCAAATCGTAATCCCCCGCCACCGCCGGGCAGGAAATGACTGCTCTCGACTTTCTGCAGCGGTTGATTGCCTGCGGGGATCACTCCACCAAGACCACCGAATGCGACCAAGCCAAATCGCTTCGGCAAGACCAGGCGATACTCCAATTGTGTTGCAAGCGTGTAGCGAGTGAAATATTTCCCAGCCGTATATCCTCGCAATTCATTGTTGGTTCCATATATGCAGTTCCCGTAAAAAGGGGGACTGCCGCCCGTCCCACAGAAATTTGCGTCATAGGCGAGCACCTGTTTCTTGCTCAAGCTCCAATATTTGTCGAACGCAGTTCTGTACGATTGGAAGGAGTATTTGCTGCCTAACGTTTGCGAAAAGAAATCAGATGTAAAAGTAAAGAATGTGCCACCGAGTGGATAGAAATGATTGGGCCTGGTATCCCTGGTCAGGCGTGCGCCGATGGCTCTGAGATTGGTTTGCAGCCCGACTTCCGGCGGAATCGGAAAGTTGTTGACATTGTTTGGCCGGACGGTAACCAACGAATTCCCCGTTATGAATCGAGGTCCCGCAAAGAATTTCCACGCGATGCGGCGGAGGAATTCCCCGAGAAAAGCCTCGCCAGTCTGCTGCAGAGGCAGTTTGAGGCCGGCGGCCTCGCCATTACCGTAGATGTTGTAGTTCACGTTGCCGTGGACAAACCCGGCCGTGATCTCATATGTATTCTCTTTCAGGAATAGCTGTCCGCCGATACCGAAACCACGGCTGCCGTTGTTCGTAATCAAGCCGGCCACTCAAATGTGGAAGGGGGAGAGATTTTGTCCTTCGAGCTGAATGGGAAAATATAGCCGAGCACTGGGATAATTCCCGAACCGATGGCAGGGCTTGAAAGCGGAAGCGGCGCGACCACGAGCCCGGCTAGTTTGCCGGGCTTTTTCTTAGCCTTCTCTTTCTCCTTTTCTTTCTTGTCTTTCTCTTTCTCCGTTTCCTGCTTATCGGTATCTGATTTCTGAAGGGATTGCGAGCTTGTCGTGTTGGCTTTGTCCGCGCCGGATTCCTGTGCCTTCACGACAACAGTTAGGCAGCCAAACAGCGTGGCGACCAGGAGCGAGGCGACAGAACGGCAAAGAGCTATTGCAGCCTTTGGAAAGATCTGATCTTTGCCTTCCTGTCGAGTTTCATTCATCGATCGGGTCGTACGCGAAGATGTTACTGATCCCCCTCGCCCATCACTGCTTCTGTTGGTCGGCCTGCTCCATCTGTTTTAGTTTTTTCTCGAGCAGCATCTTCTCCTGTTCCTTGGTTAGCTTGGGAAATAGGAGCACAAATTGCATCCGCAGCGTCCATGGCGATGTCCCTCGTGGATACACCGCGTTGCCGTAAAATTGCAGGGTCATATTCACCGGCTGAAACCCAAGCTTCATGATTCTTCCCACTCCTCCGCCGAAGGGCACGGTGCACCTATTACCGTCGGTGGCTCTCCAATTGGCGGTGATAATCGGCGAAGTGGTGAGGTACCAACCTTTTTTCATGTTGTAGTTGACGAACCACTGCAACAGGAACTGGTTTACCGGAGGCTTATTCACTGTGCCGTCTGTATTGAAATTGGCGTGACCGGCCACCGACCAGACGTTGTTGGCGAGAAATCCGATCGTCCAATGTGTGGGCTGCACGAGCACAACCACCGATGGGCCCATGCTGAGTTTTCCCTGACCGAGGAAAGTTGTGTTGGTCGCAGTGGGCAGGACGAAGGTGGGGCCGATGCCCCAAATGATCTTGCTCTTCTTCGGCACTAAGAAAAACGAAGGGTTCATGTCTCCCAATCCATAGACGCCGGTGGTTTGCACCGTGGGCGTGGGTGGCTGCACCGGAATGGGTTGGTAGACGATCGGCGTAATCCAACGGACGATCAGGTTCCAGTCTTTGGACACGCTGATCGGAATCACCGGCTGAATGTTCAGGACATTCTGGGTGCGGTCAGCCGGCCCGGTGTTGAAATTGAAATTTTCCTGGATGGGCACACTGATGAGGCTGGCGACCGGATTCTGCGCGGCATTTCTCAACGCATCGGTGTTCACTGCCGCCGCTGGTGTTTCCTGCGTCGCAACCTGAGTGCCCTCCGGCCCAATCGGCGTGTCTTGCGCAAACAGCGGCGCCGTTGACAGGAGAAAGACCGCCAGAGCCCCCAAGGTAAAGCCCATTCTCTTTGACAGACTCATATCTATCCTCTTTTTTCCTTTTCTCGACTTACGGTCGCAGGTGGTCTTGAATGGTTACTTCGCCACCTCGATGTCCGGCAATTTCCAGCGCTTGATTGTTTCAAAGATTCGGACTCCACCCTAGATTTGGCGCGACCAACCTAACCGACGGTCACATTCCATCTATGTGATCTGGGTCACGAATCGAAGTCACCGCTCCGACGAAGCTCGAGCCGACCGCAGCTGTCGCTGTTGGCCTCACACCTGTCAGCTTGCACGAATGACTCGGGATGATTCTTCAGAGAGCCAAGAATGCATATTGTCAAAACTGACAGCTGGAGGGGATTACTGGTTAAGCTAGAATCAAGCCCGAATTCACATGGAAGTCAACTCTAACTCTCACACCACATCTGGTCTCATCGAAATTTCTCTCGTGCGTGGGGGACCGTTCTACCGAATCCAGCAAGCGCTTGGACTCATCCGGCCCGATCACTGGAACCTTGGGCGACGCATTGCTGTTCTGATCGCCATCGGCTGGCTGCCGCTGCTTTTAATCACGGCATTTTCGAATCCGAGAGGACTGGTATCCTTTTTGACGGATTACCGGGTTTATGCGCGGATGCTCATTGCCGTTCCGGCCCTGTTGCTCGGCGAAATTTTCATGGAATCGCGCTTCCGGGCAGTCTTCGCGCATCTCCGCGAATCAGATCTACTCGAAGCTCCAGATTTGGCATACATGGACGGCGTGGTCGCAACCGTGCGACGTCTGCGTGAAGCATTCCTTCCCGAGCTTGCGGTCCTAGTGCTCCTCATCGTTCACACAATTCTGTCGTACAAGGGTTTGGTGGACGCTACGCCGTGGCTGGGTCAAGGAACAGCGGACAACATCCGGTTAACACCCGCAGGCTGGTATGCCGTAGTGGTGAGCGCACCCCTTTTCCAATTTCTGCTGGGTCTGGGGCTCTGGAATTGGTTCCTCTGGACAATCTTCGCGTTCAAACTATCAAGGCGAAATTTAAAGGTTGTCGCTACGCATCCCGACGAGCACGGGGGGCTGGGATTCCTCGGACTAACGGCATCAGCATTCGCCCCTGTCACGTTCGCCGCCACAGCGGTGATCGGGGCAACCTGGCGCTACGATATCCTCCATCATGGCGCCCACCTGATGGACTTCAAGTTACCCGCTATTGCCCTGGTGGCGGTCATCGCGGTGATTGCACTGGGGCCCCTGACCGTTTTTGTTCCCGTTCTGGCTACCCTGCGCCGTCGAGGTATTTTGGAATACGGCATCCTCGGCCAGATTCAGAGCGCCGAATTTCACGAAAAATGGATTCGTCAGCGGAAAGGGCACGAGACCGAACTTCTCGATGCGCCCGAGATCAGTGCTCTCAATAATTTTGGCCAGAGCTTCGACAGGATTAAACAACTGAAACCTTTTCCCGCAGACCTGGGTTCTCTCTACACTTTGGCAGCGGCGATAGCGATTCCCGCTCTGCCAGTGGTTCTTGCGCAGATTCCTGTTGCCGTCGTATTAGCTGCCTTGTTCAAGGCGCTGCGCTAAACGCCGACTCTTCCAGCGTAAGCTTGTAGGCGACGTAATACTTATAGATATTGCTTACGTATTGGACGGTTTCTTGACCCACATCTTTCGCCACCAGCAATTCCACATTCCCGAACCACTGATTCGGATCCAGGCCTTCTGCTGCCGCCTTCTTCCGCAGGCGCGAAATTCTCGTCGGACCGGCGTTGTATGAGGCGAATACCATCAGTGTCCTGTTCAACGGATCAAGCTTCGGATCCTTGAAGTATTTATCAGCAATATCGCGCAGGATCTTTGCGCCCGCATGGATATTGTTTTCCGCGACGTCCACATCGGAAATATTGATGGGCGGAGCGGCCGCTATCTTTGGAATCACCTGCATGATGCCCACCGCACCGCTCGGATTCCTGCGACTCTGGTCCAGAAGCGACTCTTGATATCCCTGCGCCACTAGCATCAGGTAGTCGAAGTCATATTCGGCAGCGTACTTTTTGAAATAGCTGACGTAAGCCTCAAACTTCTTCATTTCCTCGGTTGATGTTGCGTTCTTCAATTGTTCAGTATTTTCTAGATAGCGTCTGAGTAATGTATTGCCGAAAGATGAGCCCAAGGCGCGCCCTTTTACGAACTCGTCGAGCAGTTGTCTCAGCTCCGGGCTATCCGGGCGCGTCGCCCATGCGAGTTGCCCGTCTTCCTTCAAAATGATGCTTGGATGCAGGGTCAGATAAGGAAATACCTTCGACCAGAACTCGGCTCGGATGTTGATCGTCACAGTCGCAGGAATTAAGCCGGCATTGACCATTTCCAGTAAGTCTTCATCGGTCAAGTTGGGGTCGGCCTTTTTCACCAGGATCGGGGGCTTTCCTGCTTTTTGAAGCGACTCGCTCAGATGCTGCAGGTTGTCATAGTAAACTGTCAGCGGATTGACGTAGATCTCCTTTCCGCTCAAATCTTCGAGAGCCGTTATAGGCAGCGCCTTGAGCCCGGTCACAATCACCTGCTTCACATTTGAATCAACCGGCGTGGTGAACAGCACTTTCTTTTCGCGCTCCGGCGTGACCTCCACGCCGTAAGCGACTACGTCGCCCACTCCTTCGAGCAGAGCGCTTTCCAACTGCGCGGGCCGAACCGGAAGATATGTCACACTGATTTTTAGGCTGCCAGTCCTGAATCGCTTGTTTACAAATCGCTGAAACTCGTCGAGGGCTTCAAAGTAGATTCCCCGCGGATGGCCTTTGTCGTAGAAGAAGCCCGATCGGCTAGGCACGACAAGCGCGCGAATCTCGTGCCTCTTCATCATACCGTCGAGATCGCCCACACGCCGTTCGAAGGTAACGGGTAGTTCGAGTGCCGCTGTCGAATTTGAACCCTGATCTTGAGACGCTACTGAGGCAAGCTGCCTTGGCTCTGACTGCAGAGGAGCCTGCCTTCGCGGGGCCGCAAAACCTGCTGCGAAAACTGTCGTTGCCCCGGTCAGGGCAAATATCAGTTTGATGTGGGCACAGCGCATTCTTCACTTCCTGCCGAACGACGCGGTCGTGCGCGGTTTACCACCCGGAGAAGACCAAATGGCCTGGCGAAGCTCTGCTCGAGCTTTGTCACGTTGGCACAAGACGCAGGCTTATAAGCGAACTTAGCTCAAAATTGTTCGGGCGTTTTTGTGCTTTAGATCCGCACACTACGAGGAAAGGTAATGAGCCACTTTTTTGCCACCCTCGTCGGTGTAGTACACGGTCACTTTCGCGCCCTTTGCCACGCCTTTGCCGGTATCTTTACCCGCATCATCCAGCGCCTTGCCAGTCACCTCGAAAGTCTTCTCGGTTCCGTCGGCAGTCTTCACTACCACCGTCTTCGTGTCCTTATCAAATTTCACGATGGTTCCTTTCGTAGATTTCAGACCGTCCTTCCCGACTTTACCCACATCCACCGCGGTTTCGTCCACACCTTTTCCGGTAGTGCGGGCTACGACTTCCGTGCCTTCCTTGAGGCCGTCAAAACCTTCCTTGGTTCCCTTCACAGTGGTATCGGCAGTAAATTTGATCGTGTGTTCTGTGCCGTCGGCGGTCTTTACCACCACAGTTTTCGTCGCACTATCCACGTGTTTGATGGTTCCATGGATGAAGTGAAGCACATCCTGCGCAAAACAGACGACCGTCACCAACATCAAAGCCGCTGCCAAACGTCCCAGTTTTGTCATGATCAATCTTTTCTCCTTGTTAGCGATATTAACTGCGAGATTTTTGCAGAACCTCTCCACCGTGACTTAGTTCAGGTCATCGTCTTTGTAATACTTGGTGCCCGTGGCGCTGATCTCGACGGCCAAACCATCGTCGGTCAATTGATACATCCAGACTCCATCAGAAACCGCCACCGCTCCGCTCATCGCGCCGCCCCGGTCACCAGCTTTGGCCGCAGCGGTGGCTTGGTCACCAAATTCCCAGCCGGAGTTGATGAAGCTGTTAAACGCCTTTTCATTGTCAAATACAAAGACGACGCGGAATTTCTCCACTCCCATACCGAGTCCGGCTTGGAGCTCAAGCATCTTCATAAAAGTTTCGCGCTTGTTCCGGTTGTTCACGGCAATGCCCTTTCCATCGCCAGAGCCAGCAAAGAGGATTTTCACTCCCACGTCGCTGAACACTGCGTAGCCGGTCGCATGTTTAACCGATACCCTGGCCTTTGGCTCCGCCTTGTATAGGCGTTGAAGAGTGTCTTGGGCCATGCTCCGGATCTGCTTCTGGTGTTTTTCTTTGTCAGTGTCGGCGCGTGCTGACAACGCCAGGACGCATACCAGCGCAAGGAGGATCAGCGGTGGTTTGGCGTGTCTTATCGGCGTCTTCATGGTTTTGCTCCTTCTCGCTCACTTTGCGAGTTCGACCTAGACTGTTACTCGTCGTAGCCGACTAGTATTGTCAAAAGTGACAGAGGATTGGTTGCGCCCAAGCAACTTCATCGGACCCGATTCACTTCTTGTGAACATCGACATCACAGCTTTGTTCAACCGGCGTTGGGTCGGGCAGATCAAACTGCATGACGACTTGCGAACCACGGTTATCGTCAGCAGTTATTTCAAGGGTCTGCGCGCGAAGGATTTTCTCAAAGGAACTCTGCGGAAAGGAGGCGGACTTCTTGTCCGTTCCTGGCGTCCAATTCTCTTTGTCCGTTCTACCGTCGTTCAGGCGGTATACGACTGCAACTTTTGGATAGTAACTCATTACCCCGATCTGTTCCGGTTCAACCCAGTCAATCTTGAGCGGGTCACCAACCACAAGACTCCCGCGCCAAAACTTGGATCTGTGAGACCGATTATACGTGCTACAGTCCACGACCATCGCGGGACGATTCGACGCATCGTCTCCCTGCGGCGATTTAACGAATTTACCAACCAATGTAAACCGAGTGTACTTGCCACGGACAGCGTCGGTCCTTTCAGTTTGCCTCCACCCTTGCGACGATGACCCCTGTTGAGGACTGGTCGCTGAAAATGCGAGGGACGCCAAAGCGAGTGGTACAAACAAGAAAACTGGGGTTGGTTTCATCATTTCATCTCCCCGTCGGGTCTTTCCATCAAATCTGTAAGAATCACGCGACCGCCATCCGACGAATTACAATTGAACGAGACTCAAGGCCACGACCACCAGCGAAAAACTAAATTGCCGGAGTCCAGCCGTCTCCTGGGTTGTACTCCGCCAGGGCTGAAGCGACATCAGTAGTCTTTTCTCCCAAATCCTTCTGGTAAACGATTCCGTCCTTGCCGATAACGAACGTCATGATTCCCGAATTCCTGTATTCGGCGGGATAGGCCAGGATGGCGAACCCGCCGGTCATTTTGCCGTTCACGATGAAGTCTTGCGCGCCTCCCTTCGCTTTATCTCCCTGTTTTGTGAGTATCCGGAACAAGTAGCCATCAAAGGGCTGTGGCTTGTCGCCTGCACTGGTGTAGCCAGCGGCCTTCGCGAAGTCGCCAAGCAAGCCAAGCGGGCTGGGCGACTGACCGTCCGGTACATGCCAGTACAATCCGTTTTGCTTGCCTTCATCAGCGACAAATCGTTGGGCGTATTGCTTTACTGTGTCGCCGTCGTGAGTTTGGCCAAAGTAGAGCTGTTGTGCATCCGAGACAGCGCCACAAGCGGCGATTGCGGTCAACTCGTCCTTGCCGATGCGGCGTGCAAGAATCTCGTCCTTGCCGGCCGCAGTGTCGAAGGACCACTGGCCCGGAGACTTTTGTCCAAGTGGAATTGGGAAGGGATAATTGTCTGCGCCGATGTAGAGCATCTCGCCGCCTACTTTGATCTCGCGCCAGCGATGCATTTGGTTGTAGGCGGCGACGAAGTCTTGGAGAGCGTCTTTGTCCTTTACCGGGTCTCCGGTAAAGAGCACATCTTTACCGTCGGGACCGAAGATAGCAAGCAACGCGCCCTGGTCGCCCGATTTTGCTGCGTCCAAGAACGCGGCGCCAGCGTCAGTTGGGGACGCGAAAGTCTTTTGGACAGCTTTTTCGGGTGTCGTCTTCCCCAGCTTATTACATGAGGTGAGCGAGCAGAGTGTTAGCAAGAGCGTCAAAATCATCCGGAAGCCAAAGACTCTAAGTTTTTGATTCCGAACCAGGTGGGACATATCCAACCCTCCAAAACATGTGGTATTTTCGCCGAGCGTTAGCGCCGACCGCCGCCACCACCTCGAAATCCGCCGCCGCCCCATCCGCCGCCACCACCGCCAAATCGGCCGCCGCTGAACCCGCTGGAACCCATGCTTCCCCAACCGCGACTGCTCTGGGCCCTCGACGACCAGCCACCGCCGCCGGAATCGCCAAAGCCGCCGGAATGGCCGCTCATGCCGCTGAACGCGCCTGAGCTTCCACCGCCACTATGCTGAGCCCACGAATTCGAGGCTGAGGAACGATCTGAGTTGAAATTCTGAGAATTCTGTTTGTTGACGTTCACTGTGTTTCCGCTCACGTTCCTGTTATAGGTATTGCCGCTGTTTCTGTTGTAGCTGTTGTAGTTGTTATGGTTGTAAGAATTGTTGTAGCCATAGCTGTTGTGATAGCCGCCGTTGTAGTAGCCGCCGTGCCAGGCAGAATTTCCGTAGTAGGCTCCGCCGTGATAGACGACGGCTGTGCCGTGCCAGCCGCAGTTCCAGCTGCTATATCCCCATCCGCAGCAACCGCCGCTCATCATGGCTCCGACTGCTATGCCAGCGCCGAAACCAATGATGCCCGCGGCAACCACCGCGCCAGGAGCAGGAGCAACATAGGTGTACCCCGGGACTACGTACGGGTAGCCATAAACAATTGCCGGGTTGTATACCGGAACATAAACGACTTGGGGATTTGTCGGCTGGATTACGATCACTTGCGGCGACTGTTGAACCACAGTGACTTGGGAAGAAGTTTTCAGATTCCCGGCTGTCTTTGCTTTAGCGCGCAAAGTCTGTATCGCAGTCATTACCTCAGCCTGCTGGCCGTGAAAGGCTTCACCTAACGAAGAAGTCCAACTCAGATTCTTCGCCATGTTCTCGAGCACCGAGGGGAATTGTGTGAGCGCTTTCACACTCGGATCCCAGGACTGTTTGTCGACAGCCTGCATCAGGGCGCTTCCGGTAAGGCTCTTGTTTTCCTGCAGCCAGTAATCCGCGATGGCGATTTGATCCGGAAATGTCGCTCCTGTAAGAATCTGCGCCACCAGAGCATCCGGATAGAGTGCGATGGGCGCCACCAACGATTCCAACTCGGACACGCTTTGCGGAGCCGGTTCCGTCGGGTTCCCACTGTCAGTCGAAGGAGCTGAGGATTGAGTTTGGTATCCGTATAGCGCGGCTGAAGAATAGTTGACAAAGACCAAGCACAGACACACAGATACCGCTTTCTTGAGATTTTTCGTCATCATCATGCCCCATCTTGACTTCGATTTGCGGCACTGATCATCCGAATGTTTTTTGTCACCGCTGAGAGTCGATACCACCGCATAATTCCCGGAGGGCGGCCCTTGCGAGCCGCCCGCCGTGAAGGTTGTTCTCGTTAGTTGCTGGGGCCTTTGGATGCTGCTTCCGCCTCGGCCATCCGTTTGCCCATCTCCGCCTTGATGGCGTCAAGGTTGAAGCTCGCTCCTCGCTGCATCGGCGGGTACTCGAGGAAAGTTTGGATTTCCTTGCCCATTACCTGCTGGACAAACACGAAGCGCCAGAATTGGTACTTGAACCAATCGAAATATTGTTGCGCCCCGTCTTTCGTCCCGTTGCTGGGCCAGCCCGTGCGCTCGAACGGATCGAGGCGCAGGTTTGTGATGTAAGGCACGTCCGGATGGGTCTTTTCACCCAGCCAGCCTTGGGGTTGGTCGATGAAGCGGAATTTGTAATCGTCAATGCGCACCGCGCCGACGGTACTCTCGCCGAGATAGAAGATTTCATGACGAGCCGAGGGGCCTTGGCCGGTAATGGCGGCCATCTGGTTGTAGCCATCCAGATGGTTCTTGTATGTCCGGTCACCGATGGTTTTGCCCTTCAATAACTCTTCGGTGACATTCGGATTGCCCGGCTGCGGCGACGAACGTAGGCAACCAGTCCATTCCGGAGAAAATGCCATTCTGTACAGAGTCCGCCGGTACATGACCGGGCCAGCGAAGGAGGCAGGGCACACGGAAGCCGCCCTCGAGCACTGTTCCCTTGGACTGTGCGAACGGCGTCTGCCCGCCATCTGGCCAGGTGAAGAGTTCGGTGCCGTTATCGGTGGTGAATACGACGATGGTGTTGTCGTCCTCGCCGATGTCCTTCAGCTTCTTCATCATGAGACCAACGTCGTCGTCCAGCTGGGCCATGCCGGCTTCTTCTTCCGACCAGCCATTTTCGGAATTGCGCAACGCTTCATACTTCGGCGAGAGATGAGTGACGATGTGCATGCGGGTGGGATTGAGCCAGACGAAGAACGGTTTGTTGTCGCTCTTGGCCTTGTCGATGAACTTGAGGGAGAGATCACGAATCTCGTCGTCCACCGTCTCCATACGCTTGGGATAGAGTGGCCCGGCATCTTCGATCTTCTGTTTGCCGACTGCACCCCAGCGGGGCATGTCGGTCTTGTCATCGGTAGTCGTGGCCCAGCAATGAACCATGTTGCGCGGGCCCACCACATTCAATAGGTTCTGCGGATAGTTGGGATGCGCCGGGTCTTCCATCGCATCAAGGTGGTACAAATAACCAAAAAATTCGTCGAAACCATGGACGCACGGCAGGAACTCATTCTTATCGCCAAGGTGATTCTTGCCGAATTGGCCGGTCGCGTATCCCATCGACTTCAGGACCGTGGCAATGGTCACTGCCTCGGCCGGCAAGCCAACGGACGCGCCCGCTTGGCCTACCGTGGTCATGCCGGTGCGAATCGGCAATTCGCCAGTGATGAAGTTCGCGCGGCCCGCCGTGCAACTTGCCTCGGCGTAGTAGTCGGTGAACAACATGCCCTCTTTAGCGATCTTGTCTAGGTTCGGCGTAGTGCCGGCCATCAAGCCGCGATGGTAGGCGCCGATGTTCCACATGCCGATGTCGTCACCCATGATCACCAGGATGTTCGGTTTCTTCGTCTGTGCAGACGCTGGCGGTGAAGCTCCCAAACCCAATACCGCGAAAATTACTGCCAACGCAAACGCTACCCTTCCAATACATTTCATGTACGTCCTCCTCTTCTCTTTTTTCACCTGCAAAAAGAACAGCGGGCCTATATCTTGGCTGAACACCCCGAGGGAATCTCGCGGTTCGCCGATATTGCTCCTGGCATGCCTGAGATTGAATTGTCAGAACTGACAATCCCATCCCCGCGAATCCGTTCGGAATTTTTGAAGCGCCCGGACGCGGATTGTTTTCAATCGGCGGCTGCACCAGTTAGAACCGCCCGTAAATCGTGCCTAATCAGAAAAACTGTCTGTCTTAATCGGCGGTAAAATGGCAATTAAAGCGACCCACTTTCGCTAGTGTCCTGTCGGGATGGAAAGCTGGAAGTAAAGTTGCGGTCGGCAAGCGCTTCCTTCATCGCCGGAATCAAGTCCGTTTCCATGAGCACTTTGATCACGTAGCCCAAACCGCCCGCGGCCTGGCAGGCTTCCAGAATGGTCCGGTCTTCATGCACCGTGAGAAATACGACCTTGGCCCCGCTGCCGTGTTTCCTGAGTTCTCTGGCCACTTCTATACCGCTGAGGCCCGGCATCGAAATGTCCAGTACGACTAGGTCCGGTTTCAGCCTCAGAGTCGTTTCCAGCGCGCCTCGTCCGTCCGAAGCCATGCCGACTACATCGAATGATTGCTTCAGCAGTGCGGCCACTTCCATCAACACGGGAGCGAGATCATCGGCCAGCACAACCCGCGATCGCGTCATAAATGCCCGTCCCTGGGGCAGGTGTCAGTTTCTAGAAGATTCATCAAGACCAGCTCGAAGCGAGCACCAACTCATGCCGGAAGCTTTTTACTTCTAGCGGTGCTTTACTTCCAGAATCATTGTGCTTAAGGCCGAAAGTGATTAGTATTGGCAAAACTGACAGAGCAGACGGGATCGATTTAATCAGACAGAAATGATTCCGTGCTTCGCGGCGTACTACACGAGCTCAGCCTTCTTCTTGTTGCTGCATCCACTTATCGCCTAGGACTGCCCCCATTCGAATACACAAAGAAGCGCGGTGCTACCTATTACAGGGTGCAGCTCGCTGACGCGCGTTACATGTAACCCCTCTGAACGGACACCTCTCACCGATTACTCGAAGAGAATTAGGTACTTAGGTCCTTGAGTTCTGCCATATTCTGTTACATTCTCGGTAAGATGGGCCAAGGCTCGTGTCGAAGGATCTGCACAAGCGATACTGCAGCCGCAAATCCGTTTGGATTGATTTATTCAATCACATCGTGCGTGATCGTTGGGCAGCGTAGGTCGGGCTGAGTAAAATGAAGCGCCGAAAGAATACACGGTCTGAGTCGTTGTTGAACGCAAGCTTCGATGAGCGTTCAGGCACTAGGAAAATTGAACGGGACAAGTGGTGGGCAGCCTTCTGGCAATACCTGGATGAGAATCCGGACGTCGGTCGAATCGTTCACCGTTGGCAAAAGGCAGGCTGCGATCCGAAAAGGATCGCGATCACAATCCATCGCTATGTGATCGGCTATTCAAATAAGCTTCTTGCGGACAGCAAGAAGCGCAAGAAGAAAACTAAGAAGATTTTGACGGCTGCGATTCGGTCTCTCCCTGCTCTTGAAAATCTGTCTCGACTCTACGAGCAACATGAGGAGGCAGATCGTTTCGCCAAAGAAAGGAAGCTTCTTGAAGGTCGACTATTGCGTATCCCGCTTGCCTTCGGCACGAAGCGGCTCGGTGTTAGTAGGCCGTGGACCGATCTAACGATAATTGAGGGCCTTGTTTTCGAAGCGACAAAACAACGGCCATCAGCCCGAGAGATTGTGCGCCTAATAAAGGCTGCGCGAACCGCTGCGGGGCATGTGCCAGATCCTTGGGAAATGGATCCAGCGATCATCCGTAAGGGACTGAAGAATTTTAAGAAGCGAAACCCCTCAGAACGTGGGCTGTGGACCAACTCTTCCAGCCTTCTCATGGACAACCCGCCCATCATTGGTAGGAAACGAACATAGCGATTACTCGGCAAGTTCGATTCCTTTGACTGTTTTGCGCGAGCACTGTAAGAACAATCACAGCAGTTCACATTAGGACGAACCTGCGCCGGAACGCGGCGCACAAATTCCATTTGGCTGGGAGGATTAACAACAATGAACTCCAACGATGATATGACCTCAAATGACTATGATGGAACTAAGCCTCTGGACGATCCGGCCGACGAAGCGGTCGCGCTATTTTTCGCCGCGCCGCGGCAGTTCAGACAGTTTAAGTCCGCTAGCGCTCTCGCAGAACATTTAGGCGTTTCCCGCATGACCATCTACCGACGGGCAGAAGACGTCGACGTGGCGCAGCGCATCATGTGGCTGCTGCGAAGAAGCATGCGCTACGCCGATCTACTCGCGTGCCGTGAATGGCCTGGCATCGTCCAAGCGCAAGTCACGGCGGCGCTCGCCGGAGACCTTCGGGCTGCGATGTTTTGTCAGAACCGAGCCTGGCGCCAAAGCTTGGATTGTCTTGGAGTCGAGACGATCGAACCCGCAATCGCGGGGGCGGATGCAATCACGCTCTGGCAAGAAAAAACGAACGAACAATCTGAGGCAGAAGAACTGGAGGCCAAAGAGAATCCGGGAACGGAAGGCGAGAAGCCGAGCGAATGAGAGGGCGCTTTTGCGGTCGACGAGTTGGCCACCATTCTTCCTTCCTCGCGCGGAAATTCGGTCTTTCCGGCTACTAGGCTGGAGGTGCCTACATGTGGCTGCGCCACTGCCTAGGTTGCCGTCTGGGCTGTGCATCTGGCTGCAGTCACTGTTTGAGAGCGAACCATCGTTCATCTAGTGCCCCCGAATTCTGGTGATTGCGATCCCGGCTGAACACCATTGCGTCGCGCGCGCCCGATCGCTACTGGCCTAGAGTACACGGGCGGCATCTGGCCATGTACGACTCGCAGAGCAGCGCCAACATGTGGACGATGGAAAACTTCTGAAGAATTTAAATGAGGGTGACTGATCGTTCCCAGACGAAACCCGTAGGACTGAAATGATTCCGGTGAAAGTGAATCCGGTCTTTGTGTAACTGCTTAGACCTTCCCGAAAACCGAGCCGCTCCGCCGTTGCTTCACTTCCGCTTGCCATGCGCACTTCTTGCTCGTTCCGATTCCCCCGCTTCGCTGTCGGCGTCCTCACGGATACATCGATCCAGGAGAAATTCGATCTGTTTGTTCAGTGAGCGGTGCTCCCGCTCAGCAAGCTCCAACAATTTTTGTTTGAGGCTGGCGGGAATGCGCAAAGGCAAGCGTACTAGCTGTTCGCTCATAAGGGGATTAAGGCTATCGACAGTATGATTTTCTCCTTGACCGATGGCGCCATAGTAATTCATAATGACGCCATTATGGCGCCACTAATAAGGAGGCTGCCGTGCCGAAACAAACCCGATCTACCTTAGTATGTCAGAACCTTCGCCTGGTCAAGAAACTTTATCCCGATCTGGCGCAAGGAGATCTTCTCCGTCTACGCGAGCTGACGCTGGCACATCGCCTTTCGGTCTCACAGGGTGACATTTCATGTATCGCTGGAGGGTGGTACGTGACACACGCAGGTCTTCTTCGCATTGCCCTTCGTGCGCGATGCTTTGGAATCCGAACTGCCCTGCAAGAGCGCCAGTCCGATCCTCTCGCCAGTCGTTGGGTGTTCCGGGCAACAGTTTTCAAGTCCCGCCGCTCGAAGGGGTTTGTTGGTTACGGTGATGCCGATCCCTCGAACACGTCACCCTTGGTTCGTGGCGCCGAAATGCGGGTTGCCGAGACGCGAGCCGTCAATAGAGCCCTAAGAAAGGCTTATGGAATCGGACTTTGCAGTGTCGAAGAACTCGGGTCGTTGTCAGCTCCCCTGATGCCTCGTGCAGCGCCGCATTCGAACGGTCAATCCAGAGCAACTGGTTCAAACAATGGAGAGCCGCGATTGCGCGATCAACTGTGCCTGCTGATTCGCCAGCACGATCTTGATCCAACGCTCGTAAAGGCATACGCCGCGGATTTCTGCGGCACCGCCACTCTTAAAGATGCCAGCCGTGATCTGGTCGAATCGTTCATCACTCAGCTTGCAACCGCTGCGAAAAAGGATCGGGACGCACTCACCTGCAAATTGAATTCCTACTCTCCACCTGTGGAGGCAAAACCATGAAGCGACACATTCCCGGTCTCCATTCACGACAGCAGGACCATGAGAATCTTCTCGAAGGCCTGTTCCTCGTTCGAGTCGATGCCGCTTCCTATCGCTGGCATCCGCAAAAGCCATTCCTGGCGATCCGGTTTGTCGTTCTTGAGCCCGAAGCGTTTGCCGAAAGATCATTTTCAGGTCGGCTCTATTGTACCGAACGAGCCCTCTGGAAATTGAATTGGTTCCTGCGTGATTTTGGCTACGACTCCGACCTGCTAAACCAAGATCAGATTGATGAGAAGGCTTTGCTCAAACTCCGCGGAGTCGTCCGGACATCCTACGTCACACTGAACGGTCGGTCTTTCCAAAACCTCGAAGCCTTTGCTCCGGAGACGGAGTGGGAAGAGCTTTCCTGCGAAACCGTCGACGGGAAGCAAGGGCTGGGGAGCGGCGATGATCTTTAGCCACACGCAGATTTCCCAGTATCTTCGCTGTCCCAGGAGCTATCGCTATCGCTATCTCGACGGCTGGCGAGAAAAGGAAACGCGCGCTGCGATGGCGTTTGGTCGCTGTTTCGAAAAAGCTCTTGCCGCCTATTTCTCCGGCGAGGATTGCGCGGCTGCGCTATTCAAGGAATGGGGCGCTTTTCGCGACGTTCCCTTCGAATACAAGAAAGGAGAATCCTGGGATCGCCTGGTTCATCAGGGTGTGCATTTGCTGGAGCGTTTCGCACAGGACGATCGCGTCAAGATTCGCCTTCCGGAACAGGATCTGCAAGTGAAGATGATCCGCAGCCTTCCCGGTGACAACGAATTCGTCGCTTATATCGACGCCCTAGGCGAACTCGACGGTACGCAATGTCTCATCGATTGGAAAACGACGACCAGCCGCTACTCGGAGGAGCCGGCCGGACTTTTGTCGCTCGATCCGCAGATGATTTGCTACTCCTGGATCAGCGGAATTCCGGATGTCGCGGTTGTTGTCTTCGTTCGAAAAAGCGTTCCTGAAATTCAGTATCTGAAAGCATCCATTACGGACGAGCAGCGACGCGAATATGGCCGTCTTGGTTGAGGCCACGGTTGGCCAGATCCAATCGGGCCAATTTCCTTCGCACAGCGGCATCCGCTTCCCGCAAAACGGGTGTGTCAGCTGCTCCCATCTCGGACTCTGCCTCGATCGTCCCGAATTAGTTGCCGCGAACCTAATCCGAAAACCAGGAGCAAGCGATCTTGATTGGCTGTGCGAACTTGTGGATTGACGGACGAGCCGTGGTGTCTCCCGAACTCAACCGCCGGCGTGCCCTCATCGTTCTCGGGAAGATCGATGAGATTTTGGCTTGGGAGCAGACGAAGGAGCATGAGCGCGATGAGCGATTCGTCGAACTTGGTCAGTACCTTTGTGAAGTGCGAGCCGGTCAATATTGGCGGCTCGACAATTTGAAGTCATTCGACGAATTCCTCGAGAAGCGATTCCCCGAATCTCGCCGAAAAGCTTATTACTTGCTCGCAATTCACGAGCACCTCACGCGAGTGCCGAAGCAGCAACTTCGCGAAGTGGGCTGGACGAAGGCACGAGAACTGGTAAAGGTTGCGCGTCGCGATGGAACCAAGTTCGATTGTGCACCCTGGGTGCACAAAGCCAGGGAGCTTCCGAAAGAGGAATTCAAACGCGAAGTCGAAAGATATTTGACTGGTAAAGAAACCGAGCCATGGGAGATCGTCTATTTCAAACTGTACAAAGGCCAGTTGACGGTTGTTGAGCGGGCCCTTGAAATCGCTGCCCTCATGCTTGGCAGCGACAAATCCCGTGGCTATTCTCTAGAAATGATTTGTGCCGATTTCCTCGCTGGCGCTGTACTGGAGAGCGGTGAATCTGAACCAACTTTCGAATCTTTGCCCTCCAGGAGTTGCTCGTCTGAAGCACTTGGGCTGCACAATTCCACAGGGGGCAATCGACATGGGTAAATCGATTCCCCCAAAAAGGCCTCGAATTCGAAAATCGCGTAAGCAATATGTGAGGCTGTGCATAGCAATCTTGAAACGCGATGGCTGGCGTTGTCAGATGTGTGGCTGCCTTAAGAATCTAGATGTGCACCACTTGAGACGACGCAGCGCTCTTGGCGACGATGCCGAGACGAACATGATTGCGCTTTGTAGGGAGTGCCACCGAGGTCTACACGGGCCCGACCCGAGTGGGACCTTTTCTGCCAATTGAAATGAGAAGGCCTAAGAATGAGCACGGAAGCGAGAAGCAGCCCAATGCCATGAAGGCCCGACAAACCGTCAGACGGTAATGATCCCGTGCTTGACGGCGTATTGCACGAGCTCGGCATTCGTCTCGATTTGCAGGAGATCCATCACACTATATTTATGAGCGGCGATCGTTCGAACCGTAATGTTCAGTATGTCTGCTGCTTCTTTCATAGAGCGCCCTTCCGCCAATAATTGAATCACTTCCCTCTGGCGCGAAGTCGGTTCAGGTGCATGCTCGCGATCTTGGGGCTCGCGCAGCGAAATATTCGTCTGGCCTTTCGCGGCACTGGGGGTTATGTACGTACCACCTTTCAGTACTTTCGCGATCGCATCGGTCAGTTCCATTCCGGCTGCCTGCTTCAGTAGAAATGCGGAGGCTCCCGCTCGAAATGCTTCTCCCACTATGTAAGGATCCTCATTCATCGTTAAGAAGATCAGTTTCACGGCAGGCATTTTCTTCTTCAGCTGCCGGCCCGCATCGAGCCCGTTCAGTCGCGGCATGGCAATATCGAGCAGCACAACATCCGGTCGGAGCTTTTCGGCGGCATCCAAGACGGCGCGTCCGTCGCGCAAGCAGCCCACCACTTCGTAGGCCGGTTCCAAGAGTTTTTTGAGTGCATCCGCGAGGATCTGATGGTCATCAGCGAGCAGCACACGTGGTCGTTTCACGGCTATACCTCCGCAGCTTTTACTTTCACCTTTGACTCGTTCGCCGGGACACTCGGTGGCACCTGGGCGAGAATCTCTGTTCCTTGCGCGGGCGACGACCGCACCGATAGCGCCCCGCCTACCAGTCGAAGCCGCTCGCGCATACCAATCAGGCCAATTCCGGCGTGCGCGCTCCGAAGGTCCGAATCAAACCCTCGGCCCGCATCCGCAATCCTGAGGCGAATCTCGTTGGCCACGCAAGTGATCCCGACGTCAGCTCGTTGCGAGCCACTATGTTTCACAACGTTTCCCAACGCTTCCTGAGTAACCCGGAAAAGACACAGTGACACGTTCTTCGGAATTTCCGAGAAATCTCCGCTCTCGGTGAAATCAACCGGGATCTTGTACTTCACGCTGATTTCTTCACAGAGTCCCATTAGCGCCGGCACCAGTCCTACATGCTCGAGCCTGCTCGAGTGAAGCTGGTGAGAGAGTACGTGCATATCGGACAAAATTTCGTGATTTTCTCTTATCAGATCCTGGATTTTGGCCCGTCCCTCAGTTTCCGACTCAGCCATCCTTTTCCAAACCTGTGTGAGGCCTATTCCCTGAAGCGCCAGACGCTGTGTGAAATCATCGTGAAGTTCACGTGCGATGCGGGTACGCTCTTCTTCTTGGGCAGTGATCAATCTGCCGCTCAATTCTTCGAGCGCCGCTTGTGACAATTTGCGGTCCGTGATGTCTACGCACGAGCCGATATAGCCGCAGAATGTGCCGTCCGATTCAAGCCTGGGCACGCCGTAGTCAACAATCCAGCGATACTCTCCATCGAAACGACGCAGGCGGTATTCCATCTCAAATTCGACCCGAGCGTCGAACGCGGTCGAATAAATCCGCAAACAACGCTCCAGATCTTCCTGGTGCACGCCCGCTGCCCATCCGTCTCCCAATTCCTGCTCCATCGAACGGCCGGTAAAACTCAGCCAGCCCTTATTGAAGAACTCGCACTGTTTGTCCGTTCCAGCCATCCAGATCAGCGCAGGAGCAGAATTCGCGACCAGTCGAAAACGCGCTTCGCTCTCTCGCAGAGTCTGTTCGGCTCGCTTGCGATCCGTAACGTCCAATACCTCCGCAACGAAGTACTGAGGTTTACCGTGATCGCGGATTAGTGAAGCACTGCATTCCCCCCAGCGTATTTGCCCACTTTTGTGAAGGCATCGCTTTTGCGTTCCTTGGAAGCTGCCTCCCGTCGCAAGTGCTTGTTCTAACCTCTGCGAAAACATCGCCCAATCTTCCGGATGAGTAATGGATTGAACTGTCTTCCCGAGAAGTTCCTCCTCCGTATATCCGATGAACTTGGAAAACGCCTCATTGCCAGCAAGAAAACGGCCCTCTGGCGAAACGATCGCCATTCCTATGCCAGCGTCGCGGAAGACGTTGCGGAATTTTTCCTCGCTTTCTCGCAGCTCCTCTGCTGACTGTTTGTGTTGCTCGACCAGAACTGCAAGGATCATGAATGGCACAGCTGTGAAAAACAGAAAGAGCTGTAGCGGCAACACGGCGTTGAGTTCCCCCGCTCCGATGAATGGGCCCTGGCCGTGCGTAACGCCCCAAATTGAGAGAAAAGCAATTATGAATACCGCTGTGCTGATCCCTGTTGATCCAAAACGTAGAGCGGACCAAAGCAAGAAAGGCACCAAAGAATAAAGCAGTGCCGGAGAAACATTCTTCTCGGGAACGACAAAAATCAGGAACGCGAGAAGGGCTACCGAAGCGATCAATGAACCTGCTTCCAGATAATAAATAGGCGGCTTTTTCCTCCAAGCTTTCGCTTCACGAACCCAGCCCAGGAATGCCGGCACCAATGTGAGGAAACCGAGCGCCTCCGAAAGGAAGCTGGTCCTCCAACTCGCCCAATAGTTCGCCTTGGAGGTAAGGGCGCCGACGAAGGCTCCCGCGAATGGCGCGAGGAAAACGGCAAAAAATGAATATTTCGCCAGAGCATCCACGCTATTCAGCCGGGGCGCACCGTCGAACAAGTAGCTAAGACAAAATGCGGCGGTGAGGACCTCGACCGCGTCCGCTAAGAGCAGCCAGACAATCGAACGAGCCGACACGCCGTCCTGCAGAGAGCTGAGAACAAACGCACCAAAGGCTGCGGCGATGAGGATCGGCCACATCCTTCGTGGAACCAGAAGCAGCACTGATACAAGAAGCGCGCAACCCGGCCATAGAGCCGACAGCATGGAGGGATGCAGTATGAGTGCGCCCCCTACCCTCGAAGCGAGGTAGGAGAGGATGGCAACGACACACACCATGACCGCAACGCGAAGTGGAGAATCCCACTCCGCGGCCCCCGGCGAGAGGCGCTTAGACTCGGTTTCCATCACCCGCCCTCGATGCAGAAAACTGCAAAAATAAGAACAAACATAAAAACGGCCGGCATCTTAGGCTCCGCTGAACCGAACCGCCCTGAGCGTCGTCGTTAAGGGAAAAGTGTTCGGAAACGCGTACCCTGCGTCGCCGCGAGATAAATCAATTTGGGTCGAAAGGCGTGTTAGTTTCGGTCGAGTCTAGAGAATCAGAGCAGTCGTCGGCGAACTAGCCACCCGGTTGCACGTGAACAAGCTTTGCTCGATGCCGGAAGTGTATCGTAACTCAACGGGCGAAAGTAACTATTTTATGTACCTCCCGCATATCTCCTTGGCATATCTACGGAGAATTGAGCAGGACGAATTTGCGTCCGCACTGTGGTTTCTACTGCTCGGTCGAACAAAGTAGTTCTGGTCGTTTTCCGTGATTACTTGGGGCTACCTTGGGGTTCTGTTGGCGAGGGGCTTTCGGGAACACGGTCTGATTTCTGTGTCTCGCTGGAAAAGACGTGGAAAGTTCCGTCCGCGGCGCGCACCTGAATTGTTTTCGTCTGCTGCGTGCCCGACGCTGCATACTTCACCGTATATTTATTCTTTCCGTTGACCTGCGGGGCATCGCTGGGATTACCAACGTTCGACTGCGATACCTGCTGCTCGGTTGTTCTTCCGTCCGAAACGCTTTGCTGGACGGTCGTGGCTCGCTGGCTCAAATGCAGGCTGCCATCCACAGCTAGGCCGTCGACCTGAATAGAATAGGTCTTAACGGTGGCGCTTCTTTCTCCTGCGGCGGTTTCATTCTCTTCTCCAACGGTGCGCGAGACCTCTGAAAGTCTGCCCTCCAAATCCGGGCGCGAAATACTCTCCTCGCTGATTCGATTCTGGCCGTCTTCCTTGATCGTTTTCTTACTCGCTTCGAGCAGCTGCCAGTTACCATTGGCGCCTGGCAGTAGAGTTGTTTTGCTCACTTCAGTGCTGCCATCCGAGGTTCGCTTCTGCTGTTCCTGCGTTTGCCGAGAAGGCGTGAAGCCGCCATTTCCATCCGCAAGGTAAACCGTCGTTTTGGTCTCCTGCGCGTCGGAGTTCGTCTTCTTCGTATCTGCTACCTCGCGTTGCACGAGCTGGAAATTTCCGTTCACGTCGCGACTCGACGTCGTGCGCACCACCTGCGCGTCGCCGCTCGCCGAGGTTCGCGCTTCCTCTTCCGTCAACTGAGCGAGATTTTTTTGTCCCTGCGCATCCCACTTGTACGTGCGCACCACTGTACGGGTGCTTGTGGCATTTACTCGGATGGTTTCAGTTTCGATTGCGTAGCTAGGCTGGTAGCGTCCGTCGGGTCCCAGCACCTCTACTCTTTGTGTATCCACACTGCGGTCGCCGGATTTCGAATGGCTCTCGATTGTGCGAAGTGGATTGGTGTTGTCGATGGAGGTTTGGCTGGTCGCCGTCCAGGATTCGTCTTTTTTCGGTTGGGCGTCTTGTGCCCATACGCAGGCGGATGAACCGAGGCTCAGAATCAAAATAATCAGAAACTTCGTCAACTGCCCGGTGGCAGGACGAGAATCCTGATTGTCAGGCTGTGAGGCCAGGCCGAACGCCATGTTATCGCTCGTCTTCCCGAAGCGTCGTATTGCGAGGTACTAACCGAGTTCTCGCCCTTGTTAGGGTACGCTTCTCCTGGCCCGCAGACAACCTAGCGCGTCCAAAGCAACGCTTTTGGCTTCGGGGAGATCGCCGGGTCTCGAAAGGTTTCGGTAATCCGACTCCCAGCGACGCAGAGACCTTGATCAGTTGGATCTCTGGGTGGTCTCACCGTGGAATAAGAGATCTCGAAACTTGTCCGCACCCAGCACTCGCCTCATCTCCCTGAATCCAAAGAGCGGAATGAAAGTGCAAAAGACGATGACGCAGCGAGCCAGCAGGTCATTGAGGCGGATCTCATGCATCCCGGCGGCGATGTCCTTCTTGTGGATCAGCAACTTCACTATTTCTTCGACAAAATGGAAGGCGAGGACAAGCAAGCTGTACATAAAGGCCTTGTACATCGCTGAGTAAAACAGCGGCCTGCTTTCGAACTTATCGCCTACATGTACCGCTTCCCCGATGAGAATCACTTTCGTGATCACCAGGGCGTTGATCAACGCGGCTCCGTAGGCAAAGTACGAAATGTGGAACCGGCCCAATAGAAGCATGCTGTAGGTCGCCAGAGAGCAAAAGAAAAAAGCCAGATACAAAAAGAGGGTGGCGATTTCCCGAAACTCATGGGCGGCCTTTTCCTTCAGGCTGGTTTTCTGGGGGCTGGGGGCATTCATTTGATCCTACTTTTTTCCGCGGACCGTCCTTCTCAATTTCCATACGCAGACTGGCGGCCCTACCCAACCAGGCCCGCTATTGGCTCAAGTGCACCGGAGGCCCGCTGACTCGCTTGGCTTTGAGAGCGACGGTCACCTCGACGCGGTCGGCAATCTTGATGAACGGAATTCCGCTGTTCATGCCGTAGTCCTTGCGGTCGAAGGCCATCGTCCCTTTCACCTCGCCCGAGCCTGGCCCCTCACGGTTAAGGGTTAGGTTCAGCGTCTCGGGCTTCGATACTCCGCGTATCGTAAAAGTGCCGGCCACATCGAAGGTGTCGGAGCCAGTCTGCACAATCTTCGTTGACTTAAATGTGATCAGCGGGTCCTTCTCAACGTTGAAGAAGTCTTTGCTCTTCAGCTTGCCATCCTTCATGCCGCTTCCGGTGTTCACACTGGCGGCTTGAATCTTGACGTCCAAAACGCCGGTCGAGAGCTCAGGAGACGTGAACGTCAGAGTGGCGTCCCACTTTTCGAAATTACCCTCCAGAGCTACCGAGGCCTTCACGAAAAACTTGACCGAGCTATCTTCCGGCGTAATCACGAAAACCGGAGCGTCCTGCGCCCGACTGAGGGAAGGGAAAACGGCGGATACTACAAGACAGAGTACGGCAACTAATCGCATCGAATACCTCCTAAACGTACAAATCGCCATGGCTATGGCATACCTATCCTCTGCCTGGCGCTTGTCGGCCGCCATTGTCAGAAATGACAGTCTGCCGGGAACCTGAAAATGGGCGACTCGATCATTTTCCCAGCTGCAACAGCGCAGCACGCAATGGTGCGCTTGAAATCTGAATCAGGCCGGCGTAAGGCGTGTACATCTCCAGTATCAAAAATATTGCGCCGGAAACCGAGAGCGCAGACACGCACAAGCTGGCGATTGTGGTCGTATTGAAAGGTGCAAAAAGCCCGAAACTAACGAAAAGGGCTGTGATCCAGAAGGTCAGCACAACAAGCACCGGAATCGATACCGAGCTAAGTCTCTGTTCGTATAGCAACCAGCGCGTCTGCCCAAGGGCCATCACGATATTCATGGCTTGCGACTGCATCGCTCGCTGCGCGTCGTTGTTGGGTGAGAGTTCCTGTATTTTGTCTGCAAGCATTTCGGCGCCAGCAGTCCCTGGCGTCGCTTTGAATAGGATGCTCGGGTCTTTCGACCACATCTGTTCAAGAGCCCGCTCGACGGAACTGCGGAGCAATTCACGGGCTCCCCTCGCATCCGGTCCGTAATGCGCCAACACGCGGTCCAGAAAGACCACCTTCGCTGAAAGCTCCGTCACTTCGGTGTTTTGCGAGTCATACGAACCTTTTGCCGACGCTATCAACAACCCGAGGACAAGAGCTGCCAGCGTCGCAACCAGTCCCATGCCCGCGGTTACAACTCCTCTTGATTCGGGAGCCAGATGGTGTTTGGGGACAAAGCCTCGAAGAAAGATGCCCGCGAGCGCACCTCCGAACACGCACGCGAATACGATCGAGCTGATCCCGATCGCACTCATTTGAACGCGCTTAGTCGCACGATCCGTCATCCACAAACTGGCCACTCGCGGCCATTGCCGAGAGCGAGCGCCCGCAAGTCATGAGTCGCTGGTTCAAACTGTCATTCTGGAGCGCATCCGGCGAAATGTAGGTCATATTGGCGCGGGCGGCGACATATTTGTCAGCCAATTTCCCCATGTTCTGAAATATATTGCTCAACAGTTGATATGCACCGCGATCCGAGTCGGTTGAGACTGCGGCCGAAGCCAAACGGAGGTTGGTCGTTGCTTGGCCACGGTACGGAGCGAGAGCGCCGGCCGACAGCGGGTACCCATTGGCTATGGAGCTAGCCAGAGCAGCGTGCCATTCGCGAAGGGTTGCCGCTTCTTCTATTGCCACGTTCAAGAATCCTTTTGAAAATCCGGGATTTGACGCTGGAGCGGGTGCGGATCCTGGCATTGGTGCGGCAGATCGCGGCGCGGTGGTTGTGGGCCCGATAGGGACGCTAAACGCAATCTGGTTCCCAGAAAAACTGAGCGTGCCGTTCACCGCGCTCGCAAGTGCTTCAAGCTCGACATAGGAACGACCTTTCATCTGTATCACAGGCACCTGTGTGGATTGGCCGTTGATGATGAGCGTCCGGTTCTGATTCGAATCCTGCGCCGCCGCGATTCCAGACACGACAAGCACCACCGAAACTAGCAGCCAGGCAATCCATTGTCTTGCTCGCATTGATCCATTCCTCGCTTTTGAGCTGCCGTTATTCATCATTCACCATCGAGCAAGGCAATTCTGCCGGCTGGCTCGTGAATGCAATTGCGTGGTAAGTTTGGAGGACCCGAAAAAGTGTCCCAGGAGTGGTGTTCGCACCTCTCCGTCGCTGAGTTGGGGGTGCTCGCTCGGATCCTCCGTCCTAGTTGAACAGAACGTACGACCTCTACTGACTATTCGGAATTGTCAAAACTAACAGGTCTGGTTGGGTCCCTCGGTTTCGGGGAGAAATGCAAACCTTCCTCGGATCCGTCTCACGAAGCCTGCGGAAAGTGGGGTGCGGGCACTGTTAGTTTTGACAATTCTCCAGGCATCAGAAAGAAGAGTATTCTTGTCGCTGCTAAGGCGCCCAGTCGAACTGCATTTTTGATCTGATAAAATCCGCCGGCACTCTGGAGCGGCGGCCGAAACGAAGCGTCGAGGAGAGAAAAACATGAAGCCAGCAATTCGAGCAAGCATGACAAAGTTCGGGATTAGCCTTGCGTTGGCAATGTTGGCGTGCGCCGGAGCGCTAGCGCAGGATGTGTCGTACAACTCCATGCCGGGAATCGACTTTTCGAAGTATCACACCTACAAGTGGGTAACGATTGAGGGCGCAACCTACCCTAACCAGATTCTGGACACCCAGATCAAGAACTCCATTGATTCCCAGTTGGCCTCGAAAGGATTGACGAAAACTGACACGGATAAAGCCGACTTGTATATCGGCTATCAGGCCTCCATCGATCAGCAAAAACAGTGGAACGCCTACGGCATGGGCGGCGGATTGCGTTGGGGCGGTGGAATGGCTACGGCTCAAAGTTCCACGATTAGCATCGGCACCCTGGTTGTTGACATGTATGATCCCTCGACCAAGCAGCTAGTCTGGACCGGACGCGCGACGAAGACGCTCGATCCCAACGCGAACCAGGAAAAGAAACAGAAGAACCTCGATAAGGCTATGCAGAAGCTGTTGAAGAACTATCCGCCGAAGTAATAGCAGCCCGGAAGGTTAGCTCGATTCTCTACATCCACTGAGATTGTTCGCGGTAGGGCGTAGGGCGCTAGCGCACTTCCTGCCGCCTTCAGCTAGTGCGGCAGTCCTGAAGCGCGGCCGGTGATCGGCGCCGTTCGCGGAAGGGAATTTCCCGGTCGTTATCGTGGACCAGGCGTTTCCCGACTAATCTTTGACCTTTGTCCAACTGCTGTCAGGATTGTATTCGGTAATCGCCTTCGCCGCTTCGGTGGTGCTCTCTCCCAAGTCTTTTTGATAGACGACGCCGTCCTGATCAATGATAAAGATCATGACGCCGCTCACTTTGTATTGCGCGGGATATGCAATTAGGGCGACGCCACCTTTCAGAACTCCGTCCACCAGATAACTCTTCGCACCGCCCGGAGCTGCGGCGCCTTGCGCTTTCAGGCTGCGGTAGTAGTAACCATGATAGGGATCGCCCTTTCCATATCCTTCTTCAGCCGCCTGCGCCAAGAATGGACCGGCGGGGCTTTCCGGCTCGCCTTCCTTTGCTTCCCAGTACAATCCGTTGTGCTTGCCGGGATCGCTGCGCCACTTTGCCGCGTAGATTCCCGCCGGCAGGCCATCATGCCCTTCGGCGGCATAATCGCGCTGAGCAGCCATGGAGCCCCGACAGGACGCAATCGCGCCCAACTCGTTGTCCCCAATTCGGCGATAAATTATTTCTTGTTTTCCCGCCGCCGTGTCGAAATGCCATCGGCCGTCGACTAACACGATCGGGATGGGTAGCTCCCAATCTTTCGCGCCCACTTGAAGAACTCGCGTGTTTGCATCCTCTGTAACGATGAGGTGCTTGATTTTGTAGGACTTCACGAAGGCAGCGCGTGAATTACGGTCCTGGACATCGTCCCCGGACGAGACAACTTCCTTCGCGTCCGGCCCAAAAACCGCCAGCAGTTCGTCCTGATTGTTGGACTCCACCGCGGCCACAAGCGCCTTTACCGCTTCGTCAGATGTCGCAAACGTTCTCTGGTCAGCCGCGAAACACAGTGCTGCGGAAATCGAAAGGAACATCGCGCAAACAAGAACGATTTTTGTTTTCATTTTCGAGTTACCTCTTACTCTTCGAAGCTCCGCCTCGGTTACCGCCGCCTTGTGATTGCTGTGGCGCTCCCATGCTTGATCGCCCGCGATTGCTTGCAGCGCGATCTGCGCTGGGATTGCTTGCACCGCCGAACGCACCGCCAGACTGAGGTTGTTGCTGCGGGCGATTCGCGGGCTGTGACGCCGGACGAGTCGTCTGATTATTCGCCGGGGGCCGGCTTGCAGGCGTGTTCCCCGTTGACGGCCGGGTTGCTGTGTTTCCGGTTGAGGGACGCGTGGAAGGCGTTGCCGTGTTTGGCCGTCCCCCACCTTGCTGCCCGTATCCTCGATCCACATTGCCGCCGCCATACTTATTTCCACCCTGCGCCGTGCCAGGTGCAGTGCCGCCTGGACGGCCATTTGTTGCTCCAGTGTTTGCTCCCCCACCGCTCGGACGGGTCTGCGGATTGGTGCCGCCCCGATTGCCTTGATACGTGGTTTGTCCCTTCCAATTATTGTTCGCTCCGCCGGCTGTATTTCCTGGCTTGGGGGCCGTAGTGTTGCCTGGCCGGTTATTCCCCGGGGTATTTCCTGCTGTGTTTCCCGGTCGCGTGGGTTGCGTCGCAGGTCGAGTCTGCGCGTTGCCGGCGCTGCCACCGCCATTGTTCGGGCGATTATATTTCACTCCCGAATTTGACCCGGGCTGGTTTCCCATGCTCTTGGCGTAAACTCCGTTCGGGTTGTTGTTGTAATGCACAGGCATGGGTTTGTAACCGGGTTTCATGTTGGAGTTGTTGTTGAAACGGTTGTAGTAGTTGTTGGTGTTGTTGATATAGATGTTGTTGTTGCCGTAGTGCACTGGGCGATGGTAACCGTAGCCGTAGGAAGGCCCCCAACCCGGTCCGTAGTAAGGGCGGTATGGAGGCGGATAATAGGGATATCTTCCGTAGTACACGCCGCCGTAACCCCAACGAGGATAATAATAATTATTGTTGTTGATCGCAGCGCCCACTGCGATTCCCGCCCCGAAGGAAAGCAATCCAATCAGCACCGCTGATTCTGTGCTTACTCCACTCTTTTGCTGCTGCACTACCACCGTATTTGTGCTCGTGGTTGGCGCGGGGCCGTTCGTAGTGGTCGTGGTAATCGTCGACCCATCTGGGTTGGTTGTTGTCGTGGTGGTGCTGAATACTCGTTGAGGATCGTACGAGGGCACGTAGATTACTTTCGGGTTGGCCGGTTCGACTTCAACGATGTCCTGCCCTTGATCCTGCTTGACGTTTACTTTCATTTGCGCCGATGTCTTGAGAGCACCATTGTCCACAGCGATCGCGCGCAGCCGTTGGACGGAACCAAGAACCGACTTGGGATCCGCCGAGTAAGCCGCGCCCAATTGTTTGGTCCAGTCAAATTGTGAGCACATCATGTCAACGACCGAGGGATAGTGAAGAAGGGCTTGCATCACCGGAGTAAACCCGGCCTTTTGCGAGGCTTGGTCCAGCGCGGCTTCCTTCAAACTTTGATTCTGATCCAGGGCGAGCCAGTTACCGCCGTCCATCACTTGTTGCGGATCCACCGATGCTTGCAGAACCACTGCAAGTACCGGATCAGGATAAAGCGCGATGGGCGCAAGCAGCTCGTCAAGGCCGGCAGGACTGAGGTCGACATCCGGCAATTGGATCGGCTGTTGCTGGCTCGCCGCCTGCTCTTGGGAACCGTTTTGCTGGGCAGACCCCGAGGCGGGGGCTGGGGATGTATTTTGGTCACCCGCTGCAGCCTGCTGCCCTCCCGACGCCGTCTTGCCTCTGGAGCAACCGTCCAGTCCCAGAGGCGAAACTATCAAGCAGAACGAAGAGAGCCAGGTTAGAAAAACTTGAAACTTTCTCATAACGCCTCCATGAGGCTGAGTGCTGTGGAGCGGAACATCCACGGTGGTACCGCCGCCGTTTGTCCCGCAGAACTGGGCGTCCAATCTTTCGCAACGACCTCGAAACCAATCTCGTGGTTTCACGATTCTACGGGTCGTTCTTCCCGTTTAGATCAAATTAACATGCTCACACTGTCCCTGCCCATACAGGGCCCTGAAGCGTCAAAAGTGACGCGGTGTAGGTCTTAGTCTCCTGCAGAATCCAATTGCTTGCCGAGCTCGTCGGACTTCGCCTTAGCCTGCCCATAGTCGATGATTGAGTCGATTTCGTCGCCGAGATCGTTGGCGATTCGCGAGTTTGCCTTCAGGTATTCGGGATAGGGAGTTTTAATCGGGCGCGCCTTGCTTTTGTTGAGATGGTCCATGGCGCCGTTCATGTTCGTCGCCAAATCATTTGCAAGCGACGTGACGCGATCAATCGCGTCCTGTTGCCAGGCGCTCGCCACCGACCGATGCGATTGCAGACCGCGCATATTTTCCTGCAGCTTATTCACGTCCTCCTTGATCCGGTTTAGGACCGCCGCGTGAGAGTCCCAGCTCGGGCCGCTTGCCGCCGAAAAAGATTGCAGTTCCGCCGCGTCTTTTTTGATCTTCGCAATGATCGGCTTGGCAGCGTTCAATTGCGCCGTCACGCTTGGGTTATCGGTTGTGCCCTGTGCATGCAGCCCTGTCGACAAACCTGCAGACGCAAGCAAGAGAACTCCGGACAGTACGATTCTCGATTTCATTGTTACCTCTCTCCTTTTTGATTTGGTGACACGGGAGTAGTGATTCCAGACGGGATATCTGTTGCCATTTTCAATTTCGCCCGGCGTTCCGAGCGAACGCCATTCCTGCCATTGCCGCCGACACCATTAATCAGACGCTGGCGGGCAAGGCAATCCGCGCGATCACTTTGCTCGTAGGTTTGTCACCTTCATTCCGGCCTCCTGGTGACCCTAGCACCAATCTTTTAGACGGTTTGCGCGGTTTTGCATACTGTCAAAAGTAACAGGGTAGGACCGGCGGTTCTCACAGGATGTTCTTCACTCAGCCTCGGCCATTCTCTCAGCTATTGCTGACAACCTTGTTGTTCCTGCTTTTCGAAGTTGGTAGGGGCGGTGGGGATCGAACCCACGACCTTCGGCTTAAAAGGCCGCTGCTCTACCACTGAGCTACGCCCCTGAATTGCGTCCGATTATCTTACATGAAAACAACTTAGCGGGCAGCGCTCCGTAGCGCCGAGGAGAAGCAAGCCGAACGCTCTAGCGCACCTCAGTCCGCGGCTTCGTTTTTCGCCGTGATTCCGCGGCCGCGCTTCCGCTTCCAGAGGTAATCCTTACGCAGTTTCTGCTGGTGCTTCTTCACCTGCGCTTCAATTTCCGAGAACGCGATTTTCGCGCAGGCCAGCACATCGGCACCCGTTCCCGAAGCGTGCAGGGTGCCGGTCGGCAGCCGCAGATTCATCGAACAGGTGTATTCAATTTTGCGCGGCGCCTTTTCAATCAGCCAGTGGAGCTCGACCAGATCGGGATCGTATCGCTTTAACAGCCGGTTTAACTTTTCAATTTGATGCGCTGCTTCGCCATCGATTACCTTGCGATGTTCTGGTTCGATATTGCTGTAGAAAAGTTTCATTGGAGCACCCTCTTTCGAGTCGGCTCGCCAAGGGAAGGGACTTTCGCATGGAGGCAGCCTCAGAATAACTCCGATTCGTAACACGATTCAATACCGCACGCACTTGATTGACACGCATGCATTCGCGTCATAGTCTGCCATGCGCGCACCAGCATCCGATGGACTCCCATAAGAAAGCCGCGACCGGCCCACCATCGCACCGCATCCGCGTGGGCCTGGCGGGATGGTCGTACGACGACTGGAACGGAATCGTCTATCCATCACCGCATCCCCGCGATTTTCACGAAGTCACTTTCCTCGCGCAGTATTTCGATACGATTGAAATCAACACCTCCTTTTATCAGCCGCTGAAGCCGCAACTCGCCGCGCACTGGATTGGCCGGGCCGCAGACAATCCGCGCTTTGTGTTCACCGCCAAAATGTGGCAGAAATTCACGCACGAAACTGGCGCCACGACGGAAGATGAAAAGTTGGTGCGAGCCGGATTCGATCCGCTATTCGATGCGGGCAAGCTCGGTGCCGTCCTGCTGCAGTTCCCGTTTTCATTCCACCATACTTCCGAAACGCTGGTTCGCCTGAAGCATTTGCTTCAAACCTTCCGTGAATATCCGCTGGTCGTCGAGGTTCGCCATTCGTCCTGGGCTCAGCCCGAATTCTACGAACTGCTGCACGAACGCGGCGTCGGCTTCTGCAATATCGATCAGCCCGTGATCGGCAAGTCCATTAAACCCACGGAGCGAACCACTTCTCCCGTCGGCTACTTCCGGTTGCATGGCCGCCGTTACGACACCTGGTTCACCGACGATCCGGAAGTTCCCAGCTTTGAGCGCTACAACTATCTTTACTCTGAGGAAGAACTGGAGCCCTGGGCTAAGCGCGTTGAGCACGTTGCAAAACACGCGGAAAATACTTTCGTGATAGGCAACAACCACTACATTGGAAAAGCCGCCGTGAACGCGCTGCAGCTGATCCACCTGTTGCGAAAAGAGAAGGTGAAAGTCCCCGAGCCGCTGCGCCAGCACTATCCACAACTGGACTCGATCGCCAGCGAGCCACCGAAAGAGCCGCTACTGTTTCCCCTCGCCCCTCAATAGGCAAAAATTGGAGGCCTTCGCTTTAAGCGGCACAGGCACTCTTGCCTGTGCGCCGTTGCTACGGCAATCCCCTGAAAACTTGGCTTTATCACGCTATCGCACCAGTGAAAGCAAATAGACACACCTCTGCGAACAGAAAAGCTGGCCGCTCTTTAAAATTGATAGTTGTGAGTATTTCTAGAATCTACTTCTTGAAGAGGTCTTCGAAGGCTTTTCGCGCATCATTAGGACGCGCCGCGGGCGCTTCAGGCGAAGTCTTGGTGGCATACGTAACGGGAGAGGTATCCTTCTCCACCGTCATGCGAAACTCGAAAAACGTGCAGTCATTTTTCGCCAGCTTGTTCGCGATTCGCTCGGGAATCGGCTGCGTGCACTCAAACTGAGCCGCCGTATCAAAATGCACGCACTGCTTGCAGGAATGCATCGCCGCCTGGCAGCGCGGACATTCCCCGCTCTGATCGAACCCCGGCGCGAGCACCGCGCCACAACTCGAGCAGCGCGCCCTCATCACAGTGCCCACCATTCGCGGCGTGCGCGGCCCCAGCATGTCCTGCTTCGGACGCTGTTGCTGCTCCGCGGGCCGGTCGGCGCGTTCGCGCTTCTTTTCGCGCGCTTCCGCGTCGCTATAGCCCCTCTGCCTATACTTCCGCTCCATGAAGGTCCTCCCGGGGGATGTCTGATGATACCCCCAAAGCCCCTGCCCGAATTCCCTTTCACGCAACACGTGTGGAAAGGTAATCGTTTCTACTTTGGCCTTAATTCGTGCCTGACGCGGATCGCCTCGCCCAAAACTTGCACAAGCCTTCCGCGGGCAGATCCGGCTGAAGCAGCGCTGTCGGCTGGCCAAAATGCGCGAGCGTAGCTTCGGCTGCGAGATATCCGCTGCGCACCGCGCCTTCCATCGTCGAGGGCCAGCCCGTTTGAGTCCAATCACCTGCCAGAAACAAATTCCCGATCGGCGTGGTTTGCGCCGGCCGCCAGCGGTCTACTCCGGGCTCCGGCGAAAATGTCGCGTTCACTTCTTTGATCACCGTCGCCTTCAGCACTTTCGCCTCGCGAGTGGCTGGCAGCACGTCCGCCAATTCACGGCGGCACAGCTCGATAATTTCAGCGCGCGAGCGCGGCACCAGGTCGTAAGAAGCGCTGACCACCAGCTGCAAATACTGCCCTTCCTCGCCGCCGCGCCTTTCGACACCCACTTCTTCCCCGGAAGCACCTTCGTTATGCCCGGTTGGACGCGCCTTCGAGCCATTCGTTTCGGCTCCGCTCGACAGCAGCGTGCGATTGAAAATCCACTGCGTCGTATGGTCGAGTAGCGTCAGAAACGGCTCCGTCATCACCGTGCGATCGAACCAGAAATGCACGCTCGTAATCGGCGACGTCTTGATATGCCGCAATCCCTCGAGCGGCGCTCCCGGCTCAGACATCTCTCTTGGCGTCAGACTGAGCACAACGTCGTGCGGCACTGCTGCAATGCACGCATCTGCTTCCATCTCCGTGCCATCTTCCAGAACCGCGCCTGCGAATCGGTCGTCTTGCAAGCACAGCCGGCGCACTCCGCAGCGCAACCGCACTTCCCCTCCGCGCCTCGCAATAGCCTCGCGGCATCCTTCGTACAGTTCCGCCAGCGGCACCGAAGGAATCCCAACTCGATATCCGCGCGCGTTGCTCAGAAAACCCTTCCAGAAAACTTCAATTCCATACTTCGCGTCCGTGCGCGCCAGCTCTTCGTCGAGCGCGCTCACCAGCACCACGCGCCAGAACCGCTCGATCGCTCCCGTCGTCTGGCGCATCGAGTGCAGCCAGTCCAGCATCGAAGCGCCATTCCCGTACGGCGGCTTCCCTCCCGCGCGCGCGATGGCCAGCATTGCTTCTGCAATCGAACGCTTGTCCGCCAGCGTCAGCGCGTCGAAGAGCAGAAACGACGGCGCCATGTGTAGCGGCGGCGGCAGCGGCGATGCCTGAATTTCCGAACGCCTTCCTTCGCGATCCACGAAATACAGCCGGTCGTAAAACCGGATCTTCTCGCTCGCTCCCACACGCCGGTAAAAATCGGCGAGGTTCGTGCAGCAGCCCAGCGTCACGTGCTGGCAGTTGTCCACTTCGCTGCCGTCGGGCAGCGTGTAAGACGTAGCCCGCCCGCCGAGGTGGGGACGCTTCTCGAGCAGTTGAACACGAAAGCCTGCGTCAGCCAGCGCGATGGCGGAGGACAGGCCCGCCAGGCCGCCGCCGATTACCAGGACGCTTTGCGAGGGCATCACCCTTCCACCAGCCGGCCTTCTTTACCGCGAGGCCTGCTGCGAGGAGATATTGAACTTTTTCCGCGCTCGACAGCGAAACGCGCGAAGTGAACACATCAAAGTGGCGCTCTTCCATCCGCGCCAGCAGCGTGCTGTACGTGCGCACAAGCGCCCACAACGTGGCCCGGCTGTCAGAATCGATCTGGCCGACGAGCGCGACGCCTTCTTCGTAGAAACGCCAGGCGCGCTCCGCTTCGAATTCGAGCAACGCCTCTACACCTTGGGTAAGCGGACCTTGAAGATCGTTTTTGGTGCAGCCGAACCGCTCGAGATCTTCCTGCGGCAGATACACGCGGCCCATTTCGAGGTCGGCTTTCACATCGCGGATGATGTTCGTCAATTGAAACGCGAGGCCCAGCCGTTCCGCCAGATCGGGATCGCGCGGATCGCGAAAACCAAAGACGTGCAGGCACGTGAGTCCCACGGTTCCCGCTACACGGTAGCAATACTCGGAAAGCTGGTCGAATGTCGCGTATGTTGCGACTGTTAAATCCATCTCCGCGCCCAGAATCAAATCGTGGAAGTAGCGCGTCGGGATTTTGAATCGCGTAATCGAATCGGCCAGCGCAGGCAGAATCGCGTGGCTGCTCGTCTCGCCGGCGATGGCTTCATCGAGCATCCCGCGCCACCGCGCCAGCCCGCGTCGCTTCGCTTCGAGGTCTCCAGGTTCATCCGACACATTGTCAATCAGCCGCATGAACGCATAGAGCGCAAACAGCGCATTGCGCTTGTCCCGCGGCAAGCCAAAGAAAGCGAGATAGAAACTGCTATGCGCTCCTCGCGCAATCCGGTTGCATTCAGTGTAGGAATCGCGGACCGTGATCGCGTCGACTTCGGTTGAACCTGCATCCGGCGCAGCAGCCGCCGATTCACTCCGCAATCGCCACGGCATTTCTTCGCGCGTAATCGGTCGTTCTGCGCGATCCTTCGACGTTGCGCGGCCAGCCAGGGCACGCGTGAGCAAACGGAGCTGCATCCATTTCGTCAGCGCAGGCCGGTGATTGAGCGTGTCATACCCCGACGATTCGATTGCATCGAGAATCGCCAGGCCGCCACGGCTGAACATTTCGATGTCGATGCGAATGGACCCTTCGACGCGATCGACCAGCGGCATTCCCGACGCGAACAACTCTCGCGTCCGTGTGATCAAATCTTTCATCAGCGATACATAGCGTTCGCTGAATCGACGCTCGACGATATCCGCTTCCGTCAGTCCGTGCTCCGCGAGCGCGTCGAGCGGGATATAGATGCGCCCTTTTTCCAGGTCGCGCGAAACGTCCTGCCAGAAATTCGCCAGCTGCAACGCGGTGCAGGTGTAATCGGAAAGCTTCTGCCGCTCGGCGTCGCGATAGCCGCAGAGATACAGCACCAGACGTCCTACCGGGTTCGCCGAATATACGCAGTAATCGAGCACCCCGTCCCACGTGGCATAACGCTGCACGCGCTGGTCTTGACGAAACGCTCGCAACAAATCGCTCAACGGCTTCTGCGGAATATCCTTGGCACGAATCGTTTCCCGCAGCGCGATCAGCACCGGATGCGTCGGGCCGCGCTCGGCCGAATAACACAGCCCCAACTCGTCTTCCCACGCATCGAGCAGCTCGAGAGCGCGATTGCGATCCGGAATCTCGTCGCCCAGGTCGTCCGCCCAGCGGCAGTAAGCGTAGAGATTGTAGAAATGCTGGTGCAGCCGCTTTGGGAGCAGCCACGAGACCACGTTGAAATTCTCGTAGTGATGCGTGGCCAGCCAGCGCGTGTAGCGCTCGGCTTCGGCAGCGCTGCAGCCTTCGGCAGGAAGATGGCGCGCGATTTCGAGTTCTGGTGTAGCTAACACGGTAGCTGACGCAGAGAGGTGCTTGCTTGCCTTTCGCTTTTACGTACTGATTCAGAACGAACTCGCTCTGTTCCCCGTTTCGAATCAACCAGAGCGCTTGCGGATAAAAACTTGGGCCGCGGTGGCGCGGCAAAATCGCTTAAGGAATGATAGCAGTCTTCAACTGGCCGTTGCGGTGCTTCATGTGCTCGAACACGGCCGGCAACTCCGCGAGCGGCACTTCCCCGGTGATGAAATCGCTGGCGCGAACTTCCCCGCGCGCGATCGTTTCCAGAGCTTCACGCATGAATTGCGGCGTGTGATGAAAAGTCGACTTGATGGTGATCTCGGAATAGTGAAGAGCGGCGGGATCGAACTCCACGTGCGAGCCTCGCGGACAGCCACCGAACAGATTCACGGTGCCCCCTTTGCGAGCCATCTGCACAGCCCACTGCCAGGTGGTCGCCGTTCCCACTGCTTCAATTACAGCGTCCGCGCCGCGGCAGCCATCGCTCATTTCGCGGACGAGCCTCACCGGATTCTCAATCTCGCTGATATCGAATGCCGCCACCGCGCCCAGGCGTTCCGCGGCGCGAGTCTGTGATTTTCGTTTGCCCAGCGCAATCACACGCACCCCGCGCGAGGAAAGCACGCGAACAAATTTCAACCCAATCGGGCCGCACCCGATCACGACGGCCGTATCACCGGTGCGAATGCCTGTTTCGTGAATGCCTCGCAAAACGCAGGCCAGCGGCTCAGCCATGGCCGCATCCACAAACGAAACGCCTTCGGGAATTTCGAGCATGTTCTGGCGAACGATTCTGCCAGGGATGCGGATGTATTCGGCATACGCGCCATTGTTGAAGAGAAGATCTTCGCAGAGATTTGGCTGGCCCTTGCGGCAGAAGAAGCACGTGTTGCACGGCGCCGAATTCGCGGGCAGCACGCGCATGCCTTTGTGCACGCCGCCGTTCACCGAGCGGCCCTGCTCTTCGATCACGCCCGCCAGCTCATGTCCAAAAAGCGCGGGCGGCTTGATCATCCGGGCGTGAAAGCCCTGTTTCCAAACTTTCAGATCCGTGCCGCACGTCAGCGCCACTTCCACGCGTACCAGCACTTCGTCATCGGCAACGCGAGGAATATCCACGCGCTCGATCTTTACGTCCTCGCGGCCGTAGAGCACCGCCGCGTTCATGTGTCCGTTTCTCTCTCGTCTCATTGGTGCGTGATCACTACTTTTAGCGTACCATCCACGGGCCTTGCCGCCAACTCCAGTGCGTCTGCGATGCGCTCGAGCGGAAACCGGTGCGAGATCATCTCCCGTATCGGCAAGCGCCGCTCAAATACCAGCGCCGCAGACTCTTCCTGATCGTCTGCCGAAGCGCTATAGCTTCCCAGGATTTCTTTTTCTTCCACCCCCACGGCAGCGGCAGGAAACTCCAAACGCGTCACCGGGTCGTTATGCGCAAACAATAGCACGCGCCCGCCCGGCCGCGCGATAGCCAGGGCTTCGGAGACTAATGACGGGTTGGGCACCGCCACCAGGACGGCGTCCGCCCCTCGGCCCGACGTGCGGCGGCGCATCTCGTCCAGGAGATTAGCGCTCTTGGGGTCGAACGATTCCGCGGCGCCAAAGCGCAGGCTCGCGGCGCGGCGGCCGGGCATAGGGTCGCTCGTGAAAACCTCAGCGCCTTCGCACTTTGCGAGCAGCATCAGCAGCATTCCGATGGGCCCTTGCCCGATCACCAGCACAGTTTCGCCGGACGCGACACGCGCTTTGCGGACGGCTTTGAGGCAAGTATTCACAGGCTCGATGAACGTGGCGTCCTCGAAGGTGACGTCGGGAGGCAGCGCAATCATTCCGCGCTCGACGACCCACGGCATGGCGCGGACATACTCAGCGAAGCCACCGCCGTTGGGATCGAAGCCAGCGGTGAGGCCGGTTTTTTTGTATCCCGCGCATTGCGAGAAGAGCTTGCGCTCACAATAGAAGCACGCGCCGCACGGAACGTGATGAAAGCTCATCACGCGATCGCCGGCTTTGAACTTCTTCACTCCTGCGCCCACTTTCACGACGGTGCCGGCGAGTTCGTGGCCAAGAATCTGCGGCGGCGCGACGTAGCCGTGCTCGATCTTCTTTATGTCTGTGCCGCAAATCCCGCACGCGGAGACGCGAAACAGGACTTCCCCTTCGCCGATTTCGGGGACGGGGACGGATTCGACAACCACACGTCCTTTACCGCGATAGACGCCTGCGCGCATGTGGCCGCCCGAACCGATTGGCTTGTGTGCGGGGTCGATTTGGGTGGTTGTGTGGCTCATTTTCTGGTCGTCAAAATCGCATTTTATTTGCGATTAGAAATTTTTAGGTCCTTTTATTTCAACTAATTGACCTAACTTCTAATTCCAGATTTGCGATTAGAAATTTGGCATTGGCCTGCTCTAATCGACACAATTGTCTCTCGGTTCGCCACTTTCACTGGGCGGTCGCCTTCAATTCGATTGGCTGAGCGCTGGCGGCGATCCGGGCAATATAGCGATCCAGGAACTGCGCCAATGACTCGGCTGCCTTCTTGCTTTGCTGCCCAAGTCTTACCAGACCGGGAAGCGCTTGGGGATGCATCGCGACCTGTCCCACCACGCGCGAGATGCTCAGCTGGCCCTCGTCGCTGAAAACTTCGTTCATATCGAGCGGAAGCGGCTCCTCCGACGTGTCGCTGATGGCGCGAATCGCAACTGCCGGAACTCCGGCATCGGTAGCCGCGGCAAGGACTTCGAAGCTTTCCATTTCGACCGCATCGGCAATCTTGCCAAGATGCTTCTTTTCGTCAGGTCGCCCGATGGCTCGCTCGGCGCTATAAAACCGCTCGACCACAGTCGCTCCACATTCGGAAGCGAATGAGACGAGAGAAGCACTGCTCAAAGTCACCTTGGGACCTCCATTCTCATCCCGAGCGCCTTCGGAAGCTATCTCACGAGCCGCGACGATCTGCGCGATCGAATATTCGGGCCGAAGACCGCCGGCTAAGCCCGAGGAGACGCAGTACTCGAGCGTTCCGGATTCGCCCCAGGCTATCTTAGAAAGTGCGAGCTTGGCTGGCCGCTGGCCCACGCCGGTAAGGAGAACCCTCACGTCGGCACCGTTGATTTCAGTAGAAAACACATCGGCCTTGCCCCATGTGGTCTCGCGGAATTTGTGCAACGCCCGCCAGGGAGCGAATTCGTTTTCGAGGGCGAATGTGACCAATATTTTCACCGTGGTTCCATTTACAGGTGCACGACTTGAACCCAAAACCTGCCGGTCTGAAGACCGGCGCTACAAAATCGTAAGCCGAATCGTAAACCGAACGTCTACGCCGCTGCGGCGTGTACTGTCGGTAGGCTCGCCGCTTTGCCGCGGATGTAGCCGTGGGCTTCATACCAGCGGACGGCGCGCTCGAGAGCGGCTTCTACCGGCGTTGGGTTGTAGCCCAGTTCCCTTTCGGCTTTGTCGCTTTCGACGAACATACGGTGGCGCGACATTTTCACGCCTTCGACTGGAATTTGCGGTTCGCGTCCGCGAAGGCGTGCGAAAAATTCGTCGGCGTAGCCGGCAGCGAGCGCGACGGCATGCGGCAAACGCACGCGCGGTGCGGGACGCCCTACGATAGCCGCGAGCATGTCCAATATCTGCTTCAGCGTGAGATTCCGCGCGCCGAGGATGTAACGTTCGCCGACGCGACCCTTCTCTGCTGCGAGCAAATGTCCAGCAGCGACGTCTTCGACGGCCACCACATTTAGTCCGGTATCTACGTATGCGGGCATCTTGCCATTCAGGAAATCGAGAATGATTTTTCCGGTGGGCGTCGGCTTCCAATCGCAAGGGCCAACAGGCGCAGTGGGGTTCACGATAACGACGGGAACGCCTTCACGCGCGGCGCGAATCGCTTCCTGCTCGGCCATGAATTTTGAGCGCTTGTAGTGGCCAATCATTTCGCCCAGTTCAGATTGAGTCGCCTCGTTGGGCAGTGCGCCGTGGCGTGGAACCGCGATCGTCGCCACGGTGCTCGTGTAGACGATTCGTTCGACTCCAGCACGCTGCGCCGCGTCAAGCAGCTTGCGAGTGCCTTCCACATTGCTTTCGTAGATTTCTTCTGGGTGAGCGGACCAGAGCCGGTAATCCGCGGCGACGTGAAAAACGCGGCGGACGCCGCGCATCGCGCGTTCGATCGAAGCTGCGTCGCGCAGATCGCCCACAGCGCGTTCAACCGGCAAGTCGGCGAGGATGTCCGGATCACTACGTTTTCGAGAGAAGATACGGACTGCGTGTCCCTGGTTAACGAGCAACCGGGCGACGTGGCTTCCCACGAACCCCGTGGCTCCGGTAACGAGCGTGGTCATAAAATGCGGAAAACTTCGTCTCCCTGTTGCGCAGGCGCCACGGGAATCACGCGCTTCGGAACGCTGCCGTTGCCGGAGCCGTTACCGTGGCCATTCGAATGGCCATTGCCATGGCCATTAGCTTTTTTCTCGCGTTCGGTGGGCTCACCGAGAAGGCCGCCCATCTTTCCGGAGACCGTCCAGCTGAGCATCTTCCAGGTGTCGCCGAGCTTCTTATTGCCGCCGAGAACTGCGGACGCTTCAAAACCGACGTGAACCATGCAATCTTCACAGCGCGGGTCGCGGCCACGTCCGTATTGTTCCCAAGGTGTCTTCTCGATGAGATCTTTGAACGTCTCGTGGTGAGCGTCGGTCATCAAGTAGCACGGGCCTTTCCAACCGCGGGGATTGTACGTAGGCATTCCCCATGCGGTGCACATCAGCTCGCGTTCGCCGCGGAGGTATTCCATGTAGATGGGCGAAGTGACGATGTTGTAGCGCTCGAGCAGCTGGCTTGCCTGGCGAAACTTCTCGCGGATTTCCTCGCGAGACATGAAAATTTCCTTGGTCATCACCGCGGCGTAGGAATAAGCAGGTGAAAGCATGTGGCCATCGACGCCCAAGCCCTGCAAGTAAGCGAACAGGTCTGCGATCTCTTCGATGTCTGTCTCTTTGTAGATTGTAGTGTTGGAAGTGACAAGAAAACCAGCTGCCTTGGCCGCCTTGATACCTTCCACCGCCTCGCGAAAAACGCCGTCGCGCTCGACGCAAATATCATGCGTCCTTTCGAGCCCGTCGAGGTGAACGTTGAAGAAGAAGCGGGAAGTGGGCGTGAACTCGCTGAGATGCTTGCGGATAAACATGCCGTTGGTGCAAAGGTAGATGTGCTTCTTACGCGCGAGAATTTCGCTGGTCAGCCGTCCAATCTCGGGATAAATCATGGGCTCGCCGCCGCAGATGGAAACGATTGGCGCGCCACAGTCGTCAACAGCCTTCAGGCATTCTTCAACGCTGAGCATTTCGTTGATTGTGGATTTGTATTCGCGAATGCGGCCGCAGCCGGTGCAAGTAAGATTGCAGGCGTGGAGCGGCTCGAGCATCATGGTCAGCGGAAACTTCTGCGCCCCGCTAATGCTCTTGCGAGCGAGATAACCCGTCATGCTCGCAGTGAGGCTTAAAGGAACTCTCATCCATTACCCCCGTCCTTAATTAGATGCTTTATTTCCTCGGCGGGAATCTGCAAAGCGAAAGATTTGCGCCGGCCTTTGCGCATGTTGTCGAAGCGCGCGAGCGCATAAAGCGGAAACGAATTTCGGTAGAGGTGGTATTTCAAATAGAATACGCACGGAAAACCTGTGCCGGTAAATTCCGCTTCATCCCATGAGCCGTCTTCATTCTGGTTCTCGGTGAGCCAGGCAGCCGCGCGTTCGGAAGCCGGATTGTTAGGGCCGACGGTTGCGAGCAGGCCAATCAATGCCCAAGCTGTCTGCGATGCGGTGCTCTTGCCTTTGCCTTTCAGCGCCGGATCGTAATAAGAAAGAATCGATTCGCCAAAGCCGCCATCGGGATTCTGCACCGAGCGGAACCAATTCGCGGCACGCTGGCAATCCGGATCGGACGATAGGCCCACTGTCTCCAAAGCTCGCAATACGCCGCTCGTTCCGTAGAGATAGTTCACACCCCAACGGCCGTACCAGGAGCCATCAGGCGTTTGATCGTGCTTGATGAAATCACGCGCACGATCCACGACGGGATGATTCGCGGACCATCCAAACTGCCCGAGACATTCAAGCACGCGAGCCGTAACGTCGGCAGTGGAAGGATCAAGCATCGCGTTGTGGTCGGCAAAGGGAATGTGATTCAGGAACTGGAGATTGTTCTCGTGATCGAATGCGCCCCAGCCGCCATCGCTATTCTGCATGCTGACGAGCCAGGCGAGCCCGCGGCGGATCGCACCACGCAGAGGAGCTGAATCGGGATCGGCAACACGACCGAGCGCCATCAGGACGAACGCAGTGTCGTCCACATCGGGATAGTAGTCATTCTGAAACTCGAAAGCCCAGCCGCCCGGCGCAGCTCGCTTGTTCTTCACCTGCCAATCGCCGGGGCCCAGAATCTGGTTTTTCAGTACCCAACGCTCCGCAGCAACCAACGCGGGATGGGATGGGTCGAGCCCCGATTCTTCGAGGGAGACCATCGCGATGGCCGTGTCCCAGACCGGCGATATGCAGGGCTGCACGCGAATCGTGCGGTGCCGTTCGTCTTCGACCTCGTAGCGCTCGAGAAACTTGATCTCGCGGTGAAGCAGCGGATCGTCCACATCGCGCGCTTCCGCGAGAAGGGCAAAAATCGAATTCATCATTGCCGGGTAGATGGTTGCCAGGCCTTCGCTGCGTTCGAGGCGGTCCATCATCCATTTCCGCGCGCGAGCGAGGCACAACTTTCGAAATGGCTTCCAGGAAGAACGCTCGTAGAGCTTCAAGCCTCTTTCCAGCGCGAGGAAGGCATTGCGCCAGGTGAAGACGCTCTTGTCCCACGTAAACGACGCCGGTCTCTGCCCTGGAACTTTAAATAGATCGGTAACCGTAACGTCCGCCGGCAGCGGCCATTTCGGCTTGTTGGCGTAAACAATCGCGAGAGGAACGACGATTCCGCGCGTCCACGATGACATCTCGTAGAGGTTCAGCGGGAACCAATCCGGCAACAGCATCATCTCAGGCGGAATCGAAGGAACCATATCCCAGCTGATGGCGCCGACCATCGCGAGATAGAACCGAACGTAGGAATTCGTGGCTTCCAGACCACCAAGGTCCAGTACTTTTTGCTTCGCGCGCTGCATGTGCGGCGCATTTGCAGGATCGCCAGCGAGGCGAAGCGCGACATAAGCTTTCACCGTGGCATTCAGCTCGGAAGGGCCACCGTAGAAGATGTACCAGCCACCGTCTTCCAGTTGCCGTTCGCGGATATAGCGCGCCAGCTTGGCGGTTTTCTCGGATTTAAGCTGACCCAAGATATGCAGGTAGAGAATATAGTCGGATTCGAGCGTGGTATCCGCTTCGAGCTCGCCCCACCAGTAGCCTTCCTGGGCCTGTGCGGCCAACATCCAGTCGCGGCTGCGGGAAATGGCCTGTTCGACGAGAGATCCGAGGTTGCGGGTCTGAACTACCGCTGTGGCTTGGCTCGATCCGCTGTGGGAAGTCTCTATACGCAGTCTTGCTTCCGGTGTCATCAATCCCTCAGATAAATTTTCGATCCTTATCGGCCCATTTGGAAATTGCAGCTGCAGCTCGGCGCCGACGCTCATTCACCCAAAATGAATGGCGAGGCCGCCACTTCCACTGCTTCGTTCGCTGCCCTGCGGAGGGCATCAGAACCGGGCGCCCTGTTGCTTGCCCAATCTGACCGCCGCGTCCGCTTGCCCGGCTTCCCCAGTAGCCAGTCTATGGGACGTTTCATGAGCTGAAAACGCTCGGTAACAACCCTTTTGCCTCATCGAACAGTATGAGTTATTCCGTAACACCAATATTATGTTCGGCTTTGGCTTGCCGGTCAACTGAATTTACATGCCGAGTGCCCAAACTTATGATGCTCGTGGCCGGGAAATGATGCCTGACAAAAATTGCCCCAAATCGGGCGGCAGGGGCGATCCAATCGGTTGAAGAAAGCGCGGTTTGGCCACGGCTGCTAGAGACTGAAATCGTGCGTCTGAGTCATCAAACGGCGAACGCAAGACGAAGGCATCCGCTAGCTCGAGGTTTTTACGGGCTGAATCCTTGAAATCCGGATTGGAGGGATCCAGCACCATAAGGAACAGCGAAGGCTTCCAGAATCTCATTAAGGCGTCACTTTCGATTAAGGCGTGGCCAACGTTTGCCAACTCGGCTGCCAGTGCTGGAAGCGCATTTTGCAGGCAATGCTCCTTTGTTTCGATCCACAGGGCTCGATGGGCGCCCGAGGCGAGGAACCGCGAGCTGTCTGAATTACCGCTGCGGCTCGTTTCTTCGCGGATCGCGTATGGATGGTCTTGGGGCGAGCAATCGCACGAGGGTCCGTTCACCGGGCAGCCGGATTGAGCGTAAGGAGTGATCTTGACGGCTGTCCAGTGCCGATTCGGGAAAGCTTGGATGATGTCGGCGACTAGCGCGGACTTCCCGACTTTGCGGTATTGGCCTCCTACGGCCAGCAGGAAGCCGGGAAAAAGCGGTGGGGTGCGACTTGCGGTCATTATCGGGATCTTGTCGGTCTGGTTTTGTTGATCATCGTTTTGCCGACTGTCGTCTCGTGGATCATCGTCTCGTAGTTCATCGATCCGACTTGGAGTAAGTTTGCCTGGCTGGCGGCGCTGCTTCCAATTTGCGGATGCGTGCAGCCAACTCAGGCAGACGGGCGAACCAGGCATACTGTTCCTTGAACTTCTCGAGCGGGCGCGCTGGAGTGCCCCAGACGGTTTGACCGCTGCGGATCGTCTTGCCCGTCGGAATCCCGGCTTGGGCGCCGGCAATGGCGCCGTCTTCGAGTTTGCAGTGGTCGGCGATGCCTACCTGTCCGCCGATTATGGCGCGCTTGCCTATCGTGCTGCTGCCAGAAATTCCGGTTTGCGCGGCGATTACGGTGTGCTCGCCGATGCGGACGTTGTGCGCCACTTGCACGAGATTGTCGATTTTCACGCCGGCGGCGATTTGAGTGGTTTCGAGAGAGCCGCGATCGATGGTGGTGTTCGCGCCGATTTCCACGTCGTCGGCAATTTCGACTCCACCAACTTGCGGGAATTTCCAGTAGCGGCCTTCGCCGAAGACGTAGCCGAAGCCGTCACTGCCGATGACGGCACCGGAATGAACTTCGACGCGATCGCCAAGGCGCGCGCCGGCGTAGAGCGTGACGCGCGGATGCAGAATGCAATTCGCGCCGATGTGCGAGGTTCGGCCTATGAAGGCGTGAGCGCCGATCGTGGTGCCCGCGCCAATCTCCGCTTCTTCTTCGATCACGGCGTATGGGCCGATGGAAACGTTGTCGGCGATTTTGGCCGTCGAGGATACGATCGCGGTGGAATGAATGCTGGATTTTGGCGTGGCGCGAGGCAAGAGCCACGCCGCTGCTTTAGCGAATGCGAATTTAGGGTCGGCGACTTCGAGAATTGTTTTGCCAGCTGCGCGAGTGTTGGCAGGAGCGAGGACGCACATGGCTGCTGATTTTTCGACGCGCGGCGCAAATTTAGGAGCGTCGAGGTAGATGAGGTCGGTGGCCGCTGCGTTCTCAGGCCCGGCCACGCCCGTGATTGCGAGGCTGCCCTCGCCTTGCAACTTTGCGCCAAGATATTCTGCCAATTCAGCGGCTGTGCGATTCATGTGACCTCGTTTCGACTTTTCGATTTGCGCGGACTTACTGTGCGCCGGTCGCTTCAAGCAAGTTCGCAAAGCTAGAACGGATATATGGCCGGCTCTCCCGGCGGGCGAGTCTTCCAGCGCTTGTGCACCCAGAGCCATTGGTCCGGATGTTCGCGTACCCAGGCTTCAATCACGGCCATGAAGCGCGCGGTATTTTCGCGGACGTCAGCATCTTCGTCGCCGGTGCGCACGAGCTCGAGAGCGCGCGCGAACTGCAGGCGGTATTTTTTTTCGCCTGCGTCCCACGCCAGAAACCCGGGGATGACGGCGGCATCCGTGCGCAGCGCGATTCTCGCGATGCCGGACGTGGTGGAAGCCGGTTTGCCAAAAAAATCGACGAAGACTCCTTCGTCCAGCGATGTATTCGTGTCCGCTAGAATGCCCACCGTACCGCCTTCGCCGAGGACTTTCAGAATAGCGCGTGCGGAGCGATTTTTTTCGATCGGCTGATTCCCGGACAGGCAGCGATAGCGATTGATGAGCGCGTCCACGCGAGGATTGGCCACGGGCCGCACGAGGAAATGCAGCGGGTGGCCGTAGAGCGCGTGTGCGAATGGAGCGAGTTCCCAGGCGCTCATGTGGCCGGTGAGAAACAGGACGCCTTTGCCGCGGCGCTGGGCGCAATCGAAATTCTTGGCGCCGTCGATGGTCACGATCTGCGAAATGTTGGCGGCGGTGTATTTCGGGAATTGCGAGAACTCGCCGGCCATCCAGCCGATCTGGCGAATCATTCCGCGGACGATCCGTTCGCGCTCCCCGTCGCTCATCTCCGGAAATGCGAGTTGAAGATTGAACATCGCCGCGCGCTTCAGAGGAGTGCGCACTTGATATGCAAGTGCGGCAAAGGCGGCGCCTACCTGACGAGCCGCGCTGCGCGGAAGCAGGCCAAGCGCTTTGAGTCCAATCCACGCGGCCGCGTATTCGAGCCATTCTCGCATCGCGCCTCATTATGCAAGAGGCTCTAGAGCCCATGCCAGCGATGTGTGATGAAAGAGTGTTTGCCCGGGTGTTAGACTCGGCGGGCCTACGAGAACGAAGCACGATGAACATACAATGAGCGAACACTCGCGATCCCGGCAGCGCGCCAATTTCATTGCCTATGCGAGTGCTGGATTGATCGTGGTGGTGTCCCTGTTCAGCCATTTGGGCGCGATCGGATTGGTGGGGCCGGACGAGCCGCGCTATGCGTGGATTGCGCGCGCGATGGCGACGAGCGGCGATTGGGTGACGCCGCGTCTCTATGGCCAGCCGTGGTTTGAGAAGCCGGTGCTTTATTATTGGGCGGCTGCGATCGGATTTTCGGCTCACTTGCCAGCCGAGTGGGCGGCGCGACTGCCTTCCGCTTTTGCGGCGCTTGTGGCAGCTATTGCAATCGGTTGGCTTGGTTGGAAATTTTACGGGACGGAATCTTCGCCCTTCGCGTCACCTTTCCTAATCGCGCCGCTGATTTTTTCGACGAGCGTTGCGGCGATTGGTTTCGCTCGCGCGGCAGGACCGGATATGTTGTTTAGCGCCGCGCTCACCGTGGCGATGGCAAGCGGCGCGATTGTGCTGAGCCGTCGCGGGGCTATGGGTTCTGGAAATGACAACCCGGCGAGCACCAGTCCTTCTGATCACTTTGCGCTAGCCCTTTTCGGCGCGTCGCTCGGGCTTGCAGTTCTCGCAAAAGGCCCGGCGGGAGTTCTCCTTGCTGCCGGCGCGATCGGGATTTGGGTGCTCGCTACCTCACGATGGCGCGATGCGCTGCGGCTGGCTCACCCGGTTGCCATCGCGATCTTCTGCGTTGTCGCGCTGCCGTGGTATGTGGTCTGCGCGCTGCGCAATCCGGATTTTCTCCGCGTCTTTATATTTCAGCACAATTTCGAACGCTACCTCACCCCCATGTTTCAGCATCGCCAGCCGTTTTGGTATTTCTTCCCGATTCTTCTGCTCGGGCTGCTCCCCTGGACTGCCTGCCTGTGGCCGGCTTTCGAAGAGGGACTGCAACTTTGGCGGCAGAACTCCTGGAGCAGGTCGCCGGGATTCTTCGTCGCGTGCTGGGCCATTTTCCCTTTCTTGTTTTTCAGCTTTTCGCAATCGAAACTGCCGGGCTATATCCTTCCGGCGATTCCTGCTCTCTGTCTGTTGATTGCGGTTGGATTGCGACGCCGGGCCTCGGGACTGAAACCGCAGGCCACTATCGCCGAGTCCGCGCGCTATATCCTGATGGCGATGGGCGTCACATGGATTGTGATGGCGCTTTCAGCGGTTCACTGGGTAAACCGTGTCCCTGCCGCCGCACGCGACGTTTCCGGAACAACGATTCTGCATATTTCAATCCTCGCGGTCGCGGGCGGCATCGGGATTGTCGTGCTCGCTTTTCTGCGCAACCGTGGCGCTCTGCTGTTTTCATTCTTTATGGCCGCGCTTTGCGTTGAACTTGCCGGCGCACGCGTGCTGCCGGCACTCGATCCCTTTATCTCCGCAAGATTTCACGGCGAACTGCTTCGCAATCACCGCTACCCGAATCGCGTCTTCACATTTCATCTCACGCGTTCCTGGCAGTATGGGCTGAACTTCTACTTGGGGCACGAAGTCGCGGAATGGCCGCCAGCCGATGCGGATGCAGCCCTCGTGCTCACCACACCCCAAGGCCTGGACGAGATCAGGAAAATGGACCGCGTGCAGGGAGCGCTGGATGAACCTTACGAGGGAATTTTGTACGTTCCGGTGCTGCCCACTCCACGCTAAGGATTCGTTCGCGAAACAGGCGGCAAATTCTGCAGGAAGAAATTCACAATCTGATTTTCGTACGTGTGCCGATCATCGTCAGTCATCTCGGAATAGCTCAATCGGTCGCGCACGAGCTGTTTCGGCTCGGGCGCGCGCGTGAAGATTTGCAAAGTCTCTTGAGCAAGCTGCGGACGATCGTCGGATTGAATGAAAAGCTTAGGAACGCCCTGGGTTTTGGCCAGATGCAGCGAAACCGCCTGCTGCGAGCGATAGCGATAATTCATCAATCGAAATCCCCAGTCGGAAAAGCGGCTCACGTAAGGAATCACGGCGAGACCCGAGCGTTTCACTTCAATTTGCACCATGTCCCGAGGATCGTCCCAAGCGTCGTCCACGACGAACGCGGCAACTCGAGGATCGGAGGCGGCTACTTCGAGCGCGACAAAGCCGCCCAAGTTTACGCCCCACAAGCCGAATTTCTTCGGATCTACGTCGTCGCGAGTGGAAAGCGCCTGAACCGCCGCTTCCAGCTCTGCGGTTTCGCGATAGCCAAGCGTCGTAATACCCGGAGTCGAACCGTGCCCCAGAAAATCGAACACAAAAACGTTGAACTGATGATCCTGGAGCGCCGATACCAGCGTCAACACGTCAGTGCGCTGCGACAAATATCCATGGCAGACGATAATCGTGGGCGCACCGCGCAACCCCGGGAAAAACCATCCCTCCCTTTCCGGTTGCTCAGCGATCGGAAAAGAAAACGGGACGGGATGCCCCATCATCACATTCAGGTCGTCGGAGGAGGCGGCCGAATGGGTGGGCTTAAGGATTTGGTAGAGAAGAAATCCGGACACGGTGGCGATCGACACGAAGCCGAACAGGATTATCGCCAGAAGTGCAGATACGACTTTGGCGGGGCGCGTTGTGGGATAGCGTAGCTCTGAGAGGACGGCCATCCGTTGAGCGTGAGCGCGCAATTTCGCGCCTCGACAAACGGAATGTTAGCACAATTCTTTGACTATCCCTGTTCGACCCTTGTTCGCGTTTCTATCCGGGACACGCGTTTGGGTTCTTTCGCTCGCCACGGCTATAATGACTTACGGGAGCGGCTCCGGCCTACATGCAGATTGTTGACCTCCGGCAGGTCCATTCGAAAACCCTCGACGTGTTGTTTCAGGAGGAAGCACGCCACTGGCGCGACGAACTGCACTGGGACTACCGCCCCTCGATCGATCTGATTCGCAAATTCATCGATTCCCGCTCGCTGAATGGTTTCCTCGCACTCGATAACGGACGTCCTGCCGGTTACGGTTTCTACGTTCTCGAAGATCACAAGGGGCTGATCGGTGGCCTGTTTGTTTCTTCGGACTACGCCCAATCAGCGATTCCAAAAGAAATTCTCACCGAGATGCTCGCGGCGCTTCGTGCCACGCCGCGCCTGGAACGCATAGAGGCACAGTTGATGCCCTTTGGAATCGAATTCGATCCGGCGTTCCTTTCCAAGGAGATGCATCTTCACACGCGGCAATTCATGCTTCTGCGACTTGCGGATGCGAAGGTGAGCGAAAAGCCTCTCTCGCCCGCGTTTCGCATGGAACCGTGGAGCGACCGCGCGTTCGATTCCGCAGCGAAATTAATTCAGCTTTCCTACGCGAATCATGTGGACGGGGACATCAATGATCAATACCGGTCGGAAGCCGGTGGCATGAAGTTCCTCCGCAACATCGTGATTCTCCCGGGATGCGGTCAGTTCCTGCCGGAAGCTTCGTTCATCGTGCGTCCGGCCACAGGGGATCGCTTAGTCGGCATGGTTCTCACTTCGACGGTGAAAGAACGCGTGGGGCACACGACGCAAGTGTGCGTCCTGCCCGGTTACCAGGGCCATCGCATAGGGCGCTCATTAATGGAAGCTTCGATTCACGCGCTGCTACGCCGCAAGTACGAGTGGTTGTCGCTTACAGTCACGGCGGTGAATACGTCGGCGGTGCAACTCTACGAGCATCTGGGCTTCAAGACCATCAAGAAATTCGCAGCAGGCGTCTGGCAGGCGTAGGCTCGAATTCGCCCAGGAGTAGCTTGCAAAATAAGTACCAATAGGCTAATCCTTATTCACAGAATGAACCGCGTTGATCTCCAACACCTCTGCGAGCTTCGGCTGCGAGAAGCAAAAACGTTGCTTGACGCGGGCGAGGCGTCCGGGGCGTACTATTTGGCGGGATATGCCGTGGAATGCGCCCTCAAGGCCTGCATCGCCCAGAAATTCAAAGAGCACGAATTTCCCGACAAGTCTTTTGTCAACAGTGTTTACTCACACAATCTGCAAGATCTGTTGAAGCATGCAGGCTTGGCAAGCGAACCCGAAATTGCGCCGGAGTCCAGGCTCTGGGACCAGTGGTCCATTGTCAAGGCCTGGAACGAAACAAAGCGGTATGAAGAAACTTCGGAGAAGCAGGCGCAAGAGATATACTGGGCGATAGCAGACTCGGAGACCGGAGTACTTCAATGGCTCAAGAAACGGTGGTGAAGGAGCAGCTGACCCAATGGGCGATTTTTTCGGGATACAGTCTCACACAGCAATTGCTCGATACAGATTTTGAGCTAGTCTGTTCCTTCTGGCTGTACACTTCGGAACCCAACGAATGGCGCCTTATTGTGTCTTCACCGCGGGTGGAAACGGAAGGCACGCTGGAATCATATGAAAGAATTCGGCACATCATTCGCGCGGCTGATTCCTCATTTAACTGGTCCTCGTACGCCATTACCGTTCTCCGCCCGGATGCGCCTGTAGTTCGCGCGATTCGTTCTCTTGGTAGTTTCAGACTCTCTGAGATCGCTGATACGATGCGCCAGACTCCCGCTCCGAAGAGGGTTGACCTGGCGAATTTGGCCGGTGTCTTCATAGAAGACGCGTATATCTACTTCGTTCGCTGACCTACTTCTTCGCGCGATCCTTCAGCAGCCCCTTTAGTTCATCCATAAATTCCTTCACATCCTTGAAATCGAGATACACGGACGCAAAGCGCACGTAAGCCACCTTGTCGAGTTTCTTCAGGCTCTTCATCAGCAGCTCGCCAATCTCAGACGTAGTGCGTTCGCGCTCAGGCGCCTCGCTGACGTACGCTTCCGCCTCATCAACAATCGTCTCGAGCTTCCCCACCGGCACCGGCCGCTTCTCGCACGCCTTCAGCAATCCCTGCAAAATTTTCTGGCGGTCGAATTTCTCGCGGCGGCCATCCTTCTTGATGACCATGTAAGGAATTTCGTCAATCCGTTCGTAGGTGGTAAAACGGCGGCTGCACTTCAAGCACTCGCGGCGGCGGCGAATCAGGTCGCCCGTGCGCGCCTCTCGCGAATCCACCACTTTGTCGTCGAGGTGCGCGCAAAAAGGACACTTCACCGCGAACTCTCTTCCGATTGCGCTGCCTGCGGCTCTGTGCCATCCATGAGACCGGCTTCGCTCGCGCGTTCTTGCTCGTGTACCATCCGACGCAAATCTCCCGTTGACCAGCCTTCACTCAGCATCAGTGGAATACCCGCTAAACAAACAGTCGCAAACGCAATCAGCCACACAACCATCGAAGCCGCCACAGCCGGTTCATGTTCTACTCCAAAGATCAACGTCAGCACAAGAATCGTGCTCGCCTGCGCTCCGCCACCCACGCCCGGCAACTGCGCCACTGAGCCCACCATCGCGAAGGCTAAAACGAGGAGCGCATCCGTAAAGTGGAGCGTTGCCAGTCTGCCGCCGAACGCGCGCATCACCCATAGATAAACAAACGCAACCAGGATCCAGTGCAGCGCCGTGTAGAGAGTCAACAGGAACAAATCATTCCAGGTGCGAATCGCCTGGAGCCCCTCGCTGAATCCTTCCACGAGCACAACTACCTTCTCGCGCCATCCCGTGCGCCATCTCGGGTTCCGCAGAAAATTTGTGAGCAAGCGCGCGCCCTGAAATCGGAAGTACGCCAGCACCGCGATGGTCACAACCAGCCCATAGAGCAGCGCACGCCCCACCGAGCGCGCAAAAACCAGCAAATGTGCGGTGCGCTCGTTCACCAGGCCGCCCTGTTGGAAAAGAGCCAGGGCAACAGCGGCCAGCACCGCCGTCGCGGCGATGTCCGAAATCCGCTCCAGAAAGAAAACACCAAACATTCCGACGACCGGCAGCGAATCCTTCTTGGCAATCAGCACCGGGCGAATCGGTTCCCCGGGGCGTCCCAACAAAAAAAGGCAGGTGAACCCCATCAGCGTCGCTTTATACACGTTCCAGAAATGCGTATGGCCCAGGATGCGCGAAAACTGCATCCAGCGCAGCGCCCGAATCGCGTAGCAGACGTAAATCGCCACCACCGCCAGCAGCAAAAGAGAAAGATTTGCGTTGCGAACCGACTCGGCTACCATGCGCCAATCGAAGTTTTTCAAAGCGCCGGAATGGCCGAGTTCATAGACGATGAAAGCGAGGACAACTGCCGCGATCAGAAAGGTGAGGTACTTGCGCCACTGGGAAGGCATTCGCCGCAAAAGCTAACAGGTACATTCGGAAAGTTCAAGGCGGGCGTTCGCCCTGGTTTCTCACTCCCCGGACGTGGCTTGTGTTCCTTCGCGCAGGACAGCTAAGATGCATCGCGATGGTGTGGAACTTTTCGACCCCATTTTGCGTTTCATGACTGAGGCCCGAAAGGTGACGCAACGCGCGAGGCTGAGGAAGATTGGAGCCCGACGCTCAACTGGTGCAGCAATGTCTCCGGGGCGAAGGGCCGGCCTGGGAGGAACTCGTGCGGCGGCACACGAGACGCGTGTACAACATATGCTACCGCTTCACGGGAAACGCAACCGACGCGCAGGATTTGAGCCAGGAAGTTTTCCTGCGCATTTATCGCACGCTCGCGAGTTACCGGCCGGCCTATGGGGCGTTTCCCACGTGGCTCACGAGCGTGACGCGCAATTTGCTGGTGGATCACTACCGGCGCACGCGCCACGACCGCGTGACGGACTCGATCGACGATGCGATGCCGGTGCTCGAAGAAAAGCACTCTCAGGCGCGAACGCCCGACCGGCTCGCCGAAGCGTCCGAGTTGAGCGCGCAATTGCAGCGCGGACTCGCCCGGCTTTCGCCCGAGTTGCGCGAGGCGGTGATCTTGCGCGATTTGCAGGGCTTGGAATACAACGAGATTCAAGCGGTACTCGAAGTGCCCGAAGGCACCGTAAAATCAAGAATCAATCGCGGGCGCATCGAGCTGGCGCGGGTTCTGGAAGAGATGGGCGTACGACCGTCGTGATTCGGCCGGAACGGGTTGTAGGTCGCGGTTTCAACCGCGACGTTAGCGTTTGGAGCAATTGAAATGGACTGGAACTGTAAAATTTCGGATGAGCGGCTGAGCGAATATCTCGACGGCAAGCTTTCGCCGGCCGATGCCTCCGCGTTTGCGGTGCACACCGCCGGCTGCGCGGATTGCGCTCAATCAATCGCCCGCGTCGGCGCGCTGGTTGGCCAGATGCATCAGCTCGCCGAAATAGAAGAGCCGCCGCAGCTTATCCAAAACATTCTCGACGCGACCATCGGCCCGCGTGTTCAAAAGGAAGGCTGGAAGAAGTGGTTCTCCTGGGTGCCGATCCTCTGGCAGCCGCGATTTGCGATGGGCATCATTACCGTCGCTGCTTCGCTCATGATAGTGATTCACTCCACCGGCATAACCCCGGCCAAGATCAAGCGCGCCGACCTGAGCCCCGGGAACATCTTTCGCTCGGCAAATCGCCAGGTGCACCTCACCTACGCGCGCAGCGCGAAATTCGTGAATGATCTCCGCGTCGTCTACGAAATTCAGTCGCGCCTGCAGCCGCCTCCCGAGCCTTCGCCCAATTCAGCGCCTGCGCCAGAGCAAAAGCAATCGCAACCGGATCCTTCCACGCCACAGCAGAAGTCGGATAAGAATCCGCCGCGCGACCGCACTCAGGTTCACGGCGGCAGCATGTTCGCAGTGCTGATGCCTGCAACTTTTCCCGCTTCTACCATCGCAACTCTTACCAGGAGCCCTCGATGACCTGCGCCGTCCACGCCGACCGCGAAGCCACCGGCTATTGCCGCAATTGCGGCAAAGCGCTTTGCCCGGAGTGCACGCGCGAAGTGCGCGGCGCCCTCTATTGCGAGGACTGCCTCTCGAATCTGCTCGCAGGTCAGCTCGGCCCCGGAGGCCCAGGCGCAGCAGCAGGCGGCCCGCGCGCGGACGTGAATCCAGGCCTCGCAGCCACGCTCGGCTTCATTCCCGGCCTCGGCGCGGTCTACAACGGCGAATACGTCAAAGCGCTGATTCAAGTTCTCATCTTTGGCGGCCTCATCGCCGGCCTTAATAGCGACATGCCCGGCGGATACCTCGCATTCCTCGGCATCGCCCTAGGCTGTTTCTATTGCTACATGCCAATCGACTCTTACCGCGTCGCGAAAGCCCGTCAACTCGGTCAGGCTGAGCCCAACGCGATCGTGGATGCTAAGGGCGCGCGGCCCATCGGCGCGTTTGTCCTAATTTTGTTGGGCGTGCTTTTCCTTCTCTCGAATTTCAATTTGCTACAGACCGACTGGTTCGAGAAAGCCTGGCCCATCGGCCTGATCGCGCTGGGTGGCTGGCTCATCTGGGATCGCACGCACAGAAACGCTTAGGAGCGCCCGAATGCCGGACGAACTCAAAACGCGCTGTACCTGTCCCAACTGCCGCATCCGCGGATTGATGGGTCCCGTGATGCTGATCACCATCGGCGTGCTTTTTCTCATCCGCCAATACACGCGCTACAGCATCGGCGAACTCTGGCCGGTTCTGCTGATCGTCGCCGGCATCGTTCTCGTCGCTCAGGCAATGGCTTCTCGCGAAGGGCACATCGGTTCGTGAGGAGCGCGTGAGCAACGGCGCATTCCCACCTCAGCCGCAACGAAGCTCGATCTTTGCCGGTGTGCTTCTGATTCTTCTCGGCGTTCTCTTTCTTCTGCACCGTTACATTCCCGAACTCGGCATCGGTCATCTGATCGCTCGTTACTGGCCGCTGTTGCTCATCATCTGGGGCATTGCGAAACTAGTTGACCATCTTTCCGCGCAACGCGCCGGTTACGCTCGGCCTCCGGTCCTCTCGGGCGGCGAAGCCGCGCTGCTGGTGCTCCTTGTTATCGTTCTTAGCTGGATCTGGGTGGTGGACTACATTCACATGAAGCATCCGCAACTCGAATTGGATGGCATCGGCCTTTTCTCGCATCGGCACTCCGACACGGAAGTGATTCCTTCGCAATCCATCCCCGCTGGCGCGCAGGTTACCGTTCAAACAGGCTATGGCGATCTCACCATACACGCCAGCGATGTAAATGAAATCCGCGTGGAAGTAAACAAATCAGGCTCTGCCTCCAGTGAATCCTCGGCGCGCGAACGAATGCGGGAAGTTCGAGTTGTCATCGAGCATTCTGGCGGCGGCTATCTTGTTCACCCGGTGAATCAGGACCGGGCCAGCGGCAACGTGTCGGTGGATCTCGATGTCGAGCTCCCGAAAAACGTCTCGCTCACGGCCACGAGCGCGCGTGGCGATATCACCATTTCCGGAATCGGCGGCGCGATCAACGCCACAACGCAAAACGGCGACGTCGAAATTCACGACGCCGGCTCCGACGTGCATGTTCAGCTCCAGAAAGGAGACGTGCGCGTCTCCGACGCGACTGGCAGCGTGCGCATCAGCGGCAAAGGCAGCCAGATTGAGATTTCCGATGTGGCGGGTGACGCCTTGATGGAAGGGGATTTCTTCGGGCCGATTCGCGTCCGCAACGTGAAAAAGACCACCCACTACGCATCGCAGCGGAGCGATATCACGCTATTGCATCTCACCGGCCAGCTCGAGCTCGATTCCGGTGACATCGAGATTTCCGACGTCGCTGGCTCCGCAAAGATTGCGACGCACAATCAGGATATGGATATCGAGAATGTTGCCGGCAAGCTCGACATTTCAAACTCGCACGGCGACATCAAAGTCCGCTACTCGGATCCTCCGCGCGAGGATCTAAACGTGGTGAATGAGTCGGGAGAAATCGATCTTACGCTCCCCTCGAACTCCAGCTTCCAGATCGTCGCTTCGTCACGCTCCGGAGACGTGCAGAGCGACTTCGAAGACGCGTCGCTCAAACTCGCGAACGAAAGCGATACCGGACGGCTCAACGGGGCCATTGGCTCACACGGCCCGCATATTTCCCTCACCACGAGCTACGGCACAATCTACCTGCGCAAATCCTCGTAAGATCTTGGCTAGCATTCACGCTGCGCCCGATCCGCGTAACCGCTCAAGCGTCGCGAAAAACTCCGGGAACGAAACGCCCACGCATTCCGCGTCGCGTATCACCGTGTCGCCTTCCGCTCCGAGTGCCGCCACCGAAAGGGCCATGGCAATCCGGTGATCCCCTTGCGGATCCACTTTCGCCCCGTGCAATTTCCCAGCCGAGCGGCCGGCCACTCGAAGCCCATCCAGAAACTCTTCCACGTTTGCGCCCATCTGCCGCAACCCCGTGGCGAGCGTCGCAATCCGGTCGCTTTCCTTTACACGCAACTCTGCTGCGTCATGAATTTCAATTCCCTTTTCCGTATAAGCTCCGAGCGCCGCAAGCATCGGCAATTCGTCAATCATTTCGGCCACCTGCGGTCCGGCTATGCTCCCGCCTGAAAGCTGCGAGTATCTCACTGATAGATCTCCGACCAGCTCGCCATCCCGCAATTGCACCGAAGCAAGATTGATTTGCGCTCCGATGGAAATCAGAAAATCGAGCACTTTCGCTCGCGTGGGATTCAGCCCCACGTTGTGGAGCACCAGGGAAGAATCAGGAAGGATTAATGCCGCGCAGGCGAGAAATACTCCGCCGGAAAGATCGCCAGGCACAGTCAGCTGACGAGCGACGAGTTTCGGCCGCGGCTGAACTCGAATCGAATCCTTCACAGTCTCGACCCTCGCGCCAAACTCGCGCAGCGCAAGCTCGGTATGGTCGCGCGTGCGCACAGATTCGTGCACCGCAGTCACGCCCTCGGCATACAAACCAGCAAGCAATATCGCAGACTTCACCTGCGCGCTGGGTACCGGAAGCGCGTAGTCAATCGCGTGCAAGTTTCCGCCGCGGATTTCAAGCGGCGCCAGGTCTCCGTCGCGTCCGCGAATCTCGGCGCCCATTTTCCGAAGCGGCTCAGCCACGCGCCTCATCGGCCGTCTTCGCAGCGAGCTATCCCCTGTGATTGTGGACGTGAATTTCTGTCCGGCCAAGACCCCTGAAAGCATTCTCATCGTGCTGCCGGAATTCTCCGCATCGAGCGCGCGCTTCGGTGCCTTTAGCCCGTCGAGACCGTGCCCAGTGATTCGAACCCGTTCTCGAGTCGCGTCAATCTCAATGCCGACCTTTCGCAGGCATTCAAGCGTGCTTCGGCAATCAGCGGCGGTCGCGTAATTGAATATTTCGCTGCGCCCTTCCGCGAGTGCGGCCAAAATCGCATACCGATGCGAGATAGACTTGTCGCCCGGCAATTCAACAACGCCGCTAACGTTTCCACCAGGCGAAATGGTTTTCCTGCTCACCGCGCGATTCTAGCACGCGGCTTTCACGCCCGGCCGCGAAGGGCCCGCCTCCCCAATATGCTTCGCAGACAATCCGATGGCAGGTCGGAATCGAGACGCAAACAACCGTTTGCATACCATTTAGCATCTTGCTACCGTAATCTTTGGGCCATGAAATTGCGTATGAGAACTGGCAGGGAGAACGCGCTGGCCGCGAGCAGGAGCTTCAACGAGCTCCCGAGCACTGGCGCGCACAAGTCTAATAGGAACATTACGCAATTCAGAAATTCAACTAACTCCCGCAGAATGAGCGTTTACGTAATTTCTAATGGACACAAAACGGGCATTTGCGCAAAACGCCTCTCAGCGGTCGGTCTGACGAGTGGCACGGAAGTTCCCTCGTTTGCTTCTGGATTTACCTCCGCGTATCATCAGGATTCCATGCTCATGAGGTTTAGAAAGTTTTGGATAGTGGCTATCGCTGTCCTGTTTGTCTGTTCGCTTCCCCTTTACGCCGCAGATTCTCCCGAAATCATGCCGCTGAGCCAGATTAAGCCGGGCATGAAAGGCGTCGCTTACACGATTTTCGAGGGCGACCAGATCGAGAAAATGGACCTCGTCGTTCTGGGGACGCTTCACAACGCGCTCGGCCCAAAACAAGACGTCATCCTAGTGAAGCTTGTCGGCGAAAAAGTGGAGCACACGGGTGTGGTCGCCGGGATGAGCGGAAGTCCGGTCTATTTCGACGGAAAACTCGCAGGAGCGCTTTCGCTCAAGCTCGGTGTGTTCACGAAGGAAGCCATCGGCGGCGTTACTCCCATTGAAAATATGCTGGACGTGGAAAAAGCCGCAGCCACTCCCGCAAGCCCGATGCCCGGCGCGACGCCTGCAAACCCAGCCTCGATCGCCGAAGCGCGCATTCCGCTACCCGAAAACTATGCTCACCAGACCAGCGCTGGCGCGGGAGAATTCCTCGTTCCGATTGAAACGCCGCTGATTTCCACCGGCCTGTATCCCGAAACGCTGGCGCAATTCGGTAAACAGCTTTCTGCCTGGGGCATGACGGCGATGGCCGGCGGCACAGCAGCTCCGTCGCCTGACGATGCCAATCTGAAACCCGGTGACATGGTCGGCATGGAGCTCGTTCGAGGCGATCTTTCGATCGCTCCCGGATGCACGGTGACCCTGGTGCAAGGCGACCGGATTTTCGCCTGCGGGCATCCGATTTTCGGGTTTGGCGCTGTGGCCATGCCGCTCACGCGCGGGCATGTGCTTCTCACTCTTGCTTCTTCGATGGCCTCCACGAAAATCATGTCTACCGGAGGCTTGATCGGCACTCTCACGCAGGATCGCCTCACTGCTGTGATGGGCAAGCTTGGCCCCGGTCCGGCAATGATTCCGATGGACGTGCAGCTCGCCACTCCTTCAGGCGAAAAAAGTTTCCATTTCGAAGTAATCGAAAGCCCGCAGTTGACGCCGCTCCTCGTGGCCATGGCCACCTTTAACGGAATTGTTTCCAGCCCGGCCTATAGCGAAGGCTCGACACTTTCGCTCGAAGGTTCGATCGATATCAAAGGACACACGCCGGTGCGGCTCGAGGATCTCTTCGCGCCCACCGACGCGCCGGTTCCGACCGGATTCTTTGTTGCCACCTCGGTGCAAGGCGCTTTCGCTCGCGTCTATTCGAACCCGTATGAGCTTCCGCATCTGTCGCATATTCAGATTCGCGTTACGACGATGCCGGAACGCCGCGTGGCCACAATCGACAATGCCTGGATTGAAAAGAGCGAAGTGCGGCCCGGCGAAACCGTGAATGTGAAAGTGCAGCTGCGGCCCTATCGCGGCGCCTCGTTCATCAAGGAAATTCCGGTGACGATTCCCGAGCAAGCGGCGCGCGGCACTCTGCAGTTGGTGGTGAGCGATGCGGAAACGCTCAATCGCAACGTGCAGATGCTCGCCGGCAACTCGCAGACACAGCTTCCCGGTCTCGAAGAGCTGATTAATCTGATCAATCGTGAACGCCAGAATGACCGGCTCTACGCCACATTATTCCAGTCCACGCCCACGCTTCTCGTCGAAGACAAGGAAATGCCCAACGCACCCGCCTCCGCCATCAACGTGCTCGACCAGCGCCAGAGTTTCGGCGGCGCGCGGTTGCTCGGTCAATCGAAAGCCGGTGAATGGTCCGTCGAGATGCATCAGGTGATTGCCGGTGAGCGCTCGCTGACGATCACGGTGAAGTGATTTCCTGGGCAAAAGGAGATGTTGTTTTGAAGATACGGCGAACGATTCTGGTGTGCACGCTGGCTGCTGGGCTAAATACGGTGGCCGCGATTCCGGCGCGAGCCGAGCACACGCGCACCTGGCGTCAATCGGACTCCAGCGAATTCGAAAAAGGCACCGCGAAGGGCGTCGCGATTCGCAGCGACGGCAAGCTGATGCCTGCGCCGCGCTTCACTTCGTTCTCCGATCCGAATCTCGCCTATCTCTGGACGCTTCGCCTCGATTCCAAGGGCCGCTTGTATGCGGCGGGCGGCTCCGACGCAAAAGTGCTGCGCTTCGATGATGCCGGAAAACCGGCCACGGTTTTCGAATCTCCCGAGCTGGCCGCGCAGACCATCGTTTTCGATTCACACGACAACCTTTTCGTTGGCACCTCGCCCGACGGAAAAGTCTACAAAGTGACGCCCGACGGCCAGAAAAGCGTTTTCTTCGAACCCAAGACAAAATACATCTGGGCGCTGGCGATCGATTCGAATGGCTCGTTGTTTGTCGCGACCGGCGATTCCGGACAGATTTTCGTCGTCGGACCAGATGGCAAAGGCAAGCTTTTCTACCAGAGCGACGAACGGCACGCTCGTTCCCTGGCGTTTGATGCGAAAGGCAATCTGCTCGTCGGCACCGATCCCAATGGCCTTATCCTGCGGATCGAAGTTGCGCACAAGAGCGGAGCCGCTTTGCCCGATGCACGCGCTTCGTTCGTGCTCTACGAAACCAGCAAGAAGGAAGTCACGGCGCTTTTGACGGACGCGGCCGGAAATCTTTACGCAAGCGCCATCGGCGAAAAAAATCGTCCCCCGACCCCTAGTGTCCCGGCCGTCATTTTGCCGGCGCCTTCACAACCGCAGCAAATTGCTAATCCGCAACAATCCGGCATCTCCATCGCCCAGATTCAAGCGCAAGCGCAGAACGCAGCACCGTTTTCGTTTTTCCCGTCCACCTCGGGCGGCTCTGAAGTCATAAAGATTGCTTCCGACGGCTCGCCCGAATCTCTTTGGACATCGCGTGAGGAGCTCGCTTTTTCCATGGCACTTTCACCAGCCGGAAAAATCCTGCTGGGCACGGGAAACAAAGGCGCCATCATCGAATTGGACAGCCAGAACATCTACTCGACCGTCGCGAAGACGGCTTCCGCGCAAGTGACCGGCCTCATCGCGGGAACCGGCGGCAAGATTTTTGTCGCAACCGCCAATCCCGGGAAAATATTCACGATGGGTCCCGGATTTGAATCCGACGGAAGTTTCGAGTCCGACACCTTCGACGCCAAGATTTTCTCGCACTGGGGCCGGCTCACCTGGTGGGGCGACAACGGCGCGACCGCCGGAAAAGTTGCTTTCTACGTTCGCTCGGGAAATACTTCGAGTCCCGAGAAAAACTGGAGCGCGTGGTCAGGTCCCTACAAGAATGCCTCTGGCGAAACGATCAACTGCCCGCCCGCGCGTTTCGCTCAGTGGAAGGCCGAGTTCCTTGATACCGACCACGGCGGTACGCCGAATGTTTCCTGGGTGAGTCTGGCATATCAGCCGAAGAACGTCGCGCCCGAGATTGACGACGTTACGATTCAGGATCCTGGCGTACGCGTTCAAGGATTCGCGCCGCAGCTCTCCGGTCCCGCTAGTCCGGTTCCCGCTCAGGTGAAAATGCCTCAGCGTCAGGGCATTGTGAATTTTCCTGCCCCGCCGCAGCTGCAGCAGAAGATCGATGTGCCGCCGCAGGGACTTCAGGATAAGGCCTATCAAAGCGTGCTGTGGAGCGCCCACGACGACAACGACGACGATCTTATTTTTTCGGTCTACTACCGCGGCGAAGGCGAGCAGAACTGGCGCTTGCTGAAAGACAAAATCACCCAGCGATTTTATTCGTGGGATACCACGACGATGCCGGACGGGGCCTACTACTTGAAGATTGTTGGCTCGGATTCGCCGTCAAATCCTCCGGACCAGGCGCTCTCGACCGAACGCGAAGCTGATCGCTTCGAAATTGCGAACACTCCGCCCCGAATCGAAAACCTCCACGCGCAATCGAACTCGCCCACTGCCACAGTGACCTTCGAGGCTGTGGGATCATCCGCCGCGATCGAGCACGCGCAGTACAGCGTGGATGCCGGTGATTGGCTGATCGTGTTTCCCACCGGGCTTCTCTCCGACTCGCCGAAGGAAACTTACCAGATTCAGCTGAGCGGTCTCGCCCCCGGCGAGCACACCATCGCGGTGCAAGTCTCGGATCGCTTCGCCAACACCACCGCAGCGAAAATCACCTTCTCAGCGAGCGGTCATTCGAGCAAGCAGTAGCGCACCCTGAAAAGCTAACGGGCAAATTAATTGTCCCAGGTGCGGAATCGCTGCAGCGGTTCGAACTGTTCCACCGATGCGCCCACTCCCGTCCATCCCCGCTCGTCCGAGTATTGTTCGACATGCACCACGCGCGCGCTGCATCGCACCGGCTCCGGGCTTCGCCCCGTCAATTCGCGCGGTAGCGTGAAATAAATCTCCATCGCCTGCCCGATTCTCACTTTCTGCGCGGTCTTGAAATAGATTCCGCGCTCGGAAAGATTCACCGTTTCGCCCTCCTGCATGTCGAGCACGCGAACTGGCTTCGATGTTGAGACGGCGCTGTTCATCAGGCTGCTCGCAGGAGAAGCGGGCGCTGGGGCGCGACTGCTTGGCGCCGCGTTTTTCAAGATCGTCGAGCCCGCTGCCACCGACAGCGATTCAACTGCGAGCGGGCGAATACGAATTGGAATCGAGAAAATCTTGCGGGGTGCGATACGGCGTTCGCTGCTGGACATAGTGCCTCCTGGGCGCGGCAATTAGAGTTGTAAGAGGAAAAACTTCCAGAAGGGGTTCGCCGAGAATCGCATTGCGCTACAAGTGAGTCAAGGATTTTAATGTTTTCGCCGACAAAAATCTCGCACCTAGCTGCAGCGCCGCGTTTAGCAGCGAAAAAGATGTGCCATAATGAACGTGCCCGTACCATGGCGACACAAACTCAAATTCTCGCTCCCGATATTGAAGCGATCCGCGCCGCCCATCGCCGAATTTCGCCTCGGATCCATCGCACTCTAGTTCTCACGTCCGCATCGCTCGATGAAATCGCCGGCGCTCGCCTCTATTTCAAGTGCGAAAACCTGCAAAAGACGGGCTCGTTCAAAATACGAGGCGCAACCAACGCGGTCTTTTCCCTCACCGACGAAGAAGCGCGCAACGGAGTGGTGGCGCCCTCATCAGGCAATCATGCGGCGGCGCTATCGCTGGCAGCGCGCTGGCGCGGAATTCCGGCGTTCATCATCATGCCCTCGAACGCGCCCATCACAAAAAAACGAGCCGTCGAAGGCTACGGCGGCCAAATCACGGAATGCGAGCCCAATCTCGCATCGCGCGAAGCTACCGCCGCGCGCGTGATGAAAGAAACCGGCGCGCATCTCGTCCACCCCTACAACGACGTGCGCGTGATGGCCGGGCAAGGAACCGCCGCGATCGAGTTGCTCGAAGAAATTCCCGATCTCGATGTAATCTGCACGCCCGTCAGCGGCGGAGGCCTATTGAGCGGCACCGCAATTGCGGCAAAAGCGATCCGCCCTCAGATTCGCGTCGCAGCCGGTGAACCCAGCAATGCCGACGACGCGTATCGCTCTCTCGCGTCAGGCCGCATCGAAGCCGGCTCGCCCAACGAGACGATCGCGGACGGTCTGCGCGCAGTTCTTTCGCCGCTCACGTTTTCCGTGCTTCGCGAGCACGTGGACCAGATCTGCCCCCTTACCGAGGAAGAAATTATTTCTGCGATGCTTCTGCTTTGGGAACGGATGAAACTGGTAGTCGAACCATCGGGCGCAGTGGCAGCGGGTCCTGCACTTTTCCGCAAGCTCGGCGCAGAGGGCAAGAAGGTGGGAATTATTCTGTCCGGCGGAAATCTCGATTTAACGAAGCTGCCGTTTTCTCTTTAGCGATACGTCCTGGCGCTAGAAATCATCCGGCGGGCGCCAATCGGCCGGCGGAAACGCAATACCCCAGAAGTTCGGCTCCGTGGTATCAAATTCCAGCGGCGTGTGAAATCCTTCCGGCATCTCGCGAGGCGAACGCGCCACTTTGCACGCCACCCGTCGTTTTGTAAGTGAGTGCTCGAGAACCAGCTGCGTATCGAGCGCCAGGCTGCGCGGCATCGCGATGAGCGCTCCATGATCATTCACGCTGAGAGTCACAACTTCAAAGGTGGAATTTTTGCTGCCCAGCGCAACATGGATGTTCACGGGTACCCGCAGCAGCACTCGCTGGCTGCGCCGCCGCTCTTCACCCGCCACCGCGTGCCGCGCTCCCGCGACGCTCGACGAATTCGCGATCGCTCCTTGAGATGGCTTCGCAGCAGCCGGCTTCGTGAGCGGAATGGCAGGCTTCACCTGCGGCGTTCCCGGCTTTCCAGGCGCTGCTTTCAGATTTTCAATTTTCAAAGCTCAACACCCCAAAACTCTAAATCGGCCGCAACGAACTCTACCCCCAGGTCCCAACCGTCCGGCCGCTGCATTCCCTTCCAGACCACCAGGGCTTCCGATCTTTGTTGTGTGGCAAGATTCGTGACGCGAATTCTCTGCTGCAAGTCGAGTTCCTTTGGACTCACGAGCAGGCAGCCATAGTTGCTGACCACTCGCGTAAAGCCTGTTTCAAGATGGAGCGTTCCGCTTTGCCCATTCCATTCCACAGCTATCGGTACGCGCGAATTCATGCGCGGTCCGCGTCGCTTGCGCCGGCTTCTGATATCGCGCGGTAGATCGAGTAGTGACATCCTGAAGTGCTCCCCGTGGGCTGGTTACAAAACACGGGGCGAAATCCCACATTCCGAACCGTTCTGCGGTCAAAAACGCATGGTAAAGAGCGGACTCAACCGGGTCAATGGTACGCAACGACAGGCGAAACTGTACCGAGGGGCAAGAGAGTACAGCTTTCAATTTTCGCGAATGACCGTGGGGAGCAGATTTCTAAATACGCGGAAGGCTCAGATGAAGGCTGCCTTACCGCTTAATTTGTTTCCCGTTTTTGCGCGGTTTCCCGATCTGGCTCAAGAGAAAATGGCTGGTGTCATCCCGCCGCGGCCTGGTCGAGATACCAAACCACACCTCGAGCAGGGCGAATCCTGCCCGCGGGATACTTGCTCGGCACGTTTTGGGGTTCGCTGCGAAGTGCCGTCAGAATTTCGCGCTTATTTTCACCAGCCACCAGGAAAAATGTGTTGAGTCCCTGATTCAAGACTACAGGAGTGAGAGTCAGCCGCTGCGGCGGTTCAGCAGGCGCGGTAACAGCCACCACCCAACGCCTCTGTTCATCGAGTGCCGGCGAGCCCGGAAAGAGCGAAGCCGTGTGTCCCTCGATGCCGAGGCCGAGCAATTGGACATCGAACGCCGGCGCATCCTCAACGAAGAACCTTCGCAGCTCCACCTCGTAAGCTTCAGCTGCCTTGTCGGGTGAAGGAAAATCGGTCAGCATCGGGTGCACGTTTTCTTTTGGAATCGGGACATGATCGATCAGTGTTTGCCGCGCCATGCGGTAGTTGCTGAGTAGATCGTCTTCAGGAACAAATCTCTCGTCGCCAAAAAACAGATGCACGCGATCCCAGGGTGTCTGCGTCTTGTATTTTTCCGCCCAGAGAGCGTAAAGCTTAGCGGGCGTGTGCCCGCCGCAAAGAGCGATGGAAAAGCGGCCTCGCTTCGCCACTGCGTCATTCAGGATGCGCAGTATCTCAACGAGCGCAGCTTCGCTCATCTCTGCGATGGTTGGAAAAATTCGGCTCTCGAAAAACATTGCTTTATTTTGTGCTCGCCGTTTTCACAGCGTGTCCGCCAAATTCGTGGCGCATCATGGCGAGCAGTTTATTGGCAAATGGCTCGGGATCTTGCGAACGAAAACGCATATCGAGCGCGCCGGAAATCACCGGCACCGGAACGCCCAGCTCCACGCCTTCAATTACGGTCCAGCGGCCTTCGCCGGAATCGGTGACGTAGCCTTCAATCCCAGCGAGCGTGGGATTTTTTGAAAGCGCATCCACCGTGAGATCGAGCAGCCAGGAACGAATCACGCTGCCGAATTGCCAGATCTTGCCGATCTGCAAAAGGTCCAGTGAAAATTCCTTCTTGTGCCGCAGCAGGTCGAGACCTTCCGCGTATGCCTGCATAATTCCGTACTCGATTCCGTTGTGAACCATTTTCACGAAGTGCCCCGAGCCGGCAGGGCCCACGCGGCCCCAGCCTTTGTCGGGACCGGGCGCGAGCGTCTCAAAAATTGGCGAGAGGCGCTTCACCACGTCCGCATCGCCTCCCACCATCATGCTGTAACCTTCCGTGAGTCCCCACACACCGCCGCTCGTGCCACAATCCACGAAATTGATTTTCTTTGGGGCCAAAGCGGCCGCACGGCGGACGGAATCTTTGTAGTACGAATTGCCGCCATCGATGATTGTGTCGCCGGGAGCGAGATGCGGCACGAGCGCAGCAATTGTCTGGTCCACAGGATCGCCCGCGGGAACCATCAGCCAGATGGCACGCGGGGCCTTTAGCTGAGAAATAATATTGTCGAGCGAATTCGCGCTGCCCGCGCCTTTCTCGGCCAGCTTTTGAACCACGGCCGGATCACGATCGAAACCGATCACGCGGTGGCCGCCGCGAATCAGGCGTTCCGACATGAATCCGCCCATCTTTCCCAAACCAATCATTCCGAGTTCCATCGCGATTCCTCCTGGCTAATTTTTGTCGGCGGCGACGCCGAGCTTGGCAAGGTCTTGTTTGAGCTGTTCGAGATTTTTTACGGCAATCGTTTGCAGGCCCAGCTCCCGGGCGCATTCAAGGTTGAGTTCGCGATCGTCGATCATCACGCAGGCAGAAGGCTTGCGTTGCGTGATTTCCATCACGCGCCGGTAAATTTGGATATCCGGCTTGCGAACGCCGAGATAACACGAACTGAAAAATACTTCGAAATAATCCTTCAGCTTGAATTGCGCGATGCGGTATTCGTTGATTTCGCGAGACTCGTTATTGAGTGCGGCCATGATGTATTTGCGTGAAGCCGCAATCTTGCCACAAAAATCGAGAGCCTCGGGAAATGGCTGCGATTGCGAGAACATGAAAGCTTTGAAATCCTCAGGTTTGAAGTTTCTCGGACGGTAGAACACCGTGCGCTGTACGTATTGATCGAGCGTGGCTTGCCCGGTCTCAAAAGCATTGAGCATCAACTCGTGACGATCGGAAAAATCGTCCCAGTCGAGATGAAATTTCTCGGCTGCTCTTTTTCGCGCTTCGCGATCCCAACCATTTGTGAGAATCACGCCGCCGTTATCCCAGAACAGCGCTTCTATCTTATCCATGCTGCCTCATCCGGGTGGTTTTCCGCCTTCTCTCATTTCGTGGCATCCAAGCGCAGGACGTGCCATCTGACCCAGCGCCACGGCCTCCATTATCCTTATCCTGCGGCGATTGCTAAAGAACAAAAGGATGTCGCGGCTGTCGCCGGGGATATGATGAGCTAGCGAGTATGCCGGAACGTTACAGAGCGAAGAAATTCGAAGTGTTCACGATCGGGCATTCGACGCATCCAATTTCGGAGTTCGTCGAGATCTTGAAAACGAATGGCGTCAAACGCGTAATCGACATCCGCACGATCCCACGCTCGCGCCACAATCCCCAGTTCAATGGCGAGGCTCTGGCTGAATCATTGCGCGCAGCGGGAATCGGTTACACACACATCAAAAAGCTTGGCGGGCTGCGGCGCCCCGCGAAAGACTCGATCAATCTGGGTTGGCGCAACTCGGGGTTCCGCGGATTCGCGGACTACATGCAAACGCCCGAATTTGAAGCCGCGCTTGAACGCGCCATTAAGCTTGCGAAAACGAAGCCGTCCGCACTGATGTGCGCCGAAGCGGTTCCCTGGCGGTGCCATCGTTCACTGGTCGCCGACGCGCTCTCGGTGCGAAAAATCCCGGTGATGCACATCTCGAGTACGACGCGTGCGTCGGCCCACAAACTCACGCCGTTTGCGCTCGTTCGTGGATCACGCATCACGTATCCCAACGAAAAGATTCGTCGCGGCCGAAACAAGCCTGAATAGCGACCGGATTTGAATGATGAAGGCTAGTGAACGGGGGGCGCGGCAGCGTCGTGAGCGCTCGGACGTTTCATGATGAAAGCCAGCGGAGTGAGGCACGCAACGAGAATTGCCAAGAATGAAATTACGTCTTTGTAGGCCAATGCGGTTGCTTGCTGCTCCAGCAGTTGCGCGATCCTCGCATACGCCTGACGCGACGCCTCTGACGCGCCGAGACCCTGGGAATGTAACGTCGCGGTCATCCCATCCAGCATGTTGCGGAACATCGGGTTGCCCTGATTCAAATGCCCCGCCATGTACGATTGTCGTTGCTGTGTCGTACGCGTGATGAACGTGGCGAGGAGAGCGATGCCGATACTGCCGCCAATGTTGCGGATGAAATTGATCATACTTGAGATCTGGTTGCTTTTCGTCTGCGGCACGCCAACGTACGACAGTGTGTTCGACGGAATGAATATAAAAGGCTAGTCCAAAAGTCTGATAAACGCGCAGCATGGCGGCTGTCCTGAAATCCATTCCCAGGCTGATGTGAGTCGCCATGTAATAGAGCGAGAGTGCTGTGGCTGCGAATCCGCAGGACATCATGATTCGCGCGTCGCCTTTTGAAACAAGCATTCCCGCAATCGGCATCGTCAGCATCATGATGAAACCGCCACCGGCTAGAGCTTCCCCAGCGCTCGTTGCCGAATATCCGAGCAGCAGCTGCAAAAATTGCGGGATCAGCACGGTGGTGCCGTACAAAACCATGCCGAGAATGAACATGAAAAAACTCGCGGCTGCGAAATTCCGGTTTTTGAGCAGCTTGAGTTCGACAATTGGATTGGGATGACGCCATTCCCATATCACCCAGGCGACCAGGAGCCCGATGGCGAGAATCAGTAGCGCTGTGATCCAGTGGGACCCAAACCAGTCTGCTTCCTGACCTTTATCGAGCACGATTTGCAAGAACCCGATGCCGACCGCGATAAGGCCAAGACCGATGTAATCGACGTGTAGGCCCTTCTGGCGAATTTTTTCTTCGCGCAGGTACGGAGGGTCCTCCACCAGTCGATGCGTCAGGTAAAGCGAAAGCACGCTGATTGGAACGTTGATGTAGAAAATCCAGCGCCAACTGTAGTTGTCGGTGATCCAGCCGCCCAGCGTTGGCCCAATCGCCGGCGCCACTACCACCGCCATGCCGTACATCGCAAACGCCATCCCCCTTTTCGACGCCGGAAAGGTATCCGCCAGAATTGCCTGCTCGCTGGGTTGAAGTCCTCCGCCGCCGGCTCCTTGCAGGACTCGAAAAATGATCAGCGTCCCGAGAGTCGGCGCGAGGCCGCAGAAAAAGCTGCTGGTGGCGAAAAGTGCGACGCAGGACATGTAGAAACGCTTGCGACCGATTCGAGTGGCGAGCCATGCGCTGATCGGAAGCACGATTGCGTTGGAAACGAGGTAGCTGGTGAGCACCCAGGTGGATTCGTCAGAACTTGCGCCCAGACTGCCTGCGATGTGCGGCAGTGCGACATTGGCGATCGAGGTGTCGAGCACCTCCATGAACGTGGCGAGGGTCACCGTAAGCGCGATGAGCCACGGATTGTGGGCTGGGCGCCAGGCCTCTCGCGGCGCCGGAAGCGCTATGGATGCGGCCACCGATTCCTCTTGTGCCAGCAAGGCATCTGTAATAATATACATTCATGTATGTATGTTGTAAAGGCGCGCTCGGCCGCGTTCTTACGCCCATGTTCGCTACATTCACCTCATGGAGAAATGATGCCCGCCACAACCTCCAAGCAGCAGGCTCGTACTGACGCCACACGCAAGCGCCTTATTGCGGCGGCGGAGCGAATCTTTGCGCGCGATGGGTTTGAAGCGGCACGGCTCGAAGACATCGCCGCGCAAGCTGGCTACACGCGCGGCGCGTTCTACGCGAACTTTGAAGATAAGGAAGATATTTTCTTCGCGTTGCTCGAGCAGTATGTCGCCGAGCGGGTCGAAGAAGTAAACGCCCTGGTTCAGCGCTACAAGGATCCCGAGGATCGTTTACAGGCTCTGCGCTCTCACTATGCGCGGATCGCGGAAGACCGGCGTGTGGCGCTTCTTTCGCTTGAATTCAAGCTTTTCGCGATTCGTCATTCCGAAGCTCATGCCCGGCTCAGAGCCCGCCTGCAGAGCATGCGTTTGTGTGGTGGTGATTTCTTGCGCCGGATCACTAAAGGGCTGCGGCGCACTCCTCGATTCCCTGCCGAAGCGGCGGTCACCGGGCTGGGCGCGCTTTCCAATGCGCTGTTGCTCGAACATATATTCGATCCCAAGACGCTGCCGGCCGAGGAGATGAGGAATTTGCTGGGCGTCTTTTTCGACGCGGTACTCGGGACTCCCGCGCGTAGTCACCGTAATTGATCCTGACGCGGAGTTAGTCTTTCGTTCTCCGGTCGCGTAACAGGTACCGCTGAATTTTTCCAGTGACCGTCTTAGGAAGCTCCGCGACAAAATGGAATTCACGCGGACACTTGTAATGCACGAGTCGCATGCGGACGGAGTCTTGGATGGCGTTCGCAATATCTGGATGCGGCCGTAGTCCTGCTGCCAGCACAATGTAAGCGACCGGCTTGACAAGTCCCGCGCCATCCGCGACGCCGACGACAGCCGACTCGGCAACCCGCTCATCGCCAAGCAGCGCGTTCTCCACTTCGATCGGCGAAACCCACATCCCCGACACCTTCATCATGTCGTCGCTGCGCCCGCTGTAATGATAGTAACCCTCCGAATCGCAAAAGAATTTATCCCCCGTCTCAACCCAACCATCCGCCGACTTCACTCTCGCCGTATACTCCGGCTTCTCCCAGTATTCGGCGAGCGCACTATCGCCCTTCACAAAGAGATTCCCAATCTCATCCGCGCCAGCATGGCCGGTCGCTATCGTCCGCAATTCGCACCTCATAATTATGAACAGGCATCCCGCACGTCCCAGCCCGCGCGCTTCCGGGCCGATTCGAAATAAAAATGTGCAACATCTCCGTCGAACCAATCCCATCCAGAATCTCAATCCCAAATCGCTCTCGAAATTGCTCAAATACTTCCCCAGGCAACGGCTCGCCCGCAGAAACCGCCAATCGCACCGACGACAAATCGACAGCCAACCCGCGATTCAATTCCTGCAGCAGCGCCGCATAAAACGTCGGCAACTCCAAAAACAATCGTCGGCCGATGCCGCGCAACAAGCTCCGCCACCCGCTCGATACGCGTCTTCTCGGGATTCAGCACCACGCTGGCGCCCACCGACAGCGGAAAATACATCCCATTGCCAAGCCCGTAAGCAAAAAACAATTTCGAAACCGAAAAGAATCGGTCATCCGCGCGAATCCCCAGCACGCCCTCCGCATAACTGCGCGTCGCAACCAGCATGTCCTTGTGCTGATGCACCGCAGCTTTCGGCCGCCCTCCGCTTCCCGAGGTATACAAAAGAAAAGCTGCATCATGCGCCGCCGTCGCGCACGTTGAAAGTTCAGCCGCAGCCGGCGCAATCCACTTCGCCCACGAAAGCGGCGCACCACCGCCACCCGACCTCTCGCCCACGACGATCACCCGCACCTTCGTCGCGTCAGCAGCGGGCGCAAATTCACTAAGCGCGCATTCATCCACAATCGCAATCGCAATCGCAGCCCCAGAATCCGAAATATAAAATGAATAATCGCCACCTCGAGCAAAGGAATTAACCGGAACCGGAATCGCCCCAATTTTCGCAGCCCCAAAAAACGCCGCCATAAATTCCGCCGAATCGCGCAACACAATCAGCACGCGATCGCCACGCGCGCATCCCGCCTGCCAAAAGCGCATTCCCCACGCGATTCGCCAGCTCGCGAAGCTCCCCATAGCAAACCGCCCGCGGCTCGCCCAGAATCGCGATTCGTTCCGGATGCGCCTCCGCCGGACGATCGAGAAACCACTCCGCAATATTGAATCGCGACGGAATCTCCGGCGCCATGAAAGTCCTCAGCACAAATCAGCGCGTGCCCGCCAGGCCACCTTCCCACCAGCGTCGCCGAAGTCGCCGCGCCGCCTCACTGCTCCTTGCCACTCACCTTCGCGGCCACCTTCACCGGCACACTGTACATCCGCGCCGGCATCCACGAATGCATCGGCACTCCGCCCGCGATGCGCGACTGAATTTCGCCCCCGAAGAAAATGTAAGGCTGCGCCGGCTCCAGCGCGCTCGCTTCATCCAGTCGCTTTCGCAAATCCGTGGGAATCGCAAAATCTATCGACGCCAAATTGTCATCCAGCTGCGTCACCTTCGTCGCCCCAACGATCGTCGACGTAATTCCCGGCTGCGTCGCCACCCAGTTCAACGCCACCTGCGCCGCCGGCTTGCCCATCTGCTTCGCCACGTCCATCAGCGCATCGTGCACGCGCCAGTTACGTTCAGAGAATCGATTAAAAGGACTGCCACCCGGCGTCGTCAGCCTGCCCTGCCCCTCTCCCTTGTGACCGCTCGCCTCGCGTTTATATTTTCCGCTCAAAAATCCGCCCGCCAGCGGACTCCATGGACAAATCGCGAGGCCGAGTTCCTGCGCCGCCGGCACATGTTCGCGCTCGATCGTTCGCTCCACCAGCGAATATTCCAGTTGCAGCGCGATCAGTGGTTCCGTCGCCTCGCATTCAGCGAGCGTTTGAGCCCGCGCCACGTACCACGCCGACGTATCCGAAAATCCGTAGTGCCGAATTTTCCCCGCCCGCACAAGATCGTTCATCGTCGAGATCACTTCTTCCACCGGCGTCACCGTGTCCCACGCATGCAGCCAATAAAGATCGATGTAATCCATTTTCAACCGGCGCAAGGAACCTTCCAGCGCGCGATAAATATTTTTTCGCCCGTTTCCGCCCGGCATTCGGATTCCCCGGATCGGTATTGAAAGTAAATTTGGTCGCAAGCACCACTCGATCCCGCAAATGGCGATCCCAATAAATTTCCCCGTCAACTCCTCGCTCTTCCCCGCCGTGTAGCCATCAGCGGTATCGACGAAATTCCCCCCAAGTTCGATGTAGCGATCGAAAATCGCCCGAGAAGCAGTTTCATCAACGCCAAATCCCCATTCGGTGCCAAACGTCATCGCGCCGAGGCACAGCGGGCTCACGCGCAGGCCCGAACGGCCGAGCGTCACATATTCGTATAAGCTCATGAACGTCCCTCCGATAATTCCCGGCAGCAATAATTCCAAACAGCGCCAGTTTAACCGATTTATCCTAAACTATAGTTTGCGAGATCAACGACCCACACAAGCTCGAAAGGAATAACAATGCCGAACATAGCGACTGAGAAACATACGTTGACGGTGGCCGACGGTAGCTCGATGCAAGCATTCGTGGCGCGCCCGGAAGAGAAAGGTTCGTTCCCCGGCATACTTGTTTTCCAGGAAGCTTTCGGTGTCAACGGCCACATTCGCGATGTCGCGCAACGAATCGCTGGGGAAGGTTACGTCGCCATCGCCCCGGAACTGTTCCATCGCTCGGCCGCGCCTGGCTTCGAAGTTCGCTATGACGATTTTCCGTCCGCAATGCCGCACATGAAAGCGCTCACTGAGCAAGGACTCGCCGACGATGTCCGCGCCTCCTATGAATGGTTGCGCGATTCCAGCCATGTGATCCCCGACCGCATCGGCAGCATCGGATTCTGCATGGGAGGACGCGTATCGTTCCTCGCCAATGCCACTGTCGCGTTGCGCGCTGCAATTTCGTTTTATGGCGGCGGCATCGCTCCATCACTGCTTCCACGCGCGACGAATCTTCAGGCCCCGATGCTTTTCTTCTGGGGCGGACTCGACAAACATATCCCCCAGGATCAAATCCGCTCCGTGCTCGACGCGCTGAAAGCCGCGGGCAAGCCCTACATCAACGTCGATATCTCCGATGCCGACCACGGATTCTTCTGCGATGCTCGCCCTTCCTACAATCCGGTCGCGGCGAAAGAAGCATGGAGCCTGGCGACTAGTTTTCTCGAAGCCCACGTGAAGAAATCCGAGGAACCCACACAATCCGCGAGGTAAATCAGACCGCCGGAAATCAGGAGGCAAGTTCAGTGAGCAACGCCGTCTGCAACATCGCTTGTTGTTCCGGCCCGAGCTTAGCTCCGCCCGATGTGAGGTAAAACACGTCGATCGCCGTTTGCCCTTCCGTATCAATCAGCGCGATTTCGATATTGCATTTTTCACGCGCGAACTGCGAGCTGATGCGATAGAGCAAGCCGGGTTGGTCCTGCGCAATCACCTCGACAAGCGTGCTATGCGCCGAGCACGTATTGTCGAAATGAATCTGCGTTTCTACTTTCACTTTCGGCGCGCGATTTTGTTTCGCTCGCAGCCGATCGCGCAACATCCGCTCGAGATCGAGTTTCCCCAGCAGACCGTCGTGAATGCTCACCTTGAACCGTTCCCATTCCGAGAGATTCAGCTCCAGCGTGCGAAATGTGTCGGTGAAATAAAACGTATCCACCACAATCCCCGCCTGATTCGAAAACGCCGACGCTTTCACAATGTTCATTCCCCATGCGGCGAGAATGCCGGTCATCGTGGCAAAAAGAAACGGACGATCCGTCGTCACCAGGATCAATTCATACCAATGCCGGCCTCGCCGCAAATCCACCTGTACGGGATCTTTGCCCAGCTTTGTGGCCATGTCCGCGTGCGCGAAGACGTCACCGGCTGCGTTCGTTAGCAAATAGCGGCGCGGCAATCCTTCCAGAAACGTTTCCACGTGCTTACCCGTCGCCGGAGCCAGCGTGCGCAGGTGTTCCAGCACTTCGTCATGCGCGTCAACGTGAAACCTCTGATCCAGGTTGCGGTTCAGATGATTGGCAGTCGCGATGTAAAGTTGCCAGATATTCTCCGCTTTCCACGGTGAGAGAGCCTCCGGATTCACTGCCTTGATGTCCGCGTATGTGAGGAGGCACAACATTTTTAGCCGTTCGGGAGTTTCCACCTTCGCTGCGAAAGCGCGCACCGTCTCGGGATCGAAAATGTCACGGCGCAGCGCCGCACTCATCTCCAGGTGCCTGCCAATAAGAAAAATCACCGACTCGCGATCGAGTGCGTCGAGATCGAGCCGGTCGAGCGCGGCTTCAGCCAATGCCAAGCTCGCGCGCACGTGATCGTCCGTCTTTGCGCCCTTTCCCGTGTCGTGCAAAAGAATTGCAAGATACAGCAGGTCAGGCTGTTCGAGCTCTTCGAGAAGCTCCGCATAGCGCTGATCCCATTTCGCTTGCGACTGCCGCAGCGCGTGAAGATTCTCGATCGCCACGAACGTATGCTCGTCCACCGTGAACCGGTGCGAATAATCCCGCACCACCAGCGAATCGATACCTTCAAATTCCGGCAGCAGAATTGTCAGCACGCCGAGCGAATGCATCGCACGCAGGGCGTCCGCTGCGTGTGGCCCGAGAAGAATTTCCTGCAGCACATGCCAGAGCTCGCTGCCCGCGGGCGGATCGGCAACAAGCGATGGCAATGCGTGCTCGATCTGCGCCTCCGCGACAGAGCTGAGCGAAAGGCCGTGCCTCGCGAGAAATCGAAACACCCGAAGAATCAACTGTGGGTCCGTCAGGTTTTCCGGCTGGCGCAGAAAAACCATGTCGTCCACCACGGAGAATTCCGCATTCGAGAGCCGTGAACGCATGGTCTGAAATTGCCGGTAAAGCGAAGGGCGCTCCGCCGGAATTTCAGTGAGAAGCTGCGTGCACACGCGATGCACCGTCCGCGCGTGACCGAAGTAAATCCGCATCCAGTCTGAAGCGGTCGGCTCAGCCCCGTTCGCAACACCGATTCGCGCAGCAGCAGCTTCAGCCTGCGCGTCCCAGGCAAGTACGTTATCGTCGCGCGAGTGGCGAAAATGAAGAAAGCAGCGGACGGACGTGAGAAATTCAAGCGCGGCCTCGAGCTTCTTCCGCTGTGACGGCGCGAACAACAGGGTTTGATCGGGCCAGGCGTGCTGTTTCGCCATCCCCGAAACCAGCGCCAGCCAGTACCCAACGTTGTAGTCGCGCAGGCCGCCGGGGCCGTCCTTCACATTTGGCTCGAGATGAAACAATGTCCCGCCGAATTTTGCGTGCCGGCTGCGCGCAAGTTCGGCAAGCCGCGTGAGAAATGTCTGCGACTCGCGCGCGACCAATTTCGGTATCACAACATCCTGGAGCCGCGAAAAAAGCTGCCGGTCGCCAGCCAGATACCGGCAATCGAGAAGCGAAATCGCAAATTCCAGGTTATCCGGATCGACGCGATCGCATTCGCCCAGCGTCCGGCTCGCGGGACTCAGCTTCAAGCGCAGGTCCCAAAGTTCTTGCGAAAACCGGCGAATCGGTTCTTTGATTTTTGCTTCGGTCTTGTCCCCAGCGTAAAGAAACAGAAGATCAATATCGGAATAGGGGAAAAGCCATTTTCTTCCGTAGCCGCCGAGCGCAATGAGGGTGAAATCCTTCGGCCCTTCCGGATCGGGCGAGATAATTTCGCGCCACGCTCGTCGTGCGAGGGAATCAACCAGCTCCGTTCTGCCAGCCAGAAAGGAAACGACCATCGCGGGTGGCCGCGAACTTTTCTTTCAGGCGCGCGGATTCCTTCGAGTAAAGCTCGCGCAGCTCAGCGGCAAGAGTGGGATTCGTCGCCATTGCGATGCATCCATATTTCTACAATCGGAGGTGCTTGTCTTGCGAGGAAATACCGACGGGCTCGATTGGCCCCGGCGTGCTTAGAGGGCGCTCTCGCCCCGCTCATCATTGCGAATTCGAATCGCGTCGTCTATACGAGTAAGGAATATTTTGCCGTCGCCGATTTTGCCGGTGCGCGCTGCCGTTACGATTGCCTGCACGGATTTCTCCACCATGTCGTCCGCTAACACCATTTCGATTTTTATCTTCGGGATCAGATCCACGGTGTATTCGCGGCCTCTGTAAAACTCCGTGTGGCCCTTCTGCCGGCCATGGCCGCGGACCTCAAGCACCGTCATGCCTTCAATGCCAATTTCGTGCAGCGCATCCTTTACTGCATCGAGCTTCGACGTCTGAATGATCGCTTCAACTTTTGTCATCGTCGTGTGTTCTTAATTCTCGGTCATCCGCGCCCAATAATCGCGCTAGGCCGACGTTTCCCAGTAGTAGCCCTCTTCGCCGTGTTGCGAAACATCGAGGCCCTGTATCTCCTGCTCTTCCGTCACTCGCAGACCCACTACTTTGTCCACAATCGTGAGCAAAATGAGCGTCCCCACAATTCCCAGCACCCATGCGATCGCAACGCCCACGCACTGATTCAGCAGCTGATGACCATTGCCTTCAAACAAACCGGATGGAAGTACATTACCATTCGCGTCCTTGAAAATCGGATTGATCACACTCGAAGCAAAAACACCCGTCAGCAGTGCGCCAATTGTCCCGCCCGCCCCGTGTACGCCAAACGCATCGAGCGAATCATCGTAGCCGAATCGCGCCTTCACCTTCGTGACCATCCAAAAACAAAACACCCCCGCAATCAATCCGATAATCAGCGCCGACATCGGGGTGACGAATCCGGCAGCCGGCGTAATTGCCACAAGACCCGCCACCGCTCCGGAAATTGCACCAAGCGCGCTCGGCTTTCCGTTTCGCAGCCACTCCGCCCCGCTCCAGCCAATCGCCGCCGCGGCCGCACCAAAATGTGTTGCCACAAATGCGCTCGTGGCCAGCCCCCCGGCTGCGAGCGCGCTCCCCGCGTTGAATCCAAACCAGCCCACCCACAGCAAACAGGCTCCGATAAAACTCAGCACCACGCTGTGCGGCGGCATCGCAACTTTCGGATATCCGAGTCGCTTTCCGAGATACAGTGCGCAAACCAGCGCCGAAACTCCCGAACTCACGTGCACCACCGTGCCGCCCGCGAAATCAAGAGTCGGAAAACGTCCGCCGAGCGACGCGTTTAGCAATCCGCCCTTCCCCCAAACCATGTGCGCCATCGGGTCGTAAACGAATAGCGACCAGAGAATCAGGAACAGCAGCATCGAGCTGAATTTCATTCTCTCCGCAAATGCACCCGTGATAAGCGCGGGTGTGATGATGGCAAACATCAGCTGGTAAACCATAAATGTCTGAAGAGGAATCGTCGCAGCATAATCCACATCCGGCTGCAGTCCCACGCCGCGCAGGAATGCATTGTGAAATCCGCCGATGAAACCGTTCCCCGTTCCAAATGCGAGGCTGTAACCCACAACCGCCCAAAGAACCGTGATCACAGCCATCATCGCAAAGCTCTGCATCATCGTCCCGAGCACATTTTTCTTTCGCACCAGCCCGCCGTAAAAAAGCGCGAGGCCAGGACCGGTCATCATCAACACCAGCGCCGAACTGGTGAGCATCCATGCATTGTCCGCAGAACTTTTCGCGTCGGCCGCCTGCTGTTCGAGTGCCGCGATGCGTTTCGATTGGGAATCCGGGGCAGAGGAACTCTGCGCGAGCAAATTCAGGGGAGCAAAACCGAGCAGAATGAAGAGAATTGCAATCCGCGGGATCAGGCGTCTTTCTGTCAAAATCCGTCTATCTCCGCCGACGAAATCAGATTTCTAAAATCGAAACTCTACAGGCAGACCCCACACAGCCCTAATTCGAAATATTTATTGGCAGTATCCACTATTGTTATGGACTCACGCTCAACGTGGCCCGGCCCACGCGCCCGATATCTTCAAGATTCGCTCTGTGATTTCTTGCGCCTCCGCTGCTTTGCGTTTCCGCTCACCGGAACCGCCGTCGCCGCAGCCGCCTGCAGCAACCGCAAAAACGACTGCGCGTCTCCACTCAGCGCCCGGTGCCGCGGATAAATCACGTCGAGATTGCGGCGCAAAGGCTCAGCATTCACGATTTCAATCGCCATCAGTTTCCGCCGGCGAAACTCCTCCATCACGGAGATCTGCGGCAGGAAACTGAATCCAAGTTTGCGCTCCACCATTCTCTTCGCCGCTTCGATCGTTTCCACTTCCATCACCACGTTGGGCAAAAGTCCCGCGCGCCGGAATAAACCTTGCGTAAGCGTCCAATCGCTCGACCCGCGGTCAAAGAAAATAAGCGGCCACGATTCCAGCTCTTCCATGCGCACCTTCTGCTTGCGCGCCATCTTGTGCCCGGGATGTCCCGACGAGAATCAACGGATCGTCCCGCAGCGACGTGGTTTCCACTTCCGGATGCAGCAGCGAGCGCGCCACGCCGATGTCCGCCTCCCCATCCAGCACCATCTTCAGCACTTCCATCGAATTCCCCGAACGCAACGTCACCAGCACCTTCGGATTCGCCGCCTGATAATCCTTCAAAACATCCGGCAAAAAATAAGTGCAAATCGAAAGCGCCGCCGCAATCCGCAACGACCCCGCCGCAGACGTCCTCTGCTCATTCACCACTTGCCGCGCCAACGCCACCTGCCGCAACAGCTGCTCCGCCTGCGGCCGCAGCGCCTTCCCAGCCGCCGACAGCGTCAAGCTATTCCCCTCCCGCGCAAAAAGCGTTACTCCGAGCGATTCCTCGAGCGCGCGAATCCGCGCACTTACGGCCGGCTGGCTGACGCGGAGGGCTTCGGCGGCTTTGTGGAAACCGCCGTAAGTGAGGACGGCGAGGAACGTCTCAATTTGATCGAATTCCATCAATTCTCCAGACAAAGCTCGGCGAATTTTTGGGTCGATTTATGGCGAAAAAGGGAATACAGATATCCCTTTATTCCCATTTTATTCTGATAATCGATTTCTATCAAGATGATAAGTTTAATCAGTTTGACTGATTGGCATTTCTGTCGCGGACAATCGCTCCAACGTCGCGCGGCAGCATGTTCAGCGCATCGCGGCCAAGGCGAGCGGGCCTCACCAGCAGATGCCGCCCCTGCCAAGCGAATAGTTGAAGGAGAAACACCCCATGGAAGGCACGAATACAAGGACGTTTCCCCGCATGTTGCTGGACAAGCCAGTAGAAGTGCAAATCAACGGAGATACGATTCGCGTCGAGAATCCCTCGAACAACCTCAGCGTCGGCGGACTCTTCCTGCACCGCTCCGGTCTTCCCGTAGGCGCCTCTGTGCGAGTGCGGATCTCGTCGCCCAAGCCTTTCGAGGCTGAAGGCCGCATCTTCAATTGCGGCAATGGCGAAGCTGGCGCCGGCATCGGGTTCGAGTTCCCTTTCGGGCGGAAACCGCGAGGCGCTGAACGACCTGATCGAAGACCTTACGCTCCGCGGACTCCCGGCAGCGTAGGGCGAACACAAAGCGAAACAAAACAGGCATTAACTCGGTCAAGTAGGTTGACCTAGAGGGCTCAATTTTGAGCCGCGGCAGAGGTGTTTTCGCGGGTTTTGGGCGAGTTTCAAGGAATTTCCGGCAGGCGAAAGCAAGGCGAATAAAAACCGAGAGGCGACAACATGGCGACCAATGGCGGGCACAACGGAAACGGCAACGGGAACGGGCACAATGGCAACGGGGAAACGGGAAAGGCGCGAACGGCCTTTCGAAGCTCGAGATGCAGTGGAAATCCGACCCGCGCTGGGAAGGCGTGACGCGCCCGTACTCGGCTAACGACGTAGATCGTCTGCGCGGCTCGCTGCACATTGAGCACTCGCTGGCTCGCCTCGGTGCCGAGCGCCTCTGGACTCTCTTGCACGGGCAATCCTACGTGCAAGCTCTCGGCGCGGTGACGGGAAACCAGGCCGTGCAGCAAGTGAAAGCCGGCCTCGCCGCCATTTACATCAGCGGCTGGCAAGTTGCCGCCGACGCAAATGCTGCCGCGCAAACGTATCCCGACCAGAGCCTCTACCCTGCCGATAGCGTTCCGAATCTGGTGCGCCGCATCAACCAAGCACTGCTGCGCGCCGATCAGATCGCTCACGCCGAAGGAAAAGACGACACGTACTGGCTCGCGCCGATGGTTGCAGATGCTGAAGCCGGATTTGGCGGCAATCTGAACGCGTTCGAGTTGATGAAGGGCATGATCGAAGCGGGCGCCGCGTGCGTCCATTTCGAAGATCAATTGTCGTCCGCGAAAAAGTGCGGCCATCTCGGCGGCAAAGTTCTGGTGCCCACAACGGAAGCGATTCAAAAACTCGTCGCAGCACGTCTCGCGGCGGACGTGATGGGCGTGCCCACGCTGGTGATGGCGCGCACCGATGCGGACAGCGCAACCCTGATCACCAGCGACATCGACCCGCGCGACAAGGAATTCTGCACCGGCGAGCGCACGCACGAAGGATTTTTCCAGGTTCGCGGCGGCCTGCCATCGGCAATCGCTCGCGGCATCGCCTACGCTCCCTACGCCGATCTCATCTGGTGCGAGACGTCGAAGCCGGATTTGGCGGAAGCGAAGGAATTTGCGGAAGGCGTGCTGCGCGAATTTCCGAACAAGATGCTCTCGTACAATTGCTCGCCGTCGTTCAACTGGAAGAAGAATCTGGACGACGCCACGATCGCGAAATTCCAGCGCGAGCTGGGCGCGATGGGCTACAAGTTCCAGTTCATCACGCTGGCCGGCTTCCACTCGCTCAATTACGGCATGTTCGATCTGGCGCGCGAATACAAGCAGAGCGGCATGACCGCGTATTGCAAGGTGCAGGAAGCGGAATTCGCGTCCGAGAAGGATGGCTACGAAGCGGTGAAGCACCAGCGCTTCGTCGGCACCGGCTATTTCGACGCAGTGCAGCAAGCAATCACCAGCGGCAAAGCGTCAACGACGGCGCTCGAAGGCTCGACGGAAGCCGCGCAGTTCCATGCGGCCGCGGTCGTTCCGAAGCCGAGCGAGAAGCTCAGCGCGCGGGTGGCAGCCGACTAAAACCGCATCATCGCAAAGTTTGGAGAGCAGACCGGCGGGGCTGAGAAATCTCAGCCCCGCTTTTGACATTGTTCGGCTTGCGCGACGATTAGTAGTCCACGTCCAGCAATTCGTCCACACTCAAGGCTTCGTTAGCCTTCAGGGCCTGCTGGCTGAGATTGGATTCGCCGAGCCGGATGGTCACCTTGTCAATCTTGCCGGTGAACTTGTTATCGCCCTGCTTGTAGTCGTCGGTCACAACCGTGTAGAGGTTCTCGCCCACGTCCGTCGTTTCCGCGCCAAACGCGTTCGGGTGAGTGTGCTCGATCCGCCCTGTGGCGACTTTTTCGCCGTTGACGAAGATCGAACCATTGCCCCCCGCGCCGGGCCTACCTCCGTCGTACGCAAACTCGAAGCGTAGCGTCACGTGCCCGGCCGGCAGGCGGGCGGGACCAGCGATCGTGTAAGTCTCGCGAGCTAGAAAGTTGTAGGCGAACTTAGGTTTGTCGTCCTTGACGTACAGACTCCATCCGCCCATTTCCCCGCCCTGCGCGAGTACCACCCCCTCGGCGCCAGCCTGCGGGACTTCGATGTCGGCTGTGATCGTGAAGGAACGGTTCTTGATATTGATGAAGCCATTCTCGGGTATTCCGATCATTCCCGGATAGACCGTCATCTCGGTGCGGCCTTCCATCAGATCGGGACGCCCGGCCAGGGCAGGGTTGAAGCGCTCCCAGGAGCGATCGTCAAGCGGCAACACGTTGTACTTGACGGCCTCCTCAAGGAAGAGTCCTTTCATCTCTTCGAGCTTTTCGGGATATTTCGCGGCAAGGTCGTGCGCGCAACTGAAATCTTTCTCTACGTTGTAAAGCTCCCATTTGTCGTTGGCAAATGTGGCCCGCGGCTTAGGTTCCCATGGCGGGCGATGCACCGTGGTGGCGAACCAGCCGTCTCGGTAGATGCCCCGGTTGCCCGCCATCTCGAAGTATTGCGTGGTGTGGCGCGACTTTGCGTCGGCGTTATTAAATGTGTCGAGCATGCTCACGCCTTCGATGGGTTTCTGCCGGACACCATAGACGATCGCCGGCTGAGGCACTCCAACTGCCTCTAACACTGTCGGGGCGACGTCAATCATGTGGTACCACTGCGTACGCAGACCGCCTTGCTCCTTAATGCCCTTCGGCCAATGGACCACAATGGGCTGACAGATGCCGCCGTAGGAAGCCACTTGGTGGCCCCACGCGAACGGCGTTGCACCGGCGAACGCCCAGCCATTGTTATACAAAATGTGAGATTTCGGTCCGCCGATTTCGTCATAGTGCTTTAGAGCGATGTCGAGGGGTTCTGGCAGTCCGTTGAACACGGACAGTTCGTTGAAGGCGCCGTTGGGGCCGCCCTGGAAAACCGAGCCGTTGTCACCGGTGATGTAGAACACGAGCGTGTTGTCCATCTCACCCAAGGCTTCGATCGAGTCCAAGAAGCGTCCAATTTCGTAGTCGGTCACTTCGGCAAACGCGGCATAGATTTCCATGTACCTGGCAAACACCTTTTTCTCGTCAGCCGTCAACTGATCCCATTCCTGGATCCCTGGCGGCTTAGGCGCAAGCTGGGTGTCCGGTGGCACAATCCCTAGCTTGATCTGTCGCGCTAACGTTTCCTTCCGTACCTGATCCCAACCCTGGTCGAACTTTCCTTTGTATTTGTCGCGCCAGTTGTCTGGCACCTGAAACGGGCCGTGGGTGCCAATCGCGGAGTAGTAAACGAAAAACGGTTTGTCAGGCGCAAGTGAACGCTGGGAATGCACCCAATCGATGGCTTTGTCGGTGATGTCGGTGCTCGCGTAGTAATTGGGGCCGGGGTGCAGATCCACTCTGCTCATGTTGTCGTAAACCACCGGATGAAAAAGATCGGCCTCGCCGGCCATGAAGCCGTAGAAGCGCTCGAACCCGCTATTCATCGGCCAGCGGTCGAACGGACCCACAACGCTGGATTCCCACGGCCCCAGCTCATGATTCTTGCCGAACATAGCGGTGCTATAGCCGTTGAGACGCAAAATCTCGGGCAGCATGGTGACGCTGGCGGGACGCATCGCAGTGTACCCCGGGAAAGCGGTGGCAATTTCCGATATCACGCCGAAGTTGGCGCTATGGCTGTTGCGGCCGGTAAGCAAAGCCATGCGACTAGGGGAACACAACGGCGGCACTTTGAAATTGTTGTAGCGCAGCCCCGTTCTGGCGAGCCGGTCCAGCGTTGGCATCTGGATCGGCCCTCCGAATGTCGATGCGTCACCAAAGCCGAAGTTGTCGAGGAGAATGACAACCACATTGGGCGCGCCTTTCGGCGCCTTTACCTGGAACCGCGGTGGGGCTTTTGCATTCCTCGCATCAAGTTCGGTGATTGGCGGATACTTCGGCTCGGGAACGGGCAGCACGGTACGGTCCACGGAGTCGGCCGCGCTGTTTTGGGCCTCCGTCTTGTTACCGGCAAAAGCCGCCGCCAGTAGTACAGCCAATACCAGAGTGCAAAAAAAACGTGTCATTGCCTTTACTCCTATCGATGACTCTCAACCACCACCGCAAGTGACGGAGCCTCTTACCTGCGAAGCCACTCCCCGGATAGACGTCGCCTCAATCGGCGGCGATATTATCTGTATTAGTCATCGGGCGCTACCGTCAAAAGTAACAGACGCCTGGCTGATTCCAGATTGTAAGGCGACTCAAGGTCCCATCCCTCTGCAGTTGAGTCTTAGATTTTGTGGGTCACGGCCGCCGTGCAGCAAGCCATCACCAGCGGCAAAGCCTCAACAACCGCGCTCGAAGGTTCGACGGAAGCGGCGCAGTTCCACGCGGCCGCGGCCGCTCCGAAGTCGAGCGAGAAGCTCAGCGCGCGGGTGGCAGCCGACTAAGACTGAGTCATAGCAAAGTTTGGAGAGCAGACGGGCGGGGCTGAGATTCAGCCCCGCCTTTTTTTTGGTTGTGATGGCGACCAAAAAAATGAAGAAACAAAACCACCCACCCTTCGCCGACATCGCGAAGAGTGGGGCACCGAAAAATCTGAGGCCAGTTCGGAATTCAACGGGTTCGGGTGCCATATTGCATTCATAATTACTTAGCTGTATCTTACCTGCCGGAAGAGGTGCGCAATGAGCAACATTTTTGTTGAACAACAAGACGATGGAACATATGAAGCGACGCAGAACCACCGGGTCATCGCGAAGGGCAATACCCAGAGGCAAACCATAGACAGGGCGCGTAGAGCAAAACCGGATGATCCCGTTCTGGCCGAGCGCGTGCGTGACACCGAAGCGGGTGGGCGAGATAAGTGGCGCAGAGTTTATTGACGACGGTTGAATGGAGCTTCATGTGGTCGAGCTAGCGCCAGACAAGTATCGTTTGCTCGTCGTTGTCCGTTACCTAAGTGCAAGCGATGCTTTGTTCGAGGGTCTTAAGCACCAACAGGGAAAAAATGACTTCCATTTCGTAGTAACACTGCGAAGTTTCATCGAATACACGCGACGAGGTATTTGGTTCCTCGCGTGGGCGAGTGACGCAAATTTAGAAACGGCTGGGCAGCTCACCTTTGACAAATCCGGCAGCCCCGGTATAGCCGCAATGGACACCATGATCAATGAGGCGCTCGGCCACGGTAAGGTTTGCCACCTTATGGCACCCGTAAAGGAGATAAATGGTGAACCGTTTATCAACTGCCTTCACGCTCTGACCCACGGAAACCCCATTTCCGTACGCATGCTCATATATGGGCTAGATAAAATCTTTCAGACAAATATGTTGCTCATTCGAGCCGAAACAGACCTCAATCTATTTCGAGTACTGCTCTATCGACGGGTGCTAGGCGAAAATCTCGAGGACATCTGGAAGATGCTCGCGCCGATACACAATCAGCCCGACACGATGCGGACGAACGCAATGATCGCTGCGTCTCTAGTGAAAAAAGCTGGAATACCCCTACCCTAATGGCCCGACCGGCCATGTTGAAAGCAAAAGGCCCGAATCATTTTGACTCGGTCCTAGACAGTCGCCTTCACTTCGGGTTGATGTTGATTTGAACTTCGTCCGTCATAGACGGATTGTACTGAAAAACAAAATTCACATTAGCATTGTGAATCGCATTCACCAGTGCAACTGTTGCAGGTGGATACGGGGGTTGGGGCTCCCTGACAATAATGTGGAGACCGCGATCAGAAGGTGCATCTCCTGTAGGAACCGACAGCCCGTGTTTAACCTCCACCTTCCAACCAGCATCCCGAAAAATGGATGCAAAGTCATTGGCGTAATCACTGGCGTCAACCGCCATTATGTCGGCAAAAATTAGTACCGAACCCGTTGGTTGACCGTTCAAATAGTTTCGAAGATTTTCTTTCTCTAAAAACGACAGCCTGCGGGGTTGACTTGCGACCTCGGTCAACTCTTCCCGACGGACGTCGTATTTGTAAGCGACGAACTCAGCGCCGGCGCATAAGAAGAAAATGGTGATGCCGATCCACTGCATGAGACGGTGATACTTCTGGATGAACATCGAAAGCAGGTCGATAAACAGTGCGGATGCAAAAAACACTATTGCGCTCAATTGAAACGCATGCGCAGCCGCTGACACCGAATTAATAGAGTTCCAGTCCGGTAAAGGCACGACGAAGGCCTCAGCAGATAGCGTATCCATCCGTCGCTCGTATACACAGCTGAGAAACAGGCGGGTGGCCCGCCCTTCTTTGCTTTATGAGTTACATTGGTGGCGGCAGGGACGGCGGGCCGGCTGCGAGGGAGAGAAGAACTGATGAAGACATTGGTTGTCATGGCGGCGGCGTTGCTCGAAATCGTGGTGGGGATAACTTTCATCGCTGTCCCGGATATTCCGTGTCGACTGCTATTCGCGGCTACGCCCGAGGGCTTAGCGATTCCGCTTGCGCGATTTGCCGGAGTGGGCCTTTTGGGGTTGGGCATCGCCTGTCTGCCATCGAAGCGGGCGGAGCCAAATCGGGGCGCCGTGCTGGGCCTTCTTGCATTCAATGTTGGGGCGACTATCTTCTTTGCATGGGTCGCTATTGCAACCTCGTTCCGGGGCTTCTTGTTATGGCCGGTGGTCGTTCTACATGCCGTTATTGCCGCCGCATTGTTTCCGCAGTTTCTGGCAAAGAGTTCGCTCCGAAGCTAGCTTTTGGTGCAGGGTCGACGGGTGACCCACCGTTCTTTGCCTCCCGCCCACAACCGAAGGCCGATCCCGCGCGAGCAATTCACTCCGGAGTTGAGTCTTAGATTTTGCGGTGGTCCGCTCTTCGCGCCGCCTTCGGCGGGAAGGGTGGGATGGGGTTGAGTTGGTGGCGGAGTGGGAAAATCTGCGGGGAGAGAATTTCAAAAGCGGAAATTTCAGATAGTAAGGCAAAAGCAGATCCCTCGACTGCGCTCGGGATGACAGACGAGTGAGGCTAAGGCAAGAGAAAGGCAAAAGCAGATCCCTCGACTGCGCTCGGGATGACAGATTCAGGGGCGGGCGGCGAAAACCAAGGCGTGGAGCAAGAGAGATCCCTCCGCTGCGGTCGGGATGACAGCTCCTTGAAAGCGCCGAGCATTGGGAGAGCTAGATTGGGAGCGGGCGGGTGGGGACCCTCGCACCCGCCCTTTTGTTGCTTCGTATGCGTGGTTTCCACAATTGACGGGGCTTCGGTGAGGATGGTACCACTCGGGTAGGTCACTTCGAAGTTGAGGCCTGGGGAATGAATTTCAAATTGAAAATTTGAAATTTCACATTGAGAAGCAAGGCTCGCGGGAAATGCGCCGCGAAAGGTGCACGCGCTTGCGCGCTATTTGTACCCACCCCTTGCTGGGTGGGCTAACTTCTGGTCGCGCCCCGATGAAGGAATCGGGATGCACACACCGCACCTACGGCGCTTTTTTGGCGCGGCAGAATTGGCGACGGCAGAGCAAAGGCGCCGGCCCCGCGAACACCATCGGGACGCGGACTCGCGCCGGAGGCCAGCGGTACGAAAGGCGGAGTCAAAAGAGATAGAGAGATAGGAAGAGCGGGGCGAGGAGGGAGGCGAAGTGGCTATTGGGGGCGAGGCGAGGCCTAAGGATTTGGCGCGGCAGGTGAAGGCGAATCGGGCGTTTCGCGCTTACATTGAATTGATGGATGCGGCGGACTGGCTGCGGGGGGAGATGAGCGATCAGCTGGCCACGTTGGATTTGACGATGATGCAATTTCGGGTGATGGAGGCGCTGTTTCGCGGGGGGCCGCAGTATCAGCAGCTGTTGAGCGAGAGATTTGATTGCAGCAAGCAGAATATTGGGGCGGTGCTGAAGGGGCTGGTGAAGGCGGGGGCGGTGCGGAGCGATCGGGTCAGGTTGCCGTCGATGCCGACGGAGGAGGGGGCGCGGGAGGCGTGGAGGCGGGCGGGGGTGCGTTGGCACGGGCGGTGGATTTATTTGCTGACGTTGACGCCGAAGGGGAAAAGATTTATTGCGCGCGTGATCGGAAAGCACAAGAAGGTGGTGAAGGCGTGGATGCGGGTGCTGGATTCGCGGGAGCAGCAGACGCTGGGGCGGTTGTGCAGGAGATTGCGGGAGGGGGATGTGGTGAAGTTTGTGAAGGATATTCGGGTGATGGATGAGGAATGGTTTTATGGGTGAGAGGCGCCGGATCTTCGAAAAGGGGCAAGGCGCAGAAAAAAGAACAAAACACAAAGACGGCGAAGAGTGGGGCTACCGAAAAATCTAAGGGCAGTTCGGAATTTAACGGGTGGAGTTCATGAAGCTGCGAGGCTCCTGCTGGGCGAACTTCTAATCCGGCCTGCGCACCCAGGAATACTGCCGCCACCGAGACGTTTTGGAAGTTCCCGCCGAATTGGACGTAGGCGACGGGTTGGCCGCCCGCCGATTACACGATCATAGTCATCGTTTGCAGGCGCCGTCGGAATGCATACGCGCTTTTCGGCTGGCGACCTCCGCTGGACAGCGGGCGCGATTGATGCTCCCGACCGGCGCGCTATCAGGTGTTGAATTACCAGTGACGTCGATATATTCCGCTTGGGCTTCATCCTGATTTAGCAGCGAATCCCGTAGAAGTGTAAGCCGCCCGATCGTGTGAAAAGGCGCTTCCGCTTCGTTCCACTCGACACTTGCGTTCTCGATCCAGAAGTTGGCATCTCGGCGCCTGCCCCAATAAGTCATCTTGTCGGTATCGAGAAACTGCGCACCAAAATCGAAGCTGCTCATCTTGCCGTCTTCGTTGATGTGCCGGACCAGTTCGTCCTGCAGGCCCCTTGGGTTGCTTTTTTGCAGGAGACGCGCCGGATTTCCGGGCGACGGTGTGGCGGAGTGCTTTACGACGTCGTTGGGTCCGTGGCGAAACGGTACGGTGCTCCAATAACGCAGCTGTTGGTAAGGCTTGATCTTTTGGAGCGACTGCAACCCTGCCAGTGTGAGCGTCCTAAAAACTCTTAGCTTATCTTTGAAAGGCAAAGACCACAGGCATGCGGCCGGGCTCGATGCCGTCAGGAATTTCATGGCCGCCACAAACGCAGGCGAATCATTGATGGGCAATGTCGTGGCGTTCTGCATTGCGAAATCCTGGCGTCCTGTGCTCGCGTGAGAAACAAGAGCACCGTCTGGGGTGAGATGGACCGAGAAAGACAACGCTCGCACGTCGGGCTTGAAATCAGAATTTTCGCTTGCGTCCGCATTCGCAAACCGCACCACAGCGGGATATATGCCAGGTTTCGCGAAAATCCCCTTCGCGAGCCGCTCTGCGAGCACAGCGTCGCGCCCGATCGAGACGTCGAGTACTTCGAATTGGGCTCGGGCACAGACCCCTTTTGCATGCGTTCCTCGGCAGAGCGACCGATGTTGTTTGACAGCGGCATTCGATTGCATCGTGAGCGATCTCTCGGCAATCTCGTCAATGTCGGCCTTTTCCCTGACGTAGTCTCGTTCCGCCTCGGTCTCTGTCACTCCGAACCATCTGGTCAAGAAAGCCATGGGAAGTCTCCCGAGAGAAAACGCATCAACAGCCTGAACTCAAATTGGCAATAAATTTGATGGCGGTGATACTTGGCAGGAAGCAGTAGGCTGCCGCTCTCGTCGTAACGAAAGTTTGAGAATCCCGTGACCTTTATCGGGGGCGCACCATTCGCCTGCGGAATCACAAAAATGCTTTCCGCCGGATCCTGCGTACCAATCATCGGATCTTTAGCTTTGGGCGGCAGCCGGACGGACCCGGCGAATTCTGCGTCGTTCACCCAGTGCGCCAGCACGAACTCGTATTGATTCTCGATGCTCGAATTGATGAAGTAGCCGAGGAGCCCGCGCTCGATGCCGTCGTACGGCTGCTTCGGATCGTAGTTCGGTCCGTACGGCATGCCTCGCCGGATGAGCCGGTGGGTATTATTGCTGCCACCGGGTTGGCCTTGACCCGTGACCGGCTGGCCGCGCGGATTGATGCGGCGCATATGCGCACCTACGGGACATCGCAGTCCTTTCGGATCGCCTGACCCATCCGCGTTCACGTATTCGTAGTTGTTCAGCTGGTCAAGCGGAATTCCAGCGGCTGGGCTGTCGGTATCGGGTGACAGAGCGAGAGGAACACCGTTGCGCCAGCGTCCGCACAGCTTGGCGGCGAGAAGTTCGGGATCTATTTTGTCCTTGTTGGATTGCAGGAAATTCTCGAAACCAACCACGTCTGCCATGATCATTTTAAAAACAGCGAAGCTGCCATTGAGACCGAGTTCTTTGGGCTCGGGCACGAAATAATTCTCAGCCTCTTCCCGCAATACGAAGAGCCAGGGTTCGCAGGGCTGCTGGTGATCGGGCGGATAATGTTCCGGGCCGCCATGAATCGTGGTCATACTGATTCCGTCGGTGTAACCGAAAGGCACCTTGGAAGTGAATTCGGGCTTGCCGTCTTTCATTTCGATCCATGCCATCCCATCAGTGCGCCAGGTCTCTCGGAATGCGCCGCCTTCAGCGAACAAAGTAGACAGCCGGTCACTGTAGGATTTCATTGCATCGGGAGTGAGGGCGTGCAGAGTCACTAAGACGTGGTCGCTTCCCTTTCCAAAAGAACCGACCCAGTTCTGCGGTCCGCTCCGTCCGGTGTCGCCGACTAGGCTAGCCCTTTCCGCAGCGCCAGCCGTGTAGGCGCCGAATGACTTGAACGCGAGCGTCGGCACGCGATCCTTCACCTCAAGCGCGACTATTCCTGGCCACGTAATCCCCACATTCAGACAATAATCAGGTTTACGGCGCGGGGCCTCGGTGGGATCGTCTCCGGGGCCGGGCGCGAATCCTACGTGCCAGTCTTCCGCAGTGGTTATTTGTGGTGCGTCAGATTCGTCGCCACTGACCAGCCGTCCGAGCAGCTTGCGTGCCTTTGCGGGATCGCCCACCGTAAGCAAGAAATGGCGGACCATCGGCATTCTGTATCCGCGGAGAATGAACCCCTGGATGTCGCCGAGGTCGAGTGTGGTCTTCGGCCCCGAGGCATCGTGGTCGCCTCTCCGGAACAAGTGCCCAAGTAGCCCTCCGGTGCCTTTTGCAGGTGGCGCCTCTGGCTTGTGGTCTTGACTCACTGCGGTTTCTCCACCTGATTCTCGCCCGTGGTCATGCGGCGTCGTTCCGGACAACGAGCACTGGATGCTTCGCTAGGAAGCTGAGGCTCCTTGTGCCTTGCTATCCGCGATCAGTGCGTGGATGTCTTGAACCGATAGACCTGGGTATGCCTGGTAGAACCCGATCGGAGTGCGGTTTGCTCCTGACGCAAAATCAATGAACTCCTGCAGATGCTTTCTGCACGGCGAGGGCGGTGCGCCCTTGGTGAATTTAAAAAGAAGATCGAATATCTCACCGATGTTTTTAGTGAAATCTGCGATGTACGTGTCGAATGAACCGTCATAGACGGTAAAGAAACCAATCTGATTGTCCTCGAGCGGCACGAACTGCGCGAAGTGCGGCGTGCCCACTTTGTCCAGGTCTTTCGTCGTCCCGCTGCCCCTCGCGCGCAGAATCAGTTGTACCTCGTAGAAAGCGAGTTTTGATTTCATAGGCAGGATCACCAGGAATGGATGGAGTTCGCCCGTGCCACTAACGTCCGCAGCCGCCGCCAAGGCTTTTATCTCCCGGGCGGTCACGCCCGGGTAGGCGGTGTAAAGATTCACGGCCGTGAGAAGGTGCTCAGCAGCCCATTCGACAAAGGCGTCTGAGTGATCGGCAACCGGAGACGGCGGTGGATTACTGACGTGCTGAAGGAGTGTATCGAAAACCGGTCCCGCCTGCTTGCTGAGCTCCGTCATCAGCGGACCGAACTCGCCATCAAAATCGCCCAGAAATAGGAGTGTCTTGTCGCTCAAAACCGTGAAGCGCGAGTAATGAATTGTGCCGATGGCGTCGGCCGCTTTGAAAAGCGCCGGCATCAATGCCGGCAGTTGCTCTGAAAGCTCTTTTGCGTCAGCGGGAGAATTCAGGGGAAACGCGATCGTAAAGTGGTTTTGGCTCATAACGTGCTCTCCTCTGTCCGCACACTAGCGCAGCGCCTGATAGGCTTGGCCCCTCTCGATGAGCTACATGGAACTCCTAGGCCCGAAACCCTCAGGGAATCATCCCGCACTCGAACAACTTATTGGCGATGGGAGCCGCGATCTTATCGATGAAAGCCGCGCGCATTTTCGGATCGTTGTGTAGAAATTCCACGACCTTTTTTTCTTCTGCGCTTGGCGGAGCCTTTTGGCTCTTCTGTTGATACAAATCGTTGCAGGTTGAACTCTGATATTTAGCGATGATCTTGGCGGCGACCTTATCCATGATCGGGTATTGCTGAACCGGTTGAGCTTGTGCTTTCCGTGAATAAGCACCTGCGGCCAACAACGACAGCAGCGCGAAGGGCGCAATAGACAGCTTTAAAGATTTTTCCATTGTATTCTCCTCTTCTTTCCACTTTTTACGAATAGGCCCAACTTTCGTCTCGCGAGAAACGGAGCTCATGCAGGCCGTTATTCCGGGCTGTTCGCCCTGCTCGCCTAGTCACGCGCTCTGGCGAGAATTTCTGCAGCGGCCGCTTTTTCCTCTGCCGACAACTGTGACGGCCCGAGCTTGTACGTCAGCTTGTCGATATTGCCGGTGAAGCGGAACGGCAGACGATACTCGAGGTCGTCTACTCCGGTGCGAGTATCGTCCCCAACGTCAACGTTTCGTCGATGGCCATCAGCAAGGGGATGGTGTGCTCGATTTTCTTGCGGTCCACTTCCTTACCATCAACCGAGAGCACACCCGTGCCACCTTTGCCGGGACCTGGTCCGTCATACTTGAAGTCGAATAGGATCGTGTGCTTGCCGGCGCTGAGCGAGCTACCCTCCCACTTGAAACGCTCCAGATCCAGCATGTTGTAAAGGAAGACCGGCTTGCCCCTGCCGATTCCGATCAACCCGACGCAAAACACCACCACTACCCAGAGCACGCCGAAAATCAACATTGCTTGGCCAAGCCGGTACGGCTTGCTGCTCTTTGTAAGCCACGCAAGAAGTAGCCCCAGGAACACCAGCCCAATGCCCAATCTTCTAAAAAATCTTTCGTGGTACCACCAATTGAAGCTGCGGCTGAGATACAGCCCGTAGCCGCCGAAGCGGCCGCCCAAAGTCGCAATCATTCCTTCCGCGCCGCCATCGGGGATCGTCACATCAGCGGTGATTGTGTAGTCCTTGTCCAATATGCTGGGAGCATTCCCGACGGGAATTCCGACATTCTCACCCGTGTACGTGAAAACCGTTTTACCGGCGACCGCACTCGGTCGTGCCGTAAGCAAGCGCACGAAGCCTGAGTTGTCCAAGGGAAGTACTTGATATTTTGCCGCCTCCGTCAGAAACAGCGCCTGCATTTCCTTCAACTTGTCAGGCATTTTAGTTGCGAGGTCGTTGTACTCCGAATAGTCCTGAGCGATGTTGTAAAGCTCCCAGTGATAGGCGTCGAGGGCAGGCATCGTGCCCGTTCCCAGCTCCCACGACGGCGAGGGGGGCGTGGTGGCGGCGACCCAACCGTCGTGGTAGATCGCGCGGTTGCCAACCATCTCGAAGTACTGCGTGTCGCGCTTGGACGGTGTACCCGCGTGGGCCGCATCGAAGGTGTAAAGCATGCTCACGCCTTCAACTGGCTTCTGCTTGATACCATTGACGGTATCGGGCGCCGGAATACCCGCGGCCTCCAGGATTGTCGGTACGATATCAATCACGTGATGGAACTGCGTGCGGATCCCGCCCACATCCTTGATGTGCCCGGGCCACGAAATTGCCAAGCCTTGCCGTGTTCCGCCGAAATGCGACGCAACCTGTTTAGTCCATTTGAACGGGGTGTCGAACGCCCAAGACCATGCCACCGACATGTGCGGGTAGGTTTTGTCCGATCCCCAATCGTTATAGTGCAACAAATCTAACGCCCTGACCGCGTTGACGGCCGGCGGGTTGAGGATGCCATTGTAGGCGGTCATCTGGTTGAACGTGCCGTACACGCTGCCTTCGGCGCTGGTGCCGTTGTCACCGTCGATGTAGATAATCAATGTGTTGTCGAGTTTTCCCATGTCCTGCACTTGCTGGATAACCCGGCCAATCTCGTGATCGGTATAGGCTGTGTAGGCGGCAAAGACCTCCGCTTCGCGGGCATACATCTTCTTCTCCACTGCGTTGAGCGAATCCCATCTCGGAAGCTTCGCTCCCCCATAGTCCGCCTGTCCGTCGGGCCAAGGCGTCAGCGTCGTGTCGGGCGGAATCACGCCAAGGCGCTTCTGATTGGCGAAGATTTCATCGCGCATCTTTTCGTAGCCCATGTCGAACTTGCCCTTGAATTTATCAATCCACTCTCGGGTCGGCTGGTGCGGTGAATGGCTTCCTCCAGGAACGTAATAAAGAAAGAACGGCTTGTCAGGTGCCGCCGCATCCAGATCCCTCAAATACGTGATCGCGTCATCCGCCAGATCCGTAGTGAGGTTGTAGCCGGGCTTGCCTACCCACGGATAGACTTGTGTGTGATCGCGGAACAGATAAGGCTCCCACTGGTCAGTCTCGCCGCCCATGAAGCCGTAGAAGTATTGGAAGCCCATACCTGACGGCCATTGCTCGAATGGTCCAGCCGCGCTGCTGTATTGAAATCCTGGCGTGTTATGGTTTTTGCCGAACCAGGAAGTAGCGTAGCCGTTTTCCTTGAGGATCTCGCCGATGGTAGCGCTCTCGGGGCCGATTACGGAGTCATAGCCCGGGTAGCCGGTGGAAAGTTCGCCGATTACGCCAAAACCTACGGAGTGATGATTACGGCCGGTGATCAGCGCGGCCCGCGTGGGCGAACAAAGAGCAGTGGAGTGGAATTGCGTGTAACGCAGCCCATTCTCGGCGATGCGGTCGAGCGCTGGTGTCGGGATCACGCCCCCGAAGGTGCCGGGCACACCATAGCCCTGATCGTCCGTCATGATAAGGAGCACGTTCGGCGCGCCCTTGGGCGGCACGATACGCGGCGGCCACCAAGGAGTAGAATCCTTGGCGCTTTGCTTAATCGCTCCGCCGAATTTCGGGGGCGGTGGCGGAATTTGTTTCCCGTCGATCGTGGTCGTGCCGGTAGGGGAGCCTACGTCGTGACTCTGCTGCGCGCCCACGGGCGCAGCCGCGACCCCAAGCGACAGGACAGAGGCCATCACCAAATGAAGGAGGTGCTGCAACTGAACTTCCTTCGAATTCCTCATTTCCCGCGGCCCTCCTGCCAATGCCGTGTCGGCAATATGAGCTTGAAACGCGTTAGGCCCGAGATGCGCGATTGGGGTGGTGCAAGGGCGCAGGGTACCCGGTGGGTTCTAGGAGGGGTAGTGTCAAAAGTGACAGGGTATTCGAAGTCCCTTTTCGCAGCATTTCAGATTTTTCGGCGCAAAGGAGCACGGCAACCCCGTCCCACGCTTAGCGAAACTGCCGGGCGCCCCATCCTTCGCCGTCGCTGCGATCGTCCGGTTCCCGTCAGACTGTGATCTTCTGATCGAAAGCCGCAGACCCCGGACAACCTCTTCGCCTTCGGGCGGGTAGCCCGCCCTTTCTTGCGATTTGCATTCGTGGTCCCACAATTCACGGCATTCCCGCGCGAATCATGCCACTCGACCCTTCTTCCGATTCCTGCCCCAGCCTTTGCGGGTGCCCCGTCCTTCGCCCCGCCTTCGGCGGGAAGGGTGGGTGTTTTCGTTGTCGGTGTCGCTCTAGTTCCGCGTTCCACGCCGCCTTATGGTTCGACGGGTGGCCCACCCTTCTTTTGCTTGAACCCACGTGGACCGAGTAGACGGAGCTCTCGTAGAGTGAGTGCTAGAATGAGTGCGCTTGAGTAAGGCCCAGTCTTCGGTGGGGGTTATGCGAAAAAATGTGGTCCTGCAAATTTTATTGGTGATAGCTGGGCTCTTCTTCGTGGCGGGCATCTACCCGCTGGTTACTTCGATGCCGCAGCACAATCAGTCAGACTATGGCGATCAGATGATGCTCGCGGTTTATTTTGTTCTGGGTGTGTTTCTGCTGCTGGCTGTGCGAAGGCCGGCGGAGCATCGCAGTCTGATCGCCTTCACGGGATGGGGTACGCTGGCGCACGACGCTATCATGGCGGTGCAGGCTGCTCAGTTGAAACAATTGCGGTCGGAACTGATTCCGTTGATTGTAGTTGCGGTTCTTTGTGTGGCGCTAATCGCGTTAGTTCCGCCGAAGCAACGTCAGGCCGTTAGCACGCCCGGAGTGCGTGAATCTGCGGTCGCTATCGGCTTCGACGGGCGCCCTACCCAGCAGTAAGTCGAGCGCCCCCACTCGAGAAATTCAGTTCGGAGTTGTCAAGGAGCCCGTCATCCCGACCGCAGCGGAGGGATCTCTCTTCGAGCTTCTGATCCAAAGTTCTAGCCACGGACAACTTCTTCGGCTTTCGCAGCGTCTATTCTTGTAGCACTGGCGAGCCGCGTAAAGCGGCGCGAGGAGGCATTGGCAAAAAATCGACCGGCGCCGGCCGGCTGACGAACAGCGAGGATCTCCCGCCTCGCAAAACACGCGCCCGCGTCCTGCGGAGCGCCAACAAACAAAAGGACAACCCGGACATGACTGCAAGAACCGCCAGGCGAATCAGCCAGCCTGATTGCGCCACACGAGCGCCATCCCGAACAAAAAACGGGGCCGGGATGCCGCCATCACCGCTTGCGCAGTTTCACCCGCGCAACGCGCTGCCGCGAGTCCCCTTCGCGGCCAGCATCCGAAAGGCCGGTCGCATCCTGACCGCACCGCTTGCGCAGCTTCACCCGTGGCTATTCTCAACAAAAAACGGGGTCGACGCGCCACTACCGCTTGCGCACCCGCGCACGCCATCCCGAACAAAAAACGGGGCCAGCACGCCGCCATCACCGCTTGCGCTGTTTCACCCGCGCAACGCACTGCCGCGAGTCCCCTTCGCGGCCAGCATCCGAAAAGCCGGTCGCATCCTGACCGCACCGCTTGCGCCGCATCAGCCGTGGCTATTCTCAACAAAAAACGGGGTCGACGCGCCACTACCACTTGCGCAGCTTCATCCGCGCAACGCACTGCCGCGAGTCTCCTTCGCGGCCAGGATCCGAAAGGCCGGTCTGTGCTTGACCGCACCGCTTGCGCGGCGTCATTCGCGCAAATCCTCGGAGTTTCGTCGCATCCGCGTCCTGCCGAGCGCAAACTCACAAGGGCAACCCAAAATGGCTTTAAAAGCTCAGAAGTTAATCCACGGTACCGCGATTAAATCTCACGGCAAACCACCGCCGCGTCAATAATTTGCAAAATTCTAATCGGCGGTAAAAGGGGGGCAAGAAATCGCTTCGCTGGACATCGACTCGGCGGCCGGCCGCGCTGGCGCGAAGAGTGAGGCGCCCGCACTAAGACTCTAGGAAAGGACGCCGCGATTGGCGAGGTGGGGTGGGGCGTTGTTGCTTGTCCTTGTCCTGGTCCTGCCGCCGAGCAACAGGATTGCGAGCAAGCAGCCCGCGATCTCGAGCCCTAGAAGGACGAAGACGCTTGCGTCGAACGGAGCAGTCCAACCACCGGATGCCACCATGAAGACATTATTGGCCGATGCGTGCAGGAAGTGCTCGTAAAGATCGGCGCCTAAAGCAGCCAAAAAGAAAATCAACGACACCAGGCCAGCGATTTTATCGCTGAGCGTCAATAACGCGAGGGATACGGCGAGATGCCCCAACGTGATCAAAGTGAGGGCCAGCCAACTAACGTGGTTGTTTGGGGGTGACAGAACTTTTGCTGCGAGGAAGAGGTGCCCGATTGCGACGATCCAGTGCGCGACAACAACCAATAGAGTGAGCGTGCGTCGACTTGTCATAGTTTGACGCTCTTCATCTTTGACGGGGCCCTGCTGGCTAGATTCTGCCCTCTCTTCCCAGGTTGCCTCGCGCTTGGCTCTGGCCTCGGCGGGAAGGTTGGGTAGCTTTGGAATTTAATGAGTGGGCCTCGCCTTAGGTGATTGACCTTATAGACTCCAGTTGGTGAACGCGGTAACCGACTAGCGTGAGGAACCGAGAACCTGGTAAGCGACGATGCTTCACAATTTGTCTGTGAGAAGAACTGTACGGAGAATCAGCATGAACAATCTCGACCACTTTTTACAACGAAATAAAGAATTTGCTGTTCAGCAGTCGGCTGCCGGCACACTAATGCCCTGGCTTCCGCGGGCGATGCCCGGTGTAAAAGCGATCATCATCGGTTGCGCGGATATGCGTGTGGACCCGGCGCACATCCTTGGAACTAAACCGGGCGAGGCCGTGGTGCTGCGCAACATCGGAGGCCGAATCACCCCGGGCTTGTTGGAGCAGTTGAGTCTACTCGGGCGAATCGGTGAGGTTGCCGGAGAGATTCCGGGAGGCGGCGGGGAGTTTCACTTCATCGTGCTGCAGCACACCGATTGCGGCATCACGCGCCTGGCCGGCGACCCTGCCATGCTGGCACACTATTTTCAAATCCAGGAAAGCGAAGTGAGCGCAAAAGCGGTCCTCGATCCCCGCGCGGCGGTCGCCGCCGACGTTGCTGCGCTCCGCGCGATTCCCGCATTACCGGCGCCGTGGCTTATATCAGGCCTCGTGTATGACGTAGCGACCGGACTTGTTGAGATCGTCGTACCGCCGTCTATAAAGGCGTCGGCGTTGTCAAGACACACTGGTGGTTTTGTTCTGAGACCGGGGAATCTCCGGTCCGGTTTTGTTGGATCCCTACCAGGAATCTTTGGTTTTGCTTGTGCATCGCCGACCAAGGCTCGCTGCTGAAATCATTTGCGATGGAACGTTGGTTCCACCAGCCATCTATTCGGTCTTTCCACCATGATTCTCGCTGCAGACTCCCCGGCTTTCCGAGGAGGCAGGGCGCTCACTCAGCGTCTCGATGGATCGACCGCTTCCATCCCGGCGGTACTCGAGCTACCCCGCAAACGAACCAACTGCGCCAGCAGTTCTCCGTAATCGACCCGGCTGCGCAGCATCCAGTACAACCTCACCGCCAGGCGGCGCGCCACCGCCACCTTCGCAATCTGACTCCCCCGACGGAATTTCAGCCGCTGATACAGCCGTCGCAGTTCCGCATCTTTCCGTGCCGCCGTCTGCCCGGCTTCGACCAGCAACCAGCGCGTAGTCGAACTGCCCTGCTTGCTGATCGATCCGATCCGCACTCGATCCGCCGACGAGTTCAGCCGGGGATCGAGTCCCAGATAGCTGCTCACCTGCCGGCTGCGGCGGAAGCGTTCGACTTCACCGATCGTCAGTGCGAAAGCCAGCGAGGTCAACGGTCCCACCCCCGGATGAGTCATCAGCCGAGCCGCTGCGGGATGAGCTGCCGCTTGTTTCTCGACCGCCCCATCTAGCTCTGCAATCGGCTTCTCCATCTGGTCGAGCAACTCCAGCAGTTCTTTCCGCCGCCGCGAGGCCCACGGCTCGAGCGCCAGTGCTTCCAGCTCCTGCCGTCCGGCCTTGCTCCACAACTTCTTTTTCCGGCACAGACCCTGGCCCATGGCGATGGCATGCAGTTGGTTCATCACCTTCGTTCTCATCTGCACCAGCTTCACGCGATGCAACACCAGTTGCCGCAAGTCCCGCTCCGCCACCGTGGGCATCCAGATTTTCGGAAAGCGGTTCTCGCTCATCAGCCTTCGCAGATGGGTTGCATCCCGCTCGTCGTTCTTCTGCTTGCGCACCACCGCAGCGCGAATCCGGGCCGCATCTCCGACCCACAGTTCCTGCCCTAGCTCTGCCAGCATCTGCTCGAACCATCGCGTGTAGCCGGTCGCCTCGATCCCCACCCTCACCGGTCCACGCAACTGCTCGTAAAACCGTCTGGCTTCCCCGTTGTGGTGTTCCAATCGCAACTGCACGATCTCTCCGGTCTCCGTATCCAACATCTCAATCTGCTGCTGGCGCGTGTGAAAATCACAGCCTATAATCTTCATCGCTCGGCTCCTTCCCTCCGAGCCTTGGTCGTTTCCCAACGCCAAGTGTACTCAGCTCGAAGGAGCCGACGCCTTTATCCAATCAGCGCCGATCCGTACTGCGTAAATTCCAATCAGAACAACGTCCAGCCCCATGACACGATGGGAATCGCCTGCCCTCACCCGGACTGTCGCCGAGTGCCCACTCTTGGTTCTGAAAAGTGGAATTTCCAATCGAGAACGGAAGGCGATTTCTCTAAAAAACGATTACGGCAACGCGGGTGCCGATCCTGCATTGCAGAATCAGATGCAACGGCAAATGGCTCGTCGCGACGGCCGCCGGCGCTCGTCTGCGGAACTGCCGCAGGGTATTGGGTTACAATGCCGGTTCTTGACCGCTTACTTTCTGCCGATTGGGAGGGCTCTCCATGGCCGCGAGTCTCCGGCGAACATTCATCCTGCTCGTATTGTTGCTTCGCGCATTGCTTCCGGCCGCGTCATCTGCGCAGCAATCGCCCGCGCAGCAACCGTCGCCGGGATCTTCCGGAACGCTGCAGCTCACGCTGAAACAGGCTGTGCAACTCGCGCTGAAACAAAATCCGCAGCGCGTGATCGCGCGCCTGCTTACCTTCGAAAGCGATCGCAATCGGGACATTGCCCTCTCGGCTCTGCTTCCTCAAGCTCATGTCGAAGGGAGCGGCTCGATAAATCAGTACAACTTTCAGAGTATTGAGCGCGCTCCAATGCGATCGGCGGCCGGCCCATTTCAGGTAATTCAGGCCGGTCCTGCATTTTCGCAAACGATTCTGAACTTCCCGCAGATTCGCGGATACCAGATCGGCCGCGAAGGCACACGCCAGGCGCGCGCGGACGAACAGACCACGCGGGAGACCGTGGTCAACTTGGTGGTGGATCAATACCTGCAGATTCTTCGAGCTCTGGCCACGCGCGATGCCGCGCGCTCGCGCGTCGCTCTTGCGCAGCGACTCTACGAACAGGCCACCGAGCTCCAAAAAACAGGAATCGGATTGAACATCGACACGGTCCGAGCCAACGTCGAGTTGCAGAACGAACGGCAAAATCTGATTGACGCGGAAACGCTCACCCGCACCACGACCTACGGCTTGGCAGAGCTCCTCGATCTTCCCCGCGACCAGGATCTCGAAGTGAGCGACCGTCTCGATTTCTATGACCTTCCCGTGCTCGACAAAGAAGTGCTGCTCAACCAGGCATTAGAGTCGCGGCCGGAGATTCGCTCCCTGAACTCGCAGAAACGCATGGCCGAATTGACGACGGATTCGGCCCGCGAGCAGCGCCTTCCTCAATTGGATTTCTCGGGCTTCTGGCTCTATCAGGGCTCACGTTTCAACAATGGAATTCCGGCCTACACTTACGCGCTGTCTTTGCAATTCCCTCTTTTCACGGGCGGCCGGATTCGAGCGGAAACGGCGCGAGCCAAGCTGGAAGAACAGCGTGTTGCAGAAATTCGCCGCCAACTGGAAGCGCAAATCGTGGATCAGGTGAAGTCAGCCCTAGATCAACTCACCGCCGCGCGGAATTCGGTAGACGTTGCGAACTTGGGTTACAAGCTGGCTCAAGAAGAAGTGGCTCAGGCGCAGCGCCGGTTTCAGGCCGGCGTCACCACCAACGTGGAAGTGATCACCGCACAAGATGCGTTAGCCCGCGCCAGCGATAATCAGATTGGCGCTCTGTTTCAATTCAACCTGTCTCGAGCGTCGCTCGCGCACGCCACTGGCGAGATCGAGGCCATGTATAGCAAATGAAAGGTACACGAAGTGAAAGGTGAACCGCGATCATGAGCTCTACTCCTACTGCGCCAACAACGCCACCGACACCCCCTCCTGCGGCTGACACCACCCCGCGAGCGCCAGAGGCCGCGCCGCCAGCGCCTCCGGCTTCTACTTCATTGCGCCAGTGGCTTCAGAATCTGAGTCCCATCACGAAGGGAGCTTTCGTTGTTGTCCTGATTTTGATCGCGGTGGCGTGGTACATCATCACCGGTCGCGTGTCGACGGATGATGCGCAGGTGGATTGTCACATTACGGCGGTTGCGCCGCAGGTTCCCGGTTACGTGGTCCAGCTGTTCATCAATGACAATACGCCGGTGAAAGAGGGCGATCTCTTAGTGCAAATTGACGCGCGACCCTACGAGGCAGAGGTGGAACAGGCTAAGGCCAACCTCGATTTCGCGGAAGCGCAAGCCAATTCCGCGAAGCTCCAAATCACTTTGACGCGCGAAACCACTACCCACAACACCGGCGGCGCCACTGCTCAGAAGGAATCCGACACGGCCGATTACGCAAGTTCCCAGGCTCAACTCGAACAGACCGCGACTGCCAATCTCCAAGTGGCTGAGGCCAACGTGGCTGCCAAAAAGGCTACCAATGATCGGGCACAAAGCGATCTAGCCCGCTACACGCCTTTGCTCACGACGGACGACGTCTCCAAATTCCAATTTGACGCTGTGGACGCTGCCGCGCGCGTGGCAAAAAGCGACTTGCTGGCAGCCGAGCAGCAGCTTTCCGCAGCACAGCAGGCCGTGCAGATTGCGAAAGCAAATACGCGTTCGTCCCAGGCGCGCCTATCGCGCTCACAAGCCCTGCTCCTGCAGACAAAGGCGCAGGAGCGACAGGTTCCGATCGCCGAAGCAACTTACAAATCGGCGCTGGCTGCGGCCGAGCGCGCGAAAGCAGCGCTGCAACTGGCCGAGCTGAATCTCGCCTACACACACATCATCGCCCCGATCACCGGCCAAGTGACGCAAAGGTCCGTGGATCTGGGACAGTACGTGTCGCCCGGGCAATTGCTGTTCACTCTCGTCCCTCTCGACCAGGTATACGTCACAGCGAATTTCAAAGAGACCCAGATGGCCAACGTGGCTCCCGGCCAGAAAGTCCGGCTCCACGTGGACACCTACAGCCAGGATTTCGAAGGCGTGGTTGACTCCATTGCCGGCGCGAGTGGCTCGCAGCAGGCGCTGCTTCCGCCGCAAAACGCCACCGGGAATTTCATAAAAGTGGTACAGCGCATTCCGGTAAAAATCCTTGTAAAGCCGAACAAGAATCCGAATCTGGTGCTGCGGCCGGGCATGAACGTAGAAGCGACCATTTACACTCGCTGATGTAAAGGAACGCGATGGGCTTCCTGGCTCAAAATCTTTCGCCGAATGTCGAAGAATGGGAACTGGAAGAGGAGGCCTTCCTCAAAAGTATCCTGTCGAAGCTGTCGCCAAGGCACCGGCTGGCCGCTCTACTCAGCATCGGCATGGTTACCGCCGTGGAAGTCTCCAACCGCATCGCCGTCAACGTCTTCCTCCCCGACATGCAGGGGAATGTGGGCGCGAGCTCGGATGAAATAAGCTGGGTGATAATTCTCTACAACGTTGGATACCTTTGCTCGCTGGCTTTGGCGGCGTGGATGACGCGCGTGATCGGCACCCGGCGCCACTTGTTACTTAGCATCGCGCTTTATGCCACGGGATCAATGGGCTGCGTCACCGCCCACTCCCTTCACTGGCTCCTGATTTCACGGCTGATCATGGGATTCGGCGGCGGTGCGTTCCTTGTGCGCGTCGTCATACTTTCCGGGATGTTGTTTCCCGGGAGAGAGAAGCTTGCGGCGGTCACCCGGCTGTATCTCCTTATCGCTGTTTTTGAGGTTTTCTATCCCGTTTCCACGGGATGGATCACCGACCAAGTTCGGTGGAATTATGCGTTCCTGATTGATTTTCCATTTTTGGCGATTGGCGCTTTCCTTATCTGGAAGCTTATTCCGCCAGGGTTTTTGTTTGAGCGGAAAACAGGGATTCATATCGATGTGTGGGGCGCGGCCCTGCTGATCGCATCGATGGCTTGCCTGGAAACTGCCCTCAGCCGCGGCGAACGCGACCTCTGGTTCGATTCGTACTGGATTTTGATGGCCATGATTGCGGCTGCCATTTTCCTAATCGCGTTTGTGTGGTGGGAATTCCGACCCGAGAACACGGCGCCGGTACTGCATTTGCGAATGGTCTGGCGGCAAGGCTCCTTGCGAGGCGCCCTCTTCCTGGTCTTAATCGTGGGAGGGTTCTTCGGCGCAGGGCTTTACGTCACACCGCAATACCTTCGCTTCGTTCAGGATTACAGCGCCACGCAGACGGGCGGTTTTATTTCCATGTACACCCTGGGCCTTGGGGCGGGGATCCAGATCAGTCTGCGCTCGCTCATGCCTCACCTGGGACCCCGCCGCACGTTGACAATCGGATTCGTGGCGTTGTTCGCGACATATCTCACGATCGTTTATGTCACGACGCCCACGACTCCGACCGCACTCCTGGCTCCCATGATTTTCCTGCAAGGCTTTTGCATCGCGCCTACTCTCATCGCGGCTGGGAACATTGTGACGGCGGGTGCGAATATCGCGGAGGTGAACGATATTTCCACTTCCTATTTCTTCTTGCGGCAGCTTGGAAATACGTTTGCAGTCACCGGGGCGACGGTTTTATTTGACCATCGCATGACGTTGCATTCTTCGCGGCTCTTGGACGTGGCCAACCGCCTGGACCCCACCGTTAGCTCCACCTTGTCGCAATATGCAGGCTTGATTCATCGCAACGGCGGCGGCGGAAGCAATCCCTCGCTCGGCGCGCTCCAACTTTTTAAAAACCAGGTGATTACGCAGAGCCGCCTGCTCTCCTATGTTGACAACTACTTCGGCTTGGCAGTGATGGCCGCACTCGCGCTGATCATAATTGCCTTCTCGAACTTAAAGAGCAGGCTAGGCCGGCACCATTTTCTCCCATGGTAAGCGAACGCCGCTCAGGTCAATTCCGGCCGTTGGGACGTCTCTGCGAAATTTTTTGTCATCTTGCCAGTGCGTCTCAGGGCAACAACCGCGATGTGGTGTTATAAGAGACGTGATGTCAACCAGTGACGGTTCTGCGCAGGACGATCGGCTTACGTTGATTGCCGTCTCGGTCTTGGCGTGTATTCTTCAGGATATTTTGCACGAAGGGTTGGGGCATGGCGTGACGGCGTGGCTGAGTGGAGCGCGGCAAGTGACGATGAGCACGGTGGCGCTGCAAAGCGATATTGAGACGCGATGGGTGTCCGCGAACGGCACTCTCGTGAACCTTTTTTTCGCCCTGATTTTTTGGCTGCTGCTCCTCAGGCCGCAGCGATATAAGCCAACGACACGCTATTTTTTCATTCTCGCCATGGCGGGCAATCTCTTCACCGGCACTGGTTACTTTTTCTTTTCCGGCGTTACGAATTTTGGCGACTGGGCTGCCGTGATCCGAGGCTTACAGCCACATTGGGTGTGGCAGCTTGGACTCGTCGTGCTAGGCATGGTTTCGTACTATGCGTCGATGTTAGTGGTAGCAGCACACCTGAAACCATTCGAAGGAAAGAATCGGACTTCGCAGCGGCTCCGTGGTCTGTGCTGGACGCCGTACTTCACCGATGGGATTTTAGGGGGGTTAGGAGGCTTGCTAAATCCCGCAGGATTATTCTATGTAATCGCTTCGGCGCTGCCGTCTACCTTGGGCGCGAACGCCGGCCTGTTGAGCCTGCCCAGCATGATGCGCAGGATGAAAGCTAGCGGCGAAGAGCAAGTTGGGCCGATTCGGCGCAGCCTTGCATGGATTTCCGTGGGTACTGTCGCCAGTGTGCTGTTTATCTTCGTGCTGGGCCGCGGGATCACCTGGTCGCGATGATGGTTCGACCTTGTGTGTTGTCACTATCTTTTGAAGGCATCCCCACTCTTTGCCAATTGCGCGCGAATTGCGGCGGCAGAGTGCAACGGCCGCGGCTCATGGGCCAGGCCGACAAAAATCGGATTCGAGAGAATCCACGGAACATTTTCGTGCAACAAGGGGTGCCCCACCAGGAAGACCTCGACGCGATACACGCCTGCGGCGGCGTTCTCGAGGTCCAGGTGACCGCCGACGATTTCGCGTAGGGCCGCACCGTCTTTTTTCAATACCAGGCGCGTCGCCTGTTTGCCGGCTTGCACTGCGATTTGAACCCCGATTTGTACTTCGACATGCAGGTTGGAGTGCGCCGGCGCGTCGCTGCCACTCGGAAACTTTTGGAAACCGTGCTGCGCGGAAAACTCGAATCGTTCGGGCTCACCCGCACCGCGTATGCAATTGAAGAAGTCTCCGCTGCGGATGGCTGCTTCCGGATCGGATTCATATCGTCTGTCAATTCCAAGTCCCGCGAATGAGAAGGTATCGGCGTACGAAGGCACTTTTATCGCAAGCCACGATGTGATGTGAAATCCGCCGTGAGCATCGGACGCAACGAAGGCCCAGGCTTTGTCGCGCTGCAGAAGGCCATCCCAGTGCGCGATGGATTCCGCGGGAACCACAATTCTTTTTAGAAAATAATAGTGGGAGAAGGGATAGAACATGGCCAGCAGAAGCCGGTCGGTCCAGGACCCGCTGCGCAGGCTGGTAAACAAATTTAGGACTTCGATCCCGCTGGGCCTGAAATCCTTGTTCCAGTAGCGCCATTGATATCGCGGATCATCGGGATAAGCCACAACAGGAAACGCGCCCCATTCGCGGGCGTCGTCGATTGCGTCGGGAGGAAAGGATGACAAACGGAAGCTTGGAATGCTTTCCGCGCCAAAAAAAGTGAGCCGCCCATCGGGCAAGTTCGCTTCCGAACCGCCCACAATTGTTACGCCATCGAAGGTCTCGCGAAAGCGAGATGATGCCTGGTTCGGGCTGCCATGATCGGTGAGAAGGACCAGCCTGACCCCGGCGATGCGGGCCTGCAGCGCGATTTCGCGTGGTGACTGCAAACCATCGGACATGCTCGAGTGGACGTGGTACACGCCCCAAAGATAGGCATCGGAGCGCTGCGGGGAATAGGGCGCGTAACGCATTCCTGTAACCAGATAAGCGATGAGAGTCGCGAGGGCGATTGCAACCACACATTTTTTGACCGGTATCATTTGCGGTTTTTTATAACCGATTCGCTTCGCCTTGTGTTTTCCAGTTTCCGCAACATGTGAAGCGGCGCGCGTGGCCGAAACATAACAAAGAGAGTGGTTCATAGTAACCGAAGAACGCCTACTAACGGCCAACGATGCACTTCGTGCCCGGCATGCGATCCCGTTCTTGTCGATTCAAGCGGCGTAATCTATACTCCGCGCCATCCGCGTCGAATTCGTCCCACTCGAAACCGGGCACGATGAACTGACATCGATTGCAGAGAAAAGGAGAACTCCGGTGAAAAGCATGATCGCAGCGGCTTTCTTGATGGCGGGAATATGCCTGTCGCAAGGCTCTTCGACGCTTGCTCAGAGCTCCACTCAACAACAAGCCTCCCCTGCGGATAAAGAGGCAACAGCGCAGGACATCGAGTTGATGCGAAAAGATATTCGCTCCATGAGGAAACAGCTCGTCGCGGCGAACCTGAAACTGACGGATACGCAAGCGACCAAGTTCTGGCCCGTTTACGACCAATACATCGCCGAACTCGTGAAGGTCAACAACACGAAGTACGCCCTGCTCAACGAATACTTCAATAGCTATGGCTCGCTCACGAATGAACAGGCCACGCGCATGACCAAGGATCTGTTGGCTCTCGATGTGTCCGTCGCGCAGCTCCGCGAGAAATATCAATCGAACTTCGCCGCCGTATTGCCGCCGCCGCAAATGGCTACGTTCTTTCAGCTCGATCGCCGCATCGCGATGATGATCGACCTGAAGCTTGCTTCTCAAATCCCGCTGGCGCAACAGTAAAAGAAATTCATGTGCAGGCGGGTGGTACGGTTGCAAGAGATGAACCACTCGCCTTCAGAATAGAATTCCCTTCCCCATTCCGTGCGTTCAACTGCCATCCGGCGACGCGGAGGCGACGAACAGGCCGTAGACGAAATTACCGGAGGCGAAGCCGGCGCGCATGGCCTGGAATGCGCGGAGATGCGAAACAAAAGCGGCGCCGTGTTTCACGGCGATCTTCCATAATTCCTTGTCGCGAAGAATGTCGATGCACAGATCCCACGTCTTGGCACAATTCTTGTTGAGCACCTCGCGATGTGCGATTTTCAGGTTGTTGGAAGCGAGGAGCGATTCATAGTCGTCCATGGTTTGCAGTTTCGCCAGCATACCTTTTTCGATGGGGTTGATAAATTTTCTGGTCTCGGAGGGCGTGAGGTTTGTTTTCTTGAACCAGTCGATGATCGCCAAAGTCCCGCCGGGTTTCAGCAACCTGGCGGCAGAGGCGAAAAACTCCCCGCGCCGCTCGAAATGCGAGATGGACTCGACGCACCAGAGAAGATCGAACTGATTCTGGAAATTCATCGCCTCGGCATCCATCAACAGGAATTTCACGTTGAGGTGCTCAGCCGCTGCGGCTTTGTTTGCCAATTCCACCTGCACCTGGGAAATCGTTATACCCGTCGCGTTCGCATGATAGGTCTTGGCTAGATGAAGGCTGCTGGCGCCCATGCCGCAACCAATATCCAGGATATCCGAACCGTGTCGCACATTGGCGCGCTGAGCGAGATGTTCGATGAGCTGAAGCTGGGCTTTTTCTTTTGACTCATCTCCTCGAATCCAATAGCCGTGATGGATATGCTCGCCCCAGAGGGAGCGATAGTAGGGACTTATGACGTCATAGTGTTTAATGATTTTCTGCTTGTCGTTTGGTTGAGACGTTTGGCGGGCCATTGCCTGGAAGCACTTTCTCCTGGAGCTCGAATCCGCCCGTCATTCTATCGTGGGAATGACTGGCGTCAATCAGGCGTGCTTCGAAAGTGATTGGTGCGGGGCGGAATCAGGCGGGTTTGATATATAGACGATGTGTTCGCGTGTCACAAAGCCCATGTGTTAGTTGAGTTTTGGTGAGCCGGCACGCGCGAGCTGTTCGGGCGATCGGGCACGGCGTGCCGTGCCCGTACTGAAGAATGATGGTGCACATTCCGGATGACAACCGCTCGCGGCGACTTGCGTTAGGCCGGCTTGGCGGTGGCGACTAGAGCGCGCGGCGCGCGTTGCAGTTCGTCGAAAGTTTCTTCGAGGGACGGTTTCGAGCAGATTCCCGCGGCTTCGCCGATGCGCTGGGCTTCCTGCTGCTTCATGGTTTGCCACGTCGCGAAAATCACTTTTTCGCGAGCGATTTCATCGAGATTGCGTTTGATCCGTTCCTGGAACTGAGCGGTGATGCGCTCGAGTTCTGATTGTATATGCGAATTCTCGGCGGCTTTGGCGGCCCAGTATTCTTCGAAATGTTCCCACTGGTCGGACTCGTAGCAGTTGATTGCGGACTGGCGCATGGCGGCGTCGCGAAGCACTTCGTCGACTGAAATGCCGGCGGCGTCAAGCGCCATGAGGACGGAGGCGCGCTTCATTTCGTCGGATACCCCGCGGAGGTGATCGCTGGCGAGCATGTCCGCCACTTTGCGAATGCTGTAACCCATTCGCGGCGCGAGAATTCCTGCGGCGCGGTAGATGTCGTCCATGGAGAGGAGATCGCCCGGTGAGTTGTGGATTGGATTCGCGTCGCCGTTAGCTTCGGTGAGTGCGGCGGGATTCGAGTTCGATTTTGACTTCTCGTCCCGGGCTGACGGCTCAAAGCCTTGTCGGCTGGAAGCAGGCGTCACTTGGGCGTCGCCTGCGGAGGCGTCGTTTTCTTTGCCGGCTTGCTTCTGGCGCCAGGGTGCGAGATCTGACCATTTATTTGGCATGTTTTCCCTTCCCTTTGGATTTCCGGATCGAGGCGATTGAAACTGGAATCGAGCCGGAGCGGGCGAATCGGTGGATTCATTGTGCGAAAGCTGACGATTGAAAGTTGTTTGCGTCGCGGAACTGTTATTCATGACAGAGACCGCATCGCGACTGGGCATGACGGCTATTGAGGGTCGCGCTCGAACGGCAGGCGCGGCCGGATTTTGGCTCTCCCTTGGCAATTCGAGACGCTGTCGATTTTCTTCGTGGGGCATGTCGCGGACTTCTTCACGAATTTCTTGACGAACCTCTTCACGAGCGGCTGCGATAGGGGTGTTCCGGGCTGGAACAGCTGGCGATAAATTCGGGGCGACTACGTCCATTAGAAACCGATTTACATTTTTGTCTTTCTGAACACCAACGACGAAGTCTCGGCGGTCAGTGCGGCAGTAGCGTGCGGTGCCGGAGAAGCGTTCGCGGTATGAGTTCACTCGCATGGCAGAGCCGACGGCGACCGGAACTTTCACGCGCAGGCAGGCGCCGGAGGGCGAGGTGTCTTCGAGCTTGGCGGCGGAAGTATGGCGTGTGCCGAATTGGTCCTCCCAGGAGACTTCGACCACTGCCATCATGGCGGTTCGGGGCTCGGTTCTGATTGCGCTCATACTGTCTCTTTGTATCGGCAGGAATTGGAAGTGGTTCAGGGGTGTTTCGGTGCGGCGGGACGATTCGACGCTGCACCGCTGTTCTCCCGCCGGCGCCTTTGATGTTGTCTTTCGCCGTCGCTTCCTAATTCGCCACTCTTCCCACAACGCGCCAACGCCGAACTGCCCGCCTCGTTATATAATCGCCAGCAACACAGTTCCGAAACCGAGCACCCCATCAGGAGCCACATGAGAATCTTCCGGCCCCTCGCACTGTGCGTGATCGTGCTTCTCGCTCTCCCCACGGCCTGGCCGCAAGAACCCGCCAAGCGCCTCACCAATCAAGACATCATCGAAATGACCAGCCTCAACCTCTCCGACGACGTGATCATCGCCAAAATCCGCAGCGCCACCGGCGCCGACGCCTCCAAATTCGACACCTCCGTCGACGGCCTCGAAGCCCTGAAAGCCGCCAACGTCTCCGACGCCGTCATCAAAGTGATGATCAACCCCGCTCCGCCGCCTCCACCCGTGGTCACCACCGCCGCCCCCATGACCCTCGACCCGAATTTTCCGCCTCCGGAAGTCGGCGTCTACTGGAAAGATGGCCCCACCTTCGTCTTCATCGAAGGCGCCGCCCTCTCGCGCACAAAAGCCGGCGGACGCGCCGCCAGCTTCGCCACCGACGGCATTCGCGGCCAACACTGGGACGCCGTCATCGAAGGCCCCACCTCGAAAAATCACGTGAAGGATCGCCGCCCGATTTTTTACTTGTATGTTCCCGATGGCTCGAGCGCCGCCGACTATGCGCTGATCAAACTCCAGAAGAAAGGCGACCGCCGCGAATTCCAGGTTGGCTCTTTCGGCGGCATCGGCGGCGGCAAATCCGGCGTGAAAAAAGACAAGGAAGTTTCCTGCTCATCCGAACACGTCGGCATCAGAATGTACAAAATCACCCTCAACGAAGACCTCAAGCCCGGCGAATACGCCTTCTTTATGGGCACAGGCTCTCAGGCCAACATGTCCTCAGGTCGCGTCTCCTCTTCCTCGGGCGGCGCCGCCAGCGGCCGCGTCTTCGACTTCAACATCCCCGAGTAGCCGCGCGAACAGCGAGAAGTTGGCTCTTTCGTCGAAGCCATAAGCCTGTCATCCCGACCGAAGTGGAGGGATCTCTCTTTGCAGGTTGCCTACTTGACTTAATCTCGACGCCAAATTACGAACCGCCGGGGCCTGGGCACTTTGCATCGATCCGCCGTTTGCTGACGTTTGCTAAATTGATTCGCGGTAGCTGGTTTGCTAACGTCGTCGTCATGTCCGAACGCTCCACCGAGCAGATACGCGAATTGCTCGACTCCCTTTATCGCGTGGATTCGGGACGAATCCTGGCAACTCTGATCCGCTTGCTCGGTGATTTTGATCTTGCCGAGGAGGCGATGCACGAAGCCTTTGCGGCTGCGCTGAGCGTGTGGCCGAGAAGTGGAGTACCCGGCAACCCGCGGCCGTGGTTGATTTCGACGGCGCGATTCAAGGCGATCGATACTCTGCGTCGACGGGCAAGATTCGATGCGTCGCAAAACGAGCTGGTGCGATATCTCGAAGCGCAATCGAGTTCGGCGAAAAGCTCCAACGAAGAGGACAGTCTTAAGGATGATGGCCTTGAGGATGAAGGCCTTGAAGACGACAGACTGCGCCTGATTTTTACCTGCTGCCATCCATCTCTCGCGCCGGAAGCGCGCGTGGCGCTCACCTTGCGTCAAGTGTGCGGGCTCACAACCGAGGAGATCGCGAAGGCCTTCCTGACCACTCCGGCTACGCTGGCGCAGCGCATTGTGCGCGCCAAGGCAAAGATTCGAGAGACAAAGATTCCCTATGAAGTGCCGACGGCGCAGGAATTGCCGGAACGACTGGACGGGGTGCTTCAGGTGGTCTATCTCGTCTTTAATGAGGGCTATTCCGCTGCGGCCGGAGCGGAAGTAACGCGCGCCGAGCTAACTGGCGAAGCGATTCGACTGGGCCGGTTGCTGGTCGAACTCCGGCCAGAACCGGAAGCGACTGGGTTGCTTTCCCTGATGTTGCTGCAGGCATCTCGCCGCGCAGCGAGAAGCTCGCCGACCGGAGAGCTGATTCTGCTGGAACACCAGGATCGCTCGCTGTGGAACCGCGAGCAGATCGCCGAGGGAGTGGCATTGCTGGAGAAAGCGCTGAAGTCGCGCCGCTTCGGCGCCTACACACTGCAGGCTGCGATTGCGGCCGTGCACGCGGAAGCGGAATCGGTCGCGGCGACCGACTGGGGACAGATTGTCGCGATTTACGATCAACTGGCACGAATTCAGCCTTCGCCCGTGGTACAGCTGAATCGTGCCGTGGCCCTTGCGATGCGCGATGGCCCAGAGGCCGGCCTGACGCATATTGACGCGGTGCTGGAACATGGCGAACTGGCAAATTATTATCTGGCGCATTCAGCGCGCGCGGATATGTGCCGCAGGCTGGGCAGGACGGCTGAGGCCCGGTCCTCTTACGAGAAAGCGCTGGCCCTGACCCAACAGGAACCCGAGCGGCAATTCCTGCAGGAGCGGATTCGGCAGCTGAAATAAAAGTTTGGAAGGGCTGTCGATTTTCCCTCTCCTCAACGACTATAGGACGAGAGAACGATGAGCTACGGGTCCTGCGTGAACAGGAAACGGGTCATCGGGGACAAGCCACAGAAACCAAGGAGAAAAAGTGATGCCACAATATCTGGTAGCTAGTTACCTGCCCGACAACTTCGACCCGTCCAGCGTAACCGAAGCGATGGTCGAACAGATCCACGCGGTCAACCGCGAACTCATTGCTGCCGGCATCAGGAAGTTCGCCTGCGGCATTGCCCCGCCCGGCAGCGCGAAGACGCTGCGGAGGAAGCCCGACGGCAAGGTGCTCGTCACCGATGGACCGTACACCGAGACCAAGGAGCACATGGGCGGATTTTGGATATTGGAGTGCGCCAATATGGACGAGGCACTGGCGTGGGCGCGCAAGGGTGCGATCTCCAGCGATGCGGTGGGCGAGGTGCGCGAGCTTCTTTTCTTCCCGGCTCCGGAACAAGAACCCGGCGGCAGCAAGTAAACACCCTGGCTACGGCTCGTCCGTGGAGGAGGAAACGATGCAAGGCGAGTCGCCTTCTACTCAAATGAGAAATCAACTCACTCGTCGCGACTTCGCTATCCGCACCGCCGGCTTTGGTCTGGCTTTGGGACTCGCTCCTGCAGCTCCGCTGGCGGAGGCTGAGCGCTCAGAAACTTTGCCGGCGGTCGCGGATCCATATTCCCTCGTCGATCCGGAACTTCTTCCGACGCTCAAGCAGTTCCCCGCCTTTGACATCTCAGCGGAGCTGGTCGGCAAGTTCCGGCAAATGCCCGGCATGCCCCCGTTACCTGCTCCCGCGCCGCAGCCCGTGGAGCGGCATATCCCCGGGCCGCCCGGAGCACCCGAGGTTCGTCTCTGGGTCGTTGATCCTGCGCCGTTGGATAAAGACAAGCCGTTATTGCTTTTTATACATGGCGGCGGCTTCATGATGCCTGATCCCGTGTTGATGCCCCGGATCCAGGAGATCGCGACCGATTGCCGTTGCGTCGTCGTCGCGGTGGACTACCGGCTGGCTCCGGAGACGCGCTATCCCGGCGCGCTTGAGGACAACTACGCCGCGCTCAAATGGGCCCATGCCCATGCGGCGGAGCTCGGCATCGATCGCTCCAGGATTGCCGTGGGAGGTCAGAGCGCGGGTGGCGGCCACGCTGCGAGCCTTGCTATTCACGCGCGCGACCGCAACGAAGTTCCCATCGTCTTCCAGTTGCTCATCTACCCCCAGCTGGACGACCGAACGGGCAGCTCCCACCCAGCACCACCCGCCATTGGCCAATTCATGTGGACTGCGAGCGCCAATCGTTTTGCCTGGAGCTCGCTGCTCGGTGTTCCGGCGGGTTCGCCCAAGGTGCCGGTAGCTGCCGTACCCGCCCGGGTAGCCAGTGTCGCCGGCCTACCGCCTGCCTGGATCGGCGTCGGTTCTATCGACCTGTTCGTCGAAGAAGACATGGAGTATGCGCGGCGGCTCGTCCATGCCGGAGTCGCCACCGAACTCTTGGTCGTGCGTGGTGCCTTTCATGGATTTGACATCCTCGTGCCGGATGCCGAAGTCGCCCGACAATTCAGCGCGAGCTGGAAGTCCGCGCTGCGCAAAGCTTTCGTCACTGGAACCACACGAAACAAGGAGTCATAGGAAGCACCGAGGACCCAATGAAATACATCTGTTTGGGCTATCTCGAGCCCGGCAAGTTCGAAAACATGTCGGAGAGCGAGCGCAACACCGTGCTGGACGAATGTTTCAGTTACAACGACGAACTGCGCAAGAACGGACATTTGGTCGTCGAGGAACCGCTTCAGCCCGCCAACACAGCGGTGACCGTGTGTTGGAAGAACGGAAAAGTTGCAGTGACCGACGGTCCGTACGCGGAAACGAAGGAGTATTTGGGTGGAATTCAGGTGCTGGAAGTGCGAGATCTGAATCACGCAATTCAGCTCATTTCCCAATCTCCGGGAGTGAAGTTGAAATGTGGATCAATCGAGATACGGCCGGCGGCGGATATCAGCGAAATGATGAGGGAGAGCGAGCAGCGACGGCGAAAGCATACCGCGCGATAAGCGCAGCCGCGAAGGGAAAAAATGATCGGTACCATGGGCGGGTGGACCACCCGCTCAGTCCGAACAAAATCTATGCATCCCTTTCTAGGCCGCAGTTGGGACATTGACGGGCCAGGAACAGGTACCCGGGCCCGATTCGGTGGAGGAAATCTCCCCGCCAGGGCTTTCCGCATCGGGGACACCGCACGTTCGAGTATTGAATCGCTGTCAAAATACCAAACGAAAGCCACACGAGAGTGAATATCTTAAGGCCTGTGGTAGCTCGGTTCGTGGGGTCAATGAAAAAGTGGTTGAGTGCAAAACCAGTGGGACCAATCAAGAAATAAAACACCAGTCGCCGGCGAAGACTTCTCATCTCCTTCCATTGTTCCGCGTAGGCGTTATTCGTCATGATTCACCTTCGACGGACCAACCCCAGAGGCGCAAACGTCGATTTCAACCGCATGAGGGGCCTCACCTGTTCAATTTTATTATTCTGAGTCGCCTATCGCGAAGAGAAAACTGTTGAACCCTGTTAATCACTATGCTACCGTCACCGTTGAGCTATGCGAACATGGCAAAACTCGGACCGTAGCACCGTTCCCAAATTGGGAATCGGCCGAGGTGTACCTCTGCCCCGGCGGCGCAAGCCTCTAATCGAGAATGCGCGATTAAGATTCAAGCTAAGTAGCAGGCATTCCGGCCAGTTGCAAATTTCTAATCGCGAACGGATGGCAATTTCGTTTCGCGCATTCTCGCTCCGTTCCAGCTTCGAGCCTCAGGCCGACAACCTCCAGATCCTAATCGCAAATCTGGAATTAGAACTCCAGCTAACGGGCTGCAAAACCAATCACATGCAATTTTCTAATCGCAAATTTTCGGCGATTTTCCACTCCAATTCGCCTGTATCGCGCTCGAATTTACCTGTCACTCGTCACTCACTTGCCCCGCGCGGATTTGGTTCCTGCGAAAGGTCACTCATCACTTCCCACCTGATCGAGACACCGCGATTAAAATTTCCTGTAACCTCAACAAACACACCACACTACGAAATTCTAATCGGGACAACAACGCCACTTTCGAGATCCGTTTTTCATCGCACGACGCTGGCGGGCGTCTCGAGTCACACGTCGCGAATCTCTGGCTCGCCCCCGCTCCGCCGTTCACAAGTCACGAGTTACAAGTCACAGCTCACGCCTTTCTTGTGCCGCCCGCTCGCCTCAAGTATGCTTCCCTGCTCCCAATGCCCACCGCGCGCATGGCCACTCTTCCCGGCACCACCGACCGCCGCATCGACGCGCTGCTCGCCCTCCTCGCCGAAAATTCCACCATCGTCATCAGCGGCGCAAAAATCGCCCAGGAAATCGGCGTCTCTCGCCAGCAGGTCTGGCGCTGGATCGAAAAGCTGCGCGCTCTCGGCGTCCGCGTCAAAGGACACGCCGCCACCGGCTATCACATCGAGCGCGTCCCCGATATCCTCGCGCCGCAGCTTCTCAGCAACCAACTCGCGGGAACAGCGTTCGCGCGGCGCATCTATCATTTCTTCAAGATCGATTCCACCAACAACGTGGCCATGCAACTTGGCGAAGCCGGCGAGCCACACGGCGCCGTCGTCCTCGCCGAAGAACAAACCGCCGGACGCGGCCGCGCCGGTCGCAAATGGCTTTCGGAAAAATCCGCCGGCATTCATTGCACAGTGCTCCTCCGCCCGCGAATCCCGCCCGCCTACGCGCCGCTTCTCACTCTCGTCGCCGGCCTCGCCGCTCGCGATGCGTGCGCCGAAGAAATCGCTAGCGCGAATCCGGAAAAGAACGCTGTCCACAACCTCGATATCCGCTGGCCCAACGACTTGCTCTTCGGCGGCAGAAAATTTTCTGGCATTCTCACCGAAATGCACGCCGAGCCCGATCGCGTCCATTACGCCGTCATCGGCATTGGCATCAACGTGAACCAAACGAAAATGCCCGCCGAACTCGCCGATATCGGCACGTCGCTTCGCATCGAAACGGGCAAACCGCATTCGCGCCTTCAGCTTCTGATTCGGTTGCTGCGTCACCTCGACCGCTACTACAATCAATTCATCGCCGAAGGAGCCGAGCCCATCCTCCGGCGTTTCGCCGAAGTCTCAACGTACTTCAAAGGCAAGCACGTGAAAATTTCCACCGCCACCGAAACCTTCACCGGAATCACAGCGGGACTCGAACCGAGCGGCGTCCTGCGCGTTAAACGTGACAATGGCCGCGATGACGGCCGCGGCACCGAACTGATTCTCTCGGGCGACGTCAGCGAGGTGCCCTGATGCTTCTCACGCTCGACGTCGGCAACACCAACACAGTCCTCGGCGTTTTCCGCGGCCTCGAACTCGTAGCGCACTGGCGCCTCACCACCGCGCGCGACCAAACCATCGACGAATACGGCATCCTCACGCGCGACCTCTTCACCCTCGCCAACCTCGAGCCCCGCGAAATCGGCGGCGTCATCATCAGCTCCGTCGTGCCTCCTCTGAATTCGACGCTAGCCGGAATGGCCGAGCGTTACTTCAGCAAGAAAGCGCTTTTCGTTGAGCCGGGCATCAAGACCGGCATGCCCGTCCAATACGACAACCCGCAGGAAGTCGGCGCCGACCGCATCGTCAACAGCGTCGCCGCCTTCGATAAATACGGCGGCCCCTGCATCGTCGTCGATTTTGGCACCGCGATTAATTTCGACGCAGTCTCAGCACGCGGCGAATATCTCGGCGGCGTCCTCTGCCCCGGCATCGGCATTTCCGCCGACGCTCTCTTTGGCCGCGCCGCACGCCTCTTCCGTGTCGAGATCAAAGATCCCGGCAAAATCATCGGCACCAACACCGCTGCCTCGATGCAGTCCGGCCTTTTCTACGGCTACACCGACATGGTTGACGGCATCCTCGAGCGCATGAAAGCAGTGATGGGCGCAAAAACGAAAGTGATCGCCACAGGCGGCCAGGCCAGCCTGATCGGCGGGGCGTCGCGCCACATCGAAACCGTGGACGAATACCTCACCCTCGAAGGCCTCCGCATCATCTGGGAACGCAATCAACCCGGTACGCAAGAGCGCAGCAGCGGCGCCGCGCCGAAAAAAATCTCTACGTTGCGCCCTCGGACCTGACGAGGACCTGACAAAGACCTAACGAGGATCTGACCGGGCTCGCAGCTTTCATGGAAACTTTCAACTACTTCAACTATTTCACGGAGATTGAAGAATATTTTTGGCGCAAACGCGGCGCGCATCTTCTCGTCTCGCCGCTCGATTGGGCCATCGTCGAAACCTGGCAGAAAGCGGGCGTCCCTCTCGAAGCGGTGCTGAAAGGAATCGATCGCGCCTTCGAGAGCTGGTCGCGCTCGCGCCGCGCTGCCGGCGGACGTCAGCTGAAGAGTCTCGCTTATTGCGTCGACGCGGTTCTCGATGCCGCCGAAGAAGCAAGCGAAGCGGCGGCAGGCTCGGGCCCCGAGGTCAAGCGCACGCAACCTGCCGCCGAACCCTTCTCGCGTGATGAGCTGAAAAAATACTTCGAGCGCAACGCGGGGCGCTTGCGCGCCGTGGCAGAAAAGAGGCGCTCTACAAATGCAGCGCTTGCAATTCGACTCGACGACACCGCAAAACGGCTCGACGAGGCACGCACGCTGCTCGAATCGCCATCGGCGCTCGATCTCGAAGATCTCGAGCGCCGCCTCACAGTGCTCGAAGAAAAGCTCAGCGCCGCGCTTTCCTCTGACGCCGACGAAGAAGCGATGCTCGCGATCCGCCGCGAAATGGATCGCTCGCTGGCCCCCTACCGGCGTAAGATGTCCGCTGACCAGCTCGCTCAGCTGGAACGCCAATACATTCAGAAGCGTCTTTACGAATTATTCGAGGTTCCGCGGCTGAGCCTTTTTTATCTCACGTAGCCGTACAGCGCACACACCGATGCCTACAATGGACGTAACAATCGAAAAGCTCATCTACGGTGGCGAAGGCCTCGCGCATCATGAGGGCTCGACGGTTTTCGTTCCATTCGTGCTGCCTGCCGAACGCGCGGCGATCCTGCCTACCGAACAGAAGAAGAAATTCATTCGCGCGCGCCTCGAACGCGTGCTCGATGTTTCGCCGGAACGCATCGCGCCGCGCTGCCAGCATTTTGGCGTCTGCGGCGGCTGCGATTATCAGCACATTCCCTACGAAGCACAGCTCAAGTACAAAACAGAAATCCTGCGCGAGACGCTTCGCCGCATCGGCCGCATTGAGTGGCCCGGCGACATCGCGGTTCACGCTTCGAACCCGTGGAATTATCGCAATCGCGCGCAGTGGAAAGTTCGGCCGCTCAAAGATTCTTCTGCGGACGAGGCATCGCCGGCCGATCTCGACAAGCTCGGCATCGGCTACTTCCGCGCAAACTCAACGGCGCTCTGCGCTGTGCACGATTGCCCGATTCTTTCGCCGCTGCTTCTCAAGACGCTACTCGCGCTCCGCGACGCGCTCGCGGCTGGTGCGCTGCCGCGCCAATTGCGCGAATTCGAGGCCTTCTCGAATGCGGCCGATTCCAAGCTGCTACTCACTGCTACATTCGCCGGATTCCCTCCGCGAGCCGCGGAACTTGCCGAGAAGATTCGCGGGCTCGTACCGGAGATCGAGAGCCTGCTTTTCCACGATCCCGGCAAAGAGCGAATGGAGCTCTTCGGCCCAGGATTCATTGAATACGAGGCTGAAGGCCAGACGTTTCGCGTTGGCCACTTTTCTTTTTTCCAGGTCAACAATTCGCTCGTCGACGAGCTTGCCCGTGACGTCGTCGACCGAGATGAAGGCGGGCGTCTCGCGCTCGATCTTTTCGCCGGCGTGGGGCTCTTCGCGACCGCGCTTGCGAAGAAATTCAGCCGCGTGATCGCCGTCGAGGCGAATCCCGCCGGAGCGCGCGACCTTGAAACGAACGCTCGCGGAGGCACGATCGAGGTGCGCGCGGCCGACGTGGAGCGCTTCCTCGAGCGCTTCAAAGAGAAACCCGAATTCGTGGTGCTCGATCCGCCGCGCGACGGAATGGCTCGCCCTGCGCTCGACCGTCTTGCAAGAATTCAGCCGGCTCGCATCGCGTATGTTTCCTGCGAGCCGCCGACGCTCGCGCGTGATCTCGCCGTCTTGGTTGCGGCCGGCTACGAAATTGTTGACATGCATCTCTTCGATCTATTCCCGCAAACATTTCACATGGAGGCTGTGACCCGGCTTCGCCGGCGCGAATGAAGCTTCCCGCACTGTGGATCACGGCCGCGTTTGCGGCGGGCATCGCTCTCGTCATGCGATGGCCGCATCAGCCGTTGGCGTACGCGGCAGCTGCCGCGATAGCGATTCTCGCTGGCGGCATTCTCATCTGGCGCAATTTTCTTTTTGCGGCTGGCATCTGTGCTCTCACAGCTTGGACGGCACTTGGCGGCCTTGCACTCGGAATCGAGCAAGCGGTGCTGCCAGCGAATCACGTCACGCGCCTGCTCGCGGCGAATCGTATTGACCTGACCGAGCCGCTGCGCTGGCGAGGGCGCTTGCGAGAAGATCCGCTGGTGATGCCCTGGGGCCGCCGATACGAAATCGACGTCGAGCAGGTGGAATCGGGTGGCCAGGTTCTCGCGGCAAGCGGCGGCCTGCGTGCCAATATTTATAACAATCCCAAGCAGCCGATTGAAATTGCCGAAACGTTTCGCGCGGGTGACCGGGTCGAAGCCCTCGTTCGCGCGCGGCCGCCTCGGAATTTTCTTGATCCGGGCGCGTTCGACATTCACGGCTATCTCGCGCGCCAGAGAATTGATTTGATCGGGTCGTTGAAGAGCGGCGAACTGCTGCGTCTTGTTGACCGGCCGACGCCGACGCTGCTGCAACGGCTAGCGCGAATGCGCGGCAACCTGCTGGCGCGACTTGACATGCTGTTCGCAGGCCAGGCCGATCGTGAAGCGGTTTTGCGAGCGATGCTGCTGGGCGACCGCTCGTTTGTGGATTCGGAAACAGTCACGGCATTTCAGAAGACGGCGGTTTATCACGTTCTCGTTGTGGCCGGGCTGCACGTCGGCGCGCTCGCGGTGTTTTTCTTCTGGCTGGGACGCAAGTTGCGATTCTCCGTTGCCGCCTCGAGCCTCGTGACGTTTCTGGCGCTCGCCGCTTACGTCGGGATGGTGCAGGATCGCCCGCCAATTCTTCGCGCTGCCCTGATGGTCGCGCTTTATCTATGCGCGCGGCCTTTTTTCCGGCGCGTCGAGCTACTCAACACAATTGCGCTCGCGGCGCTCGTGATTCTTTTCTGGAAGCCTTCGTTGCTGATGGATTCGAGCTTCGAGCTTTCATTTCTCGCGGCCGGAGTGATTGCCGCGCTCGCGCTTCCGTGGATGGATCGCACGAGCGCGCCGTATCGCGCTGGTCTTGCGCACCTGGGCGATGTGACGCGCGACATCGTGCACTCGCCGAAGGTGATTCAATTCCGGATTGAAATGCGAGCGGCTGCGAACTGGCTCGCCGTGCGAATGCCGAAGCGCTTTGCTTCACGCGCGTCCACGTTGGTCGCGGTTCCCGTCAGCATTGGACTCAGGCTCTGGGAGATCGTGCTGCTTTCCGTGGTGATTCAGTGGGGGATGATGCCGATCCTGGCTCAGGATTTTCATCGCGTGAGCCTTGCGGGGCCGCTGAGCAATATTCCCGCGGTGATTCTCACCGGACTGATCGTACCACTCGGCTTTCTCACGCTCCTCGTGACATTTGTATGGGCGCGCTTGTCTCTTCTGCTCGCGCGCATGCTTGGCTTTCTTGCCCATCGCTTCTCGCAATCGTTAAGTGGGTCAGCGCATGGCCGCGCCTTTCGTATCGCATTCCGGGGCCACCCAATTGGCTGATAGTGGCGTTCTTCGTTGCACTCATTTGCGTGGCCATTGCTGCGCGCGCCGTGGTGGCGCTCCGAGCCAATCGCTTTGCCCGTCGCCAATTCGCCCCTCCGATTCGGCCGCTCGAATGGGCGGCCATAGTTGCGCTCGTCGTGCTCACAGCGCTCGTCGCGACACATCCCTTCGCGCCGATATTGAATCGCGGCAAGCTGGAGGTGAGCGTGCTCGATGTGGGGCAGGGCGACTCGATATTCGCCGCGTTTCCTGATGGCCGGACGATGTTGATTGACGGCGGGGGGCAGCCGGGATCGGAATGGGTTGGCGGGCAGCGTTCAGGACTCGATGTGGGCGAGCAAGTGGTGTCGCCTTATCTTTGATCGCGTGGAATCAAGCATCTGGATGTGGTAGCGCTTACGCATGCGCATCACGACCATCTCGATGGATTGCACAGCGTTTTGCAGAATTTCCGCGTGGGAGAATTATGGATTGGCCGCGACGAGGAAACCGTTGCGTTTGAGAGTCTCCTGAAGGAAGCGCGCGAGCGTGGCGTGCGCGTGGTACACGAAGTGAGCGGCAGCAAATTCGATTGGGACGGGGTGACTGGCAATGTGCTCTGGCCTGCTGATTTGACTCCGGTCAACGAAGCGTCGAATGACGATTCGCTTGTGCTGCGGCTCGAAGATGGCAGCGTGCGATTCCTGTTGGCTGGAGACATTCAGAAGAAAGTCGAATAGCGGCTGGTGAAAGAGGACGCCGAGATTGCGGCCGATTTCCTGAAGGTGCCGCATCACGGCAGTAAGACGTCGTCCACGCCCGATTTCGTCGCTGCTGTGGCGCCGAAAGTGGCCGTCGTCTCGGCGGGCGAGGCGAATCCCTTCGGTCATCCGGCCCCGGGGACTGTCGAGCGCTACGCTCAGGCTGGTGTGCGTTTGCTGCGCACGGATCGAGATGGCGCCGTGACCGCGCTCACGGACGGACATGCTTTGACGGTGACGACTTTCGCGGAATCACACCCGAACTGAAAATATCGAAAGAGGATTTGGGTTCGTCTCCGAGAGCGGTAACCGCGGGATTATTGGTTCGAGGAGTCATCGGAATCTGAGGAAGAGGAAGCGTTGTCCTTCACGTATTCCGCGATTAGTTTTCGCGCTTCATCGGCTTGGGATTCGAGAACCAGCACGTCGACGCCGTGGCTGCCGTCAAGCGGCTCGCTCATCGGAAACGGATCGGTGGAAGCAGATCCGGGCGAATCGATGCCATTGCTTGCGAGCAGGCCTCGAATGACCATCGCTTCCTCGGCGTTCCCTGCGGCGTAAGCAACGACAACTTTTTCCTGCGAGTGATGCGGATCCGGTTTTGCGCTTTGGCTCATAGTTTTTCTGCTCCCGAGTACTATTGCGCGAATTGCGCATCGAAGTCCATACTATTTAGCGAAATGCCACAGGCCACTTCGGAAGACGGAATTATTCCCCGCCCAACACAGGACCAGATCGACGACGAAAGCCGGCGTATCCGCAGGCTGCGAATCCTCGTGCAGCTGACGATCGAATCGATCGCTGCAGGCGATCTGACGCCCGAGGAAGCGGCCGGGATGGTGGCGGCTACGCGGCGCGTGGCGCTGGAGATGTTTCCGGGGAAAGAGCGGGCGTTCGATTTGCTGTATCGTCCGGGGTTTCAGCGCGTGATGCACGCGGTTTACCGGTTGCAGTAACGAATCGTCAGTCCCGCCCCATTCAATATCCGAATCGTGCGCCGCAAATTCAAAGGCCTCAGGTCATCCCGATCCAAAAGCGATCGGGAGGGACCTGAGCTACGGTAAATTCACCGGCGACATTCGGCTTGGCGCTTAATATCCGAAGCGCGCGCGAATGTACATTCGCAGGCAGACCATTGCCATTGCTGCGATGGCTCCAAGTAAAGCTCGATATTCTCTATTGCGGCGGTATTGCGCCCAGGAAAATCCTCCATTAGCTTCCCCACTCGCCGCTGAGTTCACCGGAGATTGAGGTTTTCTGCTCGCGAAGGGATTCGGGACGAAAAGCGGGACGCGGGAGGCGTAGGCGTTGAAATCTGCGCCGAAGCGCATGCGCAGATCTTCTTCCTCGTTGCGCATCACGGCGTAATAGAAAATTCCGAAGTACAAGCTCACCAATAAACCGGCGATCCAGGAATGAGAGGCCACTACGAATCCGGCTGCGAGAATCGCGCTGCCCAGATAGAGCGGATTGCGGGTGAGTGCGTACGGGCCGGTGACGGCGAGTTCGCGATCTTTGCGTAGGTAACCTGCGGCTGCGGCACGAACCATAAGGCCCAAGGCTGCGACGATCGTTCCGTAGGCGATGGAGCGCCATGTGGGCGTGGCGAGCAGCCAGTAGATGATGGCCACTGGATAGCCGAGGCGAACGCGCCAGCGCATCCAGAATTTTCGCGGCTGCGATTGAGTGGCTGGTGAGAAGCGATTTGCTTGATGCGTGTGCGCCATCAGCGCAGTCCCATATCAGCGCGGCGCATGCGGAGTTCGACCGCGTCCACAACCTGGTCCAACGTGATGGATAGCATCGCGGGAGAGTACGATGCGCCGCGAGCGTAAGTGGTTATCGAGTGGCGCGGATTTCGGACGGAAATATCTCCTGGCGAGAACGGGCCGTTGCGGGCGGGATCGGTGGGGCCGAACAAGCCGACCACTGGCGTGCCGAGAGCGGAGGCGAGATGCAGCGGACCGGTGTCGGCGGATACCATGAATTTCGCGCGGCGCAGAAGAGCCATGAGAGGACCGAGCGCGAGCGGAATTTCAAGCGGTGGCGTGCTGCCGGCGGCGCTTATTAGTTCGCTTGCTAGGCGGTCTTCGCCTGGGCCAAAACTGACGATACCGCGCCAGCCGTGGCGTTCCGCGAGTTTGCGATGAAGTTCGCCGTAACGTTCGGCGGGCCAGCATTTCGAGAGCCAGCCGCCGCCCGGATTCAGGACGTAGAAATCGGTCACGCCGCGGTTCTGTAGCTCGCGCGTCACGAGTTCGTCGTCGTCCGGGCGAATGGCGAGAGGAAACCTTGGTGGACCGAGCTGCGCTCCCGCGCGCTCGACGAGCGTGCGATTGTGGTCCACCTTGTGCGGCCCACGCGGATTCAGACGGTCTGTGTAGAACCCTGCGACAAGGCCTTCGCGCGCGTAGCTGCTTTGAAAACCGATGCGACGAGGAGCGCCTGAGGCGAGAGCCAGCAACGCTGATTTGTACAGCCCCTGAAAATCGATGGCGCACGTGTATTGGGCTGCGCGCAACTTGCGAATTAAAGATGAGAGCGCACCGGCTTGCTTGCGATCGAAGGCGATCACTTCGTTAAGGTCAGGATTGCCTTCGAGCAGTCGCTGCCAGCGCGCGTCGATTACCCAGTCGATTCGGGCTTCCGGAAATGCGTCGCGCAAAGCGGAAGCGGCGGGGAGGGCATGGATCACGTCACCGAGAGAACTAAGCCGCACGAGTAGAAAGCGGTGCTGCGGGCGGCGGTCGGCTGATTTTTCGAGGCTGCGATCAGGCATCGCGCTCGCGGTGAATGCGCGCAATTACGTCGCGCGTGGAATGATCTTTGTGATCGCCGCAAATTGCGGTACGGATGCCGAGGAGAATCGCGAGTTCGCGCTCGGGAACGGTGTCCACGGAGTAGTCGGTGCCCTTTGCATGGACGTCCGGCTGAAATTCGCGGAGCAGCGGGTTGACGTCGAGCTCGTCGAAAATAATCACGTAGTCGACTGAGGCCAGCGCAGCTACGACCGTCGCGCGGGCTCGTTCGGTCATCACCGGGCGGCCGGGACCTTTGCGCTGCTGGGTGCTTGAATCGGAATTGAGCGCGACGACGAGGATGTCGCCTTCGGCTTTCGCACCCTGGAGATAGCGGATGTGGCCGACGTGGAGGAGATCGAAGACGCCATTTGCGAAGACGATTTTCCGGTCGGAGCGCCGGTGTTCTTCGAGCACGGCGTGGAGGCCATCGCGGGAGAGGATTTTTTCACGGGTATCCATCGGAGTTTAACGCTGCGCGGTTGCCTCGTGGCGGAGAGTGGATCCAAGCTCAGCGCGGGTGACGGTGGCGGTGCGACGCTTCATTACCACGATGCCGCCTGCGTAGTTGGCGAGATGTGCTGCTTCAAAGTAGGAAGCGCCCGCGGCGACGGCGAGCGTGAATACTGCAATGACGGTGTCGCCCGCGCCTGTTACGTCAACGGGCGCATCGGAGCCGTAAATAGGAATGTGGCGGGCGTGCTGATTGCCCCGCGAACCATTCTCGAAAACTGCCATGCCGTCTTTGCCGCGCGTGACGACCAATGCTTCCGCGCCCAATTCGCGGAGGGCGCGCGCGCCGAGCTCGTCAAGATGGCGTATGTCGTTGCCAATTTGCGTTTGATACGCGGCTTCGAGCTCTGGCTCGTTGGGAGTCGCAGCGGTGACGCCTGCGGCGGCGTAGTCGCGGAGGCGGTAGCGCGAATCGAGCATGATTCGATTTGTTGCGAGCTTGCGAACGAGGGCGGGAGTGGCGGCGCCTAGACCGTAGTCGGAAACGAGGACTGCGTCAGATTGTTTCGCGAGGCGGCGGGCTTTGTGTTCGACGGCTGTTTGCAGGCTGGCGGATAGCGTGCCGGTGGGCTCGCGATCTACTCGGAGGACCTGCTGCTCGGTGGTGTGGGTCCAGCCCGCGAGGAAGCGGGTTTTGGTGGTGGTGAGCCAGTTGCGGTCGGTGACGATGCCGGAGGTGCTGATGTGTTTTCGGCGGAAATGGTGGAGGATGGCGCGGCCGCCGGGATCTGTTCCGAGCACGCCGACGGGAAGGACGCGGGCACCGAGATCTGCGAGGTTGTTGACGGCGTTGGCTGCGCCGCCTGGGTAGGCTTCTGTGCGGCGGTGCCGCAGGATCAGCACCGGGGCTTCGCGCGAGACGCGGGAGATTTCGCAGGAGGCAAATTCATCGAGCACAAAATCGCCGACGACGCAGATCGTCTGCTTCGAAAAGGCCGAAACGATATCAAGCAACCGCGTGAGATCTACAGCGGCGTCCAACGCGGGGTGGTTTGTGTCCTTCGTCGAATGCTTTGGTGTCTTGCGAGCCGGGCTCAAGGGAGCTCCACCGTGAATAAATGCGAGATACGCGCCGAGCCGAAACGTATCACAGCGCGCTGGAGGGCAGCAAATCAGCTTGGGCACGGATAGGAGCGAGACGGTTCGAGACTATCGTGCTGAGCTGGATTTGCGGGACTCGATTGCGGCGATCATTGTGCGCCAGAAGTCCTGTTCACGTTCGACGCGCAACGATATCGTGCAGACCCATAAATTCATCGCCAGCGAGTCGCATGGGCAATTGAATCTGTCTTTTTCCGTGCAGATAAGGCCGGCCGCCCCGAGTGCTCGCGCCTCTGATTCGATTTCGCGGATGTCTCCGAGCGTGTAGCGATGATGATCCGGGAAAAATCTGTGGCCAACAATTCGAAATCCCCAACCGCGTAAATCGGCGACGAAAGCGGCGGGGTTGCCAATGCCGCAAAACGCGAAGAGGTCCTGTTCGCGCGCTTCGTGACCCTCGAGGGGCGCGGAGCTTGGTGAATAGACAGAATCAAGTTCGGCTTGAGCGTAGAAGATGGGGGCGTTCGTTTCCCTCTGCACCGCTGCTTCCACAGCAGGCGAGTGCGAACTGCGCGTGACGACAATGAGGCTTGCTCTCGCTAGAGCCGTCTTTGGCTCGCGCAAACGGCCGGCTGGAAGCAAGTGGCCGCCGCCGAATGGGTTCGTGGCATCGATCATCACGATATCGACGTCGCGGGCGAGTTGAAGATGTTGAAAACCGTCATCGAGGATGAACCAATTCACGCCGCCGTTTGCGAGTTCCTGCCCGCGCGCGAAGCGGTCTGCGCCCACGCCGAAGGCGACGCGGTCTCCGAGCCGCGCTTGCATTAAGCGCACTTCGTCGCTTGTTGACGTTGAGCCGGCTGGCTTGGCTTGGGCATCGGTGTTGGTGGCATGAGGCTTCGATACCGTCTCGCCGCGGTAACCTCGCGTTAGGATTCCGACACTTTTGCCTTCCGCCGCCAGCCGCTCGGCGAGCCAGATCACCATAGGCGTCTTTCCTGTGCCGCCTGTGGTGAGATTGCCTACGCTGATCACGTTGCCCGGGAGACGTTGCTGCTGGAAGATGCTTGCGCGGTAGGCTCGGGAGCGGAGACGCGAAATGGCGCCGTATGGCACTGTCAGCGGCCAAAGAAGTGAGTCCTTCAGGTTCATGACGATTGGGCGGAACCGTTCAGTGTTGAGGTTATTCGTTCGAGCGTGCGCTCCGTGGCGCCGCGATTACGCTCGGAAATCTCGTAAGCTGCGCGTCCCATCCGTTCGCGAGTCGCATCGTCCTCGATCAACTGCACCCAGACCTTGCCCAGTTGAGTTCCACTAGAAACTTGGATTCCGGCGCGGGCGGATAGGAACGCTTCGGACATCTCCTGAAAATTCTCCATCGAAGGGCCGAAAATCGGTGGGCGCGAGAACCAGGCCGGCTCGAGGATGTTGTGGCCACCGGCGGGCACAAGCGAACCGCCGACGAATGCCGCATCTGCGAGCGAGTAAATCGCAGCGAGCTCGCCGATCGAATCGAGGAGCAGGACGTCGGCGTTCTCGCTAAGAGTCGAATTCAAGTCGAGATTGCTTCGGCGCACCACTTCCCAGCCTCCCGCCGACACGATTTCCGCGGCTGCCGTAAAGCGATCAGGCTTGCGCGGAGCCAACACAAGCAAAGCGTGACGCCACTGGCGCTGAACGATGTCATAGGCTGCGAGCACGGCCTCTTCCTCCTCGGCGACCACGCTTCCTGCCACCAGGACGGGCCAGCGTTCCTGCGTTGAAATCTGGTTCTTTAGCCAAATGACGAACGGGCTGGTCTCCGGAGGCGAACCGTCATACTTCAGGTTGCCCGTGACTTCGATGAGGGTTTCGGGAGCGCCCATGGCGGCGAGCCGATTGGCATCTTCGGGCGATTGGGCGAGAAATTGGGCGGCATCTTGCAGTGTGCGAACGAAAAAATCACCGACGAGGAATTTCCATTGATTGAATCGAGCGAAGGAGCGCTCAGAAATTCGCGCGTTCGCGAAAATCACAGGAATGCCCCGCCGCTGCGCCTCGTGAAGAAAATTTGGCCAGATTTCGGTTTCCATGATGATTACGAGAGCCGGTTGAATCGACTTCAGGGCTTTTCGCACCGGGACGACCCAATCGAGCGGAAAATAAAAGATGCCATCGGCACATTGCAGGCGGGTGCGGGCCAAGCGACGGCCGGTTTCCGTGGTTGTGGAAACAAATACTGCGCGGCCTGGAAATTGGCGTTTCAAAGCCTCGACCAAGGGCTTCGACGCCAGCACTTCGCCGACTGACACGGCATGGATCCATATCGCTCCGCCAGTATTCGCTGCCATGGAAGCCCTGGCTGCAATTTCGCGCGGAATAATTCCGAGGCGCTCTTGCAAGGCGCTGGCCGGTTCGCCACTTCGCCACCCTCTTAGCGCAAAATAGGGCGCAAGCAATAGCATTCCTACAGCGGTTAAGATACGATACAATAAATACATTGCAGAGGCGCAGCGCCGACGCTCTCGTCCTTTCTTACTTGTGAGCCGGGTATTATAGTTGCACGCGTATGAGTCGCGCACAACTTCCCACGCGACGAATACATCTGAGCTTTTGAAAAGACAGGAACCCACGATGAAATGGAAGCTTCGGTTGCGGACACGTCGCAGCAGATTCATCGAGTTTCGAGGCGGATCAACTCGCCTGGGGATCGCTGTGCTTGCGGCTGCGTTCCTTGTTCTTTGCGTAGCTGCGTTCGGCCAGAGTGCTGCATCGTCTGCGGACGCAAAGCCTGCCGCGCCTGCTCCGTTACCGCACGATCAGCACAGCGGCCTTACCGTGTCGGTCGATCCGTATACAGAAGCTGCGCGGACGAAAGACAAATTTGGGAAGGCGGATCCTCACGATGTGGGAGTTCTGCCCATTGAGGTATTTCTTCGCAACGATTCCGATCAGCCGATGCGCGTGAACCTCGAGACGGTTCAGCTAGAGGTCACGCTCAAAAATGGGGTGCGGCAGGAAGTTGACTGGCTCAGGGCGGAAGAGGTGGCGCAACTGATAGCGCATCCTGCTGGTGCGGCCAACCCACAGCAAAAGCGTATACCCTTACCGCTACCAATGAAGATCGGTGACAAAAAGGCGGAAAAGCTAGCGGAGGTGCTGCGTCCGCTGTCGCTTGATGCTGACGTGATACCGCCGAAAGCTACGATTCACGGCTTTTTGTATTTCGATGTGAGCCATGAATTCTCTATCGCGAGCCGATCGAGTCTCTATGTGCCCGACGTGTCGATCGCGCCCGGGAACGAGCCTCTTGTGTTCTTTGAAGTGCCCCTTCGTAAGGCCCCGGCGGAGTAACTCCGCCGCACGCTACTAACCAATCAGGCATCAGCCATTTATTGATGGTAAATGCCATGGTATAATACCATTCATTATGACAAGCACACTCACAATCGATAAGGCAGGCCGAATCGTTCTTCCCAAGCCGCTGCGCGATGAGTTGCAACTTGAGGCGGGAGACTCGCTCGAAGTGAATACCAAAGGCGAGGAAATTACTCTGCGTCCGATTCGAGGCAACTCTCCACTTAAGAAGAAAAGTGGAGTTTGGGTATTTCAGGCCGGCCAGCCCTTGGGCGAGGAAGCGGTGGATAAGACGATTCGTGAAGTTCGCCGTGACCGCGAGGAATTGATTCTGGGAAAGAAACGTTGAAATGGTTTTTTGACACGTCGGTGTTAATACCTGCATTTGTTGAAGAGCATGTACATCATGAGCGGAGCCTGGCTGCCTTTCTGCGCGCGGATAAGAAGAGCGGGTGTTGTTCGGCTCACAGTCTCATTGAGTTCTACGCGGTAGTCATGCGATTGCCTGGTCGGGATCGAATCAGCAGTGATCAAGTTTTATTGCTGGTTCAGAACATACGAGATCGTCTCGCGATCATTTCACTTTCCCCCGAAGACTATTTTGCAGTTCTTGAAAGAACTGCGGCGGCGCGAGTTTTTGGCGGCACCGTTTACGACATCTTGTTGGCGCATTCTGCGCTCAAGGCCTCGGCACAGATTCTTTATACTTGGAATATCAAGCATTTCCAGCAATTTGGCGACGAGATTGCCAAGATCGTTCGAAGTCCTTGACCAAAATCAGGCGACAGCTCGCAATTCACTCGGTTGGGTAGCCTTCGTTTATTGACGAACGGCTCGATTCCTGCTACAAAAGTTGTTTTGGAGTTGTAGGTTTCTCGCGACCCTTAGACTCCCGCTCGTGGAGTCCTATTCCGGAGGAAGAATGTCGGCAGATGCAGGGGCATGTTGTCTCACAGGTGTGAGCGCTCGATTGACCGGACGGATTCGGCATGAGGATTGGCGCGCGCGGTTCGGGCGGGTTGCGAAGGCGCTCGGCGGTGGCGCCGGATTTGTGATGCTTGGCGCATTGTCGGCATTCGGGCAGGAGGAAGGAGCGGCTCCTGGCGGCGAAGCGAATTTGAAACTGCCTGATCTATCGCAGGTGAAATTTCTTGGCGTGGATGGTCATACACTGCTTCTTTTCGGCATTGCGTTCTGCATTTTTGGGTTGATCTTCGGATTGACCATTTATACGCGGCTGAAGAATTTGCCGGTGCACCGCGCGATGCGCGAGATTTCCGAGCTCATCTATGAGACGTGCAAGACGTACCTCGTAACCCAGGGCAAGTTCTTGCTGCTTCTTGAGAGTTTTATCGCCGTGGTGATCGTGCTGTATTTCGGATTGCTTCTGAAATACGAGGCGATTCGCGTGATCATCATTCTGCTTTTTAGCGTGGTGGGAATCGCGGGGAGCTACGGGGTAGCGTGGTTTGGAATTCGAGTGAACACGTTCGCTAACTCGCGGACTGCGTTCGCCGGCTTGCGCGGCAAGCCGTATCCGATCTACCGGATTCCGCTCGAAGCGGGAATGAGCATCGGGATGATGCTGATCAGCGTCGAGCTGCTGATGATGCTGATTATTCTGCTCTTCATTCCGCGCGATTATGCCGGGCCTTGCTTCATCGGCTTTGCGATTGGTGAGTCTCTGGGCGCTGCAGCTCTGCGTATTGCCGGCGGAATCTTCACGAAGATTGCGGACATTGGCTCGGACTTGATGAAGATTGTTTTCAAGATCAAGGAAGATGATGCGCGTAATCCCGGTGTGATTGCGGATTGTACCGGCGACAACGCGGGAGATTCGGTGGGGCCGAGCGCTGACGGCTTTGAGACTTACGGCGTGACCGGCGTTGCGCTGATTACGTTCATTCTGCTGGGCGTGAAAGATCCTGTGGTGCAGGTTCAGCTGCTGGTGTGGATCTTCGTGATGCGTATTGCGATGCTGGTGTCGAGCGCGGGCGCATACTTTATCAACGGCGCCATTGCGAAAGCGAAATACGCCCATGCGGACAAGATGAATTTCGAAGCGCCGTTGACGTCGCTGGTATGGATTACCTCCATTGTTTCCATCGCGCTTACCTACGCGATTTCTTACCTGATCGTGCCGATGCTCGGCGATGACAGCACGCAGTGGTGGAAGCTCGCAACGATTATTTCCTGCGGCACGCTGGCCGGCGCGGTGATTCCGGAGCTGGTGAAGGTGTTCACGTCCACTGAATCGCGGCATGTGCGCGAAGTGGTCAGCTCGGCGGAAGAAGGCGGCGCATCGCTTGGAATTCTTTCGGGTTTTGTGGCTGGCAATTTTTCGGGATATTACCTGGGACTCGCGATGGTTGCGTTGATGAGCATTGCATATTTTTTCAGCCAGATGGGGTTGCACGCGTTGATGATTGCTGAGCCGGTGTTTGCGTTTGGTCTGGTCGCGTTTGGTTTTCTGGGCATGGGACCGGTGACGATTGCGGTGGACTCGTATGGCCCTGTGACGGACAACGCGCAGTCCGTTTATGAGCTTTCGCTGATCGAGCAAATTCCGGGAATCGAAGGTGAGCTCAAGAGGGATTTCAACGTCGACGTACATTTCGAGCGCGCGAAGGAGCTGCTGGAGGAAAACGACGGCGCTGGAAATACGTTCAAGGCTACTGCGAAGCCTGTGCTGATAGGCACGGCCGTTGTCGGTGCGACGACGATGATTTTCTCGATCATCATGGCGCTTACGAACGGCATTACGGTGAACGTCGACAAGCTATCCTTGCTCCACGCGCCTTTTTTCCTTGGGCTTATTACCGGCGGGGCGATGATTTACTGGTTTACAGGCGCTTCCACGCAAGCTGTGACAACCGGGGCTTATCGCGCCGTCGAATTCATCAAGGCTAATATTCGGCTCGAAGGAGTGGAGAAGGCGTCCGTTGAAGACAGCAAGAAGGTGGTGGCGATCTGCACGAAGTATGCGCAGAAGGGCATGCTGAATATTTTCATTGCGGTGTTTTTTGCTACGCTCGCTTTCGCTTTCGTGGACCCTTTCTTTTTTGTTGGCTATTTGATTTCGATCGCGATTTTCGGGCTCTACCAGGCAATTTTTATGGCGAACGCCGGGGCGGCTTGGGATAACGCGAAAAAGATCGTCGAGACGGAGATGAAGCAGAAAGGAACGGAACTCCATGCAGCAACCGTGGTTGGCGATACGGTAGGCGACCCGTTCAAGGACACGTCGTCTGTCGCCCTGAATCCGGTGATCAAGTTCACGACGCTATTTGGACTTCTTGCGGTGGAACTGGCCGTGGAGCTTACGGCGCAGAATGCGCTGCTTACGGAGATTCTTGCAGCGGCGTTCTTTCTGGTCTCGTTCACCTTTGTCTATCGGTCATTCTTCGGCATGCGTATTAAGGCGTAGTCAGTGGTGATGTGAGTTGATGGCTGAGTCTCAGCTTCCAGAACCCTGGCTGCGTGGAACTCTTACTGATGTTGCGGCTGTGCAGAGAGCCGTGCTGCACGCGCTTGAGCTGGCTAGAGAAGACCTGGCCAAGTGGTGTGGCGACCTGAGTAATGCTGAGATGAACGCCCGGCCTGCGAATCTCCCGCCGGTGGCATTCCACATCCGACATATCTACCGCAGCATCGATCGTTTGTTTGACATATGCAGAAGGAAAAGAACTGGACGAGGCGCAGATGGACGCGCTTCGTAGCGAGCATGATCCTCTCGCGGATCGCGATGAATTATTCGCGGAATTAGCGGACGCGCTGGAGCAGTCCGCGGCGCGCGTGCGAGCTTTCCGTGCAAATCGGTTCGAGGAACCACGAGTAGTAGGGAAAAAGCGATTGCCGACAACGGTCGGTGGGATTCTGGTTCATATTGCCGAGCACACGCAGCGGCACGTGGGACAAGCTATTACTACGGCAAAAACCGTAGTGGCGTCTCGCAAATAATCGCGGACGCTGGGTGAATTAGCTGTTCACGACTCCGAGAAACTGCTTCGGATCGTTGGCGAATCCGGGGAAAACGGTTTTTAAGTTCTCGTCACGCATGTGGCTTGAAAGAATTTCGCCGAGCACGCTGCGATAATCCGTGGTCACCGCAAGGTCGCGCCCATCATGCAACTGGCCTTCGCTCATGCCTGGCCAGCGCGAATAGACTCGCCCTCCCTTGACGTCGCCTCCCATCACGAACATGCAATTGGCGTGGCCGTGATCGGTGCCGCGATTTCCATTTTCGCGGGCGGTGCGTCCGAACTCTGACATGCTGACGAAAACCACGTCGCTCATACGGTCACCCATGTCCTGGTGAAACGCCGCAATTCCCTGCCCCAGGTCGCGCAGCAGATTCGCGAGTTGGCCTTGCGCGCCACCTTCGTTGACGTGATGGTCCCAGCCGCCGCTATCGAGGAAAGCAACTTCGAGGCCGACATCGGCTTTGAATAGCTCGGCGATTTCCATCAGGCTTTGTCCAAAACGATTTTTGGGATACGCAGCGCCATTCTCGGGCTGGTATTTATCTGGATTGATTTTCTTGAGTTGATCCACGGCTTCGAATGTTTCGTGGCCGACACCGCGCAGGGCCTGATCGACTGTCTGCGCATACATTGCTTCGAAGCCGCCTTCGACGGTTTGCTGCGGGCCGTACATTTTGAATTGCTTGAGATCTGGGATGGCGACGGCTGGGGCTGTTCCTTGTAACGTGCGCGGTAAATAGGGACCAAATGCTACGGCGCGAAAGGGCGTTGCTTTTTCGTCCGGCATTGATTGCATGGCGCGGTTCAACCAGCCGTCGTCGGTTGCCTTCCTACCGGGCGTTCCTGATTCCATAAAGTCCTGGGCGTCGAAATGCGAGCGGGTGGGATCGGGCGAGCCTACTGCGTGGACGATCGCGAGTTCGCGCCGCTGATAGATCGGCATTAGCGGAGCGAGGCTTGGATGCAATCCAAAGAAACCGTCCAAATCAATTACTGCGTCGGCGTCGCTGCGCCGCGGTTCTGGAATCGCGATGGTCGGGCGCAGATTGTAATAGTTACGCTCGCCGAAGGGGATGACTACGTTGAGGCCGTCCATCGCGCCACGCTGAAATAGGACGACCATTTTCTTTTTGTTCGGCTTTGCGCTGGCTGCAACGGCACGTTGCAAGAAGGCTGGCAGGGCGGCCATTCCCAGCATTGCGAGGCCGCCGTTCTTGATGAAATATCGCCGCGAAATGTTCATGGCAGTTTCTCCTGGGCCTTTAGCGCCGCTGAAACTCCGGGGCGCCGAGAACCAGGCCTGCGATCAATCCTTCGTTTACTTGCTTTACGGGATCGTCGAGACGCGCCTGCAAAATTTGCGGGTCGTTCAAGCGCGATTCGAGCGTCTTTCTTGTTGATTCGGCGATATCGCCGGCCAAGAAAATCTGAATCGACTGATCGAGCGCGGTGTTCGGGTCGGAAGATGAAGGCTGGCCGAGCAGGGTTTTCAGGTCGACCGAGGTGCCGGCCATTTTGTCGCCGGCAAACGTCAAGGCGAAATTCAATCGGTTGAGGAGAGCACCCGTGTTGACCCAGGTCTCGGATTTATCGGAGTACCCCGTGGGCGGCTGACAGAGGAATAGCGGCTCGCCCATCCGTCCCACCCATTGCGCGAGCGGCAAAGAAACCGGCACGTCCGCGCCCAATGCGCGCGCGGTGCTGGCGACAAGTTCAAGGGGAGTCTTGACTTTCGCACGATATGCATCCTTCGACCAGAATTCCGGCGAATAGATCATCGTCTTGAGCACGCTGCGAATGTCGCCTCCGGTCGATTCATAGTTTTTCGCCATACGGTCGATTAGCGACTGCGGCGGATTGTCGGAGACAAAATGACGCGCGAGTTCAGAGGAGATGAATCGCGCAGTGCTGGGATGGTTCGCCAGGAACTTCAGCGCTTCTTCGCCGTCCTTCTCCCCGCCGTAGTTGAAGGTCCGGCCCATCACAACTTTCTTGCCCTGCGCGTGGATGCGCTCGTCGAAAAAGAATTCCGGGTCTTTGCGCGGCTCGTGAACGGTCCAGCCCGTAAGCGTCTCGGCCATCGCGATTACGTCCTGCTGCGTGTAGCCTCCATCTACGCCTACGGTGTGTAGTTCCATCACCTCGCGTCCGTAATTCTCATTGAGCCCGCGGTCCTCTTTTTTCTTTGGGGGTGCGCCTTTTCCGCCGGGCACCGGGGACCTTCCAGGGAATGTTCCGGGCGAAGGCTGCTGCGCTCCCATGAAGATTCCTTGGTAGCGCTGGCGCCGTGCTTGCATTTCCGCCTGCATGCGTTTGAAGGCAGCCGGGTCAGCGCTCATCCAGTTGTCGAGGTAGAAAAGCATCGCCGGGCTCTTGGCCGTAGCGACGAGCAAATCCTGAAACTTGCCCATGGTGCGGGGACGAATCGTGTCGCGCACATACGCGGTGACAAACCATTTGTCCGCGCCCTTGTTCGCGAAGACATTGAAATGGTTGAACCAGAAATCCTCCATCACCGCTTCGAGCTGCCTTTGGCTGTAGACCGCACGATCCACTTTCGCCATGGAGAGTTCGGCGACGATGCGATTGGGTCCTTGGATTTTTGCGAGTTGATCGTTGGCGCGGTCGAAATTTTCGTTCCCCGTCGGCAGCATCTGCGCCAGCGCGTCCTGGCGCTTTTGTTCCATTTTTTCCTTGTACTCGTCCTTCGTCACGCCTTCGCGCTTCACGGCCTGCCCCGGCGGAGGAAATTCATCGAGTAACTTCGTTGATGACTGATTCAACGTGGAATACTGATCGAGGCGCTGGTCGAGTGCTGCGTCATCGATTCGTTCGGGATGCAACTGCTGGTCAATCCACCTCTCGAGGCCCATTTGACGGATTCGTTCGACGTCACCGGGACGTGGGCCGTAGCCCAGGCGATTGAGCGCATGCAGAGTGGCTTGGTCTGCTGTGACTTCGGTGATTGGTAAGGCGCCTTTGAACTTCTTGTCGAGTGCGATTACGGGGGGCTTGGCTGATTTCTTTGCCTTGTCAGCGCTGGATTGAGGTGCCGCGGTGAGAATCATTGCAGCAGCGAGACATAGGCTGCCGACCGCCACGCTTTCAATGCGTGTACGCGGATGCCGCAATCGGTCAGGTGGTCGGCTTACCATCGTTAATCCAAGCGCCCCCGGAAGACGAACTTTCAGCTGAATCACCTAATACGAACCCCGGCGGGGCGCAAAAGTTGCATCAGAAGTGGGTACTTAAGCTGATTATATCGGCGCGGCGCAGGTGGCGAATGAAGGCCCGCTTGTAGCTTAGGTTACAAACTGGCGCGGCGGCTCCGCGGCGGTTGCAGGAAAATAGGCCGATTTTCTGATTTGAGTTAGGTTATGGAGGCGTCAGTGAAGGGAGGTTTCAGTGTGGTGCCGAGCGGCGCGAAAGCCGTCGAGCGTCCACGAGTCTTGTCCAATATCGTGGCGCAAGACATAGAAGTTCCCGTCTTGGGCGCGCACTCGGAAATAGGTCGCATCCGGGGAGTACCACTGGCCGTCCAAATCCTGGACTTCGTATTCGTGGCCGTGGAAAACAAATCGAAGCGGCCGCTCGTCCGCGCGATGGCCCGCATAACACTCGACTCGCATTTCAGTCATCGCGTTTCGCCTGAAGGATCGGAATCGCTGCCAATCGACTGACGAATCGGAGCAGGCAATTTCACGATGCACGCTCCCATATCCTTAGGCCCTTGTGATGCACCTGGAGCGATTCTCGTGCCTCCGCGTTGTACGCTGCCCCCACCAACACAACAATCGCGGTGAGGTACATCCATAGAAGCAAACCAATCGCAGCGGCCAAACCGCCGTAGACAACGTCGTACGGCATCTTTCGCACATAAAAACCGAAGGAAATGTCGGCAGTCCACCAGAGCACCGTGGCTACCAATGCACCAGGAAGCACCTCCCTGTAGCTTCGCTCTCCCGGGCGTCCGAAGCGATACATCACCACCAAAACGCACATGGCCAAGAGAAATACGATTGCCACATAGGCCACGACTCCGAGGGCATGAATCAGAGTTGATAGCCCGATACGTTTGATAAGCCATCCGCGGGCTTGCTTGCCGAAGACGGTTAGGACCACCACGGCGAGAAATGGCGCGGACGTCAGGGTCAGCAAAATTGTAGAGCGAAGATAAAGTCGCCAAAACGAGAGGCGGAGAAGATCGCCTTCAATAAGGCGGAATCCCTCGATAAAGCCAACCATCACTTGAGAGCCGGCAAGCAACGCGCCAGCGAGACCGAGCGTTATCCACTTGAGCGGATGAAGGCCTCTACGAACGAAATACTGAACGACGATCTGATCGCTGCCGGGCGGCAGGATTGTTGTAAGCCTCTGCGGAACTTCGCGAACCGCGTTGTGAAAGTAAGCAGTGCTACTTAGGACGCCGAGAAGAAATAGCAATACGGGAAAAAATGCCAGGAACATATTGAAAGCGATCGCCTGGCTCAACGTGATGCAATCGGGAAAGATACGCCCCAATCCGCGCAATGTGTTTTGCAGAATTCGCACCACTCGTCCGCCCGCCGGATTATACGGGAAGCAGGAGATGGCGCGCTGTTTTTTAACGGCCGAAATCTGGTCGGGCCGGCTTCTCCCCGGGTCAACAGAATTGCCGCGCTGTTGCTTGCCGCGTTGGACACCACGGGGTAAACTTGCTCTTCGAATTTCATTTTGGATTTGTAGAGCACCTTGTTGGGAGGTGTCTGATGGCTCGGCTGGTGCGCTGTGGACTCATTCAAACTCACTGCGAGTGGTCGCCCGAAAAATACTCGATTAAGGACATCAGCAAGAAGATGCTGGATAAGACGGAGAAGCTGATCGAAGCTGCCGCCAAGAAGAAGACGCACATTGTCTGCCTCCAGGAACTTTTCAACGGCCCGTATTTTTGCGCCGAGCAGCAAATCAGATGGCACGAGCTCACCGAACCGATTCCCGACGGTCCAACCACCGAGCGCATGAAAAAGCTGGCCAAGAAACACGGGATGGTGATGATTGTTCCGATTTACGAGCGCGAGATGACCGGCTTCTTCTTCAACACCGCTGCCGTGATCGACGCGGATGGCAAGTATCTGGGCAAATATCGCAAGCACCACATTCCGCAGGTTGCTCCGGGATTCTGGGAGAAGTTCTATTTCACCCCGGGCAATACCGGATACGTTGTTTTCGACACGAAATTTGCGCGGGTGGGCGTTTATATTTGCTACGACCGCCATTTCCCTGAGGGTGCGCGGATTCTCGGACTGAATGGCGCGGAAATTGTATTCAACCCCTCGGCCACGGTTGCCGGACTGAGTGAGTACCTTTGGGAGCTCGAACAGCCCGCGCACGCCGCTGCCAACGGTTATTTCGTCGGCGCAATCAACCGCGTGGGAAAAGAGGCGCCATGGAACATCGGTGAATTCTACGGAAAAAGCTATTTCTGCAGTCCGCGCGGCAAGATTATTGCGCAGGCAAGCCGCGACAAAGACGAACTGCTCACGCACGATATTGACCTCGATGAAATCGCGCAGGTACGCGCCACCTGGCAATTTTTCCGAGATCGCCGGCCGGAGTCGTATGGCGAGATTTCCCGCACACAGGCACAAGCGCGAGCAGATGCAGCCAATTGAGGGACGTTCGAGAGAGTTGCACCTGGAGAATGGACAACTGAATGACGACCACGCCTAAGATGACTGAAACACGATCTGACGAAATTGTCCGCAAGCATAAAGAATTCATTTGGCCGGCGGTCACGAACTACTATCAGAAGCCTCTCGTTGCGGACCATGCTTCAATGCAATATCTCTGGGACATCGAAGGCAACAAGTATCTGGATTTTTTTGGCGGCATCGTGACCATAGGCGTGGGCCACTGCAATCCGAAGGTGACGTCGAAAATCAAAGAGCAAGTGGACAAGCTCCAGCATACTTCCACGCTATTTCCCAACGAGCACATGGTTGCGCTGGCGGAGAAGCTGGCGCAGATAACTCCCGGGAAATTGCAGAAGAGTTTTTTTACCAGTTCTGGGACGGAGGCGAATGAAGCCGCGCTCCTTCTTTCGCGCATGATTAGCCCGAGCTATGACATTGTTTCTTTGCGTCACGCCTATTCAGGCGGCTCGGCGCTGACAAAGTCCGTCACGGCGCAGGCGCCCTGGCGCAAGTCGGGTGTGATCAGCGTTGGTGTGTCGCACGCCGTGAACCCCTACTGCTACCGTTGCCCGCTGCACTTGAAGTATCCCGAATGCGGCGTGGCGTGCGCGAACGACGTCGAAAGTACAATTCAGACCACGACGGGCGGTTCGATTGCGGCGTTCATCGCCGAACCGATTCAAGGCGTCGGCGGCTTCATCACGCCGCCACCGGAATATTTCAAGATCGTCTATCGCATTGTGAAGAATTATGGCGGGTTATTCATCTCCGATGAAGTGCAGACCGGGTGGGGACGCACAGGCAAGAAATGGTGGGGCATCGAGCAGTGGGAAGTGACGCCAGACATCATCACCTCAGCGAAAAGCATGGGTAATGGAGTGCCAGTCGGTTTGACGATCACCACCGCCGAGCTTGCCGACAAATTCCAGGGCCTCACGATTTCGACCTTTGGCGGGAATCCGGTCACGTCGGTGGCGGTTCGCGCGGTGATTGAAGTGATCGAGGAAGAGAATCTGCGGGAGAATACTTTTGTGGTGGGAGGCTATTTCCGCAAAAAGCTCGAAGAGCTGCAGGAAAAATATCCGCTGATTGGCGATGTGCGCGGAATGGGCATGATGCAAGCTCTGGAACTCGTGAAGGATCGCCAGACGAAAGAACCGGCCGCGCAAGAGGCCACGCAGGTGATGGAGGCGGCGCGCAAGAACGGGCTTCTGATCGGCAAAGGGGGCCTGCTGGGCAATACCATTCGCATGGCTCCGCCGATGAACATATCGAAGGCGGATGTGGATGAGGGGATCCGGCTTCTCGACAAGAGTTTCAGCGAAGTGCGCATATAATATTTCGTAGGATTATTTAAGGACAAGCGATCATGGCGACAGCGACAGAAATAACGACGCTTTGCAGAAACTACATCAACGGCGAATGGGTGGAATCGAAGTCGCCGAAGATTGTGGAGCGACGCAATCCGGCAAGTATTGACGAAGTGGTTGCGCGCATTCCGCTTTCGACGCGACAAGAGATGAAGGAAGCGATCGCGGCGGCGAAAATGGCTTTTCCCGCCTGGCGGGATACGCCTGCGCCTGCGCGCGGGAAGATATTGTTCAAAGCCGTTCGGATCATGGAGGAACAGAAAGAAGAGCTGGCCCGGCTGCTGACGCGTGAAGAGGGCAAGGCGCTCAAGGATTCGCTCGGCGAGGTGCAGCGCTCGATCAACATCACCGAATTCATGGCTGGAGAAGCGCGCCGCTTGAATGGCGAAACGCTGCCGAGCGAATTGCCGAAGAATTTCTCGTATACGATTCGCCAGCCGCTCGGTGTGGTAGGCGTGATTACGCCATGGAATTTTCCGGTGGCGATTCCCGTGTGGAAAATTGCGCCCGCGCTTGTGTGCGGCAATACGGTGGTATTCAAGCCGGCGACTTTGACGCCGCTTACGGCGATGAAAGTTGTGGAGATCTTCGAGCAGGCGGGACTTCCGCCCGGAGTGCTGAATCTGGTGATGGGCTCGGGGCGCGATACGGGCGATGAACTGGTTCAAAATCCCCATGTGCACGGGCTTTCGTTTACGGGTTCGAACGAGGTGGGCAGCCAGCTCTATGCAACTGGTGCGCTTCAGCTCAAGAAGTGCCAGTGCGAAATGGGCGGGAAGAATCCAATCGTGGTTCTTTCGGATGCGGATTTGCACCTCGCTATGGAATCGACGCTTTTTGGCGCATTTGCTTCTACGGGGCAGCGTTGTACCGCTACGAGCCGAGTGGTGATCGAAGAGAAGGTCGCAGATCAGTTCGTGTCCATGCTGGTGGAGCGCGCTAAGAAATTCTCAGTGGGCGATGGTCTCGAGCCCGGCATCGAGATGGGTCCATCGGTTGACGAATCGCAGATGAACACCGTTCTTCGCTACATCGAAATCGGAAAGAACGAAGCCAAGCTGCTTTGTGGCGGTGAACGATTGAGGGGAGCGAAGTACGACAAGGGGTGGTTTGTTTCGCCTACTGTGTTTGATCATGTTGGGCCCGATAGTGCTATCGCGCAGGATGAAATTTTTGGGCCGGTGCTGAGCGTGATTCGCGTGAAGAGCTTTGACGAGGCTCTGGACGTGGCTAACTCCGTCCGATACGGGCTCACGAGCGCGATTTACTCGACCGACTCGAACAAGATCTTCGAGTTCGTCGACAAGATTCAAACGGGCATGACCCACGTGAATTCGCCAACGGTTGGCGGCGAGGCGCACGTTCCGTTTGGCGGCACCAAGGCGACGAGCGTTGGCCCGAAAGAAGTAGGCAACACTGCGCTCGATTTCTATACAGACCTCAAAATCGTGTATATCGACTACACCGGCCGCAAACGCGAATCGAGCATCTACTGACCGGCGGGAAAGTGTGGCGCACGTATAGTTTCGTTTGCCTGATCTTCTGTATCGCGTTGTCTGCAGCTGCCAAAGATGACGGACGTATTCACTGGAAGCCGATCGATCGAGGCCAAGTGCACCTCGATGATAAACAACCGCTAAAGACGGCCGTCTACCAACCGGATAAATCGCAAAAAAAACCGAATCTCGTCCTAATACTTCTGGGACATCGGTGGCTTGCGCTGGACATTAAAGCCAAGACCGTATATCAAGTGCTGCCGAGCGATTTGCAAGCACAAGGAGCTGATTTCGAAAGCGGGGATCTCTTCACCAGCGACCGATTAGTTCCGACGAAGGACTGGATCGAGCGCGACGTCGGCCCTGCCGAACGCATCAAGCTAACGCTGAACGATTACGGACGCGAACTCGAAATAATGTTGCCGCATCCGGCGGACCTGCGAGCTTTTTATTAACGATTCAGGCGTGCGGGGTGGCGGGGCCCACTGCGCCGGCCATCTTCTGTTTCCAGGACATCGGGGGCAGGCCGTTATCGATCGGCAGCATTGTGATACAGCCGTCAACCGGACACACGAGCGCACACAAGTTGCAACCGACGCATTCCTCTTCGATGATGCGGGGCACGTGAACTTCCATTCCGTTTGCGTTGTGTTTACCGTTTCCATTCTTGGCGGGCGCGCGTTCAATGCACTGATGCGCACCGTCTTCACAAGCGACGTAGCAGAGCTGGCAGCCGATGCAAAGATTGGTGTGAATCTTCGCGACGATTTTGTAATTGAGATCCAGATCGCCCCAGTCCAAGACGTTCGCCACGGCACGGCCGCGAAAATCGTCGATCGAGCGATAGCCGTGGTCGTCCATGTAGGCGGTCAGGCCGTCGGCCATATCTTCGACGATGCGGAAACCGTAGTGCATTGCGGCGGTACAGACCTGAACGGTCGAGGCGCCGAGTGCGATGTGTTCTGCCGCGTCAATCCAGTTACCTATTCCCCCGATTCCGACGATTGGAATCTTCACTTTCTTCGCGACGCTTGAAACGAGATGCAGAGCGATCGGTTTTACCGCTGGGCCACAGTAACCGCCGTGCGAGGATTTACCGGCTACATTGGGGGCTGGTGCGAACGTCTCAAGATTCACGCTCATCAGAGAATTAATCGTGTTGATCAGGCTCACAGCGTCGGCGCCTCCGCGTTGAGCGGCGAGCGCAATGTGAGTGATGTCTGTAACGTTGGGCGTCAATTTTGAGATCACCGGAGTCTTTGCAACTTCCTTGGCCCACGACGTAATCATCTCCGTGTATTCCGGGACCTGTCCGACGGCCGCGCCCATTCCTCGCTCGCTCATTCCGTGCGGGCAGCCGAAATTGAGTTCCAGCATGTCGGAACCGGCATCTTCGGCGCGGCGAACGATGTCGTGCCACGTTTCGCGCTTCGATTCGACCATCAACGAGGCGATCACAAGGTGCTTCGGGTAGCGCTTTTTGACCTCTGCGATTTCGCGGAGATTTACATCGATAGGGCGGTCGCTGATGAGTTCGATGTTGTTCAGGCCCATCATCTTTACACCGTTCAGATCAATCGAAGCGTAGCGCGATGATGTGTTCTGAATTGGTTCGCCAATCGTCTTCCAGACGGCGCCGCCCCATCCGGCGTCGAATGCGCGCATCACCTGGTCACCGGTGTTTGTGGGAGGCCCGGAGGCGAGCCAAAAGGGGTTCGGCGATTCAACGCCGCACAGTTTCACACGTAAATCGGCCATCTTTCACCTCGCAATCACTTGCGTCGAACGACTTACGTCCTTCAAGCCGCGCCAGATCAGCCACCCGACTACGCTTAGCATCCCAAACCATCCGAGGAAGCGGACTGTTCTCGCAATCTGAACATCATGCTGCAACATTCCAAATTTGCCGAACAGATAGTTCCAATCGTGAATTACGTAATCGCCGTCGCCGATCGTTAGTAGCGGTAACTCTTGCGTCCGGGCGTCCGCCATATACGTGGCAATCGGCAGAAACTGCTCAAAGAAGAAAAACATGCAGAAAGCAACTCCCTGCGCCTGCCGCTGGAATAGAAAGTAGATGGCCAACGCGATCGGCACACCGAGTTGGAGCAGCGTGCCACCCGCGATATTTAGAAATTCTCCGAAGAACCGAAAGAGCAGATGCCCACCTTCGTGAATCGGAACAAAAACACCATCCATCAGTAGTAGGAAGCCGTTGCCCCGTGCTGCCTGGTAAAGAAACAGAAGGTAGAATCCCGACCAAGCCAGGAGGGCCCATCTAGGAATCGGATCCCAATTGTTCTCAAGAGCCTCTAGTGAGGGCAGGCGGTCGGTGAGGCTTTCGGGAAGCTGCACAGAAACTCAATTCCTCGCACGGGGTGCGCCCAGCCATGCATCGATACTTTGTGCTGCTGCTTTACCTTCCGCGACCGCGTCGACAACTTCTTTGCCACCATTCGTACAGTCACCACCCGCGAAATACTTCTGCGCGCCCGTGTGATACTTTTCGTTGATAGCGATGGTTCCGTTGTCGCGGACTTCGATGCCCGCAATGGTGCGGAACAAATCGGTCACAGGCTTTTGGCCAATCGCGCGGATGACCATGTCCACATCGATCTTGAATTCGCTGCCGGGAATCGGCACCACTTTCCCGCGCTCTCGTCCGTTTCCTTGATCGAGCCGAGTCCGCACGCATTCGATCCCCGTAACTTTGCCTTCTTCACCGATAATCCGAACTGGCTGGGTGTACCAGTGGAAAAGGATGCCGTCCAGTTTCGCAAGGTCGTACTCGTAACTGAATGCCGGCATCTCTTTTTCGCCGCGCCGATAAATCAAGTGAACGGAGTCGGAGCCGAGCCGCTTTGCGGCGGTGACGACGTCGATCGCTGTGTTCCCCGCCCCGATGCAGGCGATCCGGCGGCCGACCGGCACTTCAGTGAACGAGCGCAGTTTGGTGGCCTCAATAAATTCCATTGCACCACAGACGCCGACCAGGTTTTCACCGGGCAGGGCCAGATCCCACGTTTCGCCCAAACCAACGCCGATAAAGATTGCGTTGTAATCCTTTTCGAGCTGGGCGAAAGGCAAGTCGTAACCAATTTCAGCATTCTGCTGAAACTCGACGCCGAGCTTGCGTATCGGCTCGACTTCGCGAAGCGAATCGTCGGCCCGCAGCTTATAAGCGGCAATTCCGTAAGTATTCAAGCCGCCGGGTACGGCATTGCGATCGAAGATGGTTACCTGGTAGCCGGCTTGTGCAAGCTCGGCGGCGCACGCGAGCGAAGCAGGCCCGGCGCCAATGCAAGCAATACGTTTCCCGTTAGGCCTGCCCGCATGAAACAGCTGAATCTTGCGATCGAGTACGTAATCGACGGCGTGCCGTTGCAAGCGGCCGATCTCGATCGGCTTCTGCCCTTTTTCGTGCATTACGCACGCACCTTCGCACAATACTTCTGTAGGGCAAACGCGCCCGCAACTTGCCCCCAAAATGTTCGCTTCCAGAATCACACGCGCCGACCCTCGCAGGTTACCCGTGTTGATTTTCTTGATGAATGTGGGGACGTCGATGTGTGTCGGACAGGCATGTATGCACGGCGCATCAAAACAATAAAGGCATCGTGCTGACTCGATTGCAGCCTGGCTAGGCGTCATCGGAGGCACGAGCTCAGCGAAATTCTTTTCGTATTGTTCGGCCGAAAGAGGCGGAGCTGTTTCGCGTAGGTTCATCGGATTATTTCAGGTCAATGCTCAGTTTTTGGAAAGAGGTCATTCTAGTGCGATTGCTCAAGGATGTCTCCATGTTCCTTCCTGCTCTTGATGCGGACTGGTAAGGAGTGATCTCGTGGTAGCGCATCGGAGGATCCGCCTCTCTGTCAGATGCCAATGTGCCTAAAAGCGGTGTAATCTACTCGCCCTGCAGGAGACACGAGGAGGCCAAGATACATGCGCTTCGATACGGTGATTCGCAACGGTACGGTTGTTACTGCGACCGACACCTATGCGAGCGATCTGGGCATTGTTGGTGGCCGAATCGTGGCAATCGCCAAAGATTTACCGACGGAAAATGCGGGCAAAGTTATCGACGCTACCCATTGCTATGTGATGCCGGGCGGAATAGACGTCCACACACACCTTGATATGCCGTTTGGCGGTACGAAGAGCGCTGACGACTTCGAATCGGGCACGGTGGCGGCGGCTCATGGTGGCACGACCACGCTGATCGACTTTGCAATTCAATACAAGGGCCAAACGCTTCATCAAGCCTTCGATACCTGGATGAAAAAGGCCGACGGCAAGGCTGTGATTGACTATGCTTTTCATTGCATCATCACGGATTTGCCCGACGCGCAGCTGCAGGAAATGAAGACGCTCGTTCATGAAGGCGTGCCCACTTTCAAGCTGTTCATGGCTTATCCCGGCGTGTTTATGCTTGACGATGCGTCGATCTTTCGCGCGATGTCTGCCGCTGCAGACTTCGGCGGCATGATCTGTATGCATGCAGAGAACGGCGGCGTGATCGATGTAATCGTGCAGCGCGCGCTGGCCGAAGGAAAGCGAGCTCCGAAGTATCATGCGCTGACGCGCCCGACCACGGCCGAGGCGGAAGCAACGTCACGTGCCATCGCGCTTGCGGAGATGGCGGGTGCGCCGGTTTACATCGTGCACTTATCGTGCAATGAGGCGCTCGAGAAAGTCCGCGAGGCACGCGATCGCGGATTGAGGGCCTACGCGGAAACGTGCCCGCAGTATCTTTATCTTTCACTGGAAAATATGGACGCCCCCGGGTTCGAAGGCGCGAAATACGTGTTTACTCCGCCTCTCCGCGAAAAGTGGCACCAGGAAAAGCTCTGGCAGGGGCTCGCGCAGGACGACCTGCAGGTGGTTTCAACCGATCATTGCCCATTTTGCTTCAAAGAACAGAAGGAACTGGGTAAAGATGATTTCACCAAGATTCCGAATGGTGGTCCTGGAATCGAGCACAGGCTGAGCCTGGTCTACAGCGGCGGCGTGCATGGGAACCGTTTTTCGCCGAATCGTTTCGTTCAGCTCGTTTCTACCGCGCCTGCGAAGCTCTTTGGCCTTTATCCTCGTAAGGGGACGATTGCAATTGGTTCAGACGCTGATTTGGTTGTATTCGACCCGAATGCGGAGCATGTGATTAGCGCGAAGACTCACCACATGCGCGTGGATTATTCGATGTTCGAAGGCATACGGGTAAAAGGCACGCCGAAAGTCGTGCTGTCCCGCGGCCGCACACTTATCGAGAACGGCCAATTCGTTGGAAAGGCCGGCGCGGGCGAATTCATTAAGCGAGAAAATCCGGCAAGAATATAGTCATTGGCGATTTCTGATGCTCAAGGCCGCGAAACACCTGAAACCCACGGGATTCCAACCAGCCCTCCCTTAACTTGCACTTCAACGACGTCGCCGGTTGCGAAGCGGTCAAAATCGCTTGGGTCTACCGGGACGCGCTCGAAGCGTCTATCTTCACGCCAAGAATTGACGATTAGTCTGCGGCTCGGAACAGGGCCACGCATTGCAAACTTGCCGACCACTCGCGCAGTTTGGATCTGCGGCGATGAGTGGTCAAGCGCACCATTTGCCAAGAGCAACAGAGCGAGCAACCACGGAATCGGAATCAGGCCGTAGTAGATCCGTTTTAAGGCCTCGACCTCCGCGTGCCGAAGCGCGCGTCGCTCGACCCAAATTGCCACCCCGAGCGTCAAAAAAAAGAGCACGCCGATGAAAATAAGGATCCCATCGAGATCGAGGGCAGGATAGCGTCCGCTCGCCGCAACAAATGCGATTGCACCAAGCAGGAAAAGCGCAGTGCGATTCAATAATTTGCTGCGAAGCGAAAATTCAGCAGCCACAGAGCCTAGTCCACAAGCTTCGCAGACATCCGCGTTCCGATCCGCTCCACAGTTCAAACACCGCGTCATGTTTATGTCCGCGCTGACCCCAACAATAATTCATGCTAAGCGGTGCCTTATGAACTGTCAATTCGGGCACACGCCTGCCCGCTGAAATTAGACACCGGAAATCAAGGTGACGGCTGACGTATAATCGGCCAATGACGCTCCCGCAATTTTTTCTAAAGCAAAAGGAAGCCATACGGGCTCGTAGCCGGGACGTATTTGGCATGATTCGTCCCGAGGATATGGCCTGGAAGCCCGAAAACGGGGCGCTCAGTATAGGGGAATTGCTGCGGCATTTGTGGGTGTCTGAAGAGGGCGTTCGGCGGTGTGCGATTGAAGGTGATTTCGCATATTACGAGATTCGCGTTCCAAAAGGACTGCACGCCGTGATGGGTGCTCCCGGCTCGCTTGAAGACGAATTGAAGAACATCGAGCGAGTGCACGTGGAAACTATCAAGGCTGTGGCAGCCTTGCCCGAAACTGCTTTTGACGGGGAACGAGTTCATGCCCAGCTTGGTTTTCGTCGCAAGGTTGCCGTGATTCTATTCGGGATCAACGAGCATGAGATTCATCATCGCGCTCAACTGATGACCTATTTGAGAATGCTTGGGACGCCGGTCGCCCTGAAGGTTGCTACGAAGTAAGCCCTACTCTCGCTCTTCCACGGAACAGCCTAAGGGAAAGCTATTCGAGAGCCCCGCCGGAGACGGCTACTTGACTTGGCGGACGCTCGCGGGTTGGACGTCGTTGCAAGCCATTACTTCGTCGCGCCCGTTGGTGATCAAGCCGCAATCGATGTCTCGGGCACTTCGAATTGCTTCTTCCGCGGTTGAACCGCGCGCGGTGGCGCAATGGGAGCGGTCTTTGAAGTTTACACAGACTTCGTATTCTTTTTGTGTTTGCTGCAAAGTGGAATAGAGGAGCACGCCAAAGAAGGCGATACCGCCAAGCACCACGATCCAGCGCATCTGTCTCGATTTCTTAGCCATAGAGTTTCCGTGCATCCTGCTGCATGCGACTAGTCTAAATTATCCCGCTCTTCTGTCGATCGCCGGTTTAATTCTCCCTGGATGTACTTCTTCATATGTGGTGCCAAGGGCTCGTGCTTTGCAATTTCCTTTAGATCACGGATCGTAAGATTTGGGAGCATTGCCAAGACAACGGGCACCGGTGTGTGAGCGTTGCGCATCAATCCAAGCCGGACATTGTACTGGCAAGACCACTTCGAGTGTTGCGCAATCGCGATCACCACCCGCTCAGGCACGTCCGGCTTCGCAAGTATCTTCAATACCTGGCTTTCGGTAAGAAAGCCATTGCCGAGGGCCAACTTGATTGCCTGTGGATGTCCTTCCGCCAACACGGCCCCTGCAATTCTTGATGGCCCGCGCCGCGCCAAAGTCAATTTCTCCCCAACCGGCAGATGGGGGATCCGCGTGAGAATAATGCCTTCGGCCGCTCGACGGACGTCTGCCGGAGCGGATGGCTGCAAACTGACGCTCACCAAATCGAAGAGAAATAGCTGGCGCAGGAGCGCCAGCGCAATGCGTCTGGGAGTGCGGGGATGCCTCGCAAGGCGAAGGCGAACGCGCTCGCTCGAATTCCATTTGCCAACGCCGGCAACAGCGGATACGAGTTTTGAAGAGAGATCTAATCGCTCAAGCAAGCCAATAACATCAGGCTCGTCGAAATTCGGATTCTCGAGTAGTGCAAGCAGAGTCGCTTCGTTGGCATCGTGAACCAGAACTTTGATTTCTTCGGCACTGGCTGACCGCGCGTGCTGCGTGGCCAGGGCGGCGTCATCCGGCATGGGCCTTACGTCGCCCTGAGCGGATCGCCAGCTGCGCCGCAGCTTCTGCGGGTTTCATGGCAAGCGAAATCAACTTCGCGCGGGGAGCTATGCGGTTCAGACCTTCGTCAATCGCGGCATCAAAAAATTTACTGCGACCCACTGCACCGCCAGCTTTCGCGATCGGAACCTCACGATCGTTCAATTTCAACCGAGAAAGTACGCTGCCGACGAGCTCCGTGAGAGACTCGGCTGCGTTGGACAGGATGGCCTCACAGACCGGATCCCCCTTGTCTCCTAGCTCGGCGACGAGGGGAAAAATTCGAGGGAATACATCGTCCGGATTTTTAACAACCCAATCTAAGACGCGGTTCCATTCCGAGCAGCCCAACCACTTCAGCACGCGTTCGGATAGCGCTGATTCGGGGCCACGATTTTCCTCCGCGCGGACCACAGCAGCAAGTGCACGCCTGCCGATATCAAACGCGCTCCCTTCATCGCTAAACCAGGGGCCACGTCCGCCGGCGCGAGCCGTAATCCCGGTAGAGTCTCGCCCGTATGCAGCGGACCCCGTGCTGATTATCAGCACTAGTCCTTCGCCGTCGCCTACCGCCGCTTGCAGTGTGATTGCCAAGTCTGTTGTGACTGTTACCGCGGCTTGGGGAAATGCATTCTCGAGGAAGGTACCAATCCGCCTTGCAACCACATCTCTGCCTGCTCCGCCGATGCCGGCATAAATGCCACGAATATCTCCGGCTTTGATGTGATGATGTTCGAGCACTACATCGGCTGCGTCACTGAGAGTGAACCACGCCTTGGCGTAACCCGCACGAATCGGATTCGATGGGCCCGCCGTTGAACGGGCGAGAGTTTTGCCCAAACCATCGACGAGCACGCAATCTGTTTTCGTCCCGCCGCCGTCGAGCCCCAGGAAGTATTCTGCGTTTGTGTGTTTTTCTTCCGGCATTCAACCCTCGCTATACTTGACAGGCTTCGAAGACGGCAGTTAGCATCGCGCCACCCGCCGGCCTTCATGAGAAACGGGCGCGATGCAAATCAGCCCAATCGATCTCGCTATCCTCGTTCTCTACCTTGCAGGTATCACGCTTTTCGGCGTGTATTTCCGGCGCGGTCAAAACAGCCTGCGCGATTATTTTCTTGGCGGGCGGACAGCGCCCTGGTGGGCGATCGCATGCTCCATTGTCGCCACCGAGACCTCGACACTCACAATTATCAGCACTCCCGGCATTGCTTACGGCGGAAACCTCGGATTCTTGCAAATCGTGCTGGGCTATCTTGTCGCGCGCGTGATTCTGTGTGTTGTATTGATCCCGCAGTATTTCCAAGGCGAATTCTACACGGCTTATCAGCTTCTGGAAAAGCGATTTGGCACGCGAATGCGGTCGGCGGCAGCGGTGGTGTTCCTGGTCACTCGCGCGCTTGCGGAGGGCGTTCGAATATCGGCCATCGGAAAGGTCGTGAGCGTAGCGTTCGGGACGGGCGAACGGATCTCAATCTTGATTATCGCGCTGCTCACGTTATTTTACACGTTTGAAGGCGGGATGCGCGCTGTGATCTGGACCGACGTGATCCAATTCGCGCTCTACCTTACCGGCTCCGTGGCGGCATTCTTGCTGCTGCTGCACAAGATTCCAGGTGGGTGGCTGGAGGTCACTCGGGTCGCGGCTGCGGCGGGCGGCAAGCTCACAATTTTTGACTTTGCGTTTAGCCTCACAAAGAGCTACACGTTCTGGGCCGGCATTCTCGGCGGCACTTTTCTCACGATGGCGAGCCACGGGACGGATCAAACACTCGTACAGCGATTGCTCGCGGCGCGGAATGAGAAAGACAGCAAGACGGCATTGCTCACCAGCGGCGTGATCGTATTCGTGCAATTTTCCCTGTTCCTCGTGCTGGGCGTGATGCTGTTCGTATTCGCTCAACACGGAGGGCTGCAGAATCCGGGCAATGACCCCGACCGCCTTTACCCTCAATTCGTCGTTCACCACATGCCTGTAGGCCTTAGCGGACTCGTGCTCGCTTCAATTTTTGCCATTGCGATGTCAAACGCCAGCGGTTCGTTGAACTCGTTGGCTTCCTCCAGCATCATAGACCTCGGACGGCGCCGAACCGATCAAGGAACACAGCCGCTGGGGCGCTCGCGGATTATGACGATTGTCTGGGGCATGATTCTCGCGCTACTCGGATTAATTCATTGGGGGCCAGTTTTAGTCGCTGGTCTCACAATCACCTCGATTACATACGGGGCTTTGCTGGGCGTATTTTTGCTGGGGACGTGGAACCGGCGCGCAAATGAAACTGGAGCGCTCGTGGGCTTCGCAGTTGGGTTGGCGTCCATGATCTGCGTCGCGGGGTTTACGCCACTAGCATGGACCTGGTACGTTTTTGTCGGCACGATGATTACCTACTTCGTGGGCGCTCTGGCGAGTATAGCCACCGACGAAACGGCGCGGCTCACGTCAAATTCGTCACCGAGTTAGGCGTCACTCTCTGAACAACGGAGAAATTTATCGCCATTTCTGCTGAAACGAAGCCGACACAGCGCTTCGAATTGATTCGCGGACTCGGCGCCTGGGCTGCCGCCGCGATCGTCGTCGGCACGATGATCGGGACGGGAATTTTTCTCAAGCCGGCGGAGATGGCTCGCGAGGCTGGTTCCACCGCAGTGGTGTTTGCCGCGTGGATCGTCGGCGGAGTGCTGTCAATGTTTGGCGCGCTTAGTTTCGCCGAACTCGGAGCGGAAATACCGGAAGCCGGCGGCGAGTACGCATACCTGCGGCGCGGATTTGGCCCCGTGTGGGGATTTCTATTTGGATGGACACATTCAATCGTCGGCCGTCCGGCATCCACCGCATCAATTGCGGCCGGCTTGATGCGATTTGTGGGTTTTTTGTTTCCGTCTATCGCTGCGCCGCTGTACACGCTCCACTTACAATTCCCTTTTTTCTCAGGGCATCATTCCGAATTTATCTTTACGTGGGCACAACCGCTTGCCGTTCTCGCACTCATCCTGCTGACGTTCATCAACTATCTCGGGGTACGGCTCGGCGGACAAGTCCAGATCGGCCTTACGATCATCAAAATTACCTCGGTCGTTGCGATTATCGGCTTCGGGTTCTTTCTCTCGCACGGGCGCTCGTCGAATTTCCAACCGATTTGGCCGACCTCGCTATCCTGGAGCACGACCACGGGCTTTCTGGCGGCACTAGCCGCGGCGCTATGGGTGTTTGATGGCTGGGAAGACCTGAACCTGGTTGGCTCGGAAATCAGGGAGCCCGGGCGAAACATTCCTCGCGCGCTGATTGGCGGAGTTGCGTTTGTCATTGTTCTCTTTAGTGTTTTTAGCGCGGTTTGCTTCTACGCACTCCCGTTCGATGTCGTTGCAGCGTCCCAGCACGTCGCATCGGATGTCGTAGCAAGCTTCGCCGCCCGCGGCGCGGCCGTCTGGGTCACACTTGCCATGGTGATTTCGGCGCTGGGCACCTTGAACTCGTCGGTCCTCAGCGGCGCTCGTGTTGATTACGCGATGGCGCGAGACGGAATCTTCTTTCGATTCGCAGGATCTATCCATCCTAAATTTCGGACTCCTGGCAACGCCCTGATTTTTCAGTGCTGTCTTGCAAGCGTGATGGCTTTGACAGGAACATTCGAAGACCTCACTTCCCTCTTCATTTTTGCCGGGTGGATTTTCTACGGTTTGGCTGTTGTCGCGCTCTTCCGCTTGCGCCGCTCGGAACCTAATATGCCGCGGCCCTACAAGACTTGGGGCTACCCGGCGATTCCGCTAATTTTTGTGATTGGCGCAATAGCGCTGACCATCAGCATTTGGATTCAGAGACCTGTGCGCTCGTCAATCGGGCTAGCTTTGATGTGTACCGGTCTGATTTTTTATCGGTATTGGAGCAGACGGACGACTGAATAGAGGCCCACCGAAGGCCGCTAGAGGTTCTGAAACGCTCCACCGGGGACATTCGATGGCACGAGTTGGGGGTGAAACAGGTGCCCGAGGAGTTCAACCCCATCCGCGAGTCGTGGGCCCGGACGCGAAAAATAACTATTTGCGTCAACCGCAAAAACGCACCTGTGGCGTATCGCTGGCAGCTGATCCCAACTTGACGGCAGCCTTTTGGAATTGAATTCCTCTGCCGCGCGCCGCGAGCTGTATCCGCACGGCATCACGACAATGATCTCCGCAGCGGTTTCTGCGATTTGCTCCGCTGTCGCGCGAAACGACGGCTCGCCGACACATCCTAATACGTCCTCGCCTCCTGCCTTCACCACCATTTCCGGAACCCAATGCCCGGCGATGTAGAACGGAACCATCCATTCGAGACAGAGGACGCGCGGCATCGGAGCACCCGCGACCTTCATTTCGATTGCGGCAACTCTTTGCGCGAGAGTAATTGCCAGCCCCTGAGCATCTCGCCGCCGGCCGGTCGCCTCGCCGATTCTGCGAATGTCTTCCCACACATCCGCAAGCGAGTGAGGCGTTAGAGAAAGGATTCTGGGTCTCTTCGAAAAACGAGTAAGTGCGGTAGCCAGATCCTCCGGCGAAGCGGCACAAACGTGACAAAGATCCTGCGTAATAATGAGGTCAGGAGCAAGTGATGCAAGCAGCTCCGCGTCCACTGCGTAGATGCTCTCGCCGCGTGAAACAAGCTCTGTTACTTCTCGATCGATTGCCGCGGGCGATGCTTGAGGATCGACTCGCGGGCGAATCAGCAACGGCTTCTTCCTTGCCTCAGGGGGAGAGTCACATTCATGCGTCACCCCGACAACGGCGTCGCCGAGACCTAGAGCGTAGAGAATTTCTGTCGCTGACGGCAGGAGTGAACAAATCCGCACGGCTCAATGGTACAAGAGATACTTCTGACGCATCGTTTGAAATTTATCGAGATCAGCCGCCCATCCGGCTTCGATTTCCGTTGGGTCTTCGCCGCGCGCGAGTCTATCAACCGTAGTTTGCGAGCCAAGAAGTTCGATCATTTTCTCCAGATGGAATTGCGTGGGATACAGGCTGTGCACAATTGAGGCAATCTGAAGACCAGCCGTAACCGATCGAAAAGCACCGCGATCCTGCAGGTCGACCGAGACTCCTCTGCATAGCGCCCCACTGTAGAGACCACTTGTTGGAGTAAACTCTGTCGCCGCGAATCGCACCCCCTTCAGTTGGCGGCGATTCAACTCGGTCATTAGCGCAGTTGAATCAATCCAGGGCGCACCAAGCAGCTCAAACGGAGTTGGTGTGCCTCGCCCCACAGAGACGCCTGCTGCTTGCAGGATTTCGATGCCCGGATATAGAAAGTTCTCACGCAAAGTGCGCAGCGCCGGCGAGGGTGCGATCCAGGCAAGGCCCGTCATGTCATAGAAATCGCGCCGGTGCCAATCTTGCATCGCAACCACGTGAAGGTCAGCGCCGATTTTATTTTCGGAATTGAACATCTGCGCCAGCTCACCCATTGTCATCGCGTATCGCACGGGCATTGGAAAGTAACCGACAAAGGAGGCCCGCTCACGATCAAGCACCGGACCCTCAATAATTTCGCCGCCGAGCGGGTTGGGCCGATCGAGTACGACGAATGCGATGTGCTGCTGGGCTGCTGCCTCCATTGAGTATGCCATCGTCGTGATGTACGTGTAGAAACGCACTCCTGCGTCTTGAATATCGAATACGAGCATGTCGATGCCGCGGAGCATCTCGCTCGTAGGCCGTCGTGTGGCACCGTACAGGCTATAGATCGGCAGTCCCGTGGGGGCATCCGCTTGATTAGAAACCGACGCGTCTGCCACGCCGGCAATCCCATGTTCCGGACTAAAAATCGCAATCAGATTCACTCCCTCAGCGCGCGCGAGAAGATCAATCGTCCGGTGGCCGTACGAATCAAGGCCTGTCTGATTGGTGATCAACCCGATTCGCTTGCCACGCAGTGACGAGAATTTCTCGGCCTTCAACACGTCAATACCTGGCTTGGTATGATCGCCAGTCTTGTTGTCGTCGCCGACGAAGGCTTGAGCGCGCACAAAGGGGTTTTTCTCAGAATTCAGCGCCAAAATCAAAAGCGCTCCGGCGATTAACGGGAGAAATGAGAGTAAACGGAAACGAAACATCGGCTGGGAGGCTCGGTTGTGCCGCATGAAGCCGTGTGCTATATACAGCCGCGGGATGCAGTCGTCAACATGGAACGCCCGAAGAGATTCGTTCCGGATACTCGGGTTCTCCTCGATAGCGCTGCTCCTTCTCATGACACCTTCCGCCCGCTCCCAAAAGCCCTCGCCGAAGAAGACTCGCGCCTCAACCGCCAGTTCAGTGTGGGTTGAAGCCACATTGAAAAAAATGACCGTCCGGGAAAAACTCGGCCAGATGTTGATGCCGTACTATTTCGGCGTTTTTGAGTCCACGGAAAGCCCGGCATACAAGGATTTGCTTCATCAGGTAGACGGCAATCACGTTGGAGGATTCATCCTCGGAACCATTCGCGGCCCGCTGGGGATTGAGCGCAGTCAGGTGTATCCCACAGCCGTCGTTACGAATGCTCTCCAGGCTCATTCCAAAGTACCGCTCCTGATCAGCGCGGATTTTGAAAGCGGCACCGGCATGCGGCTCGATGAGGGAACGAACTTCCCTTCCGCGATGGCAATAGGCGCGACGGACAATCCACAACTTGCTTACACAGCTGGCAAGGACACCGCGCTTGAGGCCCGTGCCGCCGGAATTCACTGGATCTTCGCTCCCGACGCCGATGTTAACGACAATCCTGGGAATCCAATCATCAACATCCGCGCGTTCGGCGAGGATCCGCGACAAGTGGCTGATTTCGCCACGCAATTCATTCGTGGCATCGAAGAAAATGGTGCGCTCGCGACTGCAAAGCATTTTCCCGGCCACGGCGATGTGACCACCGACTCGCACCTTTCGCTGCCGGTTGTTCCGGATGATCGCAAGGAACTCGAGAGTAACGAGCTCGTGCCTTTCCACGCCGCAATTTCTGCTGGCGTTAGCTCGATCATGCCTGGACATCTAGCAGTGCGGGCGCTCGAACCGGACGCAGCAGTCCCGGCGTCGCTTTCGCGCAACATCCTAACGGGCCTCCTGCGCGATGAGATGAAATTTCGCGGGCTGATCGTTACCGACGCAATGGACATGGGCGGCGTAACGTCGATGTACCCTCCGGACGAAGCTGCCATTCGCGCAGTCGAAGCCGGGGCGGATATCGTCCTGCAGCCGCCAGTGCCGGACGCAGCTTTGGCAGGCCTTGAAAACGCCGTCAAATCGGGAAGGCTCTCAGAGAAACGAATCGATGAGTCGGTCAGGCGAATTCTTCAAGCAAAGGCGCGACTCGGACTCGACAAGGATCGCCTGGTTGATATCCTGCGGCTAAATCAGAAATTCGGACTGCCGAAATTTGCTGAGGACGCACAGGCGATCGCGGATCGCGGCGTCACTCTTCTCCGCAATTCCGAGAATCTCGTGCCACTGAATGCTGCGCGTCCACTGCGCGTCCTGCTTGTCTCACTCTCTGCCGATCCAGATGCATATCCCAGTGCGACACTCGAGAGCGAAATTCGCTGGCGAGTGGATGCGCTCAAGTCTCTTCGCGCCGATACGCAATTCGTCAATGTCAGCACGCTGAAAGTGCCACCGGCAGATTCCTACGATATTGCGATTGCTGCACTGTTTGTTCGAGTCGCCGATCGCAAGGGCAATGTCGGCTTCCCGGACGATCAACGGGCCTTCGTCAATCAAATGCTCGCGAGCGGAAAGCCATGTGTCGTGCTTGCTTTTGGCAGTCCTTATCTAGTTTCGAGTTTCTCTACTGCAAAAACTTGGATCGGCGAATTCTCTACGAACGATGTGTCGCAGCGCGCTGCCGTTCGCGCACTATTCGGCCAAACCGCGATCAAGGGCCGGATCCCGGTAACCGTTCCCGACACCGTGAAGCGCGGCGACGGAATGCAGGTGGCAGCGAATCCGATGACCCTGGAAGCGGCTCCCCAGGCGCTCTCGAATCGCCTTGCGCCGGCTTATATGCTGCTCGAGCGGGCCGTGGCCGATGGCGCCTTTCCGGGCGGAGTTCTTGCGGTGGGTCTGGATAACAAGCTCGTGGTACACCCATTCGGGAAGTTTACGCGCGACGCGAAAGCTGCGCCGGTCCGGGCGGATACGATTTACGATCTTGCGTCGCTAACGAAGCCGATCGTCACGACGACATCCGTGATGATCCTCGTGCAACAGAAACGGCTCGATCTTGATGCGCCGCTCTCGCGACTGCTTCCGGAGTGGAGCGCTGCTGCGAAGAGTGATCCAAATCCTGCGTGGCGCGCGCGCGTCACTCCGCGCATGCTCCTGCTGCATGATTCTGGCCTTCCTGCACACCGCGATTTCTATCGAGAGACCCAAGGACATGACGCCATCCTCGCGCGCGTATTGGCCGAACCTCTTGTTCATGAGCCTGGCAAGCAAATCGAGTATTCCGATCTTGGATTCATCCTGCTTGGCGAAATCGTCCAGCGCCTCACGGGTGAATCGCTGGCAGAATTCGCGCAAAAGGAAATCTTTTCGCCGCTCGACATGAAGAATTCGTTGTTCAATCCTCCCCGTTCCCTTCGCGCCAGCATTCCTCCCACAGAGAATGACCTGAGCTATCGCAAACACCTGATTCAAGGCGAAGTTCACGATCAGAATGCCTGGGCTATGGGCGGAATCGCAGGTGATGCGGGTTTATTTTCGACTGCCGGGGACATCGCTGTCTTCGCGCAGATGATTTTGAATGGAGGTATTTACGCGCATCACCGCGTCATATCACGCGCGACGGTCGCCGAATTCACCGCACACCAAACAATTGGCAACTCCGCGCGCACGCTGGGCTGGGATGTTGCGCTTGACCCGACAGCCACGGGGCGCTTTTTTTCGGCGCGGGCCTTTGGTCACTATGGATTCACCGGCACGTCACTGTGGATAGATCCGGAACGCAATCTTTTCATCATCCTGCTAACGAATCGCGTCAATCCGTCCGCAGACAACATCAAGATCCGGCGGGTACGCCCCGAGCTGCATGACGCGATTTTTGAGGCTTTGGGCTTTACCTCAGCACCGGCGGCCGCTCAATAGCTTCCTTGCATCATCGCGCGACTTGTTTTCTGTCAGCGTCACTGCAACCAAGTGTATCGGTATACTGTAAGTTCGCATTGAGGCACAGGTTGAAGCTATCCAGAACCGAAGATAGAAATCCTCGCTCGCATGGGCTCGACAAGAAATCGACGCTCGAGATCCTTGGCATCATCAATCGCGAAGACGAACGCGTGGCAGCGGCGGTTCGGCAAGAACTGCCCCAAATTGCTCGCGCAGTTGATGCAATCGTAGGCAGCCTTTCGAATGGCGGTAGACTTTTTTATGTTGGGGCGGGAACGAGTGGCCGGCTTGCGGCCCTCGACGCGGCTGAATGTCCCCCAACGTTCGGGACGCGAGCCGAATCGGTTCAGGCGGTGATTGCTGGCGGAGCAAGGACGATGCGCGGAGCAAACGAAGAGGCCGAAGATTCCGCAACCAGCGGTGCTCGTGATCTCGCGACGTCGGGTCTCTCGCAACGAGACGTTGTCGTTGGGCTTGCGGCAAGCGGGGCGACACCTTATGTTCTTGGCGCGATCGAGTTCGCGCGGCGGCGCGGAAGCATTACCATCGGGATCACATCGAACCCGAGGTCGGCTCTCGCTCGCAGGGTGAAAATTGCGATCGTTCCTAAGACGGGCTCGGAGGTAATCGCTGGTTCGACACGCCTGAAAGCGGGCACGGCGCAGAAAATGGTGCTCAACTTGCTTTCAACAACTGCGATGGTGCGCCTCGGTCGCGTGTATGACAACTGGATGATCTACGTGGCGCTCACCAATAAGAAGTTACGGCGACGCGGAGCGCGCATTCTCGAGGAAGCCACCGGTGTGGATTCGTCTGCGGCCGAACACGCTCTGCGGCAAACAGGACACGATCTGCCAGCGGCCCTTATTATGCTAAAGACTGGAGCGAGCGCGCGAGTTGCCAGGTCTTTGCTAAAGAAATCTGGGGGAAACGTGGGCGCGGCTCTCGCGGCGTCCAAAGCGTTGAAGACCCAAATAGTGGGCAGGAGCAAGTAGCGTGGACCGTTTCAAAATCCAAGGCGGACGAAGGCTCGAAGGAAAAGTTCAAATCAGCGGCGCAAAGAATGCTGCACTTCCCGCCATGGCCGCTTGCCTGCTCACGAATGAGCCGATGCATGTCCATAACATCCCCAAGGTCCGCGACATCATTACAATGGCCAAACTGCTCGCTCACATGCGCTGCCGCGTTGAAAGCCCCGATATTCCGCCTAGTCAGTTCATCATCCAAGCGGAAGCTGTTTCCCACGCCGAGGCCCCTTACGGGCTCGTCAAGACGATGCGCGCTTCGGTACTAACTCTCGGCCCCCTTGTTGCTCGATTTGGATATGCTCGCGTTTCAATGCCCGGCGGCTGCGCCATCGGCGCGCGTCCAGTGGATTTGCATATTCAGGGCCTCGAAAGACTAGGGGCGGAGATTTCAGTCGACCACGGGTACGTCGAAGCTCGTGCCAAGCGCCTCCGAGGAGCGACATTCCGCTTTCCAAAAATCACCGTAACCGGCACCGAGAACATTCTGACCGCCGCGGTGCTCGCCGAAGGCGAAACGATTCTCGAAAACTGCGCGCTCGAACCAGAAGTAACCGACCTCGTCGACCTGCTCGCCAAGATGGGCGCGAAAATCGAAGGCCGGGGCACTTCCACTCTGCGCGTTGAGGGTGTCGAACGGCTTCACGGTGTCAGCCACGCAGTGATTCCCGACCGAATCGAAGCCGGCACATTTCTCGTCGCTGGTGCGATTACCGGGGGCGAATTGCTTCTGGAGAATTGCAACCCGAGCCACCTGGGCGCAACCATTGAAAAGCTGCGGGAATGCGGTGTCGAAATCCGCTGTGAGGGAAGCCACGCGATACGCGTTAAAGCCGCTAGAAAGCTCGTCGCAGCCGATGTCACGACCCAGGAGTACCCCGGCTTCGCCACGGACATGCAGGCTCAATTTATGGCGCTTGCGACGCAGGCCGACGGCGTTTCACACATTCGCGAGACCGTCTTTGAGAACCGTTATCTCCACGCCAGCGAAATGTCGCGCATGGGTGCGAATATCGCCGTAGACGGCAATCTTGCAATCGTCACCGGCCCAACCCGCCTCAGCGGCGCACCCGTCACGGCATCCGATTTGAGGGCTAGCGCATCCCTAGTGCTGGCGGCACTTGTGGCGGAAAATACAACCTACATCGATCGCGTCTATCACATCGATCGCGGCTACGAACGCATCGAAGAAAAACTCAGCGGAATTGGCGCACGGATCGAGCGCGTCAACTGATGGGCTTTGGGCGGAGGACTTCCGCATTACAAGTCGTGGCACGAGCGTTCGTCCTATCCATCTTGCTTCCTGCAATAGCGCTTGCGCAAAAGTCTTCAGACTCGCAGCGCGCGTCGCTCGACGGCCCACATCCTGTGATTGAAATCGAAAATCCCAAGCCTCCCTCGCTGAAATCCCGCCGCAAGAAAGATCCCGCTGGCCCGACAGTTCAACTTCGATATCGAATCGTGCCTACCACCTCGGGAGTAACATCCGCTCGTATCGAGATTTGGGATCGACCCGATTTGCTCGCAAAGATTCCAGTAAAGGTAGCGAAAACCGGCGAAGCCACATGGGCTGACGCCTCGGCGCCGACTCCCTCGCGGCTCGATTTCGCTCTTATTGATCCGGACGCACGCCGTTCCTGTGGTCTCAGCTGCGATGACGCCGACACAGAATCCCAGTCAGTAGCGGTTGCAGGTGACGTGCCACCATCATTCACATCCGACCCTATGCGCGTTCGCGCGGGCACCGAGACCATGTCGGTGGATCTCGACGGCCGATTTTTCACTCCTAGCACCAAAGTGCTACTCGCAGAGCCGACTCCGAAAGAAGATGTTTGGAAAGTCTGGGAGTTTGTGGCTACCGACTACGTCGACACCAATAAAATTCACATCACGATTCCGTGGTCGTATCTGGCATCATCGCACAAGCTCGTACTGTGGCCGTTTAACCTTGACGAAGTCGAGGAGGCTCAAGGCAATGGCTTGCCTTTGAACGGCACAGAGCAGAAGACTCCCGTAGGTGGAGGAGCCCAAACAATCATTTATGTAGCTAGCGGCGCAAGCCCGGTACTAACCCGTCTTGATCCACCGCAACTATCTGCGGATGCTTCGGATCGGGTCGAGGCCAAGGTGGTCCTTCACGGCGGCGGCTTTACCCGTGCGAGCGTGGTGCTAGTCGGACGAGATCCCTTCGAAGAAAATGTTTCGCGGAACCCGCCATTGGTAATATCACCAAAATATCTATCGCCTGAAGCGCTCGAGATTCATATAGCCACATCCCAGCTGAGATTTTCGAACCTCGCATACAGTGAGCCTGGGCCCATTCGCATTTGGGTACGAAACTCCGGCAACGGTTTCCAAATATCAGAAAGTCGCGATATTCAGATTCTTCCCACAGCCAAGCTTCCGCCCCCGCCTCCTCGCGGGATCATCCTTGCAGTCTCACCTAGCCCGCTACCTCTTATGAACGCCGACGGTCCACCCGGGGAAGAAGTCGCGGTAGTCGGCAACAATTTTCGGCCTAATGATTCAATCATCGCGAGCGCGGACCAGGGTGAAAAAACCAAGCTTCCGACCCAATTCATCTCCCCAACCGAGTTGCGCGTGTCTCTCCCTCGCGAGCTATGGCGGGAACATCGCGTAAGCTACCGCTTCGTGATTGTCACGGCTCAGGGCGAGCGCGCCAGTGAACTTTACGAAGACGAGGACGCGCCTGAGACAGAATCACCTTCCACAAAATAAAAACGGGGAGGCGATCGCTCACCTCCCCGAACCTGCGTTCCTCAATTGAAAGAGACTAGCCGGCGGCCTCGGACTTCTGCTGTGGCTGTTGCTTGTCACGCTGTTCGCGCAATACAGCCTTGCGGCTCAACCGGATCTTGTTTCCCTCGATAGCCAGCACCTTTACAAGAATCTGGTCGCCCTCTTTCAACTCGTCGCGGACCGAGCGAATCCTCGCCTCCGCAATTTCGCTGATGTGCAGCAAACCGTCGGTTCCCGGAAAAATCTCGACGAACGCTCCGAATTCCGCGATGCGCACCACCTTGCCAAGATAGGTCTTGCCGATCTCGGCCGTGGCGGTCACGTCGCGAATCATCTTGAGCGCATCTTCTGCCGCGGGTCCGTTCGCTGCAAACACATGCACCTTCCCGTCATCCATCACGTCTATCTTCACGCCCGTCGCTTCGATGATCGACCGGATCTTCTTGCCGCCGGGCCCGATCAAATCGCGAATCTTATCGGTTGGAATGCTCAGCATGTAGAGATGAGGAGCGTATGTCGAGATCTCCGCGCGCCCGGTTGAAATTGTCTGGTCCATGATGTCGAGAATTTCCAAGCGAGCCTTCTTCGCTTGCGCCAGCGCTTCACGCATCATCGCAACGCTCACGCCCGACACCTTGATGTCCATCTGGAGAGCCGTGATTCCCTGTCGCGTACCGGCAACCTTGAAGTCCATGTCGCCATAGTGATCCTCTGCGCCCGCGATGTCGGTAAGGATAGCGTACTTGTCACCTTCCACCACCAAACCCATCGCAATGCCCGCACACGCGGATTTGAGCGGTACGCCCGCATCCATTAGCGCCAGCGATCCACCGCACACCGTCGCCATGGAAGAGGAACCGTTGGATTCCATGATGTCCGATACGACTCGCATCGCATATGGAAAGTCGGCTTCCGGTGGAAGCAGATTTGCAAGCGCGCGTTCGGCCAAAGCACCGTGTCCGATTTCCCGGCGTCCCGGCCCGCGTAGGAATTTCACCTCGCCCACTGAAAATGGCGGGAAATTGTAGTGAAGCATGAAGCGCTTGAACGCCTCATCTTCGAAAAGCAGGTCCAGCCGTTGCATGTCCTCTTTGGTCCCCAGAGTCGCCGTAGCAAGCGCCTGGGTCTCGCCTCGCGTAAATAGGGCCGAGCCGTGAACGCGAGGAAGAACTCCTACTTCACAGGTAATCTGTCGAATTTGATCGAAGGCCCGAGCATCCGGACGACGCCGTCGCAACAGCATATCGTCGCGGAAAATCCGCTCACGGAGGCGCTCGAACGCGCGATATGCGAGTTTGTGGCGCTCTTCGTCATCCTCCGGAATCGACGCCATAATCTCGGCCTTAATCGTATCGACCAAGCCGTAGCTTTCGCTCTTGGGGTGCTTCGCCGTGTCAAGGGCGTCGCGCAGCCGCTCTCCATACTTCGACTTGATCTCGTTGTACAGTGCTTCGTTGAACGCCGGCGGTGTCACCTTCACCTTCTCGGGGTTCACACGTTTCTGAAGCTCTCGAATCGCCGCAACGATCTTGCGAATTTCCGCGTGCGCGAATTCGAGCGCATCTACCACCGTATCCTCGGAGACCTCGAGCGCACCAGACTCGACCATCACGATCGCTTCTTCCGACCCTGCCACCACTATATTCAGCAGGCTGGTCTTCTGCTCGGCCACGGTCGGATTCGCCATCAGCTTTCCATCAATCAATCCGACGCGTACTGCGGCAATCGGCGTCTCAAATGGAATCTTCGAAATGAATAGGGCCGCCGAAGCCGCCGTCAATCCAATCACGTCGGGATCATTTTCGCTGTCAGCCGAAAGCACCATCGAAACAATCTGCGTCTCTGTCGAGTAGCCCTCAGGAAAGAGGGGCCGCAGCGGCCGATCCGTCAGGCGCGAGGTCAAAATCTCGCGCTCAGAAGGGCGTCCCTCGCGTTTGAAAAATCCTCCTGGAATCTTGCCCGCCGAATAGGTGTACTCACGATAGTCCACTGTGAGTGGCAGAAAGTCTTTGTCCGTCGCCTTGTTGTCCATGCAGGCGGTGGATAGCACCACCGTGTCGCCATACCGCGCTACAACCGCACCGTGCGCCTGGCGCGCCATTTTGCCGGTTTCAAACGTCAATTTGCGTCCACCGACCTCGACGCTTACTCGTTCAAACATCTAATCACATCCTTCGCGCCCCGAATCTTCGGGTGCGCCATTTCAGATACGAGAGTCCGCTCTCGTGCAAAATTCGAATAGGGAATCGCTAGAGTTGCTTCTGAGGAAGGAACACACTTCGACGGCGCAATCCTACACTCCCGCATCCATCTCGAAAGCCCTGCACCAACTTGAGGTTTCTGCGGTGGGACAAGCGCGGCCTGAAGACCACTCGGGAAAGCGCTACTTGCGTAAGCTGAGTCGTTCCACAATCTCGCGGTACCGATCCGGGTCGCGGCGGTTCAGATAGTCCAACAGCCTTCGGCGCTTATTGACCATCATGATCAACCCGCGACGAGAAGCGTGATCCTTAGCGTGGGACTTGAGGTGGGTCGTCAGGTAGCTGATGCGTTCGCTCAACAATGCAATCTGCACTTCCGGTGAACCAGTGTCCTTCGGATGCGTCCGGAACTGCTCGATAACCTCTGCTTTTGCTTCCATCAGCTCGCCCCTCCCCCTCTGAAAAACCGTACCCTGCTGTCTCTCAATTTCCTTTTCGACACTAAAAATCGTAGCACAACGTCTGTACGGCGCAAAGGGGTTTTACAGTGAATCCTGTAGGCCGCCTACCGGGTTTGCTGTACTCAGGATTTTTTCGAGAGGGGTCGCCAACCAGGGACAATTGGCGGCAAACAGCAAGCGCGAGGCCGAGAGCTCCAAAGCCGACGCACTGCACACATTACGCCTTGCCGTGGTTAATCAACGACAGAAATTCATCGCGGGTCTGTTTGTTTTCGCGGAACGCTCCGAGCATCGCGCTCGTCATGGCTGACGAGTGCTGTTTTTCCACTCCGCGCATCACCATGCACAAATGCCGCGCCTCAATTACAACCCCTACCCCCTCCGGCGATAGTTTGTCCTGAATTGCTTTTGCGATCTGGCTCGTCAAGCGCTCCTGAATCTGCAATCTCCGCGCGTACATGTTCACAAGCCGCGCGATCTTGCTCAACCCCACCACTTTCTTGTTTGGAATGTATGCCACGTGACATTTCCCGAAGAATGGCAGCAGATGGTGCTCGCAAAGACTGTACAGTTCAATGTCTTTCACGACGACCATGTTGTCGTAACAGACGCTGAACATTGCTCCATTAAGAAGCTTTTCAGGGTCTTGCCGATAACCACTTGTTAGATATCGGAACGCTTTCTCGAATCGCTCCGGTGTACGGCGCAACCCTTCACGATTCGGATCCTCTCCGATCAGCGCAAGCATCTTCCGCACTAAGTCCGCTATTGTTTCCTCACCCTGCGTGTCAGGAATGATGATTTCAGTAGCCTCGCTCATCTTATCTCCGCTTTTCATTCCGAGTGCTCCCCACTGCATTCGAAACTATTCTTGCTTGTCTCTTCGATCCTAACGCGCTCGAGGTTCGCCGCTGGAAATCCTGCCAGTCGCCGGTAGATCTCACGACAAACATTTTCTGTTGTCGGCACCACGGCTTGAAATCCCGGCACGTCCTCATTCAAATACTTATAGTCGAACGCTTCGATTACTTCTCGCTGCACGAACGGATCGAGTTCGCCGAGGTTAGCGATCATTCCCGTGTCTGGATCGACCGGGCCAGTAATCGTCACCTCCACCGTGTAATTGTGACCATGCCCATAGGGGCTATTGCACTTGCCGTAGATTCGTTCATTCTCTGCCAAGCTCAAAGCTGCCGAATGCAGGCGATGCGACGCGGCGAAACGGTATCGGCGAGTCAGCGAAGTCCTCATGGCTTTACGCCATTTCCTTCCGCCGTGCAATCCGCAAACAAGTCCTCCGACTCATACAACCTCACCCGGTCAAGCTTGCCCCGAACAATCTTCGGTTCAAGCAGATTCCAGATCACCGCGGCAACGTTCTCGCATGTAGGAATCTTGCCGGAGAGTTCCGGCACCTCATGATTCAAGTGCTTATGGTCCATTCGCTCCACCACTTCGCGCTGCAAAATGTCCTTCAGTTCTTTCAGGTCAAGGACCATGCCGGTTGCCGGATCGGGTTCTCCCGCAATCGTCACTTCGAGCGTGTAATTGTGTCCGTGTCCATGCGTATTGCTACATTTGCCGAAGACGCGCTTGTTTTCTTCCGCTGAGAACTTTGGGTTGTAGTAAAAATGCGCGGCCGAAAACTCCACCTTGCGCGTAATCCGTATCATCGCCACCTTCAGGTTCCAGAACGTGCTCGGAAGCCAGCCGGATAACCCCGGCCCTTCCACACCACTTGCCCACGGAAATTCTTCCACCAGGATACGATAAGAATTAGTGAATACAGCCCCACCGCAGGAACGTAATATTGGATGAATCGTAGCGGATAGCGATTCTCATGAAGATCTCGCCCGTAGCGTGCCACTCGAAAAGAAAGCATCAGGACCCCCATCGCAACCGCCCACCCCCAGTCAACTTGTCCGGCGCGCCACCCGAACCAAACAAACCAAACGATGAGGAGAGTCCCAAGTACAGGGGTGATTGTCGCCAGTTCCTTGAATGCCGCCGCCGTGGTGCCACCGATCAACAGAAAGAGATTTTTTGTCCAGCCCTCCCACATCGCACCAAAGCTTCTGTACATCCGCGTCCGAACGACTCCTGCGGGAGCCGTGAAATAAACTCCGCACTTCGCAGCTTTCACAAGGCGGGCCAGAGCCACATCCTCCAGAATCTCGCCGCGAACCGCCTGGTGGCCGCCCAGCTTCTCGTAAACCTCCCGTCGCACCAAAATGAGTTGTCCGTTCGCGGCTGCATCGGGAAGAGTAGGATCGCTCACACGCTCAAACGAGAATCTCGCCGCCAGTCTGCAATACACAAACGGGATCAGAGCCCGCTCCCACCATGTCTCCATCTCCTGCTCCGGAGAATACGAGACCAGCGCTGCACCGTGCTCTGCTGCATCTGCCAGAGCTCGGCGCATCGCCCCCGGCAAGTGAAAGGTGTCTGCGTCCGTGAACAGCAGCCAGTCCCCTTTCGCAGCAGCGGCTCCGACGGCAGCGGCGTGATTTTTTCCCACCCATCCACTAGGCAGCGAGTCTGCCGGGATCACCCTTAGCTTGGCCAACCGCGTCGCAAGCTCGCTCAAGATTCTAGGAGTTGCGTCCGTCGAGCCGTCGTCGACAACGATGACCTCTTCGACCTCCGGCTGCGCTGCCACTGACTCAACCGTTCGCGCGATTGATGCTTCCTCATTTCGTGCCGGAATGATGGCTGAGACCACAGTGTAGGGTTTACTCCGCGGGACTCAAAAACAGGCATTCAATTCGCGGATGTCTTATTATAGATGCCGGAACCGCTCATTGAAACGAAAACTAAACACCGCTCTGGTCCTGATCTTCATCGCGGGGCTTCTCTACATGTTTGCCCGTGCAGACTATCGCCAGGGCGAGCCGAGCCTTCGCGGCCAGCCAGAAAAGGACTTTGCGCTCACTCTCGACGGTAAACCCGCCCGCCTCTCTGACCTTCGTGGCCAAGTGGTCCTCCTTAATTTCTGGGCCACATGGTGCCCGCCCTGCGTGGACGAAGCTCCGTCGCTTAATGCCCTGCAGCGCCGAATTGCTCCGCTCGGCGGCACAGTTCTAGGCATCAGCCTGGACGAAGATCAAGCAGCCTACGACAATTTCTTGAGGACTTATCAGCTTGGCTTTCCGAACTTTCGTGACCCATCGAAGAAGATCGCCCTCTCCTACGGCACCACAATGTATCCAGAAACTTACATCATCGACCGCAAAGGCCGTCTCGACCGCAAAATCATCGGTCCGCAGGATTGGACCAGTTCGGAACTGACGACGTATCTTGATTCCGTACTAAAGTCGAAGTAATTTCGACGAATCGGAGCGGGTGCCGTTGACTTTGAACCGCCCCACCCCTAACATCCTCTCCATCTCTGGGTCCCGCGATCGATTTCTGGCGGAAAACTCATGTCTCCTCCCAGCGCCCAGCCCTCGCCCATCTTCGTGCGCATCCGCGCATTTCTCTCGGATCAAGGATTGTTCCTCGTCGTCGCCTTCGCACTTTTTGCGATTTTGCGCCTAACAAATTGGTCTGGCGCGGATTTCGGAGCGATACTCCTCTACTCCCTCGTCGCAGGTAACTTGGTTTCCCCTGCGATGAATCGGCTCGCTCCGTGGTCTTCGAGGTTTCGAAGCCCGTATGACTGGATTGCGTACGAATCGTGCCTGGCCCTGGTCGCCTTCGTCAGTTCCGCTGCGGCGGTGGCCATCACCATGGCTGCATATCGGATACCTCTTTCACGATTCCCTTCTCAATTTCGAGGCGGGGGCCGGCTCGGTGTCGTCGTCGTCCTAATCGTCGGCACGATCGTTCATCTCTACCATCTGACTCGCGCTAAACTCGAGCACACCAGCCTCGAATTAAAGCGCACTCTCGAGCTCGGGAAGACGCAATCGCGGAAACAGGAACAAGACCTCGACCAGGCCCGCGAGATTCAAGAACGCCTCCTTCCCAAACGGATCCCTCAAATCAGAGGTCTTGAAATCGCCGGGGCTTGGAACCCAGCGGCCGTCGTTAGTGGTGACTATTTCGATGTCGTCAAATTTGGCGAGTCGAAGATTGGCGTCTGCATATGCGATGTCGTCGGCAAAGGAATCAGCGCCGCGCTATTAATGGCTAACCTGCAAGCCAGCTTCCGGGCTTTTGCGTCCGAGCCGATGTCGCCGGGCGCGGTCGTCAGCAAGTTGAACGATGTGATTTGCAATAACATTGCCTCCGACAAATTCGTTACTTTCTGCTACTGCATCCTCGATGTAACCAGAAACAACCTCACATATGCCAGCGCCGGACACTGGCCTCCCGTCCTGCTTCGGCGCTCCGGACATACGCACTCTCTGAAAGACGGCGGACCACCACTCGGTCTCTTCCCCGATCATGCTTACGAAAACATCGAATTGCAGCTAGAGCCGGGTGACCACCTCGTCCTCTATACCGACGGCTTGACCGAAGCTCGCAACTCCAGCGGCGTCGAGTTCGGCGAGCATAATGTCGCCCGTATTGGAAACGAGAACATGCGCTCGACCGCTGCCGAAATGTTGGAAACTTTGAGGCGCGAAGCGACCAGCTTTTGCAATGGCGCTTTCGACGATGATTTGACGCTTGTGGTGGTCACCGTGAAGTGACAAGTCTTCGCGCTGCATCCCGCCTAATTAGCTTCGACGATGCTTGACGCGAGCATTCCGCCTCGCGTAATATACCCCCTAGGGGTATATAGATGGGTTTAAAGCAGATTGCGAGAAAAAACAGAGCGGCTTGCGCCTGTGAAATTCCCTCGACCGCGGCGCGTAAAGCCGTCGGCGTGGATCCCGCTATAAAATCGGCCAATCTGAAACGCCTCCGCCGCATCGAAGGCCAGATTCGAGGCCTTGCTCGCATGATTGAGGCAGACCGCTACTGTCCGGACATTATGGTGCAGATTTCATCGGTTCACGAGGCCCTTCGCGCCGTGGGCCAGGCCTTGATGCGCAACCATCTCAAGCATTGCGCGTCGCAAGCCATCCGCAAAGGCACCGCCGCAGACGCGGAATCTACTTACGACGAACTTATGAAGCTGATTTATAAGCATGCCCGCTGAGGACAATGGCAATGGAACTTGATCCAGTTTGTGGAATGACGGTCGAACCCGCGCGTGCTAAGTCTCACGTGGAGCACGCAAACAAGACCTACTCGTTTTGTTGTGAAGGCTGTGCGGAAAAGTTTTCGGCCGAGCCCGAGAAGTACTTGGACTCGAGGCAAACGCCCTCCATCGCAACAGCTGCCAGTCCAGAAGCAATCAGCGTCGCATATCCGCAGGCCTCGCGCGAATCGGCAAAGGCCTCGGGAGCCGGTTACATCTGTCCAATGGATCCCGAAGTGCGCAAACAAAACCCCGGCGCATGCCCGAAGTGCGGCATGGCACTCGAACCCGCCATACCAAGTGCTTCCGCTACTCGCGTTGAATATACCTGCCCGATGCATCCTGAAATCATTCGCTCCGAGCCCGGCTCATGCCCGATCTGCGGAATGGCTCTTGAGCCGCGCATAGTCAACGCATCCGAAGAAGAAAATCCCGAACTCTCCAGCATGACGCGCCGCTTCTGGATCAGTGTCGCGCTTACAATTCCCGTTCTCATCCTCGGGATGTCTGATCTGATTCCAGGCCAGCCTCTGCAGCGATTCCTATCAATGCGCGCCATTGGCTGGATCGAACTCCTTCTCGCAACTCCGCTTGTCCTGTGGGGAGGTTTTCCTTTTTTTCAGCGCGGCTGGGCCTCGATCGTAAATCGAAGCCTCAATATGTTCACTCTCATCGCGCTCGGCACTGGCACGGCTTACATCTACAGCGTGATAGCAGTAATCTTCCCCAACATCTTCCCGCCCTCATTCCAAACCATGTCAGGCGTCGTTCCCGTCTATTTTGAAGCTGCAGCCGCGATTACAACTCTTGTCCTCCTCGGCCAGGTACTTGAACTTCGCGCACGAAGTCGGACTTCGTCCGCGATTCGCGCGCTCCTGAATCTGTCCCCCAAGTTTGCCCGACAGGTTCGGTCCGACGGCACCGAGATCGACGTCCCGGTCGAGCACGTACAGCCGGGCGATGCTCTTCGCGTACGTCCTGGCGAACGAGTCCCGGTCGATGGAGTTGTGCTCGAAGGTTCGAGTTCGGTGGATGAATCTCTAATGACCGGAGAGCCAATCCCCGTCGAGAAAGCGGAAGGAAGCCGCGTCACTGGCGGCGCAGTAAACGGCACCGGCACCTTCGTCATGCGCGCCGAGCGCGTCGGCAATGAAACGCTGCTCGCGCAAATCGTCCGCATGGTTAGCGAGGCGCAACGCAGCCGCGCTCCCGTCCAGAAGCTCGCGGATCGAGTTGCAGGTTACTTTGTTCCTGCAGTGGTTCTTACCGCGATCCTCACCTTCGCCATTTGGGCCACGTTTGGGCCCCAGCCAAGAATGACCCACGCGCTTCTCAATGCCGTCGCCGTCCTCATCATCGCTTGCCCGTGCGCGCTGGGCCTGGCAACACCGATGGCGATCATGGTTGGCACCGGTCGCGGAGCTCTCGCCGGCATCCTCATCAAGAATGCAGAATCCCTCGAAATTCTCGAGAAAGTGGACACCGTCGTAGTCGACAAAACCGGAACACTGACTGAAGGCAAACCTCGTGTCACATCGCTGATCCCAACGGAAGAATCAACCGAAGCCCAACTGCTTAAGGTCGCAGCCGCTCTTGAGCGCGCTAGCGAGCATCCGCTGGCAGCGGCGGTTCTCGCGGCGGCGAAGGAGCGCGCAATCGAAATCGGCAGCATCGCCGATTTTCGCTCGTTCACCGGTAAAGGCATTACTGGGCGCATGGACGAAAGCAAAGCTGCTCTCGGCAATCGCGCACTGTTCCGCGACTTGCAAATTCCGCTGGGTGCTCTCGACGATCGCGCCAAATCTCTCGAATCGGAAGGCCAAACTGTAATGTTCGTGGCCGCCGGCGGAAAAGTAATCGGCACCATCGGAGTCTCCGATCCAATCAAGGCCACAACCGCCGAAGCCATTGACCGCCTCCATCGCGACGGTATCCGGGTCGTGATGCTGACTGGCGACAGCCGCGCCACTGCTGAGTCCGTCGCTCGAAAACTCAAGATCGATTCGGTCGAGGCTCAAGTGTTGCCAAATCAAAAGGGCGAGATCGTAAATCGGTTGAAAGCAGAAGGCCACATCGTCGCAATGGCTGGCGACGGCGTGAACGATGCTCCCGCTCTCGCCGCCGCGAACGTCGGAATCGCCATGAGCACGGGAACAGACGTCGCTATTGAGAGTGCCGGAATCACGCTTCTCAAAGGCGACCTTGTCGGAATCGCCCGCGCTCGTGCCCTCAGCCGTGCGACGATGCGCAACATCCGCCAAAATCTCTTCTTCGCGTTTGCCTATAACGCCCTCGGCGTTCCCATTGCCGCCGGAGTCCTTTATCCCTTCTTCGGCCTTCTTCTAAGTCCTATCCTGGCCAGCGCCGCGATGACCTTCAGCTCCGTATCGGTGATCACCAACGCACTCCGTCTGCGTCACGTCGCTCTCTAGCCGATCTCCATACCCTCCGCCGTCCCTCGCAGCTGAGTGTTATAATTCCGCGTATGACACTCATGACCGTCACCTACGAACTCCAGGGCCGACTGAATCCAGCGCAATTCCGCACGCTCGGCGAATTCTCAAATACGTATGGTCTGCACAAATTCCGCTATGACGAGAAAACTAACCGCCTGATGTTTGACTATGACGCGTCGCGACTGCGCGAAACCGTCGTCGAACACGTTCTGCGCCAATCGAGAATCCCAGTGCTCCGCCGCGTAGAAAATTCCTGAGAGTTTCGATTAACAAAGCGCGAATTGGCTGCTTGTTTTGTGCTAGCGCGCTCTCCGAACGATTGTCATGCTGAGCAAAGCGAAGCATCTCAACGCTGTCGGTAGGTAAGCCGGAATGTGTCGCAGCATCCGGTATTGTTTTTGGATCGTGAAAACAGTCATGCGACAGTCAGCTTACGTCGTTACTTGGTTGGCAATCTTAAAACTGCGAACAATGTACGCATATTGGGGCGGTTTCCGATGCGTTTGTTCAAGAGATCAATCTCAAGTTTGAAGGCATCGAAATTACTGAACCGATGAGACCGCAATCTCCCCGAGAGTGGAAACTAGCCGCCCACGCAACCACGCCGATTGCAACTCCCGTTTTGTTTCAGAGAAATCCGGCGTCAACTTTGGCTGGACTGAGCAAACAAAAAGAACAGTTGTTCCAAGCGAGAATCGAGGTAACTGTAGCCTATGAAATTAGCGGTAGACCTGTCGAGACAAATCAAGCCCAAGCTGTCAGAGTAAACCGTCTTAACAACAACCTCGATGCAGTCTAGTTTACCTAGCCCTGGTTCAAGAATGACGGTTTCACTCGGACTTAGCGACTCTGGCTCGTACGAGCGGCGATTACGTCATAGGAGTTTCGCTTCGGTGGAACGAGTTCGCTGCGCACCAGAAACCATCCAGCCCTGTTGAAACCAAAAAGGATAAAGCAAGAACTCATACAGGGCAAAACGAGCCGCCGGAACACTTCGACCTTAGGCATCTGTTGCAAGAGGCGAGGGCAATCGTGCTCCCCATGGCTTCCGATCAGCGAAAGGAATGGGTTGCTGAAAGTCGTATCGCTCAGGAGACCTATGCGATTGTCGTGCAGCACCCCCAGTATTACGATGAGTTTCGAGGTGGGCTGGCCTTTGCTGCCGCTCGCGTAGTGGGTGCTGGCTACTTTTCCGCACACGGTTTGGACTTCACCGATGTGATTTTTTGCTTCGGCCGCGCGGGAACGAAGAGCCAAAAAGCACGCTCGCCCTCGGCGTTCCACGTGTACGTCCCGGCCGCGTCGGTGGTCAGATTCCCCCGCCGCATCATGAGGCGGGTGCGCCACCCGCGCGCCTTAGCCAATAGAGGCTGCCGAGATTTCCTATGAAATGGAAGAGAAACATCGGGATCAAAGAACCGCACCAAAAAAATAACAACGCTGAGACGGCGCCTTTTACCGCCACTGCCACCGCGCCCGTCCTGTATGTAAGATGAACAGCTCCAAAAACGACAGCCGTGGCGGCAATGGACATGAGCATCGAATGTCCAGCCAATCTCAATACCACTAGGCAAAATGCGATCCAGAGTTCCTCTGCAAAGGCCCCCGCTAAAAAAATCAAAACCCACACAGAACTACCTCCTCGTCGAAGGTAGTCTGTAGCCTCGCCTGCACCTGCTTTTGGGAAGGATTTAACGAGTAGACCCTGTATGAGAACGAGCAGAATACCCGCCAAGATTCCTAAAGCTATGCCACCTCTCCACCCCTCCAACCGAAGGCCAACACTTGCCGCAGAAACACGGTTCCACGACATGAGGGCAATCACGGACATCACGATTAAGGCATCCGTGAGAAAATACCAGTATCGATCGGCAGATTCCGCTTTATCCCGCACCTCGGGCGGCATCGGCTCGGAGCCATGATGAAAGCCCCACAAGAATCTCGCCGGATTGGGAACCACCCAGGTTGCAATGGGAAAACTGGCAAGAGCGATGCAAGCAGCAAAAGAGAACAGTTTTACTTCTCCGCGCCTTCTAGTAATTGTCTTGTCCAGGCGCTTTTTGACGGTCTATTCGCGCGGCCCTTCCCGGAATCGCATCGGCAAATCCGTTGGCTGTCGCAATTCTATTCTGGCCGGCCTCGCGAGGCCAATAATGGCATGGGCGACGACATACATCAGCCCCGACCCTAAAATGCTGCCTGCGACGAGGCTAAGCCCTCGGAGCCCCGAGAAGAAAGTCAGGGTGATTGAAAGAGCTGCGCTCATTAGGTAGATGATTCCGCTGTGGGGAGCTGTCACACGAAGAGGCGCGCCACAAAATGGGCAAGAGAACGAATTCGCTCGCAAAACCGGAACCGCCTGAGGCTCCAGTCTCGTGCCACAGCTCGGGCACCATTGTAAGTACTGCAGACATACGAACGTTCCTAGAACAGAGTCTTTATGAGTCTATACGCGAGATTGGCTGCTTAGACCCAAGCCTCCCCGCAATTGTGGGCGGAGCACTCGTAGGTTGAAGTGCTCCTTTTACGAACTGTGTAGCTCCAACGGCGCCGCCGGGAACAGTCGTGTCGATAATCGTCCCCACACGCACCATAGTTTGCTGAATTGCTGGGCCAATTGCCCGCGCATTCGCGACAACCCCCTCCGCGGTACCTGACGCGGCAACCACTGTTCCCGCCCCCACGGCCTCCACACCCGCCACGATTCCAATAAGCTGCTTCCCCGCCACCATTTCGGCGTTGACCTTGCTTGAAACCGCGGCAACGTATTCTGGGCTTCCCACAGGCGGACCATTCTGTTTGTCTTTCGCCTCCTGAACCCGCTGTGCAGTGGCCTGGACTGCTTGTTGCTGTAGATCCGGACCTTGGTCCACCTTTTGATCTTTAGTCTGGCTTTGCTGTGCCTTTTGCGCCTGTGCGTTTTTGGCGTTCTCATCTCCGTCGATGACGCCTTGCTGGATGGGCGGCTCATGCCCATCCAAATCCGCAAAACTCTCCGGGTTATCCCGCACAATCGCATACAGATTCAGCGTCTGCGGATTCGTCAGGTTCGCATACGGCACCGCCGCAGGCACCGCCGACCAGTCCGCCGACAAAAACCTCCCATACACCGACGAATAATACCGCGCATCAAAGTCGTCGTTCCCCGTCTCCGCGTCCCGCTCCTTCCCCGTCCACTTGTAGTTCTGCGGGCACGTGTTCGTTACATTGCTTTCCGCTCCATACGGGTAAAAGTCCGCGTCGTAGCAAGTCGCCCCGGCCGAAGTCGTAATCACCCGCGAACTGCCGATGAAATCCTCTGCGTAATACGAAATCGCTCCGCTGCTTACTGCTCGGTTCGCAATCCGCTTCCCGCCAAAGAATACATACGACTCCTGCATGTTCCCCGAAGCGTCTGACTCCTCGATTACCTCCCCGCCGCCATACCAGTAAATCTTCCCATTCGACTTCTGCACCCGCCGCCCGTCGCCGTCGTACGTGTACGTCACGCCGCCCGCCGCCTTCAACTCGCCCTCGGCGTTCCACGTGTACGTCCCGGCCGCATCGGTGGTCAGATTCCCCGCTGCGTCGTACGTAAATGGTGCTGTTGTGATGTGGTTGTTGGCGTTCACCGCCAGGCTCAGCGGCATCGCCGTCCCCGTCGCTGTCGCCGTCAGCAAATTCGCCCACGGGTCATGCCCAAACGTTCAGGCTCCACGCCGAGGCTGTCGCCGTCGCAATCCGGTTCAACTGGTCATACGTAAACGCCTGCGTCCGCGTGCTGTGCAGATTGTTCGTGATTCCATTCACGTTTCCATTGTTTCCGCCCGTTGTTTGGCATACCCCGCTCACCCAACTCGTGAAGCAGTACGTCAGATCGAATGCGGTCCCTGCCGTTGACCACGCCTTCAGCTCCGTAGGCTGCAGTCGCTTGTTGTACGTGTTGCTGACGTTGATTCCTGTGAAGGTGCCCGTCTGTCCTAGCGTTAGTGCAGATAGCCCGCCTGGAGGCGCATATGTCCCTCCCGTCGCATAGTTGATGCTGTTCGCCGTGTCTACAGCGGAAAGTTCCTGTGCCACGTTGTTATATGTATATGTCACGATGCGGCTGTCAGGATACGTCAGCGTCGAAGTCGCGCCGTTGTAGTCGTATGCGTAGCTGATAGGCTTGTAATCCCGTTCGTTATCCGCTGGTCTGCAGATTTTCGGTTCACCGTATCGAACGCAAAGCTTTCCGAGCCTCCTGCATCCGTCATGCTCGTCCGGTGCCCGATATTGGCGCATGTCGAAAGCCCAAGACACGAAGCTCCGTCATAGGTATAGGTCACCGACGGGTCGCCGTTCGAGTAGGTCTTGCCTAGCAGCCGCTCAAGAGCATCTTAACTGTAGGTTGTGGTTACCGTCGTTGTACAGCTTGTCTGATTCGGTGTGGGAGTGATCTTTGTCGCCAGGTTGTTGTCGCCATCGTAGCTGTAATTAATCGGGCATGCCGTGCCGGTCGTAGGCGACGCGATTTCCGGATTGTTCGACGTCAGCAGGCGCGACACTGAATCGTATACAAAGCTGCGCTGTCGCGATCCATTCTGTGTCGCGCTCGCAGGATTGTTGAGCGCATCGTAAGTGTAGCTCGTGACCCAGATCGGCTCTCCGGTTCCCGGACATCCGTTTGAATTCACAGTCGCCGTCGTCGAATTCGGCTCATCTACCTCGATTAACCGGCCGACGCCGTCCGTCGTGCTCCGCCGTCATTTTCCCGCTTCATCCGTCACTAGCGTTGTGGGCCCGCAGTACGCCGTATGAATTGTTGACCCGTCGGGATCGCTAACCAGCGTCTTGCGGTTCAGTGCGTCGTACGTGTAACTCGTCACGCCGTACGTTGGGTCGCTCGTACTCCGATAAGGGTTCGTCACGCTCGCTACGCGGCCATCGGCATCGTAAGTTGTGACGACATAATCGGCGCCAGATGGATCGGTATTCAATTGCTTCTCGTAGGAACGGCCGAGCCCATCGAAGAATTCCGTTTTGACCATATTGCCGGAAAGCAGTTTCGATGTCGTCACCACCTGATACGGCGGTGAACCTGGCGAGCAACCTGTACCGCCCGTCTCGTCCGTGTAGCAGTACGTGTCGAGGCCACTATTCGGATAGCTCGTCTGCGTCAATCGCCACATCACGTCATATGTGTGGCTGGTGGTCAAATTGTTCGGGTCTTTCACCGAAAGCACAAGCCCCGTATTGCAATCATAGTTATAGGTCGTTGGCTGGCTCTTCGCATTGGTGACCACCTGCGGAAACGCGCCCGTGCACATGTAAGGATTGAAGGTTGTAATGTTTCCTTTCGGCGTCGTCGACGTGTACACCTCGCCGGTGTCGAAAAACACCTTTGAACTAATCAAATTCCCTGCGGGCGAATTCAGCCACCGCGTAACGGACGTCTGGTTCCCTCGTGTGTTCCCGTTCGGTGGCGCGGAATCGTGCTGCGTCGTGACGCCCGAGCTTTGTGGCGTACCGCTGTCGTATCCGTAGGTCGTCAGCGCTCGCTGCGTCCCGCCCGAATCCGTCACCTTCACCGTCGCCAGCAGGTTCAGTAAGTTGTATGTCAGATATGCCCACCGACTGAAACTGGTACGCGTTCGTTGTCGTGCGAATCAGCGCCGTGCCGCTCGGATAATCGTATTCTCGTTTGGCAAGTTGAACGCCGTATAGCACGTTTGTGCCAGGCCCTCAGGCCCGTCATGGCAATACCCGTGTCGTATCCCGTTTGTACTTGAGTCGATTTTCCGTTTGGCCATGTTGTTGTCACGCTGGTCGGCACCACGTTTATTTCCCCGTTTCCTCCGGTGTAGGGGTCGGTTGCATAGCTGTATGCCGTTATGACACTCTCAAGCAAATTCGCGGACGAGACTGAACCCTGATAATGGTCGCTTTCGGTTTCGTAGAGCGCGCATGAACCCGGGACTCCCAACCGACCTAGCGTGTGCACCGTGACGTTGCCGAGAGGGTCGGTGACCGTGGTTTCAGCTGTACTAGTCTGGATCGTCTGACTGTACGTCCATGTGTGTGCGCCCGTACCGTCGTTTGCATTCACTGTGCGCGAAGCTACTCCGAACGTGTAGGTGTAATAGTTATGACTCGGTGCGAGACAAAAAGTATAGTCTGACGGGGTGTAGGAGATTGAGCCGCCCGTCGGGAAGATGACCTCCGCCAGCATCCCTCCGTTGAAGAGAAAATTCCATGCGGTGCCGTTGGGAAGCACAATGCTTTGGATTTGCACTCCTTGCCAGGGCCCGGCGGTGCAGTAGGTTCCGCAGCCTGGCGGAAGGAAATTATCAGTGACGGTGGCCGTGCAAATGACAAATGTTTCGGTGCCGCCATTCTGGGCCGGGAGCACCCACGAATACGCGCCGGCTACCGGAAGAAGAGACCCCCCGGTGGGGCATGACGCGGGGTTCGCCGTGTTCGAGCCTGAATAAACCGGATTTTGGAATTGTTGCGTCCCAACGTATCGGTCCAACCCGTCGTGGTCTGGGTGATCTCATTCCCGTTCACGTCTTCGATCTTGTAGGCGCTTCCCATCGTGTAACGGGTTCCTTCTCGATCCGTAAGTACTGAAGTCGTTGGATTGTATGCGTAACCCGTAGCATCCATCGACCTCCACAGGCTGGACGTTACTTCCCCCAATTGATGCACTGACCGGTCAGGGTCCCAAACCTCATAGTATGGGCAATTGCCTGGTCCGCAGGCTGCGAGTGGATTGAAATCGGGCATAATCGCCAGAGTGTTTCCCCCCACAACGTTTGCACTCTCAGTGTATTGCGCATACCAAATAGGCGGCTTACCTGTACCACCGTCTACGAAGGGGGTATAGATCGGAGGGCTAAATAAGATTGAGAAACCCACGTGTAGCTTTCCGCCGCGCTGTGGGTACGACACCAAAGGAATGTGGAGGCTGAGTTTGGTGTTGGCCATACTGATCGAGTCAATGTCTCCACCGTGGAATGACCCATACGGCTTCAGCCCTTGCTCACCTGTGGTCGGATTATCCTGCGCGTAAATTCGATTTGCACCGCAAAACAGGAAAGCGAACGAGACGAGTAGCAGGGCGAAGCGTTTCATGGCGTCCTCCCTCACGGAGCCGTGACACACCAATCCAGAACGGCGATCACCTCAATCGTTCGAAGTCATACCGCGAAAAGGATTTCAAAACCGATCAGAGGACAACCGTTACCCGCTACGACAGCGGAACCTCAAAAAAGGAATTAGAATCGGGGATTCGGACAGCGCAAAGCATCGATGCATAAGCGCCTCCAGAACTAAATGTCGGCGCTATATACGATGGCGAATAAGTAGTTGTCAAGTGAATATTCGTATTTATACGTACCTCACTGTTGGTCATGGGATGCGCGCTGAGTTCCGACGGTGTCAGCGGGCATACCGATCTAATCGAGGCAGCCGATTCGCTTTCTTCCACCAACCGCGTGGATGTTGCAATGACCCTTTGCATCCGCGGCGACCGTTAAAGTCCAGCTGGACTTGTACGGAGAAGTTCGAGGGCCTGGCGCAGATCGGTACCCGTGAACGCTTCCAGGTTGTTCGCTTCTTTACGAGGGGGCATTCTCTTATTTTGTTTTTGCCTCAAGGTTGCGCACACTTCACGAATTCCGAAATGTGACCATGCCCGGGATTTGATACGTGTGATATAGCTACTGCACATTGACCGAGAATGTGATCGACTTACTCGACAGATCCGCTCGTCAGAGTGATCACCGCGTTCGCATCGTTCCCGACCGGCGTACCAGGGTTTGTATTTCCGCCGCCTCCACCTCCCCCGCACGCTCCCATAATGACTTCAAGAGTGCCGCGATATCCGCCAGCACTCGGCCAGGACCGTTCCAGGGGTTTTACGCGGGGCTTCTGGCCAAGGGGCAGAAGGCCGGCGATGGCACGCCTCACCCTGGCACGGAAGATCGCATCGATCACCTTGACGATTTGGAAGAAAGGAGCGACGGCCACCGCGTTGGGGTGGTTGTATGAGCCAGGAACTCTCTCTCAGAGTCTCTCGAGTCCCACGTGATTTCGCTGGTTCGTGCAGCACTAGAATCTGAGCACAGCCTGGCTCGGCAGCTAAGGCCGCAATTTCTTTGGAGCATTTCTGCCCGAGGCTAAGCATGGCTCCGGTATTGGCGATTGTAAAGATGGTGGCGGGCATTGTCCTGAATAAGGATCAAGGCCCGGACCCCGATGGAGAGATTGTATAAGTTTCGCCGCCCGGGCCGGGCCAGGTTGAATTCAACCCGAGAAGGTTAGCATGAAAAGCCAAGCAGCGAAAAAAGCCAAGCAAGACAAGAAGCCAAGCAAGAAAGCCAGTGGCCAGGCAACGCCGGGCAAGTGGAGCGAGATGAACCGCAAGCAACGGCGGGAGATGATGCGCCAGATGCAGAGCGAAGACCTCAGCCTGGAGGTGGTGCATCCCCAGGCTGCGGGCATTGATATCGGCAACGCATCCCACTACGTAGCGGTACCGCCGAGCCGCGACCCCCAACCGGTGCGATGCTTTGGTTGCACCACCGCCGAGCTGAAGACGATGGCGGAATGGCTGAAGCAATGTGGGATTCGTACGGTCGCGATGCAATCTACGGGAGTGTATTGGATCGCGGTCTACGAGATCTTGGAAGAGGCGGGTCTGGAAGTGTATCTGGTGAATGCGCGCGAGACGAAGAATCTGCCGGGGCGGAAGACGGACGTGCAGGAGAGCCAGTGGTTGATGAAGCTGCACACGTACGGGCTTATTGCGGAATTCGTTCCGCCCGTCGCGGGAGATCCGTACTCTGCGGACGTACTGGCGGCAGCGCCAAGACCTGGTGCGGAGTACCGGTCGCCACATTCAGCGCATGCAGAAGGCGCTGACGCAGATGAATATCCAATTGGCCAACGTGATCAGCGACATCAGCGGGGTGACTGGGCAGGCCATCCTGAAGGCGATTCTGGATGGGCGAACGCGATCCCCGGGAACTGGCGGCGTATCGGGATTGCCGGGTGGAGGCCAGCGAGGAAGAGATCGCGCAGGCTCTGGAGGGCAACTGGCAAGAGGATCAGCTGTTTGTGTTGCGGCAGGAACAGGCGGGATACGAGTTTTGCCAGAAACAGATCACGGAATGCGATCAGCAGCTGGCACAGTACCTCGCGCAACGAGAGGATCGGACCCAGGGGGCCACTCTGCCGGAAGAGACCCGAAAGGGACGGCGCAAGAAGAAGAAAGGCAATCCACAGTTTAACTTGCGAGGAGAGTTGTTTCGCATGACCGGTGTGGACCTGACCCAGATCGATGGCATCGATGTCATGGCGGCGATGACGGTGGTCAGCGAAGTAGGATGGGATATGAGCAAGTGGAAGACCGAGAACCATTTTGTTTCCTGGCTGAAGCTGTCTCCGGACAACAAAATCAGTGGGGGCAAAGTCATTGGGAAAGGTCGCTGCCCACCAACAACCGCGCGACCACTGTCTTAAGGATGGCGGCCACTACTCTACGGGAGAGCGACAGCTATTTGGGGGCGCAATTCCGCCGATTTCGGACTCGGCTGGGGCCTCCGGTGGCGACCAAGGCGATGGCCGCCAAACTCGCCCGGCTCATCTACCGCGTGCTGCGCTACGGAATGAAATATGTGGACCAAGGAGCCGAGTTCTATGAGGCCCAACACCGCAAACAGCAGGTCATCCATCTCAAGCGAAAAGCCGCCCAGCTAGGGTTGCAAATCATCGAAGTTGCTGCCGCGGCTTAAAACCACGACTGGGAGTTTCTGGAGAGTGTGCTTCGACGCCAACGAATTACATCGGCAAGCAGCTTGAGCGTCTCTGGTAGAGAGCTGGTTCCATCTTCTGGGTGGTAGTCGGTTCGGTTCTTGAGACGCTCGGTTCGAGGGAAGTATCAGATAGCTGGTTCGACCCTGTGTGCTTCGGCACCGAGTCACCGTTCTCACGCTATGCCCCCTCGGAGAACCAGAAATAGCGATAGGCCCAGAGCCTCGGATAAAACCATGGTTGCCACGGAATCGAATCGCTTGCCAAGTTTCAAGAATCGACGGACGTTGTCACCACTCGAAAATGAACCGAGGGAACGGAAGAGCAATCCAGAGAAGAATACCTCTCGAGCGATCGAGAGCCATCTACAAACAGTGGGCTGGATATCGAGACAAAAAACTTCTCGGCTACCGGCCGAGGGAGAACCTTTTTTGTTGACATCCCCTTTTATAGAACCACGCTATCTCAGCTTGAGATAGCTGGTGCGAAGCGGATTTCTCGACATCTATCCGGACTGCGGCAGCGACAATAGCGTGGGATGCTGGCAAGATTCAATTGTCATACGATTCTGCAAACACTTCATACCGCAGGCAAAAGCCTGCCGATTCGATGACCTTTTGAGCCTTGGCTAGGAACTCCCTACCTGCCCGGTCTGGCCGGAATTTGAATACGACACTGAACACGATGGAACGACCCGCCACATAAGGATAACGCGTCAGAATTTCACCGCTCTCAACGAAAGCAAGATAGGCGTTGAATTTTGTCTGTAGGATTGTCTGATGCTGAATGCTATCAGACCAATCCAAGTGATCAGATACGGTCAAAATAGCGTCACCGGTTCGCTTGTCGATGCTTACGATGTCAATTACGTCAAAATTGTCCACAGACACGCTTCCGCCCTCCCAACTGTGGCAATGCTGCCTTACTCCGCATCGAGGCTCAAGGCCAAATCCCGAGAATGCGACCGTAGCGGATAGGTGATGACATAACGAAGTCGGCCTCGCGACGAGCCGAGTAAACTGTGCGGTGTCAAACCTAACAGAGCTCGGATCGAAGGAGGCCGAGATGAGAATTATAGGATGCGATCTACACGCTCGACAACAGACGATCGCGATGTTGGATACTGACACCGGCGAGCTGGAAGAGAAGACCCTCGGACATGAAGGCGAGACCGTCCGGGAGTTTTATTCTGCACTGTCTGGTCCGATTCTGGTAGGTATCGAAGCGACCGGCTCAATGCAGTGGTTTCTGGAGTTGATGGAAGAGTTGGGAATCGAATGCCGAGTCGGTCATCCGGCGAAAATCCGCAAAGCAGAAACACGCAAACAAAAGCATGATCGGCGGGATGCGCGATTATTGCTGACGTTGCTGGCCGAGAATCGCTTTCCAACGATCTGGATACCCTCGAGCGAGCAGCGCGATCTGCGCACGTTGCTACGTCACCGTCATCAGTGGGTACGCCTGCGAAGCCGAGTGCAGCACACGCTGCAATCGATGGCACTCAACCATGGTCTCAGGCGAGGCCGCTCCCTATGGAGCCAAGTGGGCCAGGACGAACTCCGGGCGTTGCCTCTCGCTCCTCACGCCAGCGAGCGACGGAAAGCACTGCTGACTTTGTACCCTCGCTTGCAGGGATCGATCGAGGAACTCGACCAAGAAGTCTGCGAAGAGGTCCAGCAGCATCCCCAGGCAAGACGATTGCTAACGCACCCAGGAGTGGGGCCGATCACCGCGTTAGCTACCGAAGTTTTCCTGGGCTATCCCATGCGGTTCAGCGATGGGAAAGCACTGGCTAGCTACATCGGCATGATTCCGTGTGAACACTCCAGCGGACGCCGGCAGCGGCTGGGTGCGATGAGCAAACAAGGGAACGCACTGCGGGACGCTACCTGGCGAACGTGGCTGATGGAAAGGTGACTCTGTATGGCCTACGGGCAGGGGAGAAAGCAATCGACTAGATCAGGCCTTTAGTTTAGGTCGGGCAGAGGGATTTGCGCAGTTTTCCGCCGAAATACAGGAAGCGACCGATATTCATAGCGCGCTCAGAGCCGAAGATAAAAGTAGCCGGGCCTCGGATTTGATCTGATTAGCTCCCCGAATGAGGCCATTGCCGTGTCTTGGAGGTCCAGCTTCAAATTCGCTGCCCGCTTGACATCAGAAGACGCAGCACCCTAATGTCTAGAATAATGAAGGTTGGAAATCCGGATTCTCTCCTCGTCGAAGGATTTCCGATTTGTGAGGTGCCCGATGCCATTCGATATTACGACCCTTACATTGGTGGACAAGCCGATAACCATCCAAGAAGGCCTAAAGATCTTGGAACGCGATGGCTACCGCTGCCGGTACTGCGGGTTCGATGGCAACGCCAGCTTCGAAAACGCGCTCGTCATGTCTGTTGATTTCGTGCTACCGCGCGCACGGAGAGGCAAGAGGGACCCGGACAATCTCGTGGCGTGCTGTCATCCATGCAACACGATCAAGGGCAAGCGCGTCTATCGCAGCTTCGACGATGCGAGAACACATGTACTTGCGCGCCGTGAGCAACTGCGCAAAGTCTGGGAGTCCAAGCGCCGCTCGCCAAAGTCGGGGTCAGCGCAAGTATAGCGACCCAATATACTGTCGAGAATAGAGGACTACCCAACAGTAGTCGGCGAGTCGAGAGCGAACGGCCATTTGTCCAATTATCCGACCATAGAGGGGCTTGAGCGTAACCAGACTAAATCCGTTATAATTTACGGCCATGAGTCCCACGACGGCAATGGCCTTCTGGCCTCCGAATGCGCCCACACTTTTCTCTATTGCAGTTGACTCGGCGAAGCGCATCGAGGGTGCACCTAGAGAGGGTGGCCACAAAGAAGCATTAGTGAGTGTAGTGTTCGCTGCCGCCTCCCTAGAAGCATTCCTCAACGAATCAGTGTATTTGGCTGAGAACACTCGTGGTGCGCCGCCGATCGTCTATGCGTTCGCGCAAGTAATGGCAGAGGCCGAAGAGTCGAGGGCTCAGATACAGTCAAAATTCCAACTTGGAAATCTGGTTCTCACGGGTAAGACTTACGAAAAGGGGACTGCGCCCTATCAGGATTTTTCTGACCTTTTTGCTGTCCGGAACTTATTGATGCATGGGAAATCGAACGAACTTTTCCTTACCGTAACTGATAAACCAGGTGCGCTACTTAATCCTCTTGCCGTGATTGACCGACTTACCTCGAAGAATATTCTTCACGAAGCTCAACCGGAGCACCGAAAGGGATTCGTGGCCGTTGCCGGAGATACGTTTATGAGCCAATTAATTCTCGTTAACGATTCAGAAGAGTTTTCGCCGTGGTCCTCAGTGGAGTCAATCCGCTCAATCGAGACGTCCGCCTTAACGCCGCGTGGCGAACGTTTGATGTCTAGGTGGACTTACGTGATTGGCACGAAAGCGGTTGCGCAATGGGCCTGCAATGCTCTTCTCGGATGGCCACAGATTTAATGGAAAAGGCCCCGCCCGGCGGTTGGAAGCAAGCGATGGAGAGTTACTTCCGCAAGCCATTTTCTGCTTCGTTTGAGTAGAGTACCGCTTCCTTGAGCTACTCACGCACAACGCGCCGCGGATCTTTGTCATCCCGCAGTCCGACAAATCGGGAATGACGAAGGTGATTGGCTGGCGTCCATTCAGCATACTCAATTGCTGCGACAAGTTTTGGTTTTAACCAGACACATTTCTCCATGTCGGCCTCAGTTAGCCCTTCACCCCAATGCCCTTTTTGGCTTTCCGGCAGGTTAGCGAATGGGCATTTACGACTTTCGAGTCCTTTGAATTTTCGGAACACTGTTGCGCGCAACGCCGGGACAAAGCCGTTACGCACACGCGCTGCGAACAAAAGCTTGTTTCCCTCAAAATATCCGACGAGGACGGCGTCGAAGTTTTTCGGACTTGGCGTGTAACCCCCAATGACAAATTCCTGACCGCCGCCGATCCGCATTTTCACCCAGGCGCCATTCCGGTGGGCGGACTCGTACAAGCTATCGCGGCGTTTCGCGACAATGCCCTCAAGCCCCTGCGACCTGACAGCTGAAATCATCTTCTCTGCGTCGGCGTCAAAGCTTTCGGAGAAATGAATGGCCGGCAGTTTCGGCATCGCCTTCGTGCGCAGCAACTCGCGACGTTTATCGAGCGACTGTGTTCTCAAATCCTGCCCCTTCCACATTGGCATATCGAAAGCGTAGAAAGTGATGGCATTGGCATTCGCCGAGAAATTCTGCAGACGACTGAAAGACGGACGGCCGGATTCATCGATTGCCACGATCTCACCATCAATGATCGTTTCGTCTGGCAGGTTTGCGAAAGCTTCAGCGAGGGCAGGGAAGCGGATGAAGGTTTTCTGTTTCGGGAAAACAGAGTCACATTTCCTTCATGTTTTATCGCTAGTGCTCGGTACCCGTCAAATTTAAGCTCATACTGCCAAGCTTTTCCTTCTGGTAATTTTGTTACCGCGAGCATGGCATCGGTTCTATAAATTGTGCGGCGCTCATTTTTATGAGTATATAAGTCTTGCTAGGTTCGGATCGCGAGGTGATTTACTCGATTGAGTTTGCGTCTTATAGGGTGTTTACACGCACTGCAGAGGTGGACGCCACGATGGCTATTCAGTAGCCTATAATTTCAAGGGGAAGAGCAATTGAAAAGAACATGTCGTAATCCCAAATGTGGAACGAGCCACCAGACTTGCAGCACAGTTTGCCCTGATTGCGGCGAACCGTTCGGGAAACCAATGCAACCAGCGCTCAATGATGTTCAGGAACAGATACTGCAAGGCGTTCGAGAAACGGTTTGTCTGCAGACAGACCGTGCCGTCAAGAACGGTCTCACCAAACAACAAGTTCTGGATGTCATCAAAGAGGTTCTTGAATAGCGGCCCGTATTGCTTTGAACGCAGCGCATGTTTTGAAATCGAAACGCCGGCAATCTCGAAAACCTCCCGCAAAATAATCGGCAGGACAACATCGTGAAGCAAATCACGGCGCTGAGTACTTTCACTTCGCCGCGTTCTTCTCTTTCTTGTGCCTCATTATGGTAGCCAAAGCCCTAGCGAAATAAAAGCGAAGATGTTAACCTTCACAAATGGACGAAGGGCGTAAACGCGTACTGGGAATCCTCACCGCCATCCTTGTTGCACCGCGCCTGAAGGACTGGGCGTGGGATGGGCGCGGGGGTGCTTCAACTTGTGAGGGATTTGTGCGATCCGCGATGGGAGTCGCAGCCCGTATTATGGCGATGATTGACCAGGAGCACGGTGTTAGGAGCGCGGGCGGTAAACTGAGTAATGAAGGCAGGGTAGAATCATCCCGTCATGTCTAAGAAGTTCAGTCGGAATGAGCGGATAGGGGTTGGAAGTCTAGTTGTTGCGGTTATCGGCCTCCTTCTCGCGTTGCTTCTTCCTGAAGTTCGGCAGTGGATGCATCTTGAGAAAAAACCCACGATTGCCGATGCTGCGATCATTCCGACACCCGCGATCCCTGAGAATCCAAAATCGGCTTCAACGACTGTCGTGAGTCCGTCTGTAAAGGCCAAACAGCGCGTTCAGGCAACTATCCATCATGGCCGTAACAACGTAGACGGCAACAATGTCACGGGCAACGGAAATGTGACCGGTCACGATAATCAGGTCAACAATGCTGCTCCCATCATCGTGGGGCCGGGCAGCATTGGAATTACGGGCGGAACAGTTACAAATCCCACGGTAAACAATTTTGGCTCGCCAGCCCGAAGAATTCCCCCGGATAGTCGTGTAAGGCTCCCCGCTAAAACTGGACACCTTAGTTAGGTAAGATCAGGGCCTCCCCACAGGAGGCAACATGGGCAGGAAACCACGCGTAGATCGATCCCCGGAAGAGAAGTGGCAGATCGTGCAGGAAGGTATCAAGAGCGGGAACGTCTCGGAGACGTGTCGGCGTCACGGGATCGCTCCGAATCTGTTCTATCGCTGGAAGGATGAAGCCGAGCAGGGAGCAAAGGCAGCGCCTGGGGGGAGAAGCGCTGCCGGGGCCGAAACCGAAAAGGACCATCGCATCCGGCAGTTGGAGAGAACGCTGGGGCGGAAGTCGCTGGAGATCGAAATCCTAAAAACGTCGTGGGGGAGTGAGCTGCGGTGCAGTTCACTCCCAGGCGCGGGAGATGCTAACGCAGGGCTACACGGCCACTTTGGTAGCGGCGACTCTGGCCATCAGTCGATCGAGTCTCTACTATCGAAAGAAGCCGCGAGGCAGCCGGGCCGATCGACAGTACGACGAACAGATCGTCGTGGCGTGCGGGGAAAAACCCGCGTATGGATATCGCCGCGTGACTTGGTGGTTGCGAAGAAAAGAAAACCTCCCGGTGAATCGCAAACGTGTCCTGCGGGTGATGCGAGAACGTGGGTTGCTGGTGCGTTCCCGCCGTTTGCGGGCTCGCAGGAAGAAAGAGTGGGGCCGTGTGGAAGCAGCCGAGCCGAATCAGATCTGGCAGTCGGACATGACGAAGATCTGGGCGGGGCCGGCAGTGGGCTGGGCGTATCTGGTGTGCGTGATCGACTGCTGCACGCGGGAGATCGTGGGATGGAATCTCTCACACCGTTGCCGAACCGAAGATGCACTGGCTGCGGTAGAGCAAGCCGTCCTGGCGCGGCTGCCCGAGGGCAGCCGTGCAGCGAACGTGACGCTGACCACCGACAATGGAACGCAGTTCACTTCTTCGCGCTTCCTGGAGACGTTGGGGAGACTCGGCATCACCCATCGGAGGACGGCGTATCATCACCCGGAAGGCAACAGCTACATCGAACGGTTCCATCGCAGCTTGAAAGAAGAGGAAGTCTGGACGGCGGAGTATCGAACCTTGGAAGAAGCGCGAACTTCGATCGCTCGTTGGATCGAGGAATACAATCACGACCGGCCTCACCGCGGAGTCCAAAATCGCACTCCGCACGAGGCCTTCTTGGCTTTTGCAACTGACCTAAACTCGGAGGCCCTGACTGTCTAAATTAGCGGGGAGCCTTACAGTCGGGATGACGTCATCTCAATCTTGAAACAGAAACCTATCAAAATTGATATTGCTTATGTCCCTGGCGACGAGACGTTTCAGTTCGCCAACGACATGTACGGAATCCTGAAGGAAGCCGGCTGGCAGATCGGAGGGTTTCAGCTGGTTGAGCTTCAAGCGCCCTGGCGCGGTGTCCGTGTAGATTATTACGAAGCTGGCAGTGACAAGCTTCCGGTGGAAAGGCAAGTAGCTGTTCCGAAGGATTCATCTGCCGAAGCTTTGATCAAAGCCTTGATGAGAGCTGGCATCCGAAATATTTCAGTTCACCCTAACGAAGAAGATCCACGAGATTCGATAAGACTTTTGATCGCTCCGTATCCTGGTTAGAGAGGAGGTCAACTAGTTGAGGAATGTAGGAGGGTGGTTTTAGGAAGAAGGGAAGTAGATTGAGTTTGCCTAACAGTCGCCTAACAGTAAAACCCAACATCGACGACAAAAAACGTGCCTACCGAAGTTAGCCGAGCTAGATTTTTCAGCAACTTACGTATTCTCAACACCAACAAATAGAATCCGGCTTACAGGCTCATCCATCAATTTTCTTGGAGTACAGACCCTTTACCCCTTTATGACCGATGTTCTCGAAGGAGACGGCGGGAGCCCACTTTGACACAAAATCAGTCAGCGCCGACGATTGTTGCCAGTGTTGCCAATGTCGTCCAAAAATCTTACGTTTCCTTACTTTTCGTTACCGTTCGTTACATCGAAGAAATCGCGTTCAAACACATCAAAGCGCGCACAATAGTGCATTTTCATTGGGATTTCACAATACTTGCCATCAATCACGCCTAGGCCGAGTCACAGGAGCGTTACCTAAGGGACAGCCGTTCCCAAGTGGCTGTACATGTTATACTTACAAGCAAGCCGCGAATCATCCTGCCGCTTCAAATTCGTACTGTTGACAATCACTGTGGCTGTTGAAAAACTTCGCTCACTTCAAATTCGCAAAAACTGCTTCGCGTCAGGAAGCTCTGTAAACGATTTCCCCGAGTCTCCTAGACATTTTCTATCACCCGATTTTTGACTTTTTTCGGGAAAACCGACTTTTTCAACAGCCACCACTGTTGCCAATGCTTCAATAATCCACGGCTTCTTGGGAGGCTATGCGATGAAGGCAACCACGGTTTTCTTGGCGCGGGTTAGCGACGGTGCCGGAAAGTTTCCCTTCGTTAAGGTCCAGATCAAACGCGATAAGCCCATCGAACCGAAAAACGCTTCGTCCTACTATGCCCGGTATTCTGGCGTCCGCAAAGATGGGAGCCGGGGGCGCATCGTCCAGCCGCTCGCATCGAATAAAATCGAAGAAGCCTACGTAGAATTCTTGAACGTCGATACCGCCCAGAGGCAGATTCGGGCAGGACAGAAGCCGACGTTCACGGGCATAGCCACCGTCGTGCCCTCCGGTGACACGCTTCTGAACGACGCCATCGCGGAATACCTCGAAAACGCGAAGGCTATGCACAACCTCACCCTACACATTTTCTCTAACCCTGCTCCCAACTGAACCTTCTCCCCTCACTTTTCGCGCACAATTGCGATCCAAACTTGTCCCTCCTCTCGCGCTGCTGCATAATGAGAGCTTCGCAGGCAAATCATGGCAAAACCATTCATCGCGATTCTCGCAATCGTAACCGGCTTGGCGGGCCTCGCGATCGGCATGGCAGCCTCGCGTGGGCGCCGTCTGACGCCTCGAGCCCCCATCTCCCACGCGCGAGAGGCAGAGAAATCGTCAAATGTTAAGCCGGTGTCAGATTCGCAAGCCCAGCCTGATATGGCTGCTTTAGTTGACGACGATGATGACTCGGTGATTCGTTTCGCGAGCAACCCGCAGCCGGTTCCACCGTTTCTTGTGCAAGATCTCGAAGGCAACGTCGTTTCCACTGCGCAGTGGCAGGGCAAAGTCGTAATTTTGAATTTCTGGGCCACATGGTGCCCACCATGCCGCGAAGAAATTCCTATACTCACTGAACTCGCAAAAAAATATAAGGACAACTTGCTCGTCGTCGGCGTGTCTGTCGACGACGGCTCCCCGGATGACGTCAGGGAATTCGCAAGAGCTTTTCACATGAACTATCCCGTCGTGATGTGGAGTCGCGAGCTCATTTCCGAATATGGCGGCGTTCCAGCTCTCCCCACCACTTTTCTGATTAACAAAGATGCCCGCATCGTCCAAAAGCATGAGGGTTTATATCCGCCCGAAGTGTACGACACGGAAGTACGTGCCCTGATGGGCTTGCCTGTGAACGTGAAGATCGAAACTTTCGAGGATACGGGCCAAATCTTTTTGAAGAATGCCGTGCGGGCCACCGAACTTCCCGACGTCGATTTCTCCGGACTCTCGCCCGAACAGAAAACCATCGCACTCAAGAAACTTAATTCGGAAAGCTGTAACTGCGGATGCCGCCTGACCCTGGCTCAGTGCCGCATAAACGATACATCGTGCGTTCGCAGCAGGAGTCTCGCCGCGAAGGTAGTTCAAGAAATAGTGAACGCGGGGCCGGTTCCACCGTCCCCAGCAGTGCCGCCAGCACCGGCCACCACCAACTGATTTTCTCCGATCTCGAATACAAATCGCTCGCAGGGCTTCAAATTCACTGCATAGCCGCTGCGAGCGATTGAGATCCGTATCCCTGTTTTAGTGATTCTCGTGCTCTCTGACCTCAGCTGCTTGATTTGCTTCTCCCAGCGCCAAGTCTAGATACTTCATTGCCTTTTCCCGATGGCCGCCAAAAGACCCAGGCGCGCCAGCCAGCAGACCGCGGGCCTGCTGCATCATATCTCGCGCTGTACGCACGTCCTTCAATGCTTCGTGTTTCTCTTGTGCCGCAACCGCCGTGACACTGTTCGTACCCGGAATCAAGTGCGAGGCCGCCCCCGCGACAAAAGCCACTGCAAAACCGGCAATGATTAGTAATCGGGAAATCTGATTCTTCATCGAAATCCTCCACATTAGATTTGATCAGCCTACTGGATACGACGATGTCGGTGTCTCAGCAAAGGGACTGCGCGCTGGAGCCCGTCGCCAGAAATGATACTAATTGAACTAGGCGATCGATTTATGCAGCCGTATTTAGGATGTGTCGTAAAAGGTTTCAGCTTAGCGCCCTGCGCGTTGCCGCGTCTTCAGCCGGGTCAGCTTTCACGTATGCAGTGGCTCCCGGAAAATGAACCAGCCTAAAAGTTTTGGTGACTCCATAAAGTGATTCCGAATGTCCGAGGAATAGATGCCCATCAGGTAGCAAATTATTGAAAAGGTGCTCGACAGTTCGCTGCTTGGAAGCGACGTCGAAATAGATCAAGACGTTGTGTCGTGCGATAGGTTCCACACGTGTTCGATAATTTGAGACCGAGTCACGCGCTGTCCCGCGTTGCGCATTAAAAACTCCAGAAGCGAGTATTCTTTCGGCGTCAGTTCAATCGCGCGGTCGCCGCGCCTCACGGAGTGCTCCACGCGATTCAGTTCCAAGTCTTCAATGCGCAACACGCTTTCCGGAGAACGGGTGCCCCTTTTCAAAAGCGCTCGTACCCTTGCCGAAAGTTCTGAAAAAGCAAACGGCTTCACCACAAAGTCGTCCGCCCCCATATCGAGTTCGCCCGCGCGTTCCGTGATCTGGCTGCGATTCGTAAGCACCAGTATGGGCATGCCCTGCCGCGAAATCCGTAAGTGCCGCATCACGGCGACGCCTTCTTCTTTTGGCAGGCTCAAATCCAGAATGGCGAGATCGTACTCGTTTTCCCGCACAAGGTTCTGGGCCTGCTCGCCGTTCTGAGTCAGGTCCACGGAATAGCGCTCGGCACCAAAACCGCGTTGCAGGAAAATTCCTAACGATGGATCATTTTCGGCCACCAGCAACCGCATAAGAACTCCAGTGAAAGGGGGACAACCACAAAGATATCTCGAAGGGGGATGTGAATTTAATGAAGAGTCACAAAGATGTCAAAACAAATCGTTGCTCGACGTTAAGATTTTTCGAAGAAGTAATTACGTTGTTTCATCGCGGAGCAAAAAACTCTCCCGCACGAAATGCGTTGAGCCATTTTAAAAAAAGACTAGTTTCGCAACGAAACAATCTCACGGATGCGTCATTTTTTCCGGCCGCACAAGCTCGTCAAATTCCTTCTCCGTGAGATATCCAAGCTTCAACGCCGCAGCTCGCAGGCTGCTGTGATCATGATGCGCTTTATGCGCAATCTCGGCGGCCTTGTCATATCCGATTTGGGGGGTTAATGCGGTTACCAGCATCAGTGAGTTCGCTACATTTTCTCGAATGCGGTCGCGCTCCAGCTGCATTCCCACGATGCAGTGATCCGTAAACGAACGGCACGCGTCGGAAAGCAGTCGCACAGAATTAAGAAAATTATGAATCATCACCGGCTTGTAAACATTCAGCTGAAAATTACCCTGCGACCCGGCAAATCCAATCGCTGCGTCATTGCCAAACACCTGCACGGCTACCATCGTCATTGCTTCCGACTGCGTTGGGTTCACCTTGCCCGGCATAATCGACGAGCCTGGCTCGTTTTCAGGCAGCGTGATTTCGCCGAAGCCCGCTCGCGGACCGGAAGCAAGCCATCGAATGTCATTGGCGATTTTCATCAATGACGCTGCGAGCGTTTTCAGCGCTCCACTTGCAAACACAATCTCATCGTGCGCGGAGAGTGCCGCGAACTTATTGGGATGTGATTGGAAGGGCAGCCCCGTCAATTCCGAGATTTTCTGTGCCGCGCGCTCGGCAAACTCCGGATGCGCGTTCAATCCGGTTCCCACCGCCGTCCCACCAATCGCCAGATCGTATAACCCAGGAAGAGTCATCTGTAACCGTGCTATATCGCGGTCGAGCAAGCTTACCCAGCCGGACATCTCTTGTCCTACCGTAAGCGGCGTCGCGTCCATTAAATGTGTCCGGCCAATCTTTACGACATCTTGAAACTCGCGCGCCTTCGCATCGATGGCATCGCGCAGCCGGATCAACGCCGGAATCAGCGCTTCTGCTACCCGAGTCGCCGCCGCGATGTGCATCGCCGTCGGGAATGTATCGTTTGACGACTGCGACATATTCACGTCGTCATTGGGATGGATCGGCTTCTTCGAACCCATCACGCCGCCCGCAATTTCAATTGCCCGGTTCGAAATCACTTCATTGGCGTTCATATTCGTCTGCGTGCCGCTTCCCGTCTGCCACACTCGAAGCGGAAAATGTTCATCAAGCTTCCCGGAAATCACTTCGTCGGCGGCTTGGACGATGAGCCGCGCCTTCTCCGGTGAGAGCTTCTTTAAATCCTGGTTCACCAGCGCCGCAGCTTTCTTCAGAATCCCGAACGCCCGGATCAGCTCGCGAGGCATCGTGTCCCGGCCGATGTCGAAATGAATCAACGACCGCGCCGTTTGCGCCCCATAATAACGGTCATTGGGAACCTCGATGTTGCCCATGCTGTCCGATTCGATCCGGACCTGTGGCTTCGGAGCGACCGTGGTATTAGCGTCCACTTTCATTCCTCCAAACCTCTGTCGTAGCGCCCTTTAAAGCACCTTCAACACTAAAGAATACTGCGGAATTGCGCGGCGCGCAGCCCGATTCGTCGCAATCGCCATATCCGCACATATATATGACCAGAACGAAAGGTACCGGCCCTGAAAAATCGCCTGAACAGCTGTACGAGACTTGCACTTTCGTACAGGAGCGATTTCAGAAACGTTCAAGTACGATGCCCCAAGGGCGATTCTCGGATCAGACTAAAATTGATGCTTGGGGATTCCACATCTTCGACGTTGACGTTCTCCAGTAGGCGCGGCTCGTCCCCACAGAACGGGAGCACCTAGTCTCATGGCGTGGAGATTTCGGCTTGGCTCGCGACGCGAAGAAAACGGAGGCACGGGTGTACAGGTTGCTGAGGCTCTGCCCGAGGAAGCGTCCCAAAACGTAGCTGCCGAAGAGGCCGTCGCCTCAGTTTCTACCTCAGAGTCGGCCGCAGAGGCCTCTGAGCCCACCACGACAGCTGAATCTCCTGGGCTCTCCGTTGTTACTGAGGAAACCCATAAGAACGAATCGACCGAGACTGCTGAAAAGCCGGAATCACAGATCCCCGACAACAACGTTGCTGTCACCCAAGCTACCGACGCCCCCGCCACGTCCGACTCATCTGCCGAAACAACGCAAAGCCTGCTAGCGGACGCAACCGCGCCTCTCGCCCCGGCGTTTCCCGCTATCGCCAGCGACTGGGCCTTCGAAGAAAAGCTCGCAATGCACAAGGAATGGGTCGAATCTCAGGGCATCTCAGGTAAGAAAATCGATCTCGCAAGTGCCAAGCTGGAAGGAGCTGAACTGGTAGGCGTCAATCTCCGCTACGCCGACCTGCAGGAAGCCGACCTGAAAGCCGCCGACCTTCTTCTCGCCGATCTGCGCGATACCTGTCTCGCACGCGCGAACCTGGAAGAGACATGCCTGGTCGGCGCGAATCTCGAAGGCGCCAACATGGAGGGCGCTGCTCTGGCCTCTGCCATGGGACTTGTCCCGCGCCAGATCGCAGGCGCCAATCTGCGCGACGCCACACTGCCTCCGCAAATTCTCGAATTCCCCGGGTTGGCGGATTTTGCGCGCGCATCGCGGACCGTGATGTCGTTCTTCACCGCGACGCTCTCTGTCAGCGCGCTTTCCTGGCTGATGATCTGGAAAACCAAAGACGTCCAATTAATCTCCGACTCCTCCATACTCCCATTCCTGCATTCCGCTGCCGCTTTCCCGACGGCCGAAATCTACCTCATCATGCCCGCCCTGCTCGTAGCCGTCTATCTCACCTTCCAATATCATTTGCAGCGCCTGTGGGACGCTGTCCTCGAACTTCCCGCCATTTTTCCCGATGGCAGCTCGGTCGACGAGCACAAGCCTTGGATCATCACCGGCCTCATCCGCGCCCACTTCCGCTGGATGAACCATGACGCACCGTCCACACGCTTCATCGAGAAGGCAATCTCCATCCTGCTCGCGTACTGGCTCGTGCCAATAACGATCCTCTGCGTCTGGGGACGCTACCTCACAGCCCAAGACATGCACGGCACCCTACTCCATGTGCTCCTTTTCGCCGCCGTCACCGGTGTCGCCGTCTATTCCACCACCCGTGTCGGCCGTCCCGAAGAAGCCTGGGCCTCGGAAAAGAAGATTTCAGCCGGCATTCTCGAAAAATTCAAATCTCTCAGCTTTTCGCGGCTGATTGCAGCCCTGGTCGTCGGCCTTTTCTTCCTATCGCTCGGCGCGATCAAAGGCGTTCCGCACGACGTTGGCCGCGCCCCGCAATTTTCAGCCGGCGATATTCGCCGCTGGGCTCCCAGCGTCTTCTGGTCTATCGGCTACGATCCCTACGCCGATTTGACGGAAGCCGCAATCTCCACGAAGCCCCCCAGCTGGACCGGCGCCGATGACCAACTCGCTTCCGTGAAAGGCGCGCGCCTGAATGGCGCCAGGTTCCGCTACGCGCAAGCCTACGGCGTTTTTCTCGCCACCGCTCATCTCTTCCGCACCGACTTCACCGGCGCATTCCTCTCCGAAGCGGATATGCGCGGCGCCGACCTGGGCCAGTCAACTCTTCGCCTCGCCATCCTGGATCGCGCCCAAATGGCTCACACCAATCTCGACCGTGCCAATCTCGATGGCGCCAACATGACTCGCGCCGACCTCCGCGGCGCCAATCTCTCCTACTCCTCGCTCGCAAACGCAACTCTCGTTGACGCGCAACTCGAAGGCGCAAGCCTGTATTCAGCCCGTATGAGCGGCGCCACTCTCATTCGCGCCAATCTCGACAAAGCCGATTTCCGCGAGGCCCATCTCGAGTCCGCCAATCTCGAACACGCCTCGATGCATCAGGCATATCTCTGGTCGGCCAAGCTCTCTTCGGCCCAACTCGACAACGCCGAATTAAGCACCGCAATTTTCATCGACGCCGATTTGCGCAACGCCGATTTGCACGGTGCCCACTTCCAGGGAACCGTTCTCAATGGCGCGAATCTGCAGGGCGCGAATCTGGACTATGCGGACATGCATGGCGCCCTCGGATTGAGCGCCAATCAAGTTTGCTCAGCAGCCTCTCGAAACGGTCTGCAGCTCGACGACGCGCTGCAGCTCCAGGTAGACGCTCAATGTGACGGCGGAATTCACCGGCAGCTCCCGGCTCCGCCAACAACTCTCGCACCACAGTCCACGCCCGCTGCCGGCGCCACCCCCGCAAAATCGAACTAAGGTTTCGCGTCTGGCTTCAGCGGCTTCTCCGCCGCCGGCTTCTCCGCAGGTTTTTCATATCGACTGGGATCGATCGCCACATTCGCCTCCATCTTCTGCCACGTATATGTCGTCGTCCCATCCACGCGTGTCACCCGCACCGTGAATGGAATCTTCAATCCATTCACGTCGCGATAGTCCTCATAATCGGTCTGAAGCGGAAGCGCTCCCAGCGGACTTTCAATGCGATGCGTTATCCGCAGAAGCAGGCCACTCTGCACATCGAAATAAATCCGATCCGCCCCATCACCCTTCCACCACGCCATCACCAGATACGCATCATGACCGTTCACACTCTCCGTTCTCCGCACCTGAAATCGCTCATAGTCCTTATCGAATCGTTCACCCGCATAAAACTCCGCCCACTGCCGGCTCCGCGCCAGCTCATCTCCCGACTCGTCCGTCACTTCCCCATTCGCCCTCTTTCCCCAGCCAATCTCTCCGCTCACTCCCTCGCTCACGTCGCCATTCGGCCGATGCACAATCGCGAACGCCTTATCCGGTGCCGTCCGGTAGGTTTCGATTGCGGAGTGAGGTCCGCGCGGGCCTTCCACGCTGCCTTGCTCCACCCGCGTCTGATTCTTCTGGATCGCGGCACTGCCTCCAATCGCATCCACATATTTCGCCACTATCTCCGTCATACTCGGCATCGCCTTCGTTGCTTCGTTCGAAGCCCCTGCCGTCTCGCCAGGTTCAGTCGCGCGAGCGGCCTTGCCGCCTGAACCGGATTCCACGACTGGCGCCGTTTCACCATTCGTCACTGCCGAAAGGGACGCAATACTAGCTGCCTTCGCGGCTCCCCGATGGCACGTATAGCAAGTCACTTCCCGCTTCCCGTTGAAATTATCCTGGTTGATCGCAAACATCATCTTCATCATGTTTCGCGCTCGCTGCTTCGTCGGCTTATCGTCATTGTCGAAATGGTCGGCCTGATGGCAATAATCGCACCCCACCCCGAGCGAAGCGGCTATGTAGCGCATCGACGGAATCAATTCGCTCGCCGGAATATCTTTCAACACCTGAATGTTCTTGAAAGCCTCCACAGCGGTCTTCTGCGCCTCGGGCTTGGCGTCGCGTTCGGACTCACCTGGCACCGCCGTCCGCGCCGTCATTTTGCCTGGCATCCAAAGAACAATCGCAACCGTCATAGCTAGCGCCATGCTTTTTGCACGCTTAAACCCGGCTTTGCGGTCCAAACTCATGGTAGCTGTTCCCTTTCCCTCAGTCGTTTCGATCCTTCTGCTCTTCAAACCGCAACAAACAGCACGCGAACATACGTCATTCCCATAAGAAAGGAAATGAAGAACGCGCTCGTCTCCGCAGCACCTGACTCATCGCATTAGGCCAAGCGCTTCACCTCAGGTAAAATTATTTGCCCAAATGATTCTATGAATACAGTCACCGCGACCCAGGCTCGGCGTTCTCTCGCTCCCAATTTCCTGCTCTCCAATGCGTCCATGCTCTGCATCATCCTAGGCGCCTGGATTGTCGTCTACATTCCCGGCCTCTTTCATCCTTCACTGCTCGATGACGCAGATTCCGTCCATGCCGAAGCTTCGCGGGAAATTCTGCTCAACCACGATTGGGTGACCCTCTACGTCGACGGCATCCGCTACCTTGCAAAAGCCCCGCTGATGTATTGGATGGTGGCCGTCAGCTATAAATTTTTTAGTATTTCTGAATGGCAGACGCGCCTGCCCTTGGTCCTCAGCGTTCTTCTCCTGGCGTGGTGCGTGTACGTATTTGGCCGAAGATTCTTTGGAAAAGAAGCCGGCTTTTACGCAGCGCTTATCACCATCACCTCCCCGGGCTTTTATGTATTCACTCGCTTTCTGATTCCCGAGGTTTTAGTCGCAATCTTCCTCACCCTGGGATTGTATTTTTTTCTCGTAGCAAGCGAGCAACCCGAGCCATCTCGTTGGCTCTGCTGGGGGATTGCCGTAACGGTTGCTCTCAACGTTTTGACGAAAAGCCTGATCGGGCTGGTTTTCCCCGTGGGCATCATGCTGGCGTACCTGTTTCTCACCGGCGGCCTGAAGAAAATTTGGAAGCTTCATCCCCTATCGAGCACTCTGGTCTTTCTGGTCGTCGCTGTCCCATGGCACGCTCTCGCGGCAATCCGGAATCCCGCCCAGCCCACCGGCCCTGAAAAGGGCTTTCTCTGGTCTTACTTCGTCAACGAACAATTCATGCGCTTCCTCAATAAGCGCATCCCTCATGACTACGGCAAAGTTCCGCTCTTCCTTTTCTACGGACTGCTGCTTCTCTGGATTCTTCCCTGGTGCGCATTCCTTTTCCCCGCCCTCAAGGAAATACCCTCAAACTTTCGATCCTGGCGGGATCGCCTGGACTCGCGCGGCCGCGCCAATCTTCTTCTCGGTATCTGGATCGCCGTAATCGTGGGCTTCTTCAGCTTCTCAAGCCGCCAGGAATATTATTCGCTCCCTGCCGTTCCAGCTCTCGCCTTACTCACGGCCGGCTGGCTTCAGCGCGAAAACAATTCCCTCGCCGATAGCCGCGAACGTCGCGCCGGTAGAATCGCGTCGGCATTCCTTCTGGCCATCGGCTGTCTCGTCTTCATCGCTTGCATGAGCATCTTTGCGCAGACACATCCGTTTCCTCCCGGCACCGACATCGGCGATGTACTCACCGCGCACCCGGGACATTACAAACTCTCGCTCGGCCATATGCAGGACCTCACCATCGAAGCCCTCGGCATGTTTCGGGCGCCGCTCTGGGAGTTCGGTTCCGCCATGTTGCTCGGCACCGGTCTCAATTGGTTTTTTCGCCGCCGTGGCTCCACGCTCAAAGCAAACCTCGCCCTCGCCGCGATGATGATCGTAATCCTGTTCTGCGTTTACCAAGGCTTCGTGATTTTCTCGCCCGAAATCTCATCGAAGAATCTGGCTCTCGCGATTCGCAAAGATTTTCAACCTGGCCAGACCATCGTCTTCTACCGAAATTATGAAAGCGGCGCGTCGATCACTTTCTACACGAGCGAACGAGTACATATTATCGACGGGCGGCGCGCCGACCTCTGGTTCGGTTCCCTCTTCCCCGACGTGCCTCCCGTTTTTGAAGATCAGGATTCGTTCGTGCGCCTGTGGAATGGGCCCAACCGTGTCTATCTATTTACTGAAGACCCCTTCGTTGAAGAAGCTCTGAAAGGAATTGACCCAAAAACAGCGTATATTTTCGCGCGCAGCGGCGGGAAGGTCGTCTTTACGAATCAGCCCATCTCGCCTTCGAACATGCCTTCCGGTTCTGGCTCCTGAGCGCGAACTGTCGTAATACACCCGGCGTGATACAGCCAACGTAATACAATGATCTCGCATCTTCATCGCAGCCTGAGAGGCTTCTATGACTCATCCCTGGCACGACCTCAGCCCCGGCAACAAGGTCCCCTACGAATTCGACGCAGTCATCGAAATCCCGCTGCACTCCAACGTCAAGTATGAGCTCGACAAGGCCAGTGGAACAATCCGCATGGATCGTGTTCTTTACTCCGCGGTCTTTTATCCCGCGAACTACGGCTTCATCCCTCAAACGCTCGCCGAAGACCACGATCCGCTCGATGTTCTCGTGCTCTGCCAGGAATCCGTGGTTCCGCTCACCATCATGCACGCCAGAGTGATCGGGCTCATGACCATGATCGACTCCGGCGATCCCGATCACAAAATAATCGCTGTCGCCACCAAAGATCCAGAATTCAACGGATATCACGAAGCGGGCGAACTGCCGCCGCACCGCCTGGCAATAATCCGGAGATTTTTTCAGGATTACAAACAGCTAGAAGGTAAAGAAGTGGCTGTAGACGAGATCCTGCCGCCTTCCAAAGCCTATCCCATTATCAAAAACGCTCTCGCTGCCTATAAAAAACAGTTTTCCCCGGAGAAGCCCCATAAGGCGAAGCGTTAGATTCAAAAACGCTATTCGCTATACATCATCAGCATCACGCCAAGAACGATCATGAAAAGCGGCCATATCTTGTTAAAGATGTCGTACCAGCTCGCGTTGGATTCCGCCAGACCCTTCGCTACGGCAGCGCCCGCACCGGCCTCCGCGAAATGCAAGTGCTGATGCTGCACGCTCACCATCGTCTTCATCGCATCCGGCCCGTGCATCCCCCCGTGATGATGGAATAGCAGCAGCACGCATCCACTCAGCGCGACCACCGGGAACACCCACGCGCTCCACGCAGCCTGTAAGCGTCCGCTGGCTCGCAACATTTCCACCACGCCGAGCACCAGCAGGATGAGCGCGAATGTCTTGTGTTGCACGTCCTCGGGATTGTGTGTCAGCGCGTAAATCAGGCTCTGATTGCCAAACGGCCAGATTTCGGTGTCGCTGAACAAAAGCAAAAAGATCCCCGAAATCAAAAAACACATTGGCCAAGCATACCGCGCTGCAGGCCATCGCTTCGTCAGCATCGGCTGCCCCAGGAAAAATACGGCCGCCAGAATTACCAGTAATCCGGCGAGATGGTGATTGAATTCGCTCTCGCGCTTGTCCCTGGCATGTTTCGCTTTGAGTTGCGGACTCTCCTCCGGCACGGCGCTGTGCTCCATTCCAGGCATGTTAGCCATTTCCTCCATCGACATGCCGGACATGTCTCCCATGTCTGAATGCGGACGCGGCGGCGGATGGTACGTCCATGCGGGCGCCGCAAGAAATACGGCGCAAATCACCACAATCAATGAGCTCAGGCTGATCCAAAAGATTTTCTCAGGCTTATTCAGCGGCAATGTTCTCTAGCCTCCTATTTTATTTTGTTTCAATCATAGAATGTCATGGCCTTGTCAACATCGTAGCTCCCAAGATCTGTCCTCGGCACAGCCCATTTGGAGTGCGGTGGCTTGCCGCCGCTTTCATAAGCCCCGGCTCGCCGGGGCGGTTTCGCGGCGAACCCGTCGCATCGCTCCCCTGTATCTGCGGGCGGAGATCACGGCAGAGACAAACCAGATCAGAAATCCATCGGCAATCCAACGTAATTTTCAGCCAGTGATTGCGATGCGGCTCGCGAACTGGTCACATAATCGAGTTCAGCCAACTGCCGCCGTTGATCGAATTGGTTGTCATTATCAAATAAATGCAGCATCGCCGTCATCCACCATGAAAATCGCTGTACCCTCCACACGCGCCGGAGGCAGGTCGCCGAGTATTCATCGAGACGCTGCCGGCCGCCCGATTTGTAGAAGTCCTCCAGCGCCCGGGCTAGCACGCGTACATCCGCGACCGCCAGATTCAATCCCTTCGCGCCCGTAGGTGGCACGATATGCGCCGCATCCCCCGCCAGGAACATCTTTCCACATTGCATCGGTTCCACAACAAAGCTGCGCATCCCCGTCACACCCTTCTGTGTGATCGGTCCCTCCGTCAGCTTCCACCCGTTGTCGGTCGCCAGACGCCGGTGCAGCTCCTCCCAGATTTTCGCGTCAGGCCACTTGTTGATGTCCTCGTCTGGCGAGCATTGCAGATACAGCCGGCTCACTTGCGGCGAGCGCATGCTGAGCAATGCGAATCCGCGTTCGTGATAGCTGTAAATCAGTTCATCGCACGATGGTGCTACATCAGCAAGTATTCCCAGCCACCCGAACGGGTAAGTTCGATCGAACAGAGCCAGTACGCCATTCGGAATGCTCGGCCGGCAGACGCCGTGATATCCGTCGCAGCCTGCAATGAAATCGCAGCTCAGTTCGTGCGGTTCCCCGTGGCTTTGAAATCGAATGCTCGGTTTCGTCGCTGAATTCGCATCTGCAAAATCGTGGACGCTCACATCTTCCACTTCGTAAAAAATCTGGCCGCCCGCTTCGCGCCGCGCCTTATTCAGGTCTTTGATCACCTCGTGCTGCGCGTATATCGTGATTCCCTTTCCGCCCGTCAATTCTGCAAAATCGATCCGGTGCGTCCGCCGCGCAAATCTTAAGTTCACTCCGTAATGGACGAGCCCTTCTTTCTTCAGCCGCTCCCCGACCCCAGTCTCAACCATCAGGTCCACAGTCCCCTGCTCCAGCACTCCCGCCCGCACCCGTTCTTCCACATACTGCTGGCTTCGGTTCTCAATAACCATCGATTCGATTCCGTGCAGATGCAACAGATGCGAAAGCATCAGACCCGCAGGACCGGCACCCACAATTCCCACCTGCGTACTCAGTTTTTTCACGCCACCATTCTAATACCGTGAGCGGTCGCCTGCTCTGCGAAGATGTAAATTTCCGCTTCCGCTTGACGCTTCTCGACAATCTCCGGTAGCCTCACTTCCCGCAACACGCAAAATCCTTCTGAGGAGCTGGGCGATTGCACCACTGCCCTGTTTCTCACCACGGCCTTCGCAATTCAAAACCTTTTCCGCCGCATTTCTGTTAGGTTGACTGAATTGCGCCGCACGCGCTAATCGCATGCCGACACACCCTGTAACCATCCAGAATGCCGAACACGAGTACAACCGCAGATTGGAGCTTCTCCGGGCGAGTGAACTGAAGTTCAAAGCGCGCGATGCCTTACTAGGGTACGGGAAGCTTTTTCTACTGCTTTCGGGCGTAGCCATGGCCTTCTGGCTTTTGACCACCCGGAACTCTTCAATTTTCTGGATTTTGCTTCCTGCAGTCCTGTTCATTCTCCTTGCCCTCATGCATGAGAACGTAATCCGCGCTCTCAAGAGATGCGAGCGCGCCATTCTTTTCTACGAGCGTGGACTGGCCCGAATCGGCGGTGCGTGGATGGGAAAAGGAGAGACAGGCGAACGTTTCTCCGATCCGTCTCATCCCTACGCTCGCGATCTCGATCTGTTCGGGAAGGGCTCGCTCTTCGAACTGCTCTGTGATGCACGGACGCACGTCGGCGAGGAAACGTTGGCGAAATGGCTTCTCTCGCCTGCGTCCCCTGAGGAAGTTTTCTCACGAAACGACGCAATCACTGACCTTCGATGCCGGCTGGACCTTCGTGAGGACCTAGCTACTTTGGGAGAACTCGTCCGTTCGGCGGTGCAGCCGGACTCGCTCGTAGCCTGGGCCGAAGGCCAGCCGCTACTCCAATCAAGGGCGGCCCGTGTCGCCTCGCTCTTGCTTTCGCTACTGTGGCTCGCAAGCTTGGTTGCTTGGGCCGTTTGGGACTTGGGATACCTTGCTTTTCTCAGCACCGCGATCAATCTGGCCTTCGGGTTTGTGCATCGCGCGAACGTGCGTGCGATTGTTGCGAAAGTCGAAGCGCCAGGTCAGGATCTCGCGCTGCTCTCAAAAGTACTCGCGCGGCTGGAGCGCGAGAAATTCTCGGCGGCAAAGCTGGTTGACTTGCAGGGGAGGCTTCACGCTCGCGGCGCGCTTCCCTCCCGCTCCATTGCGCGTTTAGGCCGCCTGGTTGACCTTCTGATATCCAGGCGAAATCCAATCTTGCAGCTAACCGACCCATTTGTGCTGTGGACCGTCAATTTAGCTTTCGCAATTGAGGCGTGGCGCAAACGCTTTGGTCCTGCGGTACGGGGCTGGATTTCCGCCGTCGGCGAAATGGAAGCTTTGTCCTCACTGGCAAGCTATTCCTACGAGCATCCCTCCGACGTTTTCCCGGAGTTCACAGAAGACGCTCCATGCTTTGAGGCGCAAGGATTCGCCCATCCATTGATACCCGAAAGCAGGGCTGTGCAAAATGATTTGCGGCTGGGCAGCGACTTTCGTCTGATGATCATCAGTGGCCCGAACATGGCCGGAAAGAGCACCTTCCTGCGGTCTGTTGGAATCAACGCTGTGCTTGCGCAATGCGGAGCACCAGTGCGCGCGAAGCGATTACGTCTCTCGAGCCTTACCGTGGCAGCCTCGGTCTGTGTCCTGGATTCCCTGCAAGGAGGGATCTCCAGGTTCTATGCTGAGATCGCCCGTTTGAAATTGATTGTCGACCTGACGCGCGGGCCGTCCCCGGTCCTGTTCCTCCTTGACGAGTTGCTTCAAGGAACAAATTCACACGATCGCCGGATTGGCGCTGAGGCAATTGCACGGAGCTTGTTTGAGCGCGGTGCGATCGGGCTGATAACCACGCACGATCTGGCGCTCGCGGAAATCGCTGATTCCCTTGGACCCAGCGCCGGGAACTTTCATTTCGAAGATCGTCTGGAGAACGGGAAACTGCGTTTCGACTACCATTTGACTCCGGGAGTCGTGCAGACAAGCAACGCTTTGGACCTTATGCGATCGATCGGCCTCGACGTTTAAAACATCTGATACCGTGAGCGGTCGCCTGCTCTGCGAAGATGTAAATTTCCGCTTCCGCTTGACGCTTCTCGACAATCTCCGGTAGCCTCACTCCGCAACTTACGAAACCTATCGAAGGAGTTCTCTGCGAATGCTCGTCAGCCACAAACGCCTGCTCGTCGAGTGGGGCGATTGCGACCCCGCCGGAATCGTTTTTTATCCGCGCTATCTCGCGTGGTTTGACGATTGCACCACCGCCCTCTTTCTCACAGCCGGCCTGCCGATTCAAAATCTGTTCCGTTCGCACGGTGTTCTCGGCGTTCCGCTCGTGGACGTCAAGGCGCGATTCATCGTGCCTTCCACCTTTGGCGACGAACTGCGCGCCGAATCAACCGTGATGGAATTTCGGCGCAGCAGCTTCGTGCTCCGCCATCAATATTTCAAAGATCAGGTTCTCGCCGTCGAAGGCATCGAAACGCGCGTTTGGGCCGGCCTCGACCCGCAGGATCCGAAGCGAATGAAATCCCGCCCGCTGCCGCCAGAAGTGATCGCCCGGCTATCCGAAAACCGCGCCTGAGCCAAGAACTCAATGCCGCACGCGAGGATGATTCGCTACACCCGGAAATAAAAAATGACGCAAGCAAACAACGAAACCCAGGCTGCGCTCATACGCCACGATCGGCTTCTGTCAGTTGCCGATATTGCGGGAACTTTCCTCTTCGCGATCGAAGGCGCCACAGCCGCCGTCACCGGCGACCTCGATTTGCTCGGCCTCATGGTGCTGGCCTTTTCCACGGCGTTGGCGGGCGGAATCACTCGCGACCTACTAATCGGCGCGGTGCCGCCGCAGTCGCTGCGTGATTGGCGCTATCCCACTGTGGCGTTCACTGGCGCTGCGATTGTTTTCTTCCTGCATCCCCTTTTTGAGAATCTGCCGACGCAGCCTCTCATCGTACTGGATGCCGGAGCGCTGGCTCTCTTCGCGGTCGCAGGCACCGAGAAAGCACTGAAATACAAAATGCATCCGTTCGTCGCGGCGTTGCTGGGCACCATCACGGCCGTCGGCGGCGGGACGATTCGCGATATTCTTCTTGCGCAGATTCCGAATGTGTTGCGCGCCGATGTCTATGCCACCGCCGCGCTCATCGGCTCGGCCGTCATGATCATCGCGCGGAGATTTCGAATGGGCGATACGCCGTCCGCCATTCTTGGCGGGTTGTCGTGTTTCGCGATTCGCCTGATCAGCGTGTGGCGGCACTGGAATCTGCCGCACGTCCCGACCTGATAGCGCCGCTAGCCGCGCTTCAGCCAGTTAGTGAATTGAATCTCGCAATTGAATCAGCGCCTTGTCGGCGGCGTCGATCGTCCCGGTCCCTTCGTATGCCAGCTCGTGGTTTTTTCTCGAGCTCGCCAGGCCAATCCGGAAGCCAATTTCCAAGCAAAGCAGAATGCCGAAAAACAGGGCGACCGACATTCCCACTTCGTTCGAGGTGGATAAATTCATGGATCGGTTCGCATTGGAATAATTTTTATCGGAGTGTCGAAGCGAGTGCTCATTTTTTTCCGTCTATTTCGGCGAACACTTCCTGGGCGATGTGGAAGGCGGTGTTGGCTGCCGGCACGCCGCAGTAAATCGCGCTCTGCAGCAGCACCTCTTGAATTTCGTCGCGTGTCACCTTGTTATTCAACGCGGCTCGGACATGCATCCGGAATTCATCACTCCGATTCAGCGCGATCATCATTGCGAGCGTTATGAGGCTGCGCGTATTTCGAGGAAGCCCAGGGCGCGTCCAGATTTCTCCCCAGGCGTAGCGCGTAATGAGATCCTGGAACGGCTCGTTGAAGGCGGTTTTGTTCTTCTCCGCTCTGTCGACATGCGCATCGCCCAGCACCGCGCGCCGCACCTTCGTGCCCGCTTCGTGCCGTTCGCGATCACTCATATTTTTTCCGGGCATCACTTACCCTCCGGCTCGGTCAAAAAGTTGAGCAGCGCCTTTGTGAATTCAACCGGGGCTTCCACATTCGAGAGATGCGATGCGTCAAGCTCCACAAGCTTCGCTCCCGGAATCGTGTCCACTAGATAGCGCAGGTCTGCCGCGGAAATCACGGGGTCTTGCAATCCGCCGATCACCAGAGTGCGCGCCCGAATGCGCGAAATCGTTTCGCGCTGGTCCATATCGCGAATGGCGCCGCAATTCGCGGCGTACCCTTCGGGAGACGTACTTGCAATCATCTGGCGCGTGGCCGCAATCACGTCCGGCGCCTTGGCGATGAAGGCGGGAGTGAACCAGCGCTGCGCCTGCGTTTCAGCAACTGCACTCAGGCCGTTGGTTCGGACTGTTTCGATGCGAGCGTTCCACATGTCGGCTGCGCCGATCTTCGCTGCCGTGTTGCACAGCACCAGGCGGTTGATTCGTTCTGGAGCGTAGACTCCTAGCCACATGCCGGTCACGCCGCCCATCGAAAGCCCGCAAAAATGCGCGCGTTCGATTCCAACCGCATCAAGCAATCCGACGACATCGCGTCCCAATTGAGTGATGCTGTAGGGTCCGGGCGTCACAGACGACTGGCCGTGGCCGCGCGTGTCGTATCGCAGGACGCGAAAGCGTTCCGCCAGCGCCGGAATCTGCGGATCCCACATGGACAAATTCGTGCCCAGCGAATTCGAGAGGACGAGCACCGGCGCATCGGCAGGGCCGTCAAAGCGATAGTTCAACCGCGCGCCGTTGGACTCCGCAAAAGGCATGCTTAGAGTTCTCCGAGTTGTGGCATTAGAGTTTTCGATCCAGGCTGGATAGGACTTTCTTAGCCATTTCTCTAGCCGAGCCGATGTAATTCTTGGGGTCCATCAAGCGCGCGATCTCTTCGGCGGAAAGGTGCTCGCGAACTTTGGCGTCGTTGAGGAGCACATCTTGCAATGATTGATTTTGTTCGACAGCGCGGCGGCTGGCGTCCTCGAGCAGTTGATGCGATTGCGAACGGCCCAGCTTTTTTCGCAAAACCATGGCCACGGCTTCAGAAAAAATCAAACCGCGCGTTTCTTCGATATTTTCCGCCATGCGATCTTCGTGAATCTGCAATCCGCCAAGCAGCCCAGCGGCCTGTGCGACCGCTCCCCCCGCGAGCATGCAGATTTCCGGCAGCGTTTCCCATTCGGCGTGCCAGCCGCCCAAACCACGCTCGTGCTCCTGCACCATGCTGGTGAGCATCGTCGAAACAAGAGCTGGAACGCGAATCGCGGCGGATAAAATCAGCGCACAGCCGACGGGATTCTGTTTGTGCGGCATTGTGGAGGAGCCGCCCTTGCCAGGCGCCGAGGGCTCGGCGACTTCCGCGATTTCGGTTTGGGCCATCAGCGAAATATCGCGCGCGATTTTCCCGAGCGTGCCGACCAGCAGGCCGAGCGTAGTAGCCACTTCCGCGAAACGGTCGCGGTGTGTGTGCCAGGGCAAATCCGGCAAGCCAAGCTTCAGATCATCAGCCAGGGCGGATGCGACCGCCGATCCTCGATCACCGAGCGCCGCGAGCGTGCCCACCGCCCCTCCAAATTGAATTACGAGCACATCCTTTTGCGTTTGGTTGAGACGGGCATGATGCCGCTCGATTGCAGAAAGCCAACCGCCGACCTTCAATCCGAGAGTGACGGGCGGAGCATGTTGCAGCCAAGTACGGCCGACGATGAGCGTTGACTCGTGGGCTTCAACAAGTTTTACCAGGGCGCTCGAAATTTTGGAGAGCCCGTTGCCGATTTCCTCGAGGGCTTCGCGAAGCTGCAGCACAAGGCCGGTGTCAATCGCATCCTGGCTCGTGGCGCCATAGTGGACGAAGGCGGAAGCCTTCTCGGCATTTTTGGCGACAAGCGCAGTGAGTTGCTTGACCATCGGAATCGCGACATTGCCGGCCAGCGCACCATCTCGTGCCAGCTTCTCGATCGAAAACAGATTCGCGTCGCATTGCGACTCAATCACAGCCGCGGCTTCTTTGGACGCGACGCCTTCGCGGGCCAGCGCTCGTGCCAGAGCGGCTTCGAAATTCAGCATGGCTTGCAGGCGGCGATGATCGGAAAAGATCTCGCGCATGTCGTCGGTCGTGAAAAGTGGACCGAGCAGGTGAACGGGATGTGGTGTGGTCATTGGAGTAGCGCCAGCGCGGGTATCATATCGCGGGAAGTGCCTTTGGGAGGAGAAAACCGGACGCTAGAGCAAATCCTGAAAAACGCGATTTTGTCCCTATTAGAAATTGCGTAAGTGGTGATGCTGCAGGGTTTAGTGAAAATTCTAATTGTCTGATTGTTCCTATTAGAAATGGTCGGCTGAGCTACTCTGGAAACGTAAAGGGGCGGCGAGGGGAAAGGAAAAATCGCGATACGCCACGGCGCACGCAAAACCCGCGAATATTTGCGATTAGAAATTTCTAGTAGGCTTTGTTTTCTGTGGTTTAACTTGAATTCTAATTCCAGATTTGCGATTAGAAATTCGGCGTTGCGCGGTGGGATGATATTCGACCTGCCTTGAATGCTTGGCGCGGCACAAGCGCACAGGCTCCTCGTGGCTTTGGGCGAGCACGAGTGCGTGCCTCGCTGGGCCATCTCTTCGTCCGATAGCGTAGTTTTTGTCTTCATATAAAAACGCACAATGGTAGCGCAGATTTAATCGTTTGGATACGGCAAAATTACGTAAAGCTGGTGACAGCTGGGAACTGGAAGCGACGAGATTGAAGTTAGGGGAGTTACGGATAATCAACTGAGCGAGTTTTTTCAAGTCGTGGGAGCGCACCATTGGTGTGGCGACGCAGGCTGAAGCCCACTCTACGAAAAGTCAAAGGCGCCGGCCAGAGGCCAGCGGTACGAAAGGCGAAAAAAACCACGACGAGGAGGGCGTCGTCGTGGCTACCCAGCGCTTCACAACCGGTCATGTTATAAATTTGGCGGAGACTTTATGGCACAGAAAACCGAGGCACGGCAATCACAGGCGGTGCTGGCTGAGATTCGCGATACGTTGCTTGAAACCTATGCCAGTAATGATGGAATGAACCAGGTGATCCTTACGAGCCTTGATCCTCGGGCTTGGCGGGCTGAGCCGCCTGGTAAAAAAGGCAATGGGCGGACGATTGCGGCGATCTTCGCGCATTTGCACAATTGCCGGCTTAATTGGCTTAGGAATTCAGCGCCACATTTGAAGTGTCCTGCGCCGCTTGATCCTGAGCGGTGCACGATGAAGCAGGCTGCAGCTGCGCATCGGAAAAGTGCGGCGCAGTGTTTGCGGATGTTGACGGATGCTCTTTCGGCTGATCCCAAGCGGCGGGTTACGAAATTCTCTCGGGGGAGTTGGGCGCAAACGTGGCCGGCTGGCGGGACGATGTTTGCTTACATGTTTTCGCACGAGGCGCATCATCGCGGGCAGATTTTGATGTTGGCGCATCAGCTTGGCTATCGGGTGCTGCACGATACGCCTGGTGTGTGGCATTGGGAGAAGCTTTGGAAGAAGGCTGGGTTGAGTAGGCGGCCGCGGTGAGTGTTTTTGCATTCATTGAGTGTGATAGCGCGTGAATGCCAAGATCGGAAAGATGCATCATAGCAGAGGCGCGCCTGCCCTTCGGTTCTCGCGTAAACAGGAGTGCCTTTGCCACTGAAAACCCCACGACGAGGAAACGTCGTCGTGGCTACCATTCAAATATAACTTCAAAAGAACGCCGCCTTCGTTTCCTCCACGCTGCAACGCTACGCATCTGGCTACTTGCGGCACAGGCAGGAATGCCTGTGCTACTGAAAGGCAAGAAAAGTCAAAGGCGCCTGCCGGAGGCCAGCGGTACGTAAGGTGAGTCAAAAGAGCCGGCAGGATGCCCTTCGTTCCTCAGGACGAGCCGGCGCTACAAGGGACGAAAAGCGAAAAAAGCAAATGGCGAGATTTAGACGTAGTGGGCGATTTTTTTTAGGTCGGCTATGAAGCGTTTCATTTCTTGGCGGCGGGTGGCTTCGTCTGGGGCGCGAAGAATAGAAGAAGGGTGGACTGTGGCCATCACGTGCGGAGCTAGATCGGATTTCAGGAATTCGCCGCGATGCATGGTGACGCGAAAATCGCGGCCTAGCAGGGATTGTGCAGCTGTGGCGCCCAGGCAGACGATTACGTTGGGACGGATGGCTGCGATTTCGGCGTCGAGCCAGCGGCGGCAGGCGGCGACTTCGACGGCGTTTGGTTTTTTGTGGATGCGGCGTTTGCCGCGTGGTTCCCATTTGAAATGTTTCACGGCGTTTGTTACGTAGACTTTTTTGCGATCGATGCCTGCTTCGATTAGGGCTGTATCGAGAAGTTTTCCTGCGGGGCCGATGAACGGCTTGCCTTCGATGTCTTCCTGATCGCCTGGTTGTTCACCTACGAAAATTACTTTTGGTTTTGCGCCGCCGCCTTCACCGAAAACCGTTTGCGTGGCGTTCTTCCATAGGTCGCAGGCTTTGCAGTGGGCGGCTTCTTTTTGAAGCTCTTCGATCGTGGCGTTGGACGGAAATAGCGCGAGGGCTGGTTGAGCGGCAGTGCGTTTGGCCATGGGGAAGCGTAATGGGCTGGGCGGATGTAAGGAATCGGGGAGTTGTTGTAGGCGGCGTGCGATGGATTGCGGATGCGAGAAGCCGGGGCCCTCGCTTCGCTCTAGTCTCGGTGAGCGCTTCGCGCAGCGATTTTTTTGTCACGGCTGAAGCCGTGACCTACAAAGAAAGAGACCGGCGGCCGTGCAGATTTTCCCTCAGCAGCTAAAGCCGCGGCGTTGTTGCGGTGTGGCGGCACGGCTGAAGCCGTGACCTGACGTAAGAGTCGCACACAAAAAGGCACAGGTAAGTTCTTGTTCTCCGCTGCTTGACAAGGGCGGTGGTAGAGTGGAGAATTATAGGTAGGCGAAGAAAAAGCGAAACTGTACATTGGCATAATAGTGCCAATCATCGCGTTCGGGCACGGTCCGCCACGGCGGATCCCGCCATTAAAGCGGCGGGCGCATAAATCGCGCTTCGACATGCCGTGCCCCTACTGACAAACCTCCTTTTTCTGCGCTGTCATAGTTTGCAACGCTGAGATCCTTCGACTGCGAGTCGGCCGTCCCGCAAGAGCGGGACGAAGGCAAGGGCGGCCGACCCTCCGCTCAGGATGACATTTTGATGATGCGGGGCCGAACGGAATGGCGTTGCTTGGCGACGGGCGGTCTTACACCCGTCCCTACGGCGGACAATGCCTGGGAATCTTGCTGCTTTGCGATTGCAGGTGGAGACGGCGCTGGCCGGGCGCGTTGCTGCGCCTTTTACGTATCGGGACCGGAAGCTTGTGGAGATGGTTTCCGCGGGCGTTCCGGAAATTGATGCGCTTACGGGAGGATTGCCGCGCGGCGGATTGACGGAAATTTGCGGGCCTCCCTGCTCTGGGCGGACGAGCCTGCTGGTTTCGGCGCTGGCTTCGCGAACTGCGCAGGCCGAGGTGTGCGCGCTTGTGGACGGACGCGATGCTTTCGATCCACACGGGGCGGCGGCGGCGGGCGTGGAGTTGAAGCAGTTGCTATGGGTGCGGTGCCGGAATATCGAGCAGGCGCTGCGGTCGACGGATTTGCTGTTGCAAGGCGGCGGATTCGGGATGATCGCGGTGGACCTGAGCGATATTCCGGCGGCTACGGTGCGCTACGTTCCGTTGAATGCGTGGTTTCGTTTTCGGCGAGCGGTGGAGGATACACCGACGATTTTGATGCTGCTCGAGCAGGAGGCGAATGCGAAGACGTGCGCGTCGCTGGTGTTGCGGGTTGGATTTGAAGCGCCGCGGTGGACGGGGGCGGCGCGTGAGGTGGGGGATTTTTGCGTTGCGAATTCGTCGGGTTGTTTGCTGGAGGGAGTGGGGGTGCGGGCGGAAGTGGTGAGGTCGAGCGTGCAGCCGATTGGGGGCGGGGCGGTGGGAGTGGATGGGAGTGTGGGAGTTTTTGAGACGAGGCGCGGGGATGGTCTGGCTTTTGCCGAGGCGGATGCGGAGGAGACAGACACGGCAATTTCAAATTTCAGAATTTCAGATTTCAAATGAAAGCAAAGGCAGAGCGGAGTTGAAGACAGAGCGAGTTGAAAACTGAAACAAAAGCGAAGTCAAAAGAGCCGGCGGGATGCTTGCGGGATGAAAGGTGAACTGCGCGGCGAGGCAAGCCTCGCCGAAGAGAAAGCGGCGGCGAGCCGCCCTTCGGCTCCGCTCAGGACAGGCCGCACTCCATATGAGATTTGCTGCGATTTACGTTGCGGATTTTATGGTGCAGGCGGTGATGCGTGCGGAGCCTGGGTTGCGTGATTGCGCGATTGCGCTTCTTGAGGGGACTGTGCCGCTGCGCAAGGTGGTGGCGGCGAATGACGCGGCTTTGCGGGCTGGAATTGAACTGGGGATGACGGAATCGCAGGCTGAGGATTTTTGCGCGGTGCAGGTTCGGCTGCGTTCGGTGACGCTGGAAAAAACGGCGCATGCGGCGCTGATGGATCTGGGATGGTCGGTTTCACCGCGCGTGGAGGATACGGCGGCGGACACGATTGTGCTTGATCTTGCGGGGCTCAGTTCCCTGCTGGGCCCCGAGGAAATTATTGCGGAGCGATTGATTGAGGGAGCTTCGCTGCTGGGATTGATGGCGCGTGTGGCAATCTCGTCGAATCTTGAAACGGCGATTCATGCGGCGCGTGGTTTTGCGGGAGTGACTTTGATTCCTGCGGGCGAGGAAGCGAAAACACTGGGCGGCTTGCCGGTTAGCGTGCTTGTCCTATCGGATGGGCTTTCCCCGCGCGCTGAAATTCTGGCAACGCTTGATAGCTGGGGTGTGCGCACGTGCGGGGCGCTTGCGGCGCTGCCTGTGCTTGATCTTTCGGAGCGGCTGGGGCAGGAGGGAGTTCGGCTGCATGAATTTGCGCGCGGTGCGAGTACGCGTGCGATGGTGCTGGCGGAGCCTGACGTTCATTTTGAAGAGGAGATGGAGCTTGAGGATGCTGTGCCGGAGCTGGAACCTTTGTCGTTTTTGCTGGGGCGGCTGCTTGATCAATTGTGTGCGCGGCTGGCGGCGCGATCGCTGGCCGCGGCTGTGATTCGCGTGCGATTTGAGCTGGAGCCGGTGTCGGAAAATAATGTGCGATCGCTGAATGATAGTTCTGCTCGGAAGGTTGCATTACCCACGTACGAGAAAATCCTGACGCTGCCAGTGTCATCGCGAAATTCAAAGATGTTGCTTAAATTGCTGCGGTTGCGATTGCAGGCGGAGTCGCCGCAGACGGCCGTGCTGAAAATATTTATGGCTGCCGATCCGGCGAAGCCGCGATTCGCGCAGGGGGGATTATTTCTTCCGAGTTCGCCTGATCCGGAAAAACTCGAGCTCACGATTGCGCGGCTTGCGAATCTGGTGGGCGAAGCGAACGTGGGCGCGCCGGAGATTGCGGATACGCATCGGCCGGATACATTTCAGATGCGACGGTTTGTGTCGCCGAGAATCGCGGTAGAAACTGCTATCAAAACGCGCGGGGCGAAACGCAAGACAGGCGCTGAACTGCGAAGTGCGGCGGCGGGAGACGATTGCGAATCGCTTACGGATGCTCATCGGACTCGAATGTCTTTTCGCGTTTACAGGCCATCTTTGCCGGCGTGCGTGGAGATGCGAGATGGGCGGCTGGCGAGAGTTTCGTTTAACGGGATGCGCGGCGAAGTGGTGGCAGCGTCGGGCCCGTGGCGAACTTCGGGAGATTGGTGGCGCGAAGATGGGTGGGAACACGATGAGTGGGATATTGATGTGCGTTTCGGTCTAGCCTCTGCGCCGCAATCTGCTGCTTTTTTCCCTTCTTCACGGCCGGCCACGATGAAACGTCATCGCGGAGCACTTACGCGTTCGGATTTGTTTTCCTTGAACGAGAGCAAGCCACCTGCGCAGCACGGGCTTTATTGCATTTATTACGACTCAGCGCGCGGCAACTGGTTTGTGCGCGGGATGTACGACTGATGAGCAAAGCGGCCTACACGGAGCTTCACGCGCGGTCGGCGTTCAGTTTTCTTGAAGGCGCAGCGCTGCCGGAGGAGTTGGCTTCCGCGTGCAAGGAAAAAGAAATGGGCGCGATGGCTGTGCTCGATCGCGACGGAGTGTATGGAGCGCCGCGATTTTATCTAGCGGCGAAGAAGATTCCGATTCAGGCGCACATTGGCGCGGAGGTGACGTCGGCGGAAGGCTGGCGGTATTCGTTGCTAGTGGCGTCGCGCGAGGGTTATCAAAATCTGTGCCGGTTGATTACGCGGATGAAATTGCGCGCGCGAAAAGGCGAAGGAAGCGTGGCGGCACAGGAAATGGCTGAAAAAACTTGCGGGCTCATCTGCCTGACGGGGGGCGATGAGGGGCCTCTCGCCTATGCACTGGCGCAGGGAGGCATTGCGCGCGGTACGGAATGCGTGCAGCGGCTTTGCGAACTGTTTGGGCGACAGAACGTTTACGTGGAATTGCAGCGGCATTTTTGCCGTGATGAAGAAGCGCGCAATCATTCTGCTATTGAAATCGCCCGGAAATTGAATCTGCCGGTACTGGCGACGAACGGCGTCTGTTATGCGGAGACGCGACAACGGGAAATTCTGGATGTGTTCACATGCATTCGCAACCACCGCAATCTCGCTAACGCGGGGCGACTTCTGGCGCGCAATTCCGAGCGCCATCTGAAATCGCCGCGCGAGATGACGGAATTGTTCGCCGATCTTCCCGAAGCGATTGCCAACACACAAGAGCTTTCATCGCGTTTGCAATTCGCAATGAGCGATCTTGGCTATGAATTTCCGCGCTATCCGGTGACGGACGGCGAAACGGAGATGAGTTTTTTGCGAGATCGGGCGCAGGAAGGCCTGGTGACGCGTTATGGAAGGGACGATGAGCGCGCGCAAAAGCAGATTGAACGCGAACTCCAACTGATCGAGAAGCTCAAGCTGGCGGGATATTTTCTGATCGTGTGGGACATTGTGCGCCTTTGCCGGGAGAAAAATATTCTCGTGCAAGGGCGCGGTTCGGCCGCGAATAGCGCAGTTTGCTACGCGCTGGGCATCACGGCAGTGGATCCGGTGGGAATGGATCTGCTTTTCGAGCGCTTTTTATCCGAAGAGCGCGGCGAGTGGCCGGACATCGATCTCGATTTGCCAAGTGGAGATCAGCGGGAGCGCGCGATTCAATATGTGTACGAGCGATACGGGAAACTGGGCGCGGCGATGACGGCGAACGTCATCACCTATCGCGGACGCTCGGCGGCGCGCGAAATCGGGAAGGCGCTTTCGTTCGATCCAGAGACGCTCGACCGCTTGGCTGGCCTGGTGGGCGCGTGGGAATACAAGGACGCCAACGATACGCTCGAACGGCAGTTTCATGACGCCGGACTCGATCCGACGCACCCGCGCATTCGTAAATTTTTCGAACTTTGCCAAATGGTGCAGGATTTGCCGCGTCATCTCGGGCAACACTCGGGTGGCATGGTGGTTTGCCAGGGGCAACTTGATTCTGTGGTGCCGCTCGAACCAGCGACGATGCCAGGGCGCGTGGTGGTGCAATGGGACAAAGAAGATTGCGCGGACATGGGAATCGTGAAAATCGATCTGCTGGGGCTGGGCATGATGGCTGTGCTCGAGGACTCGTTGAAAATAATTCGCGAAAATTATGGCGAGGAAGTAGATCTGGCGCGCTTGCCGGCGTATGACCGAACTGTTTACAAGACTCTGTGCAAGGCCGATACGGTTGGAATGTTTCAAATCGAGAGCCGCGCGCAGATGTCGTGTTTGCCGCGGCTGAGACCGAATTGTTTTTACGACATTGTGGTGCAGGTGGCAATTATACGGCCGGGGCCGATCGTGGGGCAGATGGTGAATCCGTATTTGAAGCGGCGGCAGGGGCGCGAGCAGGCTGAATGTTTGCATCCGTCGCTCGAGCCGGTGCTCTCGCGTACATTGGGAGTGCCGCTGTTTCAGGAACAACTGTTGCGCATGGCGATGATTGCAGCAGGATTTACTGGAGGAGAAGCGGAAGAGTTGCGGCGAGCGTTCGGGTTCAAGCGTTCGGAAAAGCGCATGAAAGAGGTGGAGGTAAAACTTCGCCGGGGCATGGAGCAGAACGGAATTCTCGGCGCGACGCAAGACAGAATCGTTCAGTCCATTACATCATTCGCGCTTTATGGATTTCCTGAATCGCACGCGGCCAGTTTTGCGCTGCTTGCGTATGCCAGCGCGTATTTGAAATGTCATTATCTCGCGGCGTTTACGGCGGCGATGCTGAACAACCAGCCAATGGGATTTTATAACGCCGCCACATTGGTGAAGGATGCGCAGCGGCACGGATTGAAAGTGCGGCCGATCGATGTGACTCGCTCGGACTGGCTGTGCACGCTCGAAAAAGATGGCGAACGACTGGTGATGAGGCTTGGATTGCGCTACGTGAAAGGATTGCGCCAGGAGATTGCGCTGAAACTTTTAGAGGAGCGTTCGGTGCGACCGTTCGCTTCGATCGAGGATTTGAAATTACGCGTGCCTGCGATACAGAAGAGTGAAATGGCAACGCTTGCGTCGATTGGCGCGCTGAATTTTATTTCTGCGGAAAATGGCGGCCGCCAGCGCGGAATTCACCGGCGCGATGCGTTGTGGCAGATCGAGCGGGCTTCGCGGCGTGCGGGCCCTTTGCTCGAGCGAGTTGCGTTAGAAGATGCGGCACTGAAAAATTCTGGGGCAGATGGCGCTGCGAGCGATTCACATGAAGAACAGGAACTTCACGTTCGCGCCCACACTATTGTGCGGGGAGCAATTTCTTCCTCGCGCAAGGGCGATTCTCCCTTACGGGCGATGACGGCGGAAGAAAGGCTGGTCGCGGACTTTCACGGCACGGGAATGACGGTGGGACCACATCCGATGGCTTACCATCGTGCGGAATTAAGAAAGCAAGGAATACGGTCTGCAAACGAGCTTGGCACAATCCCTGATGGTACCTGGGTGCGCATTGCGGGGTCGGTGATCGCGCGGCAACGCCCTGGCACAGCGAAGGGGTTCGTGTTTCTCAGCATCGAGGATGAGACGGGGATTTCAAACGCCATCATCACGCCGAAACTTTTCGAGCAGGATCATGTGGCGGTGGTGCATCAGCAATTCTTGCTGATCGAAGGGCCGCTGCAAAATCTGGACAACGTGATTTCCGTGAAAGCTGCGCGCATTCGACCGCTATCCATCACGCGGGCCGAAACTGCATCGCATGATTTTCATTAGGCTGGCGCGACAAGCTTTGCAGTGCCCTTCGCGTGCTTACCCCGGTAGTCGCAATTCGTCCGGTTGAACTTCGCGGCGGCGTGTCGTAATCTATCTTCCCAGCATTCGCACTTCTGCGCGCCCGTAGCTCAGCTGGATAGAGCGTCTGGCTACGAACCAGAAGGTCGGGAGTTCGACTCTCTCCGGGCGCGCCACTCTTCTTCTCTTGGAAGTCGTTCAACTGCCTTTCTATCTTTGTATTGCTGCGCTACTCTCGGTTCGTTGAGGTGCAAACGCGCGGCCTTCGCAAACTATCGGAGGAATTTATCGATTTACGGCTTCTGGCAGCTCCTTCTAAAAATTCTGGTTTTTCGATTCGGAACACGGAAAATTCGCGCCCTCATCTGTTATATCACTGAGGCGCGATTTCAAAGACCATATGACTGGTGACTCCGTCCCAATCGCATTGCCCCTTTCGCGCCTTGCTTCTGCTGACGGTGAGGCTGCAACGCTATATCGCGAACTGCGCAAACCTTTGCTGCGCTATCTTGTTTGCCTCGGGCTCTCGAGCGACGAGGCGCAGGATGTGGTACAGGATGCGTTTCTTAACCTTCATCGCCATTTAGCTGCCGGCGGCTCGCAAGAGAACATTCGAAGCTGGCTGTTTCGCGTTGCCCACAATCGAGCCAGAAATCGCCAGAACCGTTACGATCGTCGGTTCTGCACACCGCTCGACGCGAAAGAGGAATTGATCCTGAACGAAAAGACACCGGAACGGGCGGTGCTCGACAAGGAAAAGTTCCGACAGGTCGCAAGGGCGATTCGTCTATTGAGTGCCTCGGAGCAGGAGTGCCTACTCCTACGCGCCGAAGGACTCCGTTATCGCGAAATCGGCGAGGTTCTTGGGATTTCAATATCGACGGTCGGCGACACCGTAAGCCGTGCAATCAAGAAACTAGCGGAGAAATGCAATGTGTGACTTTTCAGACAGACTAGTGGCTTGGCTCGATCGCGAGCTTTCAATGGATGAAGCATCGAATATGGAGCGACATCTGGAGGCCTGTTCCGAGTGTCGCACCCGCATGGACGCGTACCGAAAAATCAGCGTCGCGCTAGACGCATATTACGAGGCGGTCAGCACGCCAAGCAGGCGCCGGGTCGTACCGCTTCGGGCCTTAGCGGGCGTCGGCGCAGCAGCAGCGCTCGCCCTCTTCTTGGTGCGCCCGCATACGCGAGTGGAGAAGCCTCTCGTTGTGCCGCCGATGGTAAGTTCTCACGCTATCCCACGCGAAGCAGCACCTTCGTCGATTAAGCTGGTTCCTCGGCGCCATTCCCCGACGATGGCGCACAGCGCACCGATCCAGTGGTTGCCACCGGAACAGGGCGTTCTAATCGCTATTCCCGCGGAAGCTCTTTTCCCGCCAGGAGCGGCACCGGAGGGCGTCAATTTCGTAGCAGATCTCAGCATTGCGCCGGATGGCTCGGCGCAGAGGCTGCGTTTCGAACCGCAACTCATCGGACTGGAAAGGAGTCGCTAATGGTACGTTCAATGATTCTCGTTCTGGCTCTCTCATCGGCCGCATTCGCGCAGGAAGCTTCTAACACGGTTGTCGTCAGGAGCCAGGGCATGGTGTCTGTCTCGGCTCAGAGTACACCGATTCAGGGCGCTCCATATTCAGCCACCATCACCAACGAATCGATCCAGACGCTCACCGACGGCAATCGCATCGTTCAAACGAGCACCGGAACCACAGCTCGCGATGCGCAGGGCCGTTCCCGGCAAGACACCGCGTTGCCGGCCATCGGCAATCTCTCCGCAGCCAACGCGCCTCATCTGGTCTTTATTCAGGATCCTGTAGCTCAGGCCTCGTACGTTTTGAACCTCACCGACAAGACGGCGCAGAGGCTTCCGATGCCGCCGGCGCTGCCGGCGCCGCCGGCAGGCTCCCCCGCGCCGACTGTTGCGAATGCGTTCTTCATACAATCGGGCACAGGTCCAGCCACGGCTGCCGCGACGATGCCAATGGCGCCACCGATGGCGTTACAAAGGACGATTGTGGCAAGCGATCAGGACCAGGTGGCAACCGAGGATCTCGGTTCCCAGACAATGGAGGGCATTGTCGTGAATGGAATCCGCACCACTCGCACCATTCCGGCCGGCCAGATCGGAAATGATAAACCCATCAGCATTGTCACTGAGGTTTGGACGTCGCCGGATCTGAAGACCGTCATCTCCAGCAAGCGGAATGATCCGCGCATGGGCGAGCAGACTTTTCAGCTTACGAACATCGTTCGCGCTGAACCGGATCCCTCGCTGTTTGCGGTGCCCTCCGACTTTAAAATCATCGACGGGCCGCAGAAAATCGTCTATCGGTCGAATCAGTAAGGAACTGGCCTAGGCAGCGGTTGGTCAGAGACTTCCTGACGCACTTTGGTGGTGCTGCCCATCGAGCGTGGGCCAAAAACGGAAGCTCGACTCTCTCCGGACGCGCCACTTTCAGCTCGATCCTATATTCGTCCACACTTTTTCTACAGTGAAGCAACACCTGTCGCCGGCTTACCGGCCTGCAGTTGCGCTTTTTGCGGCTGGGCGCGTGGGCGCATGTTGGACTACTGCGGGCGGAGCTTCAGCACGTTTTGGGGCAGGTTTCTCGACAGAACGGAAGAAGAGTCTTTCTGCGAAGCCGCTTGCGAACGCCACGATGTACTGCGCGCTGGAGGTGAGAAAGGCTCCGTCTTCCGCACCCACGTGGAGAGCCGGAAAATCCACGATTCGGAGCTGCAAAAACAGAGTGACAATGCCGGCTGCAAACGCGCCTAACACCGAACGGAAAAACAACTGGACAGGTTCGATGCGGAGTTCGCCGGGCGAAATGCGCTGACGCCGGTACTGCATCGTCGCGCTGAGCATCCCTCCGCACGCGCCAAACAACAGCACGGGAAGTTTTCGCCACTGCGAATGGACATCAATCTTCAGAATTACAAACAAGCCAAGCACGCAGAGCAATACCGCAAACAGAATCAGATTTGACCGGAACGCAAAGACGAGGAAATCGCGCCGCAAGTCTTCATCCCGCCGCAACCGGAATCTGCCTTCGTCGATCGCTTTGGCCAGCGCTTCTACTTCCACTCGAAGATGACCGTTGCCGTCATGCGCCCGAATTGAGTGTTCGATCGCTTCCAGCTTTCGCGGGCTCCAGATTTCATCGCCATTTCGATCGAGATGATCGAGACGAGACTTCAATTCCAGGATAACGCTCAGGAGTTCGTCGTCCGGGCAGATCAATATGTAGCGTCGATACGCTAGCTGATAGATGCCGCGTTTCGTGCGAATGTCCCCTGCCTTGATGGGATTGAGGCTGTTCTGAATTTCCTTGATCTCCAGCTGAGAACCGTAATTCGCTCTCGCAAGCGCTTCGAGTTTGTTGCGCAAATCGCTCACCTTCATCTCCAAGTATTCTTCGTCATACTCGGCGACGAGGTCGCGTTTTAGGGTGAATGCTTTAATGGGTTCCATCTAACGCCTCCGCGTCAGAATCAAGCGTGCGGCTTCTCGCCGGGCACGGCTCGTCCGGTGGTTACCGCGCGCTCCCCCAGGCTGATTCGAAATGCAAAAACCGAAAAACAACTGCCCGTGCTCACCTACTATGAGATGCAGTTCACTTCGTTGGCGGCGGGATGTCTACTCGCGCGTCGCATCTCATGAAACCTTGGCCGCGACACTTCAGGGTCACGGTTCCTGCGCCAGTCAAATTTGCCGACTTCCCTTTGTTCAACACTCCGGTAAATCCCGGGCCGGTCACAGAACAGGACACCTGGATATTGGGAGTCTCCGAAACGCCGTTAAGGCAAGTGACGGTCGCAGGGCCTGAAATTTCTGTACTCGCCGGATGCTCGCCGTCTTTGTCAGAGGTTGCCTGGAGGGCGTGCACTTTCCCCCGCGGTGCTCGCTGAGCGCTGCTTCGAGGCGCGACCGCCAAAGACGCAAACAGGCACAGCATCAGAATAGAAGATAGCGGCCTCATCGCCCACCTCCGGTAGGGTGTGAAAATGTACACCCGCGAGAGCTTTACAGCAACATTTCCTGCACAACCCTAGGGCATTGCTGCGAGCGATGGGTATCACTTGGTTAGGGGCGCAATGTTTTGATTCAGGCGAAAGAAGTTCGAAGGGTCATATTGCGTTTTGACCCTCAGCAGGCGCTGCCAGCGATCTTGATAGGCTTCAGGGACGCGTTCTTGTTCGTCGCCACTCATGAAATTTACATATACGCCCGGCTTCATGTGCGGCCGCAAGCTGCTAAACAGGTTCCGAACCCATGAGACGTTCGCGGCGTCGTCTGCAGGATCCTTCCAATCTGCCAGCAGATTCAAAATAAAAGGCGCGCTGCGATCGCCAAATGCTGTTTCCGATGCGTTCACGCGTCCAGCTGCGCCACCCAGGTACGCCAGTTCAATTTGCGTGTTCTGCGACGGAATGCTGGCGAGGGCCTGCACCATAATTTCGATCACGGAGTCAGTGAACTCTGCGAAGTATCCGGATTTCGTGTAATAGCGGCGGCCGTGGGGGAAATCGGAGTCCGCCATTGTTTGCAGCGTGAGATATGAAGTGGTTTTCATGCTGCGGCCAACATGCCTGCCGATTGAAAATATGCGATTAGTGTGGCGCTGGCCGCTGGCCTCGTCGCCAAACCACACTATGCTTGAACTCAGCGCAGGCTTCCCGCGAATTTCTTCCGGCACCCGATCATCGTTCGGCGCGCGGACGAGCGAGATATTCCATTTCAATTCGTCCGAGGCTGCAGGCATGAACTCCCGCCACTCCTGCAACACGCGAATGATATCGTCCTGCGGACAGTACGAACTTGCGAGAAGAACAGAAGTCAATGGATGTAGTCGCACTTCGAATTCGGTGACGACGCCAAAATTCCCACCCCCTCCGCGCAATGCCCAATAGAGTTCGGAATTTTCGCCGTCACTCGCGCGAATCAGCACTCCATCGGCTGTGACTAGCGTGAAGCCGGCGACGTTGTCGCACGAAAGTCCAAGCAGTCGAGTGAGCCAACCAGTTCCTCCGCCCAGCACCAGGCCGCCAGCGCCCGTGTGCGACACTACTCCGGCTGGAAATACGAGGCCATGCTGCTGCGTGGCTTTGTCCACGTTGCCTAAAAGACAGCCTCCGCCAAATCTCGCGCGCCGCGCCCCGGCATCCACTTGCACGGCGCGAAGCCGCGATAAGTCGATCACCAAGCCGCCATCGCAGCTGCCGAAGCCCGCGAGACTGTGCCCGCCGCAGCGTACAGCCGTCAAGATGCCGGCTTCGCTCGCGTGACGGACAACGAGCCTGATATCCGCCACATCTGCGCAGCGGGCGATCGCGCCGGGCGTGCGCGCTACTATGGCGTTCCAGATTCTGCTGGCTTCAGCAAATCCCGGATTGCCGTGCCGAATCAAGTCGCCTCTGAACTTGCCGCGAATCGCGCCGCAGAAATCTTCCAGAGCTGTTGCCATGATTAGATGAGGTTAACGCGAAAGTGCGCCGGCACGATTTGTAATCCAGTACACGATGGTAATCAGCAGCAAGAATAGGGCAAATGCCGGAACCGTATGCTCCAGGCCGGGGACGAAGAAGGTAGCCGCAGCAATCCCGAGCAGCGCCAGGATTCCAAGAATGGCCGAATATGGATACAGCCGCAAATGCATGGGAAGCCCCGCGATTCGATCTTCTCCCACGGAACGGCGGAAAGCGATATGCGTGATGAGAATGACGGTCCAGACGAAAAACATTCCCGCGACTGCGATTCCATACAGTGCGAGAAACGCGCGCCCCGGGGCATAAATCGCTAGCAGGATCGCCGCGGCCATTCCCGTTGACGCTACAGCGAGAGCACGTAGCGGCACGCCATTCTTGCTCAGCTTTCCAACCCATTCCGGCAAATAACGCGATCGAGAAAGCGAGAAGAGCATTCGCGTGGTGAGATAGAGGTCCGTGTTACCGCTGGAGAACGCCGCCGTGATCACCACAACATTCATGACGCCGGCGGCGTATGGCACGCCGATGATTGCAAATGCCCGCACAAAAGGACTGGCGGTGAGTCCATTTCCGGCACCGGCTTGATCCCAGGGCGTCATCGCCAGCATCACCGTGATTGCGAGGACGTAAAATATGATTAGCCGGACCACAATCGTTCGCATCGCTTTGGGAATCGTCCGCTCAGGATTTTCTGCTTCGCCGGCCGTGACGGCGATCGCTTCGACACCCATGTAACTCGTCGAAACGAGCGTGAGTGCGAGCCAGACACCCGCCAGCCCATGCGGCAAAAATCCGCCGTGCGCGGTGAGATTCGATAACCCGATTGCCTGCCTTGAACCGATTCCGAATATCAGAGCCGCGCCGATCGCGATGAAGACGAGAATCGCAACGACCTTGATCAGCGCGAACCAATATTCAAATTCACCGAATCTACCTACTTGGAGGGTGTTAATCACGATGAGCGCCATCGAAACAGCAACCACCCACACCCATTGCGGCACTCCGGGAAACCAGAACGCGAAGTAGATCGCAACCGCCGTCACTTCTGCTCCAATCGCAATGGTCTCGACGAATCCATACGTGGCTCGTACTGCGAATCCCGCCCAGTGGCTCAGGTACGTTTCCGCGTAGACGCCAAAAGAACCCGCTTCAGGATGCACCACGGCCATCTCGACAAGAGCGCACGCAACGATGAGCGCGACAATCGCACCGATGAGGTAGCTCAAAATAACGCCGGGGCCGGCCAGTTGAATCGTCACTCCGCTACCCAGAAAGAGGCCGACGCCAATCGCGCCGCCGATCGCGAGCATCGTCAGCTGGCGTTGATTGAGCTTTCGACGAAGTTCCTGCGGGGCGTGGATGGCTCCGGAGTGATGCGAATTTGCGCTTTCGTCGGTTGCGGCAGCCTGCTGAGGATTTAGCGGAACGAGCGGGCTAGGCATGCTTGCTCAAGTCGAGCAGGACGTTGCCGAAGCAGTGGATCTCCTCAATCGTGTTGTAGTGGACCAGCGATGCTCTCACCGCTCCTGTTTCGAGGCTCAATCCCAGTCGCTTCATGATCCGGGGAGAGTATAAGTGGCCATCCCGGATGCCGATATTCGCGCGAGCCATCGTTTCGGTCACCTCTGCCGGCGCCACAGCGGGAAGATTGAAGCACAGAGTAGGTACGCGCTCTCCGATTCTCTCTTTTGTGCTGATGCCGTAGACGATCGCGCCGCTTTCCTTTAGGACGCGCAACATCTCAAGCGAGAGCGTCTCTTCGTACTGCCGAATCGCGTTCATGGCTCGAGTGATATTTTCACGGCGTGAAGGCGACGATGACGCACTTCCCTTTCGCGCTTCGCCGAGCGAAGCCAAATATTGAATCGCAGCATCCATGCCGGCAACATTTTCGTACACAAACGTTCCTGCCTCGATCTTCAGCGGCGGTTCGTTGGGAATGAAGTCCTCGCGGAACGTCGGGAGTTTCCTCAACTGTTCTTCCTTGCCCCACAAAAATCCCATATGCGGCGCGAAAATTTTGTACCCCGAGCAAACCAGGTAATCACAATCCCATGCCTGCACGTCGATCACTCCGTGCGGACCGAAATGCACGCAATCGAGAAAAACTTCCGCGCCGGCAGCGTGGGCCACCTTCGCCGCCGCCGCAACATCCACCACGGAGCCCAGGGCATTGGAGGTCACCGTGCCCGCGACCAGCCGCGTACGCGCCGACACAACCTCGCGCAGGTCCTCGGCGTACAGATTCCCGTCGTCCCGCATCTTCCACCAGCGAAACTTCGCTCCCTCACGTTCGAGCGCGAGCCAGGTCGCGATATTCGCTTCGTGGTCCATGTCGGTGACGACGATTTCGTTTCGTTCACCCAGAGTTTGCCCAATCGCGAGGCTCACTATTCGGATAAACGATGTTGCGTTCATCCCAAAAGCGATTTCATTCGGATTTCGCGCATTTACAAAATCGGCCACGCTCTGTCGCCCGCGCGCAATCGTTGCGTCCACTTGTTGGCTCTTGGGATAACGGCCGCCTCGTTGCACGTTGTGATCGAGAAGGTGATGATTCACTGCATCAAACACCTGCTGTGGAATCTGCGCGCCCGCAGCATTGTCGAGAAAGATAAACGGCGCGGCATGCTTCAGGGCAGGAAACTTTGCTCGAATCGATTCGATGGAGAATCCGCCGATTGACTGCGCTGTGGAAGCTTTATCGACCGCAGAATTCATGAACTATTCCTTGGAAACGGGTCGCGCAATTTGAGTTTATTCTCGCGCCAGATTGAGCCTCGCATTGTCTGCGCTATTATGACGAAGCCGCGCTCCAGAAGTATCACGAATTTACGATAAGCCATTCCGCCGTCGCTCTACCGAATGAACTCAACGCGTTGACACCCCATGAAAAGGGTTATATATACACAGCTCTCGAATTCCGCTCAACTGACAGAAACTGTGCGCTCGGAGATCGGGGATTCGGGCGATGTGACGGTTTTTCACGGGCATTTGCGCAATGCTCAGTGGGCACCGGCAGCTTGGCGTCTAAATAACAGATGCAATCTGCCTTGCTAGCTCGATCGTGATCCGGTTGTCCTACAGGTCTTGTACGGAGTTGCTCCAATCGAAATGTCGCTCACTGGCGATGTTCGCAAATCATTTCAGCCTTCGCGGAAATCTTGGAGGTGGGTGGTGAAGAAGCTTGCCTGTCTAATTGCGTTGGTAACTTTTCTTTCGGTTTCGTCGCTAGCCGGGACTCAGCTCACGCCGGAGGAAAAGCGCACTCTGGAGCTCAAACCGGCGGTTGTGTTGGTTTTGGTTTCCGTGAAAGTCGAGGCGGAGTTTCGAGGACAACCGGTCCAGCTTAGAAATCCGTACCTCACCACGGCGGGCAGCGGCTTCCTGTTCCGCCACGACGGCTATCTCATCACCAACGGACACGTGGTTCAGAACGCGAAAATCAACGACCCTCAGGCGAAGGAAGCGCTCGAAGAAAAGCTGCGCGCGAAAGTTTACGCCGAAGTGTTCCAGGCATTCGATCAGTTTCTCGCCAGCAAAGGGCACCCGCCGCTCACCAACGCGCAGAAACTCGAGCTATATCAATCGCGCGCCGTACAAATTCACTACCACAATCCGACTCTCACGGTGTATCTCGCCAATGGCACGCACGTACCCGGCGAATTGACTCCTAATTACAGCCCTGAAATTGGAGTCGGCAAGGACGTCGCCATCGTCAAGATTAATGGCACGAATCTTCCTTCCGTTCCGCTCGGCGATTCAAATAAAGTTCGCGAACAAGATCGCATCATGGTCATTGGCTATCCAGGTGTGGCCTCCGATTGGGGCGGAAACGAACTCATCAGCAGCGAATCAGCCCTAGTTCCGTCGGTGACGAGTGGCAGCATTTCCGCGATCAAGACGCTGGCCGCGACGAGCACACCGGTGCTTCAGTCCGACGCCGCCATCACTCACGGCAATAGCGGCGGCCCTGCGTTCAATGCGCAAGGCGAAGTAATTGGCATTGCCACCGCCGGTTCGGAAGCCACGCAGGGCTTCAACTTCTTCGTACCGATTAATACCGCATGGGAGTTCGTTCGCCGTGAGGGAGTGGCGCCGGATGTCGGCCCGTTCACTCAGCACTGGCGTAAGGCGCTTGATTTCTTCGACGAAAAAAAATGCCGCTCCTCGATTCCGGAATTTGACGACGTGCTCCAGTTCATGCCAGGTCTACCGGACGCGACGCGCCTTCGATCGTCGGCCGTCGAATGCGTCGATAGCGAGGGCTTCGTCGACAAGGTTTCAGATAGCCCAGCCGGTCCGTGGCTTCTCTACGGCTTGGTCGGTATCGCGATTTTGGGCATCGCAGCGATGGTGATGCGTTCGCGCACCGCGCGGGCGCCCGTCAACGTGGTGAGGCCGGCAGGCGGAATGCCGGGTGGCACACGGATCGAATCTCCGCAGGCGCCGGCAGCCCTGCCTGCGGGACAAACTTATGGCAACATTCAAGCCACGGCCGGAGCACTCTCGGGCAAGACGTTCAAGGTCCCGAAGGAAGGCCTCCTCATAGGCCGCTCCCCAAAGTGCCAGGTCGTTTTGCAAGACGATACCGTTTCGAGCGAACATGCCTGGATCGTTCCTTCCGGAAATGAAGTGGTCGTGATCGATAAAGGCTCTTCGAATGGCACCTACGTGAATTCGGTGGAGTCGCCGAAAGTCAGCAAGATCGGACTCCGCAATGGAGATCGAATCTTCCTTGGCAAGAAGGGTGCTAACGTTTTCACATATTTCAATTCGTAGAGCGAACTCGCGAACAGGAGATTCGGATGTCAAAATTCTGCGCCAAGGGTCATCAGATGGAGGATTCCTGGGAGACTTGCCCCACATGCCAGACGACCGGCTATCAAGTGCCGGGTGGGACGGGTGCCAGCGGAGCGGCGGCCAAGACTCGCCTGGAAAGCGACGCTCCAAAGGAAGCCGCTGGCAGTCCCGCTGGGGGCGCTGGACGCAGAACCGTGCTCATCTCTGAAAAGCGCAAGCCCCCCGTCGTTGGCTGGTTCGTGGCGATGAGCGGCGATCAAAAGGGAGAAGATTTCCGTCTGCACGACGGGAAAAATTCCGTCGGCTCCGGCACCGATTCGCAGATTGCCTTCAAAGATTCCACCGTCTCCAGCCAGCACGCCAGCGTCCGCTACGAAGACGGCAAGTTTTTCGTCACCGACCTCGATTCCTCGAATGGAACCTACCTGAACGATCGCAAAATCGTCCGCGAGGAATTGAAAGACAACGACATGATTCGATTCGGCGAAATTATTGTCAAATTTAAGCGCTTATAGGGGACCCCGCACCTCATGAAGATTCGCCCCGGCATTGAGCTGGCCAACCTCACCGATGTTGGTTGCGAGCGAAGTCAGAACGAAGACAACTACTGCTACGCCGAGCCGGAAAATGACGACGAGATGCAGCGGCGCGGCCGGCTCGCAGTAGTCGCCGACGGAATGGGCGGCCAGGAAGGTGGTCAGGTCGCGAGCACGATCGCAGTAGACACCGTGCGCGACGTATTCCTGAACGGCCCGGCCGATGACCCCTCCACCGCGCTCGAGACCGCATACCAGTCGGCCCACAAAGCCATTCAAGAATATGCCCGCGAGCATCCGGAATTAGCCGGGATGGGAACCACCTGCACGGCCGCAGTACTGAAAGATGGCTACGTCACCTACGGCCACGTCGGCGATTCCCGGCTCTATTTGTTGCGGCAAGGCATCATCATTCAACTCACTCGCGACCAAAGCTACGTGCAACAGATGGTGGACAACGGCGTAATCACCGTCGAACAAGCCAAAACGCACCCTTCTAAAAACATTCTCACCTCCGCGCTTGGTTCCGACTCCGCCGTCCAAGCCGATTTTGCCGAAGCTCCTGTACCATTGCTTGCCGGAGATATGCTATTGCTCTGCACCGATGGCTTGCACGGTTTGGTTGACGACGAGGAAATGCTCGCCGCCACCACCGAGAATTCTCCTCGCGACGCATGCCGGAAGCTGATTGACCTTGCAAAACAACGTGGCGGACCCGACAACATCACGATTCAACTTGTGCGCATCGACGCAACGTCAGCCGCAGCGAAAGAAGATTCCACGGCCGTAGGGAGTTGAGCAACCGACCATGATCGGAACAGAGATCGGCAGCTACCGGATTCTGGAGAAGCTCGGCCAGGGCGGCATGGGCGTGGTCTACAAAGCTGTCGATACGGGCCTCGACCGCATGGTGGCGATGAAGGTCCTGAATCCGGACCTATCCAAAAACCCTGAGCTCGTCGAAAGGTTCCGCGCGGAAGCTAGGGCGCAGGCCAACCTGAACCACACCAACCTCGCCACTCTCTACGCCTTCATGGTTCATCGGGGCACAGCCATCATGGTGATGGAATTTGTGGAAGGCGAGACCTTCGCGCAAATGATCCGCCGCCGCGGCCCTATCCCGGAAGTCGAAGCCATTCCTCTTTTCAGGCAAGCGCTGCTCGGCATCGGCTATGCACACCGCGCGGGGATTCTCCATCGAGACATCAAGCCCAGCAATTTGATGCTGAATAAGGGCGGCCTCGTGAAGGTGATGGATTTCGGCATTGCGAAAGTGATTGGCGCGCGCGGCATGACGCGCACCGGCACGCAGCTAGGCACCCTCGCCTATATGTCGCCCGAGCAGATCCAGAATCGCAACGTCGACATCCGCTCAGACGTCTACGAGCTCGGAATCACGCTGTATGAAATGTTAACCGGCCATCTGCCCTTCGAAAGCGATAGCGAATTTCAAATTATGCAGGACCATGTTTATACGCCGCCACCGCCACCGTCTAAATATTATCCGTACATCAACCATGGCGTCGAAAACGTCATCCTGAAATCCATCGAAAAAAATTCAGATGCCCGGTTTCAAACCGTCGAGCAATTCGGCGCCGCGCTCGAGCATCCCGAGGCGCTCGCCTACACGCCGTCCGTCGCTCCAGCCGACGCGCCAACCATGTCAATCGGAGGCGGCAGCACACTTTCGCATCCGCATTTGTCAGTGTCCGCAGTGCCGCCGGCAGCGCCATCCGCCGCTACACCCGCCCCGTCTTCAGGGGCTTCTGGTTCCGCGGCTTCTCTCGCCACTCCCGTTCCCCTCCCCACCGCCGTCCCCACTGTTCCAAGCAACCCGGCAATCGGCGCCACGCGCGTTCCAGCGCCCACCATTCTCCAATCCTCTGCGCCAACATCGGCGCCGCTGCCGACGCAACTACCAATCGCAGCACCAAAATCAAAAAAGCCGCTGATAATTGCCGCGGCCGCCCTCGCACTCCTTCTCGTCGTCGGCGTCGCAGCCTACCAAGTCTTGAACCCCACTCCCCACAGCGGCTCCGGCTCTTCCCCCGTCCCGCCTCCCGCGCAATCCGTATCGCCCGAAGCCAGCGCACCTTCCGAAGCCACTCACGCGATCGACGAGCTTCCTCCCACAACCACGACCGCCCCTCCAGCAGCGGCTCCCAAACCAAAACCAGAACGCGCCTCACGCCAGCCCGCTCAACACCCCAAGCCCACCGAGCCCGCCCCAGATCAAGGCCAGCAGATGTATCAAAAGGCGCAGGCCGCATTCAGCCAGCAACATTACTTTGAGCCCGTCAACGACTCCGCTCTTCACTGGGCGATCCTCGCGCGACAGGCTGGCAATCCGGCAGGCAAAGCCTTAGAAGAGCAAATCATCTCTGTCTATAAAACGCGGGTCACTCAATATTACAACTCAGGAAACTACCAAGCGGCTCTAGCTCTCGTGAACGAAATGCTGAAGTTTTACCCCGGCAACCCCGCGCTCCTGAAAGAACAGCAGAAATTCCAAGCCGCCCTTTCCTCATCCAATTCGAAGCGCTAACCCGTTCCCGGTGCCGTCAGCGCATCACCCCACATTGAACCCGCACTGCATGGATGTTGAGCCAATATTGAACCGCATCAAACGAACGAGTACACTCGCCTCTAGTGCGCCCGTAGCTCAGCTGGATAGAGCATCTGGCTTCGAACCAGAGGGTCGGGAGTTCGAATCTCTCCGGGCGCGCCACTTTCCCCAATAAAACAGCGGCTTATTGAGATATTGCGTGTTCGTGTGTTTTGGCGTGCTACCAGTTTGCTACCGCAGGAGCTTAAGACTGAAGACTGTTTGAAGCGGGACGGCTCGGTGCCCGAAGCGCCGAACCGCCCCTGAACACCAAAGGAGGAGTGATCTCCCATGGCATCTGCACGTAAATCTAGTCCGTCAGCAGCTCCTTCGCAACCTTGCCCACGTAGCAGAATCGGAGCCGTACACTTGTCCTGAAATCATTCGCGCCAGGTATCTCAAAACGAGATAGCTGAGTGATAAACCCGGTGGTCTCAAGGGTCGATGCAACACTGGCTTGAAGTCTATCCGCAGGAGTTTCAAAACCCAAGGTTTTTCGTGGCCGTTGATTGAGGCGCAGGGCGATTTTGTCCAGATCCGATTGCGTGAAGCGGGACAGATCGGCCTTCTTGGGCAAGTACTGCCGTAGTAGCCCGTTCGTGTTTTCGTTCGAGCCGCGTTGCCAAGGACTCTGCGGATCGCAGAAGTAAACCTTCACATCGGTGGCCATCGTGAAGCTCTTGTGCTGCGCCATCTCCAACCCGCGATCCCAGGTCAACGAGCGCCGCAGCGTCGCCGGGAGTCTGCGCACATGCCGGCTCAGGGCAGCCATCACGGTAGCTGTATCTTTGCCGGGCACCTTCACCAGCATGCAGAAGCGCGAATGACGCTCCACCAGCGTGGCCACATGACTGTTGCCTGCCCCGCGCAGCAGATCACCCTCCCAATGACCGGGAATGGCTCGATCTTCGATTTCCGCAGGTCGCTCCCGGATGGAAATGGCATCGACGATCTTGCCTTGGGAGTGCCCGTGAACGCTGGCATGCCGCGAGCGGCGGATCCGCCGCTGGGAGCGAAGGTGCTGAATCAGCTCCTTTTTCAGCACTCCGCGCGCTTGAAGGAACAGGCTGCGATAAATGGTTTCGTGCGACACGCGCAGGCTCTCATCCTTGGGATACTGCTGCTTCAGCCATCCGGAAATCTGCTCGCGGCGACCAGTCCAGGATCAGTTTACTCGCAACGATCTCCTGCAGCTTGCTGTGGGTAGCCAGCCGGCACGGCTTGGGCCGCAGGGCCGACTCCCATGCCTGCTGATCGGCTTCGTTGGCGCGATACTGCGCGCGCCCGCCATGGCGGGCGACCTCCCGGCTTACGTGAGGAACAGCGGTCAGACCTTGGGCGATGACCCGCGATCGAGCAGCCACTGGCGATTCCGCGGGAGATGTCTTCCCGCTCTGCCAGGGTGAGTGAACTCGGTGAACGGCGGCGGACAGGCGGGGCAATCCCACCATGACGCATCAACAGAAGGCGAACAACCACATGGTCCTTGCCCAGAGCGCGGCCAATCGCATGCAATGACTCTCCTGCCTTCCAACGACGCCATACCTCCACTCTCTGCATCGCAGAAAGCGGTGTACGTTTTTTTGGGATCATAAACACCACCTTTTAGAAAAAGATTTATACCAGGTGGTGTTGCATCGACCGGTTGAACCGGCACCTCTTATCACTAGCTATCTCAGACTGAGACGGTGCATTAAGACGACCGGCGCATCCACTTTCGGATAGAACGCGTTAGCCTGTCAGAATGGACAAACAGAAGATCCTGCAGGAAGCGAAATCCGAACTTGAAAGGCACATCTGGGGCACGTTCGTCGAAGGCAATGCGTCAGTTGCTCTCGGTGGTACAGGTGTCGTGGTCTCCGGCTGCGAAGCCTGCCGCAAACGATTCGGAACCAATAGTCAGTATTTGCGACATCTCGTCGATGACGTGCTACCCGACATTATTGAAGGCGCAATTGCCACCGAGCGTTCGGCACCGGAAGCGGAAACATGAGCCCCTACAAATCTCAATCTCCACTCGAGAAGTACGGAAATGAGATCGACCATCTCAGAATTGCACTTGACGACGCCTTCGGTGTGAACTTGCGGGCGAATCCGTCCGTCCCAGAAGACAGGGTTATTTTCCCTCTCGGCGTGGCGACGCGCGATCTGTTCGAGGAAGTTATCTGGCTCGTGCAAGAAGGATTCGGAAATGGCGCACTACGAACCTCTCGGACGCTTTACGAATGCGTGGTGTTTTGTTTGTATATCAACAAACATCCCGAGACTTGGAATAGGTACCTGGGAACGATGCACTCTCAATGGGCAAGAATTATGCAAAACGTGCCGGGAGCCGATCAGACGTTACCCGAAATACACAATGTCCTGTTAACAAAAGTCCCGAAATATGGAAAGGGCAGCGGTGCCTTCATTTCCCTAGATTGGAACAACGAAAAAACAACTTACAATATGGCATCTGACGTCGGAATATCTGACCTATTCCACTCTCTCGCGTTTAATTACGCTTCTGGATTCGTTCACCCGACCGCAATGTTTTTCCTCCACAGCCTCGCCCGATCATTGCCTGATGGTCCGCTGACCGCAGGCGCCGATTCGGACAGTCAAGAATGGAAGTTCGCATTACAAATTTCGCATGATATGACGATCAATGCCATGCGGCTGAGAACGAAATACTCCGACTCGATTGCACTTCGAAACAGTCTTGAAATCTGCGAGACGGACTTTCTTAGTATCTGGGGATACCAGCCGCAATTGAGTTAGAGACTTCTCTCCTTCGTCATCGACGATCACCTTGGCGGTTGAGTCTTAAGGTGGGGCGGTGGCTTTGGCATGGCGCGATGCTATCCTTGCCGTCGCTCAATGTATCTCTTGATCGCTGCCGTAACGCATTGAGGGAGGCGATTTACAATGAGAGCGGGACTCGAGGAAGCACTCGACATGTTTCGCGTTTGGCAGTCGGATAGAGCACTGCTCAGATGTGATTTCTTACTGACTAAATTCGCCGCGTGCTTGAGGGCCCGGGTTATCGACGTCTCCGACGACAACAAAGTAAGACTTCTGTCTGACGATGGTTTCAGTGAAGCGGTGCTGCCGCTTTCTGCGGAGCTTGATTTTGAGTATGCCGATTCACGGGATTTCCCTGACGAGGCCGCATTGTTTTCGCGGGGTTTGGTGGTCTTTTTTCCAGCGCCAAGCAAGCCTGATCCTGATAAGGTTCTCTTCCTCGAAGTCATCGATCCCCCTACTTAGTTAACCCCATTTTGACGCATGTGCGCGCCGTTTCACGCCTAGTCACAGCTTCAATTCGACCATCTGGGTTTCTCGTCCTTGTCCCGTGCTGGCACGCCCTCGGCTTCGCGCTGATCGAGGAGCCACTTCAGATTTTGCAGTTTTGATTGCTCGGTGTTCCTAAGACAAACTGCGATCGTTTCAGCGAGCTCTTTGTTCTGCACTAGACGCTTAGCTTCCACATCGGCTATAAGCTGGTTTACCGCTCGAACGGAAAGTGCGTATATCTCTTTCTCGTTCATCGACGTTCCCCTTTCTGGTCGAAATACTCGCGATATGACGTTCCCATTTGAGGACGCCGCTCGACCTCTCTCTCTTCGCGATCACGCATTTTCATGTAATCCGACGCGCTCATGTGGTCGAGGGGCAGATCAGGATCGACAACGAGATAGTGCTGCGCGTTGCGACGGTCGATGTACTCCCGCATGGTCGTCGCGCTATCGAGGAAATTGATTTCCATTTCCCGACGCGCTCCTTCGTCGTCGCTGGCGAACCGGCCGAGAGCATCTCTGTTTTGGTCCATCACTCCTCCGTGTCGGGCTTGTAGCGCATTTCCGGCGGCACCTGTACTTGCACATTCGGAATGTGGCGGTCTTCTTGAGCTTGCTCAAGTCGCTTGTCTTCTTGGTCCCTGTCAAGTTGCCGCAGATCGCCGGTTGGCTTGAGACTTTCTACGTGACGAGCATGGAGGCGCTTGTCGAGGCTCTCGGGCGTAACGGGCTTTCCGGTTGTGTTTCTGATCGCTTTTGATGCCATTCTGTTTTCTCCTTTTATCGACCGATTTGTAAATCTGGATTGAGAAGTGATCCTAGCGTCGGCAGATTCGGCTTCACGGCCGTCCCCGCTGCATTTGCTGCGAAATTTCCGCCTGGAATGAGCCTTCCCGCCCCTGCTTCGAGTTTCCCGAGCAAGCTGGTCCCTATCGTCCCGCGCATCGCACCCGCTCCGCGGCTTACTTCCTCATTTCGGGCGAGGCGAATCAAATCGTCCTGGGCTGCGTAGAGATTCGTTAGCCGTTCGTTTAGGTCTGCAATCTCTGGGACCGCATCGTTTACCTCACCCTTGAGCGACGCATAGACGGCCTTGTAAGCGGGCTTCACTTCGTCACCGATGGCGTTTGTTCCATTCCATCGAACGCGACTGCCGACAAGGTTCTTGAGTTGGTTCGCTTTCAGGGGCGAGATGTCCGCGCCGAGTCCTTCCTTTAGCGACGCTTGCAATCCGCCGAGTTGCGAAATTGCTGCCATCTTTTCCGGGTCCGTCATCGCGGAGTTGCCGATAATGTCGTTCATCGCATCGGTGAGAGGTTTGTCGATCGCATCCGCAACGCTGATCGTCTTAGTCGATTGCGCGAGAGCTTGATTGACCTGGGGCTGAAGCTCACCGACTCTCTGCGCGACATCGCCCAGCCTGCCGCCTGCAGCAGTCAGATCGCCAGCAGCAGCTTTGACCTTTTCAATGTCTCCGGTGAATGGGGATGAAATTCCTTCGTCTGTCAGCGCTTTGGCAGGATTGCCGTAAATCACATCTCTGCCGGTTGCGCCGACTGATTCATTGACGAAGCTGCGGCCGAGCTTCGTACTCGCTAATGCCGCCGGCGCTCCGAAAAGCAAGTCGCTCAGTCCAAACAATGCGGTATTGGTTCCAGACTCCTCGAGGCTCTGACGGCTCGCGGATTCTCTCCGGTGATAGCCTGTCCCGCCGCCGTTCCTACGCCAGAGCCTACCCGTCAACGCCGCATGTCCGAGCCAGCCCGCCTCAGGAGCAAAGATTTCGGGAACGAGTTCACCGCCCACCACCGCGGCTGTTGCTTTCAAACCGATCTTCATATCGCGCGAAGCTGCGTCTGGATTCTCCGAAGCCCATGCGCCTTCTGCTGTTATTCCTTTCCCCATCTCCGTCATCGCATCCCACGGCTCGGACGGCTGCGAGGTCTGAGCCTGTGCCGGCGGCTGCGTGATCGCGGCGCCTCCGTATTTCGCATACGGGTCAGCCGAAACTGATCCGCCATACTTCGCGTAAGGGTCTTGCTGGTTCGCGAGGCTTGCCGCCGGTGTCGCTGTGGGCGCCATTACTGGAGTACCTGCGCGCCTGGATTCTCTTGCTGGAATTGCTTGAGCGCGCTGCGCGGAATCGATCCCGGCGGATGGCCGGGAATTTGGACTCGCACGGTGTCACCTGTCACGGCCTGGCTGCCTGCAATATTTCCGCGTGCGTCAAGAATCGGCGTCTTTTCAGGATCGAGGCCGTGCAACTTCTGCGTGTAGGCGGCCTGATTCTTGTAAGCGTCGTACTTCGATGCCGTGTAGAGATCGACGAGCGACGCCATGTCTTGTTTGAGCTGATCCGAAAGCGGACCTTTGCCGGTCTGCTTGCCGAGTTCGCCGTTGATTCTCTGAACGAGAGAACCGGCGCCCTCGACGCCTTGCAACTCTGTGTTATTGATTCGCTTCACGCCCTCCGCAGTCGTGACGAACAATGTGCCCTGCAATGGTGCAACTGCCGCTGCCATCTCGTTACCGTCGTGCGCAGCAGCGAGCGAGTTCTTGAGCGAGTTTGCGGTACTCAGGAATTGGCTGTATGTGTCGCTCTGCTTCTGTAGATTCGAGATTCCTTGCTTCTGAAGTTCATTTGCCGTCGAGGCTTGCCGAGACAAAGCCGCACGGTAGTTTTCCTGTGATTGGGCGTACTGGAGCGCCGGAGTAACTTGGCCCTTCTGTTCCGATAGCTTGTCGAGCGCAGCCTGTGCGCTTTGATCTCCGCCCGCTGCGGCGGCAGCCAATGAAGCCTCGGTTGGTTTATCCGCGGTCGTCTTGCGAGCATTCGCAGTCACCGCCTGAATCGCTAGCTCCTGTTGCTTCGGAGACTGCGCGACGACAGACCGCCATACCTGCATTTCCGCTTTTGGATCGCTTTGAACTTATACAGCCTGGGCTCCCGCGCCAGCAGCGTCGGCCTCTGCGGCTGCAAGATCAGATTTCGATTTGGTGATCTTGTCCTTCTGTTCCTGCATATCGAGCAGCCCCTTGCTGATTGCGGGAATGGCTGCGCCGTGACCGCTCAATGCGAGAGCATTCGTCAATTGGTTCGGGTCGATCTGAACGGTTCCGTCTGGACGAGTAGTAGCTGCTTGCTTCCAAGCATCATTGACCGCCTTGCGCTGCGCAATGTCGAGAGCCCCGGACCCGACGGCTTGCTGACCCAGCTGGGTCGTCACTCCTTGCTGCGCGAGCTGTCCCAAGAATAATTGGCCGCCCTGCGATTGCGCCTGTCGCGAAGCGCTGATCTGCTGCGCCCGAGCCATGTCATCGAGCAGATTGTCGGGCATCGTGGGATGAGTCGAAGAAATTCCGAGTAGCGGAATTAATGGCTGCGGTGCGCTCAATTTGTAATCTCCTTCGGCGCAGCATCACGTTGCGCCCTTTCCCAATTCGTCAAAAGTCTTTCCGGTATGCCTGAAGATTTCAATTCTTCCAGTTTCGACATATCTTCCGTCTGCCACTCGTAGACATTTCGAAAAGGATTTTCTGCGTAGCCGTTCTCAAGCACGATCCACTCTAAAGTCTTGCCTGTGTCTCTCTCTCTCCTCACCTTCAATTTTGGAAATTTCTCTTCAAGCGAAATCTCAGGCAGCTTGAAGGTTGGAATAAAGTTTTCCTCGGCAGGCTGCGGGTCGAGGGCCGAGCGAATCAAGTCCGCCAGGCTACCCTCATCGAAGACTTCGATGAATCCGGCTCCGCTTCCGCTTGTCCAATTCCACGAGCAAAGCTTCCAACGCTTGCTTTCCGGTCATCGCCGCCCCGCTCTTTCTTGCGCGTTTCTTACTTTCATAAAATCCTTCATCGGCATCTGATCGAGAGGAATACTGTTTCTCGCCGATGCACCGCCCACAGTCGAAATGGGTGCGGGGGGCTTGGGGCGCTCCCGCAACGGTGCCGCCGACTTCGCTGCAAGCTGTTCTGCAATCCTTCCTAGCTTTGCAACTGACGCCGCCGGCGACATTCTGTTGAGTTCATCAACGAGCGCGCGATTGCGTGCCAGGTGAATCACTAGGTCGTGCGAGTTCTCTTGCTCAAGGATCGCGCTCTCGACATACGGAGAAATCTGCACGTTCAGCCGGCAACAACCTTGTCTCGATCGGGCAGAGCCGCGATAATTGGCTTGATTCGCTCTTTGTGTGCGGCTCGCAATTGGCTTTGGCGCTCCTCTTCCCTGCTAAATGAGTCGTGAAGCCCTGCGAGGTCGCGCGAAAGTTCAGCAATCCGTTCCGCTGTACGGGCGGGCTCGCGCTCGATGGCCTTTAGCAAATCCGGGGATTTTTGTAGCGCATAGACAATATCGGCTTTATTGCCGGCGCGGTGAATGGCGGCTGCTAGCTGGGGCGAGATAGGAACATTCTTTGCCGCTTCGATCGTTTCGTGGAAGTCCCGAGGCCGATTCCGTGCGGGCTCGCTTCGGGGAGCTTTAGTGCGCGGCGCGCTACTTTGTTCGCTACTCGGACCGCTCGAAAGCTTCGATTCCAGTTCAGCGGCACGTCGTTCTGCCGCCTCAGCGCGCGCGGTACTCTCGCCAACCCGCCGTGTCAGCTTATCTACACGCTTCTGCCAGCCCGATTTGATTTTCGGTTGCGGCTTGTCGTCTGTTGTTTCTTCGGGCTCATCCGGCTCGGGATGCCGCTTGTCGTGCTCCTCGGCGTTCCTCGTTTCGAAGAACTCTTTCAGCGGGAGAGCATCGATTTGCTCTTGGCTGATTGCCGGAGTCGGCGCTTCGATTGTAATTCCCTCGTCAGACATTCTTTTCTCCTCCCCCACTCGCGGCCAGCTCAACATCCACTCCCGAAACGGACTTTCCAGGCCGCTCGTCTCCGTTAATCGGTGGAGTTCCTCAAAGCAAAGTTGAATCACGTTATCTCTCTGAGTCACCGTCACCGCCAAATCCGCGTTTTCGCTTTTCAAGTGCGCGTTTTCGCTTTCGAGCGCTGCCACTCTTTCGCGCAAGATTCGCGCGAGTGATTCCGGCGAAAACTCGGACCGAGTAAGTTGGACAGCGGTACGCCCGGGTTGCTCATGCCATCCACCGCTCGGAGCTTTCGCGCGAATATTGATACGTATACTCGGGCTCCTGCCTTTTTTTGAGATTGGTCCGCATCAGGCTCCGACCGGACATGATGAGATAACGAGTCGCGTCCATCAGGTGATCGTTTTGCTTCACGATCTTTCCGTCCTGATCGCGCTGGTAGAGACGAAACTCGGACAGCCAATTCCCGAGTGAACGGAAAACCTTCAGCTTCCCACTGGTCATCAACTGCCAGACTTCGTAGATTCCCGCTTCGACCGTGTTAAGCGCCGGGGTCAGGCTCAATCCGCATTCCCGG
>CAWFGI010000021.1:0-42410 GCA_963815265.1 uncultured Acidobacteriota bacterium | reverse complement strand
ATTTGTGCACATCGAGAATCACAAAAGCGAGCTGCTGGTTATAGCGTTTGGCGCGATTGAGCTCCTTTTCGCTGTACTCATCGAAGAGGCGTCGGTTGTAGAGGCCGGTGAGCGCGTCGGTGGCGGCGTTGACCTGAAGTTTTTTGAATTCTTCGTACTCCATCAAGATTGGAACGCGGAAAAAGCTCGTGGTGGCGAGCACGTCCACCATGGCGGTCTTCAGAGAAACGGGGCGCCCGAGGCTTTCGCTTAGTTCGCGGCGGCGCGTGAGAATGCGCTGCCAGTACTCGTTGCTCTGCGCTTCAGTGAGATCAATTTGCGCGATCGTGCGGAAGTACTGGCGCAGGAATTGGCCGCGCACCGAGACATCAAGACCCTCGAGGGTCTCAATCAAGAGATCCAGGAAAGAGTCTTCGGGCGACGGCTGCGGCTGGGAAGCTTCGCCGGGCAAAGGCATCAATAGGTTCCGAATAGAGTCTATTTTTCCCTGAAGTTATCAGGGAACCCTGCGGGGCACGGATACTATAGCAAGGAACAGCCCAATTGAAAGCCGGAAATCGTTAGGGGAAAAACCTGTAAGCTACTCTTACATCAATAGTTGTGTCTCTATGGGCGCGCGCATAAGGTGTTTCAAACAGGGGCAAGTTAGCCGAGTGAGAAAAGGATTCGTCTTTTCGACGATTCCGCTACATCTTTTTTCAATTTCGGAGGGAGGAGGGGGGAAGGACTTCAGCCAATCGGTTTGAGGAACTCGACGCCGATCAGCTGGACGTCGCCAGCTTCCTGGCAACGCTTAACCTTGGCCTGAATAGGCGGCATGCCCGCTGGAACGAGCCCGGATGAGGTAATGGAGGGTGCTGGGATGGTAAGGGTGATCGTCTCATTGATGGCTAGAGGACGCGGGCTCGTAATGAATGCACCTATAGCGCTGATATCAAGCGTTTTAGCGAGCTCGAGGAACTGCTCGCCGTAGGTGTCTTTCCCGCGAATGAACATCGGGACCTGAAGGCGAAGCCTTTGGAATCGCCGGCGCTCTTCGTAAGATTGCACAATACCAATATGGTGGTGGGTCGCGGTCTCTTTAACGGACATTCACTCGGTACCCCGGTTTTAGTACTGCACTAGCTCGCAATTTGAATGCAACACTCCGGAACAGTCTGGTAAATCTTGTGCGCCTTTATTTTCAATAGGATACGGTGAGTCAACAAACCGACAGTAACATGACTGGCGGTCATAATTGTTGTTTTTCGCCCGGTGGCTTCCTCATTTGTGCAAAGTAGAACGCATTTACCATTGACTCTTTTTTTCCCCTTTGCGAGCATCATTCCCTCGAGCGTAGAAGCCCCCCTCTCTAATCGCAGCTCAAGCGAAAGAGGGGTGTCTTCGAGCCTGATCTGGGAACGGCCTAGGAGATTTCCTTCTGCCCAATGTGTCCGATAACGTGGCGATGGAGCAGCCTGCGAACGGACCTGCAGTTCTAAGCCTGGTTTCGAGCCTGCTGGACGCGTTTGACCGGCCGCTGCTGGTGGCGAATCGCGGCGGGCGGATCCTGTTCACCAATCTCCATGCGCAGGACATGTTGAACACGCGTGGCCTGGACACGAACTCGGACCTGAATATCTTCACGGAGTTCCTAAACACGGACGGCAAGAGTGTCCTTACCCAACTGCAAGCTGGAGAGCAGGAGGTGAGCCTGCCGTTTGCACAGACGCAGGGCAAGGGACGCGCCCGCGTTCGCTGGCTGCCGGAGCCCGATTGGCTCGTTATCTACATCGAGCCGGCATCGGCCGATGCGCCCGCAGATGAAGCGGCGATGCGGCAGACGGTGCAGGAACTGATGCAGGAGCGGGAGATCACGTATCGAAATCTTCTCGCGGCGTATTTACGGCTGCAGGAAGCCAACCGGCAGAAGACAGTGTTTCTGGCGTCGGCCGCGCATGAGCTGAAAACTCCTCTTGCTGTGATGAAGGGTTATTACGATTTGTTGCTCTCGGGATCGCTGGGAAAATTGAGCGACCGCCAGCGCGAGATCGTGCAGGATTCGAAAGAGAGCTGCGACCGGCTGGTGCGGCTGGTTTCGATGTTCTTGAATTACTCGGCGCTCGAGAGCGGCAAGCTGGTATTGCAGCTGCGCGAGAACGACATGCGGGATTGCGTGACGGACCTGACGTGCCGCTGGCAGGACGCGTTCAAGCGGGCCGAAGTTCATCTCGAGATCAAAATGTCTCCCGAGATGCCGCACTTCAAATTCGATTACCAGAAGGTGCAGCAGTGCATGGCCAACCTGCTCGATAATGCGCTGAAACATACCCAAGCGGGCGGGCTGGTAACATTGCGAGCGGAACAGCATTTCTGGGAGCGGCGAATTTCTGATGCGCCTCCTTCGACGGAGCGGCGGCGCGGCGCTGGCGGACGTCCGAACAGCATGCTGATTTCGGTGAGCGACAGCGGAGCGGGAATTGCGGCGGAATATCACCAGGAAATTTTCGAGGAATTCGTGCGGGTCGATCCGTCATCGTCTGGAATGGGACTCGGATTGGCGATTACGAAGCGATTGATCCAGGCCCATCGTGGAAAAGTGTGGGTGAACAGCGAAGTGGGCCGCGGAAGTATGTTTTCATTCTTATTGCCGATGAATACGGAGTAGACGAAAGGTATTGTTGGAGCGACAATGCTCCCCCAGGGAAAATCAGGACACATAATGGCCGACAAAGAAAAAATTCTAGTGGTAGATGACGAACCGAGCATACGGAAGTACCTGCAAACGCTGCTCGAGGTGGACGGTTTCGCGGTGGAAGCGGTGCCGAGCGGCAAAGAGGCGCTGCAGAAAATCGGCGCGGGCGAACGTCCCGATTTCGTGATTCTCGATGTGCTGATGCCGGAAATCGACGGGCTCGAGACCTTGCGGCAGCTGATGCAACTGGACCGCTCGCTGAACGTCATCATGCTTTCCTGCTCGAACGAAGTGACGACGGTGGTGGAAGCGATCCGGCTGGGCGCGCTCGACTACCTGACGAAACCTTTCGAGAAGCCGGAGCTGGATGCGGCGTTTCTAAAGGTCCGGCAGAAGCAGCAGCTGCGTTCGGAGAATCAGGCGCTCCGGGAATATTGCGAGCAGCTGACCGAGGACCTTTCCTTCCTGGCCTCCAGCCCGCAGATGCTGAAAATACGGCAACAGATTTTGCAGATTGCGCCGGTGGACGTGCCGGTATTCATCAGCGGCGAGAGTGGCGTGGGAAAAGAGGTGGTGGCGCGGATGATTCACCTGCGCTCGATGCGGCGGCAATTGCCGTTTATCAAGGTGAACTGCGCGGCGCTGCCAGGCGAACTGCTTGAGTCGGAATTATTCGGATACGACCAGGGAGCGTTCACGGGCGCGGTGCGTTCAAAGCCGGGAAAATTCGAGCTGGCAAACAAGGGCACGATTTTCCTTGATGAGATTGCGGAGATGAGTCCGCATCTGCAGGCGAAACTTCTGCATGTGCTGCAGGATGGCCAGTATTCGCGGCTTGGAGCGCGCTCGGTGGTGAACGTGGATGTGCGCGTGCTGGCCGCAACGAATGTGGACGTAAAAGAAGCGATGCGCAGCGGACGCTTTCGTGAGGATTTGTACTACCGGCTGAATGTGCTTTCGATTCATATTCCCCCGCTGCGCGAACGGACTGGAGAAATTCCGCTGCTGTTCCGGCATTTCCTTGTGAAGTATGCGGAGAAATATCAGAAGCCCGCGATGGAGCCTTCGAAGCATTTGCTGGAGGCGGCGCTGCGTTATCCCTGGCCTGGAAATTTGCGCGAGCTTGAAAATTTTGTGAAGCGCTATGTGATTCTCGAGGATGACGAAGGCAGCTTCCGCGAGCTCGTGGAGATGACGGGGCAACAACATCGGACCGCGCCGCGTGAAGAACCGGTTGCGCCAAAAGAACAGGGCCTAAAGGCGCTGGTGCGGGGTTTGAAAGACGAAGCCGAGATGGAAGCGATTGCCGACGCGCTCGACAAAACGAATTGGTGCCGCAAGGATGCGGCGAAAATGCTGGGCATCAGTTACAAAGCGTTGCTGTACAAAATGCGGCAGTTCAATCTGGATTCGGGCCGCGGTTCGCGCAATGCAGCCGCGAGAGCCGCGAAGGAAGCGGCATTGAAAGAAGCAGCCGCTGCCGAAGCTGCAGCGAAAGAACCATCGCCGGTGCGTGGTTCGTAAGCGCACCGGATCGAACCGAAGAGAATTCTTGCGAGGATTCCGAGAAATAAACTGCGTTACTTTCCGTCCGCGTTAATGCCCCAAAAGTATGGGTAGTACTAGCGAGGTATAGACCGTTCCCTGCGTCCTGTGCCCTGAAAAAAGTTGCATATCTAGAGCTACACGAATGAAATATCACTACCCATCGTCTTCGGGTTGGTCTAGTATTGCCCACCGAAATGGGTCATGTTCCCTACGCGCTTAAACGGCCCGTGCTTACCCGTGGTTTCGAGGAATCCTTAATCGCTGTTTCCAAAGAGCTTGATAGGCAGGCAAAATTTGGCTGCGTTGCGCGTGCCAGCTGGAAATTCAATAGCCACGTTGCGAGCGCATCCCAATCAGGTGAAGTTTTTTGGAAGGGCGATTGCTACGGTTTGTGATGGGGTGGTGTACTACTTCTAATCCAGTCCTGGAGGAGCAGCGGGAATGACGGAGCGTCGCTTGGCCCGCCGGTATGATTTGTCACTGCCGGTAAATGTTCGCCTGCCGATCACGCGAGAGCCTGGAACTCACGACGGCCAGACTCGAGATATTTCCACGCGCGGCGTCTACTTCATCATGCAAAAAGAACTCTCCCCCGGAACTGAGGTCGATTTTACACTCACGTTACCGGCCGAAATCACGCGAGGATCGGAAGTATTCGTCCGCGCCCACGGGCGCGTGGTCCGCGTGGATAAACAGACCGACGACGACCACGAATCGATCGGAGTAGCGGCAGTGATCGAACGCTACGACATCATTCGAGGCGACGGCGCCCGCGCGTAGCGTCGGTAGCCTTGTCGTTCGCCGTCATTCACTCGGTCGTTGACTCGGTCATCCACTCGCAAACAGGAGCCGTGGCGCTCATCATCTGACTCATAGTCACGGAACTTTCGATTTCTCGCCCGCAGGCCCTCCAGCCACAGACCGCCCGAAATTCCATTGCCTTCTCGCCGAACTGGGCCTAGCATGAATGTAAATTTAGCCTAGGAGGGTCCGATGAGAATCGCGGACCTGATTTCATCCCGCCGGGAAGTCTACTCGATACCAGAAGACACGACTGTCCATGACGCAGCTCGCTACTTGCGTCAGCGCGAAGTGCGTGCCGTCGGCGTCTGCGACAAACACGGAGTGCTGCAAGGTGTTGTCTCGCAGAGCGACGTTTCCGACAAAGTCGCCGCCGAAAATAAATGTCCCGCGTGGATGCGAGTCACCGAGATCATGACGCGTGAACTGGTAACCGCAACTCCAGACACATCGCTCGAGGATTGCCTGCGCTTGATGGAACAGAACGGTATCTACCATCTAGTTGTTCTGGACCACGAGAAGGGTTATCAGGGCATGATTTCGGTGACGGACCTCCTGAAGCTGTTTGCGTCCGACCAAAAGGCGCGCGCGGACATGCTCGAGGCCCTGATTTTTCCACAGAGATAGCGCAAGCTGGGCCGTAATGGGACGCCTAAACCCTTGTTGCTGAGATATCTACGCACGCCCTGAGGAAAGCGACTTCCCGAAAGAGATAACTACTTTCTTTTCTCGCCGACGTTTCGCCTGGAATTCGCGCCAAGATGGGATTCGGTGTCCGTCCCGTTTCGAATAGTCGTAGCCGATCAGCGCCGTAAGCAACTGAAACAAAACCTACTCCCGGCCGGCTTCGACCGCTTGCGACGTTTGGCGTCTTATTTGCATTCCGTGTGGCAGCGCCAATTCTGGCGCGGGGGCGGCTTTCAACTCGATGGCGTCTGCGGCGGAAGCAAGACTGAACTCAGTTGCTCATCCTCTAGAACTACCTCCTGAACACGTTTATTTTGGGCCTTCGGCGACCATGCAGGCTGTGCGGCAGAAGGTGTCGCGAGCGGCGGGCTTGAACGTCCCGGTTCTGGTACTGGGTGAGAGTGGCACTGGCAAGGAAGTGCTGGCGCGTTTCATTCACGAACGATCTCCCTGGCGGGATGGCCCGTTCGTCAAAGTGAACTGCCCTGCAATTCCCGGTACCCTCCTCGAAAGCGAACTGTTTGGATTCCAGAAAGGCGCCTTCACGGGAGCGCACGCCTCAAAACCCGGCCGTGTGGAACTCGCGCAAGGCGGTACGCTTTTCCTCGACGAAATCGCCGAGCTCGACGGGAGCCTCCAGGCAAAGCTGCTACACGTTCTGCAAGACGGCCATTTCACCAGCATCGGTGACCACGAAGAAAAGCGCGTGGACGCGCGCGTGATCTGCGCGACCAATCGAAAGCTGCAGCAGGAAATCGAATCGGGCGGATTCCGCGCCGACCTTTTTTATCGCATCAACGTGATCAGCATCACGCTTCCGCCATTGCGGGACCGGCGCGACGATATTCCTTACCTCGTTGAGTATTTGCGCCAACAATTCAATCGCCGCTACGAGCGCGACGCCCACCCGGTGTCGCGCGAAGTGTTGCAGCTTCTGCAACAGCGCACCTGGCCCGGCAATGTCCGCGAACTCGAAAACTGCATGCAGCGGTACGTGATTCTCGGCTCGGAAGAAGCGTTTCATGTCGAGCGTCCGGAAGAAGAGAAAAAGCCGTTCAGCTTTTCGTATGAACTCTCTGAGGACGGCAAGATTCCACTCAAGCGTCTCGCCCAACAGGTGACGCGCAGGATGGAGCGCGATCTGATCTTGAAGGTTTTGCAGGAGAACCACTGGAACCGCAGAAAATCCGCCGAAGTGCTCAAGATCAGTTATCGCGCTCTTTTGTATAAAGTTCGTCAAGCCGGTCTGCCAGCGAAGCGTCTGCAGCGAAAAATTGACGAAGAGTCTGGTCCGCTCAACGCGGACGATCGTTCCCCAGCACCAGCCGACTAACTCCTTTACTTCCCTCAGTTCCACCGCACGAGCAGTAATTTCGCCGATCCCTATTCTTCTCCTTCGATTCGCCCTATCGTGCACCCCCGTACCTGATGGGAAACGTTCGCCTCGACTTCCTTGCCCCGCTCAACCAATTTCGCTAGCCTTGAATCTCCAAACTACGATGGCCAAAAACTCCTCTAAACCGCATTTGAGAGTCTGTTTGCTCTCTCCGCACCCGATGGTGCTCGACGAGTTCAATCGCCTGCTTTCGGAATCGGGCTTCCACATGGTATCGCGGCAGCTGGACTCAATGCTGGCTCCCGATCTGCGGAATCTCGAAGTTCCCAAGGCCAGCATCTACGTCATCGATGCGCATGCGGCTCGGCAGGCCACCGGCGCGTTGCTCGGAAATATTCTCGACAAGCATGCGGGCGCGCGGCTGCTGGTCGTTGGCGATAAATTGAAGGAAGCCGACGCGTACAGCCTTCTGCGCCAGGGAGTGAAAGGAATTCTGAATTATGCGGAGGCTCGCGAACAACTCCCCCGCGCGCTGCCGCTCGTCGCGGCTGGAGGCTTTTGGGTACCGCGCACGGTGCTCTCGCGATTCGTCGACTCGATCCTCAGCACTACGCAGGGTCGCCGGCTGCGCAGCGATTCACCCGCCGAACTGAGCCGGCGCGAACAGGAAGTGCTGAATGGCTTGCTCGAAAATCTGGCGAACAAGGAAGTAGCCGATCGCCTGCACATTTCCGAGCGTACCGTGAAATTCCACGTTTCCAATCTGCTCGCAAAATTCGGCGTTCGACGTCGCGCCGATCTGATTCTGCTGTGCTACCAGCGCCGCGCCCCCAACTGATCACCTGCATTCCCCAGACACAAATCTGCCACGCGATTCGTAATTTGACAGGAGTTTCCGCGCGTTTTCAGGAGAGAACGCTTGCGAATGAGCCACAGCGAAGTCAATCGCCGTGGCCCATTCACATTCGCAATGCAAAAACGAAAGCTACTCCGCGATCCAGCTACTGCACGAACACAAACACCGGATTCGACGCAATGCCGTTCGCCACAACCTCGAGCTTGCAGATGCAAGGCTCCTGGTTGGCGGGAACGTCGTAATGAGTGGACACGATTTGAGGCGACGCGACGGCCATGCTGCTGTGGTCGTGCGTGCGGCTGTATTGCACGTGCCCATTGATGAGGTTCGTGATGCGCACCAAGGGATAATTGGTCGCACCTTGCACGTCATCTCCGTAGAACGCTCCCTGCGATACGCCGTTGAACCCGATCCCGAAAGCCTCATACGACTGCCCGCGCTTCAGGAAAATCGGAGTCAGGAGCAAAAGCGGTTGTGTATTGGGGGGGTGCCCAGGCGTGGGCGTAAAGATTTCGATATCGTTCGAGAAATCCGTAAAGAGGATTTGCCCGGTCGGAAGTATCAACATGTTTCCGTAGTATGAGCCGTCCGTCGGAGTGTTGGGCGTGCCAGGCACCGGGTTGATGTTGCGTCCGTCCCATTCAAAGAAGGCGGCCGGCGGAGCTCCAAATCCGGGACTTGCAAACATGAGAACTTTGCCGTTGGTCTCGAGCGACGCAGGACCATCGGCAATGTTGTTTCCGCCCGGGATCTGGGGACCCGCGGCCCACTTTCCGGTGAAGGAATTGTAGATGGCGGTATTGCCGTCAGCGCCCGGACAAGTGTCCGATCCCATATAGAACACAGTGCCGTCGGGCCGCAACACGGCCGGCCCCACCTCGAACGTCGCGACGCTCTCGCCGCCGCAAGCTGCAGCGGAGTCCCAGAGTTGCACGATTGTACTGCCGGCGCTCGACCATGAGCCGGTTTTCGGGTTGTAGATTTCCGAGTTCGTCCCGGTGGGCAGGTAGGGAATATTGACCGGAACGTAGGCATCGACCGTTAGCACTTTTCCGTTGGGAAGAAGACTCCAGCCTTCTTCGTCGTTAACATCGAATTTATTCGAGCCGGTGCGTGTCCAGGTAAGGGTCTTGGCATTTAGCAGAGCTTCGTCTAGCGTGCAGCAATCGGCCTGCATATACGTGCCGTTAGCCAGGATCACGCTCTGCGCGTCGCCAATCGTCTGGGCGAAGGGAGGGAACCCTCCAAAGAATGTCGGTGGCGCCACCGGCGTCCAGCTATTAGCGAGCGGATCATAAATCGAACCCTGGGCGGTCCAGGTCGGCACTAGCTCCGTCTGGTCGGCATTCAGCAGGTATTCTCCGCCTTCGATAATCAGCCGGCCGTCGGGAAGCACAGCAGACGAGTGATAGAGCGGGCTATAGGTGGCGGGTAGAGAGGCTATTTGAGTCCAGGTGCCGTTCACATAGCTTCCGAACTTGTCCGGTGTCAACTTCCACCAGTCGGGGAAGCCAGCGTCTTGAATGAGAACGGAGCCGTCAGTAAGGAGAATTGGAACCGATGCGCCATCGAGCAAAAAATTCGGCTGGTTCGTGAGCGGGGTCCATGGCGAAGCAGGCGTCTTTGAAGAACTGGCGCTCTTCACTTGGGCATGTACCTCGGGGCTCGCTTGAGTCTGGGCTTGAGCCTCCGCCGTCGGGTGAGTCATAACGCCGATCGGATGTGGAATCGGCTTCAGGCGCTGCGCTGCGGTGAACTGCGGCAATGCCAGCATGACGATGAGCACAATTCCAAGTAGATGGAATGGCCGGGCGATTCTTTGCATGTCGTCTCCTTTAATTGTGAATGTAGCGTTCTCGAATCTGGGATCGGGGCCGCGATCCCGGAGTAGGCAAGGACAAAAATTCCCACGCCAACCTGCTCCGGCAAGGACCAAAGAGGAGCCGCTTCAGTGGTTTGAGAGCTACAAGGAATTGGTGGAACAAAGAACGCTGGAATCAATCACTTCTTCAGGCTGCGGAGACGAATCAGAAGCCTATGAAGTTTCACCCGGTTCTCTCTCACGCCCAATTTCTATTTGCCCAGATAATCACCCCAGCGATGACCCACCCGTTGGTGCTGCGGGGTATATCACGTGGACTGGAGTGAATCAATAAGCAAGTATCTGTAGAGGGCGGCATCGGCGGGGTGCGGCGATTGGAATGAATGCGCTCGTCCGCTGGTATAATCCCTTGGCTATTTCTCGCAGATTGCTTCGCTTGATCGCATGACCACATTCTCGATCGAAAACTTTGGCTGTCGTGCTACGGACGCGGATGCTGCTGCGCTGCGCCGCCATTTCCTCGCGAGCGGGCTTGCGCTTGTTGACGAGCATGCACGCGCCGATGTGGTAGTGCTGAATACTTGTACCGTGACCGCGGCGGCCGATGCCCAGGCACGGGAAGCGGTGCGCAAGATTCGTCGCGCGAATCCCGGCGCGCGAGTGGTTGTCACGGGCTGCTACGCTCAGCGAGCGCCGGAGGAACTCGCCCAGCTCGAAGGGGTTGATTTCGTCGTTGGCAATTCGCATCAGACGCAAATCGCGCGCCTCGTCTGCGCTTCGCTCGATTCCCAGGCGGCGCCGAGTCCGGGAATCCAGCCGCCGAGCTTCTCGGAGGGTTTCTTCCCTCTCGCGGAAATCGACCGCGAGCCCATGTCGCTCGCGCGCGGCCCGGCCAAGATTCTTACCGGCGATATTTTCGAGCAGACCGCGGTACAAATCGCGCCTGCCGAATTCGCGGACAGCGGGCGCACGCGGCCCATCCTCAAAATTCAGGACGGCTGCAACAATCGCTGCTCCTATTGCGTGATTCCTTTCGTGCGCGGCAAAAGCCGGAGCCTCTCTCCGGACGCGGTCATCGCCGAAGTCCGAAACCTTGTCGATGCGGGCGCAAAGGAAGTCGTGCTCAGCGGAATCAATCTTGGCAGCTATGGCCGCGATCTCACGCCGCGCGCCGAACTCATCCACACGGCGCGCCGCATTCTGGACGAAACAACTCTGGAGCAGCTGCGATTCAGCTCCATCGAGCCGCAGGACGTCACCGAGGAGCTCGTCGAGTTGGTCGCATCCTCGGAACGCATTGCCCCGCATTTTCACGTTCCCCTGCAGTCCGGCTCCGACCAAATTTTGCGCGCGATGCATCGCTGGTACCGCTCCGCACATTACGCGGAGCGGATTCACAGAATTCGCCGATATATTCCCGGCGCCGCGATTGGTGCCGACGTGATCGTTGGCTTCCCCGGCGAAACCGAAGCGGAGTTTCAGACCACAGCCGATTTCATTGAGAAGCTGCCGCTAACTTACCTGCACGTTTTCTCATTTTCAGTCCGCCCGGGCACTGCGGCGGCAGCGTTGCCAGAGCGGGAACACGTTGCGCCAGGGGTAATCCGCGAGCGCGCCCGGTTTCTTCGCGCGCTTGGCGAGAAAAAAGCCGCCGCTTTTCGTGCCGCTCAGTCTGGCCGCAGGCTGCGAGCGCTCACGCTGGCGCGCACTGGTGAAGACTGGACCGAAGCCCTGACGGGAAATTATCTCAAGGTGAGAGTCGCAGGCCAGCGTCCGTCCAACGAATGGTGCGACGTATGCCTCTAGTCTGGCGGAAACGCCGTGTCCAATTTTGAGATAGCTGGTGATAAGCGGAGTGGCTGTTGAAAAAGTCGGTTTTCCCGAAAAAAGTCAAAAATCGGGTGATAGAAAATGTCTAGGAGACTCGGGGAAATCGTTTACAGAGCTTCCTGACGCGAAGCAGTTTTTGCGAATTTGAAGTGAGCGAGTTTTTCAACAGCCACCGGATTTATCAACATCTATCGGACCAAACCGTTCCGGCCCACCCGCAAGAACGTACTTTCCGGTTATCCAACTTATCAGGGACAAGCGGAAAATCCTGCGGCGCATTGGGCGCTCCTCGCCAGCTGCGCGCGTGAATGTCGCAGGGCATCGTACCTCTTCCGCTACGTTTCCACGCGTACTTGTGACGCGGGTAGCGCATGCCACCTACAATAAAGCGAAGAGCTGCATCATTCCGCGGCTCACGAACTATGTTTTCGATTCGTAGTGGCTCCGCAGTCTTTCTCCTCTTCGCGGCCTTCTCCGGAGGCTGTAGGCAAGCGCCGCAGCCGAATGCCATGCCGCAAGCCCCGCGCGCGCCGTGGCCGCCAGCGCTTCCGTGGCGACGCAAGCCTCCTTGCCGCAGCGCGAATCACCACCGCCAAACACTCAACAAATGAGCCAGACGGCGACACATTCAGCTCGAGAGCCGGAACTTCAAGACGTCGAGGAGCGCAAAGGGCCGTTCACGTTCGGCGGCCAGACGTTCACCGTTGTGGCACACAACAAGCGTGTGCCTGGCAAGCAAGGCGATCTTGCGCAGGCACTCGCGTCATTGGATATTGCCGACGCCGCCGGAGCGGTCCTGCATCACGAAGAGTTTCCGCACGCGGTCGAAAACGGCGAGTTCACCGACACCTGCTCGGTGAGTGTCACTCCGATCACCGGAAGCAACGGCGCAGGCCTGCTGCTTGACACCCCATGCCTGCCGTCCGATCCGATCAGCGGAGGACCCTGGCAGATCTTCGGCATAGTAAATGGAAAGCTCGCTCCGATCGGAAAGCCCCTTCACGCGGAAGGCGAAATGGGCGATTTCGTTCCCGGCAAGGTCAGTCACATGGGCAACCTCACCCAAATTCTGCCCGACGAACTGAGGATCCGCCTGTTCACCGGCTACTTTTTCGTCTCTGTGCCAGTCCGGGTGAACTGGATGGGAGGCAAGCTGGCGTTGGCGCAGCACTGTCTCCATCAAACCGGCCACGGGATGGCCGAGGGCGGCTGCGAGATGCCCATCGAAGGAGTCGAGCGACATCCCGGCGAACAGGAGCTGACCTTCGTGCGGATGTTTACTGAATCCAACGAGGAAATCGGCACGCCGGCGCACGTTGTGGTCAAAAAAGATTCCCGAGTCGAAATCCTTGCTGGAAAGGTCCGGGTGACGTGGGAAGAAGGGCAAGACGGAATCGGCCTGGGAGTCGCTGACGACATCTGGGTGAAGGTTCGCATCGACGGCAAAGAAGGTTGGATTCACACCGACGAAGACTCGCAGGCCATTGGGCTCTATCGAGCGGGCTAGGCGCTCGGTCTCCCTCTTCCGAGAACAGGGATTATCACGAGCTATCTCACCGTGAGATAGCTGGTGCTAATATGATGATTTCTCAACAACTATCCATCCGGTTATACAAGAACTCAGAAAAATCACTCGTGCCTTCGAATTTCTGAGAGCCAGGAGTGAATCGGTAGGCGAGAGGACTTAATCTGGTATCTGCAAGACGCACACGGTAGAGTGCGCTCCGTCCGAGTCGGTATAGGCGAAAAACTTCTCGCCTAGAAAGGCGAGCGCACTGCGGGTATACGTCGGTAAATTCCGGTGCCAGACTTCCTTGCCATCACTCGTGCGAAGAACGTAGACGGCATCCTGGACGTTATAATCTCGCATCGCAGTGGTCTCGCTGATGGCAACGTATGCGCCATCCGGATCCACTTTGACGGCGGTGATGCTGCGGCCCCATAGTGCCTTATGTACGCCCCGCCCGTTGGCCAGTGACCAGGCGACTCGATAGCGTTCGGCTGGCTCCCGAGCGGCATCCCATGCAACCCAGCCGGCACCCACACGCAGTAGAGTCGTAAATTGCGCGTCAACTCCTTGGGCGACAATCGAATCACCCTGCCGCTTGGAGCCGAGGCTGAGCATGGTCAACGAGCTGCGCCGCGCGGTGTAATCGTACTCGTAGAAGGTCAGCTCCTTGCGTTCCATATCTAAAGCAAGAAGTGTCCATTGCAACATGCTCTGGTCGGGAATGTCCACGAAGTGCGCCCGCTCGTCGTTGACCGATTGGACGACGGCGCGGTGAAGTTTCGTGCCGGGGATCAACTCCATCCACGCGACCCAGTGTCCGTCGTTCGACAAAACTGGCATGCCGAATATCGTTGAGCCCTCAGGTACGCGGGACAACGGCCGCAAGGATCCATTGCCCAACCACCAGTGCGTTTGCCTCGTTTTGTTGTCCCAGTTCCTCATTAGGTAGACGCCAGCAGGAGAAACAAAATCCAGATCAAGCTGCATGGCAGCATCCGGCTTTCTAATCAAACGCGTGTCGCAGCCAGGCATTGTCAGGACGGCGTACTCATCTTTTGCTCGCAACCAGGCTTGCCCGGCGCGTGCCAGCGATGTGTCAGGAGGAGTCCGCACTACTGCCACCTCCATATCGGGTACTGTGCACACCGTCTTCCAGTTTCCCAGATCGGGTGCGCTGGCTCGCTCGGTCTGGAATCTGGAGGGGAGTGCGCTCAAATAGGTCCGGTTGGCAGCAGCGGCAAACAATGGTGCGCAAGCGGCGAGCACGAGGATCCACGCCCAGCCAGGCCGCATGAGTACCCAGGCAACCACATGAATCCAACCACCTTTGTGACATAGGTAGTCGCAATCATGCCGCGCTTTCATGAGTCACTTTTACCCTAGTAGCTTGGATTTGTCAGTCAAAGTCCTGATTAACGCCGTAATCGGAAACTGAAGAAGTTTTTCCGGATAACTGTTGCGAACAGGGATTATCGCCACCAATCTCAGAACGAGATAGCTGGTCGTATGAGGATTTCCGGACGGCCATCCGGGTCAGCAAAAGGTCAATGACTTCGCATCACTCATGGGGCGCGCTCTGGTGGCAAATTCGTTGTGTCAAGAGCAGGGGAAGCATAGGATGCGCATGAGCAAGAGGTCCAAACCGGAAATCATGGATGGACCCTGAGCAAACGCAAAGGAGGAATGAACGATGACGATGCAATGCATCACCCGCCAGGCTGGTGACGTTACCATCCTTGATTTGGCAGGACGCTTAAGTCTCGGTGAAGCGGTCGCCTTCGGCCCGGGTAGTGGCGTGGTTCTTAGCGAGACCGTTCGAGAATTGGTCAAAAAGGGGCAAAAAAATATTCTACTGAATCTCGCAGGAGTCTCGTACGTTGACAGCTCCGGCGTTGGTCAGCTCACCGGCGCGTTAACGAGCGCACATAGGCAAGGGGCGAGTCTGAAGTTGCTTCGTCCCACCACTCGGGTGCTCGATCTCTTGAAAATGTCGAAGCTGGACACAATCTTCGACATTAGTAACGATGAAGCCACCGCTATCGCTTCGTTTAAGAGGGCGGCAGCTACAGGGGGCTAGTCTGAGCTGTTCTTCCCGCTTGAGATCAGGAATGTGTATTCCCGCTCCGATCGGATTACGAGCTCGGCGGTCTTAATTTCGTTGGGCATGGCGCGCTGAACCTTCACGCCCCGTTTTCAAAAATCACCTCGGCGAGGGCAAGATTGCCGCTGTGCGTGATTGTCAGCGAAATATTCTTCACGCCCATTTTGTCAGCACGTTCTCGCGCGACACCCTGCAGCTCCAGAGTCGGCTTTCCGCTGGGCTCGCGGATTACTTCGATGTCGCGCCAGCGCACTCCCGCGCGCCAGCCTGTCCCCAGCGCTTTCATCGCCGCTTCTTTGGCGGCAAAGCGCCCGGCGTAACGCTCGAATTTATTCCGATGGCTTTCGCAGTAGGCGGCTTCGCGAGGCGTAAACAGGCGTTCGATCAGCGGACTCCCGTGTCGCTCGATGGCTGCTTTGATGCGATCGATTTCCGCGATATCCAGGCCTAGGCCGACGATCACTCTTTGCCTCTCCGTTTCAAAAATGCGCAGTCGATACATCAGACGCGAGCGGCGCTACAACCCGCCGCGATTATACCTATAATTAGACGGCGCAATTGGCGGCACCACGGCCGCCTTTTACGATTGGAGATATCACCAGTGCCGGCGAGAACAGGTACGAAGAAATCGGCGGAGCGCAAACCGCCTGCAACAACGCGGGGCGCGACGGCGAGTGCGAAATGGAACTTACGACGCGCCGGCGGCCTGCAAATTCTCGAAGCACCTGCGCTCGCGCGGCTCGACTGGCTGGTGCACGGCTTCAGCACAAAACCGGGTGGGGCAAGCGAATTGAAAGCGACGCGCGAAGGCCAGGAAACTTGCGAAAGGGTGCTGAATCTCGGATTCACGGATTGGGACACAAGTGAGCGCGTTCGCGACAATCGCGAGAAATTCTTCCCGTCGATTGGCGCGAGCGAAATGCGGGTAGTCGCACTCCGGCAGATTCATTCCGATATTGTCCATGTAGTTGATTTGGATTCTCCAAAAACTAAATTACGGGAGGAAGCTCCGCAAGGCGATGCTCTCATCACGCGCGAACCGGGCGTCCTCCTTGTAGTTCAAACCGCCGACTGCGTCCCCATCCTGCTCGCTGACCCGAAGCGCCATGCGATCGCTGCAATTCACTCCGGCTGGCGCGGCACAGTTCGTCGCATCGCTGCAAAAGCGCTGGGACGGATGCAAATGGAGTTTGGCACCCGGACCGAGGACGTCATCGCCGCGCTTGGCCCCGGCATCGGCCAATCATGCTACGAAGTAGGCACCGAAGTGGCCGCAGAATTCCACGCTCAATTTCCAAACGCGCGCGAATGGTTCGAAGGCCCGTTCGACCAACTCGCGGACAGCGACAACGATCCCAACTGGCTCCCCTGGCTCACGATGAAACCTCCGGGCCATGCGCCATCGTCACCCCGCGCGCACTTGGATTTAATTGCAGCGAACCGGGCCATTCTCGAAGAGGCAGGCATCCCGCAGCGGAATATTTCTTCGTCTGGGCTCTGCACAGCGTGCCGCAGCGATCTCTTCTTCAGCTTCCGCAAGGAACACACCACAGGCCGCATGATGGCCGCCATCGGCATCCGCTAGGAGCAGCACCCGCTCTCCCTCGGTAACCACGACGACGCTCTCTCGTCGTGGGTTTTTGCGTTCCGCGATCTTGGCTCTTCCTCGCCCTTACTCATCGCGGCGAAATCTGCGCCAGCTTCGGAGTGCCCGCTCCCATTTCCATCAGCGCCAGCTGCCCGCAAGCAGCCATCACATCCTGCCCGCGCGAGTAGCGCACAAACGCTCGCACATCCTTGTCGGCAAGAATTTTCCGGAACGCTTCGATGCGCGCCGGATCGGGCTTCGAATAAGGTAAATCGCCCGGATTCCACGGGATGAGATTCACTTTCGCGCGCAAATTTGCCAGCAGCCTCACCACGCGCCGCGCGTCATCAATCGAATCGTTGAATCCGCCAAGCAGCACATATTCAAACGTCAGGTGCTCCCACGGCCGCAGCGGATACCGCCGGCACGCGTCGAGAAGCGCCTGCAGCGGATATTTCCGATTGATCGGCATAATCTCGTCGCGCTGCTCGTCTGAAGAAGCGTTCAACGAGATTGCCAGTTTGGGCCGCACTTTTTCGCGCGCGAGCCGCTCAATACCAGGAACGATTCCGCTCGTCGAAAGCGTCACATGCTTCGGCGAAATCGCGATGCCACTCGGATCGAGCAAAATCCGCAGCGCGGCCATCACCGGGTCGAAGTTCAAGAGCGGCTCGCCCTGGCCCATCAGAACGACGTTCGTTTGCGGCTTGAGCGTCGCGCGATTCTCTTCGAGCGCAATCAGCACCTGGCCGATGATTTCGCCGGCGGTCAGGTTGCGGATCAAGCCAAGCGTTGCCGTCAGGCAGAAATGGCAATCCACGGCGCAGCCCGCCTGAGTTGAGATGCAGATCGTCTGCCGATTCTCTTCCGGCATGAACACAGCTTCGATCGTCGCAGGCGTCAGCAACCGGGCGTTCTTCTCTGAACTCGTGGCCCGCGAGTCCTCTGCTACCGCATCAAGCGCCAGCACATAGCGAATGGTGCCGTCGTCCGAGCAGTGTTTCCGCACGATCCGCGACAATTCAATCACCGCTTTACGGGTGAGGCGCTCGCGCAATTTTGCGGGGAGATTCGACATGCCCGGAAAAGCAAAGCGACGCTCGGCGTACAGCGCATGATAGATTTGCGCGCCGCGATAGGCGGGCTCGCCAAGCGATTCAAGAAACGCGCGCAGCTCTTGCGGGGATTTCCCCAGGAGGTTGCAAGGGCCAGCGAACGTGGATTCGGTAGTCTGCGATGCCATCTTTTGGATGATAGCACGCCCGATATTCGCGATTTTTATCTCCGGCGCGAAACGCGGAGCGATATAATAGAGTGTTTTGGAATGGTTCTTTGTACGCGCAGGAGGTGAAGGCGATGGAACAAATGACGATGCAGCAACTGACAATCGACGAATGGACAAAGCAGCTTTGCGCGATCCCCAAGCAGGATTTCACGATTCCGCGCGTGTTGAAATTTACGCAAGAGAAAGCGATCCGCCCGGAGACGCTGGCACCCTATCTTTTTTACGCGAAAAGCCACTACACCCGGAACCTGATCTATAAATGCGAGCTGTTCGAAGTGCTCGCAATCTGCTGGAACGTGGGCCAGGTAAGCCGCATTCACAATCATCGCGATCAGAATTGCTGGATGGTGACGCCCATCGGCCGGCTGCGCGTCCAGAATTTCCGGGTGGAGAATCGCGACACAGCACACGGCGCCTGCAAGCTTATTCCCACCGATTCCTACAACATGGACGCCACTCATCCCGCCGCCGTTTCGCCGGAAGAACCTGTGCATCAGGTGCTGAACCTTCCCGAGTTCAGCGCGCCGGCGACCAGCGTTCACATTTATTCCTATCCGTATGCGAGCTGCGAAGTGTATTCGATGGAGCGCGGGGCGTACGCGGACGTACCACTGCATTATTCGAGCGAGTATGGAAAGTTGTCGCCTGACGAGAAATTGATGTAATGCGTAAGACCGAAAGTGACAGTTTTTGTCGTCGCAAGTGCAGCAACAAGGTTGCCGCAAAAAGCAGTTTTCCGGGCTTTTGAAGCAAAAATCTGATTGGAAACACCGGGCCGGGCCGCCCGTGACTTCGCGGCGCGCGCATGCGAAGATTTGGCTCCTAACTTATCGGGAAAATGGATGGCTGAAGCGAAAAACTCGGTTCAGAAGGAAGTGCTGCCGAACGGCCTGGTGGTAATCACCGAGCCGATGGAGCACATGCACTCCGTCTCGGTAGGAATTTGGCTGCGCGCAGGATCGCGGCGGGAGCCGGCGGAGCTGAACGGCATCTCTCATTTCATCGAGCACATGGTGTTCAAGGGCACCGCACGGCGCACGGCTGAAGATATCGCGCGGGAAGTGGACAGCGTGGGCGGAATGCTCGACGCGTTCACAGCGAAAGAAATGGTCTGCTTCAATACGCGCGTGCTCGACGAGCATCTTCCCAAAGCGTTCGACGTGGTTGCGGACATGGTCCTCGAGCCGAAATTCGCGAGCGAAGATATCGACAAAGAAAAATCCGTGATCCTCGAAGAAATCCGGATGACGCAGGACAATCCCGAAGACCTGGTTCACGAGCTTTTCACGCAGAATTTCTGGACGCCGCATGCGCTCGGAAAGCCGATCCTGGGCACGCCCGAAACAGTTTCATCATTCACGCGCGAGACGCTCGACAGCTGGTTTCGTCACTGGTACGCGCCAAATCATCTGGTGATCACCGCAGCCGGCCAGCTGACGCATCAACAGCTTGTGGATCTGGTCAGCGAGCGGTTCGCAAAGCTTGTGCCGTCATCGAACGGCGCCGCTGATTCCGTTCCGGTGGCTGCGCCGCACATCACGCAACGCACGAAGCACGAACTCGAGCAAGTGCACATTTGCATCGGCGTTCCGGCGCTGCCTATGACGGACGAGCGCCGCTTCGTGGTTTCCGCGCTGAATAATGTGCTGGGCGGCGGCATGTCGTCACGCCTGTTCCAGAACATCCGCGAGAAGCAAGGCCTGGCGTACGCGATTTTCAGCGAGATGAATTCGTACCGCGATTCCGGGTCTTTTTCGGTGTATGCCGGGACGTCGCTCGAGAATGTTTCCAAGGTGGTTCGCTCAGTGCTCGATGAATTCCGCCGGATCAAGGATGAGCCGCTTCCGGAAGAGGAGTTGCGCCGCGCCAAGGACCATCTGAAAGGCGCGACGCTGCTCGCGTCGGAGGGCACCGGCCAGCGGATGAACAGCCTTGCTCGCTATCACATGTATTTCGACCGCTATTTCTCGCCGGTTGAGCTGATTGCGTTGCTTGAAAAAGTGACGGCCGAGGACGTTCAGAAAATCGCGCAAGAATTCTTTCAGCCTGAGCGCATTGCCGCGAGTGTTGTAGGCAACCTTGACGGCTTCGAATTGACCCGCGACCAACTTACCTTCTAATTACCAGTTCGCGACGTAAGAAGTCGTTGCCCTCCAGGGAATCTTCCTGGCCATGCTAGCGTATGCCGGAATTCACGGAGGGGGCGATGAACTTGCGTCTTTCGATCGGCATTCTGTTACTTGCGATAGTGGCGCTTCCCGCACGCGCCCAGAACATTCAGGTTAATCGCTACGAGGAAAACGGCCAGCACGCAGAGAAAATCATTTCCGCGCTGCTGGCAGCAGGCGTAAAAAAGGAAGATATACAAACCCAAGGCCTGGATTTGGCGCGCGTGGACGATCAAGAGCAAGATAAAGACAAGAGCAAGGAACCACTCTTCGAAGCGACTCAAACCTGGGCTGTGCGGGCTCCCATCGGCAGCGCCCAAAATGTCGTGGATCATGCAGTGGCTGCGGGAGCGAACACGGTAAGTGACGTCCAATGGGCCGTGGCCGATCCCGATTCCCTGGACGCGCGAGCGCGCGAAGCAGCAATGGCAAACGCCCGGCAAGTGGCGGATGCGATGGCCAAATCCCTCGGAGGAAAAGTGGGCGGGTTGTTGTACGTCTCCAACGGCGAGCCGAGTGGATCCTATTTCCGAGGCGGCGGGGGTTTTGGTAAGGCAAAGCTGCAGACAGTCGAAGTGGCCGGAACGAGACTCCCGATTTTGAATCTCTTTCCGCAGAAAGTGCGGCGAGAAGTGACAATCTATGCTGTGTTCGCGCTGGAGTGATGCGCAACTGAATCGCTTTTGTGACGGGTTTATGCTTAATCCTGCGGAGCCAGTTTAACCACCCATCTTTTGATGGCAGGGCACAGGTGCGGGCTGCGCGGGCGGGTCTGAGACCCGCCCCTACTGAGCCGGAGCGCAACCGTGGTTCAGACTGTGACGCGTAACGGAAACGACCGGGGCATTGGTTCATGTTGACCTGAAGGCAGCAGTTTGCCATCATCCATTGCGAAGCTGGTGCTGCGGGGGCATGGCCAGCGGACGGAGAGAGCGCATCGCGTTCCGCATTTCGATTCTAGCTTCGGGTAGTGCGGGCAACTCCACGTTGCTTGAGACCGAACACACCGCTCTCCTTATCGATGCCGGGCTGGGCAAAAAAGAAATGCTGCGGCGCTTTGAAGCGCTGGGCCGGCAGAAGCCCGATCACCTCGATGGCATCCTGATTTCTCACGAACACTCCGATCACTCGAACGGCCTTGGCCAATTGCAGCGCGAGTGGAAGTGCCTGGCATTTCTTACCGAGCCGACGCATCGCGTAATCCAGCAGATGCTCAAGGATCAGGGCATCAAGAAAAGCATTGATTACGTGCAGTACGTGCATCCCGGCGAGAAATTTGAAATTGGCGATATTGAAGTGACGCCGTTTGCGATTCCGCACGATGCATCGGATCCCGTGGGTTACTGCTTCAAGGCCAATGGAATCAAGGTGGCGATCGTTACCGATCTCGGCTATCTGCCTGAGCTTGTGAAACACCATTTGCGCGAAGCCGATTTTTTGATTCTGGAATCGAATCACGATCTTGAAATGCTGAAGGTGGGGCCTTATCCCTGGCACATCAAGCAGCGGGTGATGAGCCGCACGGGGCACCTGTCGAATGCGAGCGTCAGCGATTTCCTGGCGGATTGTGAAGTGTTTGACGGGCTGGCGCGGCATCTGGTTCTGGCGCATCTTTCCGAGCAGAATAATAATCCTTCCGTGGCTCGTATTTCCGCTGAAGAAGCGCTGGGGCGGCGGGCGAGTTTGTTTGCGTTTGGCGGCACGTTGCATATTGCTTCGCAGCATTCTCCGCTTGGACCGTTTGAGCTGTAGCCACCCCTTACAGATAAAGCGAACTGCAGATTCCTCTCTACGCCGAGCGCCCATCGCCCCGCGGACACAACCGGGACGCACGAATCGCGCTTTGCGATGGAAAGGCAGAGGCGCGCGCGGCTTCGCTCGGGATGACAGCGTGAGGGGTGGAATTGCCGGCTGAGGTCCTTCAAGGCGGGCATCCTGAACGGATGCCTTCAGGATGACAGCGTTTTCTTGAGTGCTCGTAGGGAGACGCGTGGGGTTGGGCTGAAGTGAGTCGGGCGTGGCGAGTGAGTGGATCGAAGTCGAAAGAACGAAGTCGCGATGCTTGCCAAGAATCGGTGAGGTGTGGCGAGTTTTGGCGTTGGCACAGGCAGGAATGCCTGTGCTACCGGGATTCTTCGCGGCGCGAGAGATTCTGGTAGAACATGTCGTGCATCTGGCGGGTGGCGCCGCTTTCGAGGTTGGCGTTGCGGACGATGGCGGTGCGGGCGTCGAACAGAGTTTCAGGATTCACGGCGATGCCTGGCGCTACTTCAATTTGGACCAGGTTCGTGCCGCGATTTCTTTCTCCGGCAATTTCGCGCAGGCCCTGGCACTGGTAGCAAACGCCGGTTTTATTGATCAGGGCGCAGAGCCCGTCGAAAGCTTGCGTCATTTTCGCGCGCGCGTCGGAAAGGCGATGGCGGAAGACGGGCTCGGAGACGCGCAGGATCGCCGCTGCTTCCTGGTTCGTAAATTCGAGAACTTCCTTCAGCATCACCGCCGCTTGCTCTTCAGGTTCGAGCGACCGCGCGATACAGGAAAAGCAGAACGCGATGTGCTCGCGGATTTCATATACGAAGCCGGGCGAGCTCATCAAATCGCGCAAGCCTTCGAGCTGTTCGGGATGCTCGGTGGTTTCCTGCTCGCCAATCCGCTGCGCTTCCGCACGCCAGCGTTTGCGCGCTCGCAAATGGTCGAAGCAGGCGTGCGTGGCGATGCCAAAAAGCCAGCTCTTGAAACGCGCTTCACCTCGATAGTTGCGAATATCTTCGAGCACGCGGATGAAAACGTCCTGCAGCAGATCCTCGGCATCCTGGCGCAAGGTGACCATGCGATAGATGTAGCCGAAGAGCGGCTTGCGCCAGGGCTCAACGAGCGAGCCGAACGCCGCGCGATCGCCTTGGCGGGCGCGTTCGACGAGTTTTAGTTCGTCGTCGTGTGGAAGCGGCGGCTGCGAATAGCCTGTCGTCATACTTTCTCGCTTGGCGATTTCGCCTTTGAGGTTCGGGCCGCGACAGTTTACATCGGTTCCCACCGAGAGCCTTTACATCGGTACGATAGGCTGCCGCGGCCCGCGAGATTTTCTCCGCGCGATCACGCTGCTGCTTGAAACGCGGATTAGGATTTCACCAGTACCTGGCAAAGCTGCAGGCGATTGCCGGAAGGATCGCGAAAAATGGCGAGCTTCACCATGCCCGGAATTTCTTCCGTCTTGCCTTCGAATTTCACGCCGCTTGATTCAAGGCGTTTACGCTCGCGTTCAATATCGTCAACGCGAAGAACGATCGTCGCGCCGTGCTCTTTCGGCGTGTATTGACCGGTGGAGATGCCGACGGCTGCTTCATCCTGGCCGCCACCATTGAATTCCGCCCAGCCATCCATTTCGAATGATTTCTTGAGGCCGAGCACGCTGCCGTAGAATTTCTTGGCCTGCTCGAAATCGTTTACGTTGAACCATGCGACTGATAGCTTCATTGTAGGTCTCCTGTTCGATTGAATTTGTGCTGCTGGAAGCTATGTCGTTTGGCGGCTGAATTTCCGCCAATTATCAGATATTAAAGGAGATAAGTGGAACAGTTGCGCGTCGGTTATTGCCCTGCTCTCGTAAAGAGGTGTGCAAAAAAGAAGATAGTTCCTCCCGCCATCGCAACGAAGAGAAGAAGGGCGAGGATCACTAACCACGGATTATTGAGGTACTTTTGTGGGCCACTCATTTTCAGCGAAATCAGCGGAGAACTTTCGGCGACTCTAGCACGTGCGCCCATCCTGGGCAACGCGCGTTATAAACGGATATAATCCTTTGCGATGATTCCGCCTACCTACAAACCAAAAAAGAAATTCATGGAGCTGGCTATTGCCGAAGCGAAACGCGCCGGTGATCGTGGCGACTATCCGATTGGCGCTGTGATTACGCGGCTGGTGGGCAAGCGCGAAGTGGTGATTGCGAGCGCGGGCAACCGGGTGAAAACTTCGGGCTCGAGCATCAAGCACGTGGAACTCGAAACGCTGAAATATGTGTCGAGCGGCTACGGGCGCTACCTGCCTGAGTTTGTTCTCTACTCGACGCACGAGCCGTGCGCGATGTGCGCGGGAGCCGGCGTGTGGTCGCGAATTGGCGCGGTGGTGTACGGCGTGTCGCAGGAAGATATTGCTGCGTATGGGAACAAGCACGGCACCGAGTATTACAAGTGGCGAGCTTGCTTGATCTCGTGCCGGCTGATTTTCGAGAAGGGCAATCACCGCATTCCTGTCTTTGGCGGATTTCTGCGGCGCGAATGCCAGAAACTTTTCAGCTACCGGCCTGCGAAGCGGTAACGGTCGTCTTCAGGCATCGTTTACGGGTATGATGGAGCAGGGAAATTCCCCGCCGTTTGCAAGCTAGCTTGATGACCTGCGCTAGGAAGAGTCGCGTCAAGGAGTTGCGCCAAGATGACCTGCGCTAAAAGGAGCTTGATTTGATCCCGCGATACACACGCGCGGAAATGGGCCGCGTCTGGAGCGACGAAAATAAATTTCAGAAATGGCTCGAAGTGGAGCTGGCCGCCGCGGAGACGCTGGCGGAAGCGGGCATCGTGCCGCGCGAAGCGGCGCTGAAACTGCGCGAACGCGGCCGCGTGGACGTAGCCCGCATCAATGAGCTGGAAACGAAGGTGCGCCACGACGTGATCGCGTTCACGATGGCGGTGCAGGAATCGGTGGGCGATCCCGAGGCGGCGCGCTGGCTGCATCACGGGCTCACGTCAAACGACGTGGTGGACACGGCGCAGGCGCTGCTGGTGCGCGAAGCATCGCAACAGATCGAGAAAGCGCTCGAGCGGATGGGCGAAGTGCTGGAGCAGCGCGCGTGGGAATTCAAAGACACGCCGCAGATTGGCCGGACGCATGGCGTGCACGCGGAGCCGATTACGTTCGGGCTGAAAATTGCGAACTGGTTTTCTGAAAATCGCCGCGACCTGGCGCGATTTCAACTGGCGGCGCGGCAGATGGCGGTGGGGAAACTTTCGGGCGCAGTGGGGACGTGCACGCACCTCGGGCCGGAGATCGAAGAGAAAATTTGCGCGCGGCTGGGGCTGGCGACGGCGCCAATCACGTCGCAAGTGATCGAACGCGACCGGCACGCGCAATACCTTTCGACGCTGGCGATTGTGGCGGGCGGGCTGGAACGGATCGCGCAGGAAGTGCGTCATCTGCAGCGGACGGAAGTGCGCGAGGTGGAGGAGCCGTTTGGCGGGGAGCAGCGCGGGAGTTCAGCGATGCCGCACAAGCGGAATCCGGTGTCGAGCGAACAGGTGTGCGGGCTCGCGCGAGTGGTGCGGGCAAATGCGCTGCCAGCGCTGGAAGATATCGCGCTGTGGCACGAGCGCGACATTTCGCACAGTTCGGTGGAGCGGGTGATTCTGCCGGACTCGACGATCCTCACTGATTACATGCTGCATCGCACGACGGAAATTGTGGCGAACATGAAAGTGTTTCCCGATCGGATGCGCCGCAATCTGGATTCGACGAAGGGCCTCGTGTTTTCGGGGCAGCTGCTGCAGGATCTTGTGGAGCATGGCGCGCCGCGCGAAGACGCTTACAAATGGGTGCAGGGCCATGCGATGGTAGCGTGGGATTCGGAGACGAGCTTTAGAGATCGCGTCGCGTCCGACTCGAATATCAGGAAGTATCTCGACGGAAAAGCGCTCGCGCATACGTTTGACTTGCAGCGGCAGTTGCGCGCTGTGGACGCGATTTTCCGGCGCGTGTTCGGGACGAAAGCTTCCGTCGCGATGTAATTGCGTCGTGCTGCGTGGCCGTTGACGCGTGCAGCCCGCGCTAAGCCACAGCGAGGTAGACGTAGCGCAGGATGAAGAGCGTTTTCTGTTCGTCGATCTCCTGGACAAAGAATCTGCGGATTCACGACGATCACGTAGGCCATCGTCATGAACGTGGTGAGCCCGCCGAGCATTTCCTGGCGAATGGTGGTCTGATTTTCCGCCAGCTTGAAATAGCGCTCGAGCACCCGGCCTCCGCGATTCGCCAAAAAGAATTGCCACTCTAGAGTGGGCTTGCTGTCGTGTCAATGCGTGGGGCATTGATGCCGCCGAAACCGGTTACGGTTTCGGAGGCGTTTCTGGATTTGGTTCCTGTGGGGCGTTTTCCACCGGCGTCGACGGGCCGATTTTAGTTTCGACGCGGAATTTCTTGTAGTCGCTGTAGCGGTCGATTTCGTTTTGGCGCACTCTGACGAAAACCACTCGGGCGGCGGCGTGAACTTCGGCGTAAGACGGCAGCCAGACTTCGCCATTGATTTTCGTTTGCTCGAAGACCAGGTTCGTACCCTTGTCGAGCGAAGCAAGCAGGCCCGCGCCGATTTTCACCTTGTCGCTGAAGCGAGCCTCGAGCCGGGCCACGTCGCGAGCTTGTTCGTCAATCCACACCACGCCAACCAGTTTTTGAACGATGGACTCCACCAGCTTGCGCGGCTTGTAATCGGGATTGGGGCCGAAATCGAAGACGATCACATCCTGGCCGCGAAACCGCTCTCGGCGCGGATTCGTGAAGCTCTCGGCGCGCAGAAAATCGGAAATCTGCGCCTGCTGGCGTTCGTCTTCTTTTTCTTGTTTCTTGGGATCGTTTGCGAGCTCCGCCTGTTTTTTCTGAAATTCGCTGAACTCTTTGTTGAACCGTTCGTCCTCTTTGTGCTGCTGTTCGGGGGTGAGCGGTTTCGAATCGTCTTTCACGAGGTGGCGAATTTCATCACCGCCGCAGTTGAACACGTCGTATTCCTTCACCTCGCGCGACGTGACCCCTCCTCTGGAATCAAACTTCTCTTCTTCCGCGACTACATGACAGGTGTATTGCTTCTGCAGCTCCTCGATCGCTTTCTGGTTTTTGGCCACATCGAGAAGAAGCGCTTTGATATCGGGCAGCGGACGGCCCTTATTATTGGGAAAGTCGAACACGGAATCGTTGACCGGCGCGTTCCACTCGATGCGCGAAACGGCGACGGTGTAATTGTGGCCGGCGCGGCGAAGCGTGATTCGATAGGGAGCCTCGACACCCTCGACCCGGCGGTAGTCGGCATAGTCGAGTTCTTCCGCGGCAACATTCTCCGATCCCGGCTGCTGCTGTGCCGCGGCAGGAATGATTTCGCGAATCAGCAAGTGAGTTTGCGTGTCGAAGAATAGTTCGCGAGAGACCCGAGGCGAAAGCGCAACGCGAACGTGATACGCCTTGCGCCCGGCCACATCTTCCGTATCGACCAGCTGCAAGCCGAATTTGGATTTCTTCGCGTCCGCCAGCCTGCCGTTCAGATAACGTCCTGCTGCTTCCCACTCCGAAGCTACGGCGCCGGTCAGCGTGTGCGGTGCACCCGTCGAGTCGGACGACGAATCGGCACGCGTCTCCTGGCCAGATGTATCCTGGCCCCAAGCCGATTTTCCGTTATACGCTTCGATCAGGCGAAGCGGCCCGACAATAATTTCGGAGTAGAACTTGTTGGGCGCCTTGGTGATGAGCGAATAAGTGCCGGACTGTCCGGTGGCATCGTCAGTCAAGCTTCCAGTGATGCTGGCGGTTTGAATTCTCGCGAGAGCTTTCGCGCCGCCTTCGGCGTGAACGTATTCATCCACAATCTTCTGCGCGGATTGCGCGAAGCACGGGCTGCCGCCAGCACTGAAGAGAACAAGCCACAGAGCCAACTGACGGTTTCGAAAGGCCGCAATTTTCACGGAATGAGCGTAGCACGTTGTAGCGGAGCTATTAATACGATGTCGGGCGGCTTGACTTGTGCCAGCAGCGCGCCTAACATCGCCCGCACTCATAACTGACCGCATCTCCGGAAAATGATCGGTAAAATCCTTTCGCACTACGTGATTCTCGAAAAGCTCGGCGGCGGCGGCATGGGTGTGGTCTACAAGGCCGAGGACACCAAGCTGGGCCGCCAGGTGGCGCTGAAGTTTTTGCCCGAAGGATTCTCAAAAGATCGCGCCACGCTCGAACGATTTCAGCGCGAAGCCCGCGCGGCCTCGGCGTTGAATCACCCCAACATCTGCACGATTTACGAAATTGACGTGGTAGATGAGGGCGGCGAAACAAATCCGTTCATCGCCATGGAGCTGCTCGAGGGCCAAACGCTGAAGCATCGGATCGGCGAGAAGCCGCTCGCCTTCGACCAGGTGCTCGACCTCGGAATTCAAATTGCCGACGCGCTCGATGCCGCCCACGCAAAAGGCATCGTTCATCGCGACATCAAGCCCGCCAATATTTTCGTCACCAAGCGCGGGCAAGCCAAGGTCCTCGATTTCGGCCTGGCGAAACTCGCTCCCGAGCGCGTGGGTATCGGCGCCAGCTCTTCCGCAATGCCTACGATCGCGGCCGAAGCACTCCTCACCAGTCCGGGAACCGCGGTCGGCACCGTTGCGTACATGTCACCCGAGCAAGTGCGCGGTGAAGAACTCGACGCGCGCTCGGACCTTTTCAGCTTCGGCACCGTGCTCTACGAAATGGCCACCGGGCGGCAAGCGTTCATAGGCAACACCTCGGGCGTGATTACAGAAGCGATTTTGAATCGCTCGCCCGCGCCCCCCACGCGCGTGAATCCCGATCTGCCGGGAGAATTCGAAATCATTCTCGCGAAGGCGCTCGAAAAAGATCGTGAAATGCGCTGCCAGACGGCCGCAGAGCTGCGCGCCGATCTGAAGCGCCTGAAGCGGCAATCGGAATCCAGCCGCTCCGGAAGCGGTTCCGGGTTTTCCTCGTCCAGCGTCCAGGCGTCGCCTGCCTCGTCGCTGCCCGTAGAGGTTCGCCCTGCAAAGCACGTCTGGACGCTGGCGGCCATTGCAGCAGCGGTAGCTGTTGCAGCGGGGCTTGCAGGAGGACTTTCCCTGGCGAAGCGCCAGGCTCCCGTTTCTCAGCCGGTCTATCACCAGGTCACTTTCCGCCGTGGCACGGTTTACTCCGCGCGGTTTGGTCCCGATGGCCAGACCATCTATTTCAGCGCCGCATGGGACGGAAATCCCGTGGACATTTATTCCACACGGACCGGCAGCCCCGAATACGCTTCTCTGGGAAAATCCGGATCCCGGGTGATGGGAGTTTCTTCGACCGGTGAGATGGCTGTACTGCTTCACAGCCGCTCCGGGGTCTTTTCGCAGTTCGGCACGCTGGCGCGAATGCCTCTTGCAGGTGGCGCGCCCCGCGAAATCCTCGATCAAGTGAACTGGGCGGACTGGTCTCCGGACGGCTCCAATCTCGCCATCGTTCGCCAGCAAGGCGGCTTCTATCAGCTCGAGTATCCGATCGGCAAAGTGCTATACAAGAGTCCGGGCTGGATCGGCGACCCGCGCATATCTCCCAAGGGCGACCGCATCGCGTTTATCGACCATCCCATTCCGCAGGACGATGGCGGCACGATTAACGTCATCGATCTGAATGGAACGGTGACGAAACTCACAGACACGTTCATCAGCGCCGATGGTCTGGTGTGGTCGCCGCGCGGTGATGAAATCTGGTTCACCGCAACACACGAGGGCCTGTCACGCGCCATTTTTGCCGTGGATCTATCGGCGCACAGTCGCTTGCTCGCGCGCGTCCCCGGAACGCTGACGATCTTCGACGTGGCTCGCGATGGCCGCGTCTTGCTCATTCGCGAAGGCACTCGCCAAGAGGTAAAGGCTTTCATCAACGGAGATACGCATGGACGGGAGCTCTCCTGGTTTGATTTCTCTCTTCCCGCCGAGATTAGCAATGACGGAAAGACCCTTCTCTTTGTCGAAGCCGGAGAAGCGGGCGGATCCACGTATAGCATTTACATTCGTGGCACGGACGGCTCACCCGCCATTCGCCTGGGTGACGGAAACCCGCAGGTGCTCTCTCCCGACGGCGCATGGGTTCTGGCTTTGACTCACAAAACGCCTGCTCAGATGTTTCTGCTCCCCACCAAAGCTGGCGCGTCTCGCGAAGTCTCAAACGATTCGATCGATCATGTGGCTGCCGGCTTTACTCCCGACGGAAAGCAGATTGTCTTCGCCGGAGCTGAGCCGGGCAAGGGCGTTCGCCTTTACATTCAGGATCTCGCCGGCGGCAAACCAAGAGCCATCAGTCCGGAAGGAGGGGGACTTCCGGTCATCTTCATTTCCCCGGACGGGAAAATGGTCCAGGGAGTGGATACGGAAGGCAATCGTATTCTTTATCCGATCGCCGGCGGCGATCCGCGCCCGATTCCCGGTCTGCATGCGGACGAACATATCGTGGGGTTCTCCGCCGACTCCAAATCAGTTTTCGTTCACAATTTTGCCGGGTTGCCCAGCATCATCGTCCGTGTGGACCTCGCCACAGGCAAACGCACGGAATGGAAACAGCTCGCTCCCGCAGACGCCGCCGGAGTGGACGCCGTCGGTGGCATCGGCATCACCCCCGACGAAAAATCCTACGTCTATGCTTACCCGCGAACGCTTTCGGATTTGTACGTCGTGGAAGGATTGAAGTGACAATCCGTTCAGGATTGTCATCCCGAGCGGAGGGTCGCGCGGTTTAGTTTTCCCTCGCGAAGCGAGGGCGCGACCCGCAGTCGAGGGATCTCTCTTTGGCTGCTGGGGCAGAGGATCTTTCTTCAGCTCACTGCACTCGCTGGATGTAACGCGCTTCCGAGGTATCCACTTTCACTTTGTCGCCGGTTCCCACAAACGGCGGCACGTTGATCACTAGCCCCGTTTCAAGCTTCGCCGGTTTCATCACGGAGCTCGCCGTCGCCTTCTGAATGCTGGGCTCCGTATCGACGACCATCAAATCCACGGTATCGGGAATCAGCACACCGATCGCCTTCTCGTCGTAATACTCGATTTTCACGGGCATATTCGCGATCAGATAGTCCTTCGTATCGCCCACGATGTCGTTTTGCAGCGCCAGTTGCTCGTAGTTTTCGGTGTTCATGAAGTGGTGGCCGTCGCCGTCGCTATAGAGGTATTGGAATTCGATCTCATCCACGATCACCTTTTCGACGAATTCCTCGGCGCGGAACCGGTAGTCGGTCATCGACCCCGTGCGCAGGTTGCGCATCTTTGTCTGCATGGCGGCGCGCTTGTTGCCGGGCGTGCGGTGATCCACGCTGTATACGTGATACAGGTCGCCCTCGTGCTGAATGATCATGCCTGCGCGCAGTTGGGTAGCTTTCAAGGCGCTCATCGGATGCTCCTGAATTCGCTGGGTGTTTCCTGCAGAGTCGCAAGCAGCGGGCGCCTGCCAAGCAAGAAATTCACGCTATGACGAAACACCAATTATAGCGGCCCTTCCCGCATCGGGTCAAACATCTAAAAAACGTTTCAGGGCATGAAAATCGCGGGAATCCAACGCTTGCGGCTCGCGTCAAAACAAGTGTCGGCCTGGCGTGGGCGGAATTTTAACTCGCCAAACTCGCTCGACTTCAAAGAGGCATCAAATAACTATGGCTCGCAGAAACCGCTTCTACGCAATCCTCGCAATCGCGCTCGCACTGGCGTCCTACGGCTTCCTGAAAAATACTGCGCGTCGCGCTATTGCTTCCGCGAATCCCAACGCTCGCAGCGAAATCTCGCGCCTCGCCGAGGAGATGCACTGGAAGCCGGGCATGACCGTCGCGGACATCGGCGCCGGAGACGGAAGCTACAGTTTCGCAGCCGAGAAAATCGTAGGCCCGTCGGGCCACGTCTATGCCACCGAAATTGACGCCGCCAAGCTGGCCGCGCTTCGCGATGAAGTTGCCAAGCAAAAACTCGCCAATGTCACCATCGTGGAAAGCGCAGCCGACGACACCAAGCTCCCCACCGGCTGCTGCGACGCGATTTTCCTTCGCCGCGTCTACCACCACATCACGGCGCCCGAAGCTTTCGACGAAAATCTGCTGCGCTCGCTGAAATCCGGCGGGCGCCTCGCCATCATTGACTTCGCGCCGGACAACAGCCTGCCGCCAGTCGAAGGCGTCCCCGCCAATCGCGGCGGTCACGGCATCCCGCAAAAAATTATGATCGAAGAATTAACCGCGGCAGGATTTCACGCCGAGAAAACAATCAATCACTGGTCGGGCAACGACTACTGCGTCATCTTCACGAAACCCGGCGAATAACTCGCGACGCCGACAGGGACGGTTACGGCAGCGTCTGCGGATGTTCCCGGCCCTCCGCCATCACCTTTTCCACCTCATCCGCATTGCGCGGTAGTTTCTCCGTCATCAACCGGTGCCCGTCGGCCGTCACCAGCACATCATCCTCAATCCGCACGCCAAGATTCTCGTCGCGAATGTAAATCCCGGGCTCGATCGTGATCGTCATCCCTGCCTTCAGCGGCTCGCGATACTCCGTCGGGTCGTGGACGTTCAATCCCAATCCATGCCCCAAGCCGTGTACGAAATATTTCCCGAGCGGCTTGCCGTCCTTATCCTTGCCGTGCGTGTTGATGTACTCGGCCGCGATCGAATGCAAACTACCCGGTCCGCCATACATGAACACGCCCGGCTTCACCGCCGCAATCGCCGCATTCTGCGCGCCCAGCACGATGTCGTAAATTTCGCGCTGCCTCGCCGTAAATTTTCCATTGGCCGGCACCGTACGCGTGATATCCGCGTCGTAGCCGCCATATTCACCGGCCACATCCATCACCACCACGTCTCCATCCTTGATCTGATTATCGAGCGCGTCGTAATGCAACACCGTGGAGAAAAATCCCGCGCCCACGATCGGCGCATACGCTTCGCGCGAGCAGCCTTCCCATTTGTGAATTTCTTCCATCTTCGCGGCCACCTGATATTCCATCAGCCCCGGCTTCATCATTTTCATCGCCGCGAATTGCGCGTCCACGGAAGCATCCACCGCCTTTTGCAGCAGCTCCACTTCTCCTGGCGATTTCACCATGCGCATTTCGGTCAAGGTTGGCTGCACATCCACAATTTCCGACTGTGGCGGCAGCGCATCCTTCAGCCAATCGTGCCAGGTCTGCAACTGCGGATACCCGTTCTCCGGCCCTTTCGGCAGCAGCGCATAGAATTTCGGATTCGTCTTCGCCAGCGCAGCCAGATCGCCGCGCAATTCTGCAAACGGTCTCACCGCTTGAAATCCCGTCTTCTCCGCCACGCCCGGATCATTCGGCCCAAGGTGCGCGCCGCCCCAAATCGCTTCGCGCGGATCACGCGGCGGCAAATATAAAATTTCCGTCGGGCCGCCGGAAGTTTTCGCAGCCGCCGAGTCCGGAATCAGAACGAGCGCCGCATCCGGTTCGCTGTAGCCAGTGAGGTAGTAGAAATCTTCGTCCTGGAAGAACACCGCCACTTCTCCCGCATCATTTCGGCTCGTATAGCCAAAAAGCACTACCGGCCCATCCACTTCCGCGCGCAATTTTGCGCGCCGCCCCTGATATTCCGCGGCCGGCTGCGGAAATCGCGCTTGCACCAGCACCGCCACAAACAGCAAGGCCAGCGCCGCGATGGTGCCGCGAAGCACGAGCGTCCCAAATTTCATAGGAGTTCCTCCGCTGCTAGTAGACGAACCGTGATGATAAAAGGATAGGTGGGATCCCGCTAGCTATTTCAGCCCCGACCAACCTGCATTGTCATCTTGCACGAAGAGGATGCGTCGAGGTTGCGAGCGCCAACGAACCTACATTGTCATCCTGAGCGGAGAGTCGGCCGCTTTTGCTTTTCGTCCCGCTCTTGCGGGACGGCCGACTCGCAGTCGAAGGATCTCAGCGTAAAAATAGGCGTCGCGTAGCAACAAGCCAAAGCACGAGCCAACAGCAAGCAATGCGCTAAAACCCCGGCGCCCCCGTCGAAGCCGGCCGCACTTCGCCAGCCTCCACGCCAAACCGCAGCCGGTCAATATACGTCTGCCCGAGCGACATCAACCCGGTATACAAATACCCCCAGACAAACAGCACCAAAAACGGAACCGTCGCGTAATTTTCCATCTCAATCGCGTACACCACCGCCGCCGCAAAATAAATCCCGAGTCCCACTTCGGCCCAAGGCATCCACCCCGCCTTCTTCCGGTATTTCTTCGTGGCCCATCCACCCGCGCCGTTCGATCCATTCGCGCCCGCTTCCACACGATACTTCGGCGTGCGCACGAATTCCGACTTCACTCCGAAAATCGCTTCCAGCACAGCCACCGCATTGCGCACCGAAAGTCCGATTCCCACGGCCATGATGAACGGCAAATAAAGAAACGTTCGCTTCCACGTCTTCGGGAAAATCGCGCGTTCCGCCGCCAGATAAAATGACGAAATCGAGCACGTCGACGCGATAAACAGCGGCAGGTCAATCACCAGCACCTGAAACCACCCCTGATAAAACCGCACAATCATCGCCGGCAGCAGAATCATCGAGAGCAGCACCATCAGCGGATAGCTGATGTTGGCCGTCAGATGAAAGAACGCCTCCGCCTTCACCACTCCCGGCACATCCGATCGCAGCACGCGGGGCATGATTTTCTTCGCCGTCTGCATCAAGCCCTTGGCCCAGCGCGCTTGCTGCGACTTGAACGCATTCATCTCCACCGGCAGTTCCGATGGGCACTCGATGTCCGGCAAATAAATAAACTGCCAGCCGCGAAGCTGCGCGCGATAAGAAAGGTCGGTATCCTCCGTCAACGTGTCGTGCTGCCAGCCGCCCGCATCTTCAATTGCCGCCCGCCGCCAGATGCCCGCCGTTCCGTTGAAATTGAAGAAAAGCCCGCTGCGATAACGCGCCGAATGCTCGATCACGAAATGCCCGTCAAGCAGCACCGCTTCCACTTCCGTGAGCTTCGAATAATTGCGGTTGATGTAGCTCCAGCGCGTTTGCACCATTGCCAGCTTGGCATCCGCAAAATACGGCACCGTGTTGCGCAGAAAATCCGCAGGCGGAATAAAATCCGCGTCGAAGATGGCGATATGCTCGCCGCGCGCCACCTGCAATCCTTCCTGCAAAGCGCCGGCTTTAAATCCCTCGCGGTTGTCGCGATGAATGTAGGAAATCGGCAGCCCCAGCTGCTGATAACGCTCCACGCAATTCCGCGCCACTTCCTGCGTCTCATCGGTTGAATCGTCGAGCACCTGAATATCCAGCAGCTCGCGCGGGTAATCGAACTGCGCCACCACATCCACGAGGCGCTCGATCACGTAGCGCTCGTTGTAAATCGGCAACTGCACGGTGACGCGCGGCCACTCGCTGATTTCCGGCGGAGGAGGCGCGATTCGCTTGCGGTTCTTGAAAAAGTTGTAGACCAGCACGTAGCGATGGATCCCGTACATCGCGAGAATAATCATCACCACGAAGTAAGGCGTCATCACCACCAGGTCAAACGAATTTACCTGGTAGAGCCCCTTGAACGGGTTCGCCAGCGGGTCGAGATTCCGCCGCCAATAATCCGACACAGGATTCGCGACAGGCGCGAACCAACTCGCAATCATGTACAACAATGTCAAGCTGCACCTACTCCGAAGGGGTTGATTAGTCGAATCTGCTTCGTTGGTCTGAGCTGTCTTGTAGGTCGCGGTTTCAACCGCGGCGCCACCGCAGCAAATAGCGAAAGGGCTTTAGCCGCTGAAGCCCCACTCGAATCCTAACGCCTACCCATCCCTAAACGATTGATCGTGCTACGTTTCCCCGCAGGGACAGGCCTGCAATTCCAATCTATACGAGGGGGCGAAACCCTGTCAATGAATCCTTGCGGCCGTCTCGATTGTTACGATTCTCTCCGCAGTAGGTGTACCCGCTCGCGAACCTTGGCACTCCACTGCCATTGCCTCAGGCCAATGTAGCTCACCTCTTCAGAGGTGAGGCCTTCGCAGTTCGTACCGGCATCCTGCCGGCGCTTTTCTCTCGAGGTTATAACTCACCGAAGAGAATCTCATTCACTTCTTCGCTCGTCAGCACCGGCGCATCAGGCCCTGCACTCAAAACCGGCAAACCCGTAATCGGGTCTGCGATAATCCTGGCTTTCCCACGCCGTTTTTGGGGCGTTAACACGATCCGCCCATTTCGCACCGTTATCTCCAGCGGATCTCCGGGCCGAAGCCGAAGCTTGCGCCGAACCGTGTGGGGTAGCGCAACCCGGCCATGTCTTAAAACCTCAGTTTGCATAGGAGAGAATCTTAGCTAATTTGCGTGCGAATCAGAAACCTTATGGATGCTCTGAATCACGCGATTTATTTCAGCCTGCGAAATATTCGGAGCCGCTCCGTCTAGTTTAAGCATGAATATCAGGTCAATGCCGCCGTCGTTCGAATACAGGTGGTCTGAAATCCTAAAGGGTCTCTCCTTCGGATTTTCGAACTGGAATCCCCGAAAACCGGGAACCTGAAACGAGAAGATGCCCGATTCGGCTTTCGGAATGGCGAGAGCTTTGATTAACAAGAGCATCGACTCAGCTGCGGCGCGGTTGCGTGGCATGAACGGACTTATATCCCGCGGCGTGACCCCAAGCATCCTGCATTGGAAACCATAATCCGATTGGAATGCCTCATCGCCCCAGAGCTGACGGAACGCCTCGGGGCTGAGCTTGTCTTCCTTCATTATCCCGTTTACAAACTCTTTCGGAGGAAATGTAGAGAACCAAAATCTGTTTCCGGAATGAAAATAGGTCACGTGTATTGTGTTGACGATCTTTTCTTTCTGCTCGTCCACATCGTCCCAAGGCAACTCTAGTTCATATCCGAAATAAGAAACCCTCTTGTGCGGAACATCTGAAACCAATAGATCCGTTAGGGCCACGGGAGTTTTCCAAACCTCGGGGCTCTTTCCGAATTTGTATCGTGCCACCAGTGCCATCCCAGCCTGAAAACCGAATAGCCACAAATAGATACCGCCCGCAAACCCTACAATCCCGAAGCCAATGAGAACCCTCACCCATTTAGGCATCGGATCCTTTTTCCTGGCAGCATAGCTAACGGCTTGTGTGCCCATTTTTTGATTTTGAATGATCCCGACGAGGGGTAGAACCCAATTCCAGCCTGTTGTTGCCCTATTACCAACGACATACGTATCGGTGAGATGCAGAAACCAGACTGCAAAAGGTGGTGCTGCCTTCCTTCCGGCTGAGCGCTCTGTGCGCCGCGTGGTAGCCCAGAAATCCGTTTGAACTATCGGTACGAATATGCTACCGTAACGCTTGAGTTATGATAAACAGCGGCCAAAGCGGACAGAGGGCGGCAGGATACGGAGCAACCCGCGCCCTCGAATTTCTAATCGCAAATCTGGAATTAGAATTTCATTTAAGCCCCATAAGAATCAGCAACCTAGATTTTTCTAATCGCAAATTTTTCGCGATTTCTTGTCATGAGAGAGGAAGGATTTATCATCGGTCACGAATATCTCGCCTTGCGCCGCCCATCTCATGCCTGGGTTTGCAAGCCACTAGTCACTCGTCACTAGCCACTGCCTTTCTAATCGAGACACCGCGATTAGAATTCCTCCCAACTCACAGGCAACAAAGCCACTTCTCATTTTCTAATCGAGACAAAACGGGCGGTTTGCATCCCAGATTTCTTCTCGCGCCACGGCCTTCGCCGTCCGCTCCTGCGACCAAGGTAAAGTTAGCCCTTCCACGAATCACGAGTTACGGGTCGCCAGTCACGAGTCACGCTTCTCCCGCCTCTTGCATCGCGCCCCCGCCACGCCTAACATGGCGTCTCGCAATCCTTCCATCAAGGAGTTCTGCAGATGCGATCCAATCGCAATCGTTTGCCACTTATCCTGATGCTGCTGGGACTTACCGCTTTCGCCGCGCAGCTTCTAGCTGTGAGCCGGCCGAAGGCCGTCGAAGCAGCGGCGCAACCGCTCGCTAGCGCCCCAAACCCCGAGAAAAATTCGAAGCCCGCGCCTGCTGACGACGCACTGCTCGCCAAAGCTTACCGCTTCGAAAGCGGCGGCTGGATTTACGTTCACCTCGAAGGCTCCCCGCACGATATCGGCTACCAGCACGGCTACCTCCTCGCTCCGGAAATTGGCGACGCGTTCGCTGCCGTCAGCCTGCAGATGACGCACACCACGCAGCGCGACTGGGAATTTTTCCGCAGCGCCGCGCGCACGATGCTCTGGCCGAAAATCGATCCCGAATATCAAGCCGAGCTCAAAGGCATCGTGGATGGACTCGCAGCACGCAAAGTGAACCTCGATCTTTACGACATCGTCGCCCTGAATGCGTTCGAAGAGCTGCCCGGCTACTACGTTCCGTGGGTCAACGAGCAGACTCACGCGCAGAACGCGCCAAAAATCAACAGCCCGGAAAATTGCAGCGCGTTCGTCGCCAATGGCAGCTGGACGAAAGATCACCAGATCGTGATGGCCCACAATAACTGGACCAGCTACCTCAATGGCGAGCGCTGGCGCATTATTTTCGACATCGTTCCGCAGCAGGGTTACCGCATGCTGATGGACGGCTTTCCCGGCGTGATCGCGAGCGACGACGATTTCGGCATCAATTCCGACGGCATGATGATCACCGAAACCACCATCTCGAATTTCCATGGCTGGGATTACAACGGCAAACCCGAATTCGCGCGCGCCCGCAAAGCGATGCAGTATGCAGGCTCGATTGACGACTACGTGAAAATCATCATGGACGGCAACAACGGCGGCTACGCGAACGACTGGCTGCTCGGCGATCGCAAGACAGGTGAAATCGCGCAGTTCGAGCAGGGGCTGCAGCACACGAAACTCTATCGCACGATGGACGGAGTTTTCGTAGGCTCGAATTTTGTGAGCGACCCCGGCGTGATGCGCGACGATACGACGTTCGATCCGAAAAATATGGCCAGCTCACCCAACGCCCGGCACGCTCGATGGGACGAGCTGATGAACGAAAACAAAGGCAAAATCGACATCGCCATGGCCCAGGCTTTTCTCTCCGATCACTACGATACTTACACGAAAAAAGTGATGCCGGATCATCGAACGCTCTGCGGGCACGGCGACATGTCTGTGGACGGCGACAAGACATGGGATATGCCGCCCTACGAACCCATGGGCGCTGTGCAAGGCAAAGTGATGGACAGCAAAATGGCCGCGAACATGAGTTTCGTCGCGCGCATCGGGCATCCCTGCGGCGCGAAATTTGATGCCGCGGAATTTATGCGCGAGCATCCGGAATTCAATTGGCAAGCGCCCGTAATGCGCGATATGGACGCCGGCCCCTGGACGCAGTTCCGCATCGGCGAAACCGATCCGAAATCAATAAGCGCCGGAAACTAAAAACTCGAGCGAATTGTGACCGCCAGCCTCACAACTTTCTTCGGTCTGCTGGGTGCGCTGCTGGTTCTCGCCTTTGTCGCCAACCGGCTTTCGAAGTGGACCCGCGTGCCCGACGTGATCGTTCTGCTGATCACAGGAATTGCCCTCGGTCCGGTGCTGCACTGGGTGGACGGCTCGAAGTTCAGCGAGGTGACGCGCGGATTTGGAACGCTCGCGCTGATTTTGATTCTCTTCGCGGCGGGGCTTGAGCTCGATCTTCGCACCGCACTCAAACAATTCGGCGCGGGAACAGTTCTCGCGCTGCTCAGCTATTCGCTTTCCTTCGTCGGTGTCGCCTACTTCTGCATGTACGCGTTGCATCTGGCTCTGATGCCGTCGCTTCTCGTTGGCGCGACGCTTGCTTGCATGAGCGGCTCGGTGATTCTGCCGGTGCTCGAACAGCTCGAGATGCGAGATACGGTGAAAACCACTCTCGTGATCGAAGCGTCGTTCGGCGACGGGCTTGGCGCACTCGGCGTCGGCGTGCTGATCGATCTCGCGCTCGGCGGCGGAGAAATTAAGAGCGGGCCGCTCCCGGATTTACTCGCGCGCGCGGGACTCGCACCCGGAAGCCACGGTTCGATCGCAGGTGCAGTGACTGCCATCCTGCTCTTCAAGTTTTTACTCGCGCTGGCTGTCGCCGTCGTTGCCGGCTACCTTTGGTTGCGTTTGCTTCCGCTCGTTTCCGATAAGCAATTCTGGCAGGTGCTCACCTTCGCCGCCGTGCTGCTGCTGTATGCGTTCACGCACGCCATCGGCGGCACCGCTCTCTTTGCGGTGATGGCATTCGGCGCGGCGCTCGCCAACCTGCCCGACCCGCGGCATTCCGCGGACTCGTTCGTCTTCCGGATTCTTCCGCCAGACCCCAGCCGCGCGATTCATTCCTTTCACGCCGAACTAGCTTTTCTAGTGCGCAGCTTCTTCTTCGTGCTGCTCGGCGTGCTGGTGGATTTCAGCGGCTTGCAGAGGGAATTTCTGGCGTCGCTCGGAATCGTGGCTGTGCTGTTCGTCGCCCGAGTGATCGCCGTGCAGATCAGCCGTGTGGCCTGGCGCGGGACGACGCATTGCGAACGTGAAGTCGCTACATTATTGATTCCAAGGGGTTTAATTACGGCAGTACTGGCTCTCGATGCCGTTCGCGCGATGAAGCCCCAGCTCGATTTCCTCACGCCGCTGGCGTTTGCCATCATCTTACTGACGAACGTTCTGGTGCTTCTCGCTGCGATTCGCGCCAAGGATCTCGTTCTCGAGGTTGCGGCGGCTCCGGTCCCGGTCGAATCCTCAGAAACCACTCCTGCTTAGCCAATCGGCCTGGCAAGTCGGGGCCCGTCCCGCTATCTGATTGGTATCAATCCGCTTCCACCCTGTGGAAATCGGCTTCCGGAGGTGCTACAAAAAGTATGAGGTTTATCTGGGTGCGCTGTGGCTGAACTCTGCACGTCAAAAGGATGCAAAATGACTGTCCCCGGCGGGTTTGCCGGCGATCATCTGTGCGTCCTTCATTACACGCTTTTCGTCGAGCAGGAATGCGCGGAGATGCGGCGCGAATCGGCGCTGGGGAAAAACAGCCACGAGCGGCAGAACGAACTCATGGGCAAGATTGCGGACCGAGGCGAAGCGCTCGTGCGTGTAGCAACCAGCGGCTTCCCGATGTCTGACGAACTGAAGGCGCGAATCTTGAGTACGCTTCTGACGCTGATGAATACACGCGAGAACCTCGATCGAGCGGTAATGCGGCAATCGGCGCAGCGGCGTTTCGTCGGTTAAGCATTTTTTTACGTAGCTCTCCTCAAGAAGTTTCCTCCATACGAAACTCTCTTTGCGAAGTCACTCCTCGAAGAATCTTGGTCGACCCAGTAGGGGCGGGTCTCAGACCCGCCCGCGCACAAATTCAGCACGGTCTCTTCGAAATCATCTGCACCTTTAGAGGTTTTTCCGCCCGAGCCATCGCGGAGCTCGCTCCTTCACTCTGAAGGAAAACGAATGCGACGCGGAATAGTGCGCTCGGAGGCGTAGGGGACGCGGGCAGGTCTTAGACGCGCCCCTACTGAACACATGCGTGACGGAAGTTTCGATTTACGAAATTACGAACCGATGTAGCGCGCATAGAGCGAGCGGGCAATGGCGGGATCCTGCGTTCCTTTGATGATGGTGCGCCCGTCGGGAAACACCGTCATTTCGTAAGGCGCCACGCGGAAGCGCAGAAGAAACTGATTGTTGCGAACTTCGGAAGCTGACGCGCCGGCAACGCGGCGGCCGAGCTCGGCAAGATCGAGTGCGCGGCTGCGCTCGTGGATCTGCACCGAGTCGCGGCCGCACATGCTCACGTGGGGCCTCGCGCGCCCTTCGAGGTGAACGAATTCGCGGCGCACGCAGGCGCGGCAATCCGGATTGCGCGCTACACGAATGGACTGAAACCTTCCGCTCCAGACATCGCAGGAAACCAGCTTGTCGTTCAGTGCTTTCAGTTGACCAGCCAGAAACTTGGTCGCTTCGGCGGATTCAATCGAAGCGATCACGCCCGCAGCTGCGTTCAAGACTCCGACTGTATCGCACGTATCTTCGGCGCCAAGCGCTGAATGATTGCCGCCACTTTCGACCATGCATGCGAAACATGCGGTTTCGCCCGGCCGGATCGTCATCGTGACGCCGTAGCTGCCGACAGCGGCGGCGTAAATCCACGCCACGCCGAGCGAGACCGCGGCATCGTTCAAGAGCAGCCGCGTCTCGAAATTGTCGGTTCCATCGAGGATGAGCGGAAATCCTCCGAGGAGGTCGAGAGCATTATCGGGGGTCAGGTCAGCGACGATCCCTTCTACTCGCACACCGGTGTTGATGGCGCGCAGGTGACGCTCGGCGGCAATCGCTTTGGGTATGGCCTCGCGCGCGTCTGCTTCTACAAAAAGAGTCTGCCGTTGCAAATTCGAAGCTTCCACGAAATCGCGATCGATAATTGCCAGGCGCGCAAGCCCGGCGCGCACCAGCAGG
>CAWFGI010000020.1:0-40690 GCA_963815265.1 uncultured Acidobacteriota bacterium | reverse complement strand
TATCGTTCGAGAAATCCGTAAAGAGGATTTGCCCGGTCGGAAGTATCAACATGTTTCCGTAGTATGAGCCGTCCGTCGGAGTGTTGGGCGTGCCAGGCACCGGGTTGATGTTGCGTCCGTCCCATTCAAAGAAGGCGGCCGGCGGAGCTCCAAATCCGGGACTTGCAAACATGAGAACTTTGCCGTTGGTCTCGAGCGACGCAGGACCATCGGCAATGTTGTTTCCGCCCGGGATCTGGGGACCCGCGGCCCACTTTCCGGTGAAGGAATTGTAGATGGCGGTATTGCCGTCAGCGCCCGGACAAGTGTCCGATCCCATATAGAACACAGTGCCGTCGGGCCGCAACACGGCCGGCCCGACCTCGAACGTCGCGACGCTCTCGCCGCCGCAAGCTGCAGCGGAGTCCCAGAGTTGCACGATTGTACTGCCGGCGCTTGACCATGAGCCGGTTTTCGGGTTGTAGATTTCCGAGTTCGTCCCGGTGGGCAGGTAGGGAATATTGACCGGAACGTAGGCATCGACCGTTAGCACTTTTCCGTTGGGAAGAAGACTCCAGCCTTCTTCGTCGTTAACATCGAATTTATTCGAGCCGGTGCGTGTCCAGGTAAGGGTCTTGGCATTTAGCAGAGCTTCGTCTAGCGTGCAGCAATCGGCCTGCATATACGTGCCGTTAGCCAGGATCACGCTCTGCGCGTCGCCAATCGTCTGGGCGAAGGGAGGGAACCCTCCAAAGAATGTCGGTGGCGCCACCGGCGTCCAGCTATTAGCGAGCGGATCATAAATCGAACCCTGGGCGGTCCAGGTCGGCACTAGCTCCGTCTGGTCGGCATTCAGCAGGTATTCTCCGCCTTCGATAATCAGCCGGCCGTCGGGAAGCACAGCAGACGAGTGATAGAGCGGGCTATAGGTGGCGGGCAGAGAGGCTATTTGAGTCCAGGTGCCGTTCACATAGCTTCCGAACTTGTCCGGTGTCAACTTCCACCAGTCGGGGAAGCCAGCGTCTTGAATGAGAACGGAGCCGTCAGTAAGGAGAATTGGAACCGATGCGCCATCGAGCAAAAAATTCGGCTGGTTCGTGAGCGGGGTCCATGGCGAAGCAGGCGTCTTTGAAGAACTGGCGCTCTTCACTTGGGCATGTACCTCGGGGCTCGCTTGAGTCTGGGCTTGAGCCTCCGCCGTCGGGTGAGTCATAACGCCGATCGGATGTGGAATCGGCTTCAGGCGCTGCGCTGCGGTGAACTGCGGCAATGCCAGCATGACGATGAGCACAATTCCAAGTAGATGGAATGGCCGGGCGATTCTTTGCATGTCGTCTCCTTTAATTGTGAATGTAGCGTTCTCGAATCTGGGATCGGGGCCGCGATCCCGGAGTAGGCAGGGACAAAAATTCCCACGCCAACCTGCTCCGGCAAGGACCAAAGAGGAGCCGCTTCAGTGGTTTGAGAGCTACAAGGAATTGGTGGAACAAAGAACGCTGGAATCAATCACTTCTTCAGGCTGCGGAGACGAATCAGAAGCCTATGAAGTTTCACCCGGTTCTCTCTCACGCCCAATTTCTATTTGCCCAGATAATCACCCCAGCGATGACCCACCCGTTGGTGCTGCGGGGTATATCACGTGGACTGGAGTGAATCAATAAGCAAGTATCTGTAGAGGGCGGCATCGGCGGGGTGCGGCGATTGGAATGAATGCGCTCGTCCGCTGGTATAATCCCTTGGCTATTTCTCGCAGATTGCTTCGCTTGATCGCATGACCACATTCTCGATCGAAAACTTTGGCTGTCGTGCTACGGACGCGGATGCTGCTGCGCTGCGCCGCCATTTCCTCGCGAGCGGGCTTGCGCTTGTTGACGAGCATGCACGCGCCGATGTGGTAGTGCTGAATACTTGTACCGTGACCGCGGCGGCCGATGCCCAGGCACGGGAAGCGGTGCGCAAGATTCGTCGCGCGAATCCCGGCGCGCGAGTGGTTGTCACGGGCTGCTACGCTCAGCGAGCGCCGGAGGAACTCGCCCAGCTCGAAGGGGTTGATTTCGTCGTTGGCAATTCGCATCAGACGCAAATCGCGCGCCTCGTCTGCGCTTCGCTCGATTCCCAGGCGGCGCCGAGTCCGGGAATCCAGCCGCCGAGCTTCTCGGAGGGTTTCTTCCCTCTCGCGGAAATCGACCGCGAGCCCATGTCGCTCGCGCGCGGCCCGGCCAAGATTCTTACCGGCGATATTTTCGAGCAGACCGCGGTACAAATCGCGCCTGCCGAATTCGCGGACAGCGGGCACACGCGGCCCATCCTCAAAATTCAGGACGGCTGCAACAATCGCTGCTCCTATTGCGTGATTCCTTTCGTGCGCGGCAAAAGCCGGAGCCTCTCTCCGGACGCGGTCATCGCCGAAGTCCGAAACCTTGTCGATGCGGGCGCAAAGGAAGTCGTGCTCAGCGGAATCAATCTTGGCAGCTATGGCCGCGATCTCACGCCGCGCGCCGAACTCATCCACACGGCGCGCCGCATTCTGGACGAAACAACTCTGGAGCAGCTGCGATTCAGCTCCATCGAGCCGCAGGACGTCACCGAGGAGCTCGTCGAGTTGGTCGCATCCTCGGAACGCATTGCCCCGCATTTTCACGTTCCCCTGCAGTCCGGCTCCGACCAAATTTTGCGCGCGATGCATCGCTGGTACCGCTCCGCACATTACGCGGAGCGGATTCACAGAATTCGCCGATATATTCCCGGCGCCGCGATTGGTGCCGACGTGATCGTTGGCTTCCCCGGCGAAACCGAAGCGGAGTTTCAGACCACAGCCGATTTCATTGAGAAGCTGCCGCTAACTTACCTGCACGTTTTCTCATTTTCAGTCCGCCCGGGCACTGCGGCGGCAGCGTTGCCAGAGCGGGAACACGTTGCGCCAGGGGTAATCCGCGAGCGCGCCCGGTTTCTTCGCGCGCTTGGCGAGAAAAAAGCCGCCGCTTTTCGTGCCGCTCAGTCTGGCCGCAGGCTGCGAGCGCTCACGCTGGCGCGCACTGGTGAAGACTGGACCGAAGCCCTGACGGGAAATTATCTCAAGGTGAGAGTCGCAGGCCAGCGTCCGTCCAACGAATGGTGCGACGTATGCCTCTAGTCTGGCGGAAACGCCGTGTCCAATTTTGAGATAGCTGGTGATAAGCGGAGTGGCTGTTGAAAAAGTCGGTTTTCCCGAAAAAAGTCAAAAATCGGGTGATAGAAAATGTCTAGGAGACTCGGGGAAATCGTTTACAGAGCTTCCTGACGCGAAGCAGTTTTTGCGAATTTGAAGTGAGCGAGTTTTTCAACAGCCACCGGATTTATCAACATCTATCGGACCAAACCGTTCCGGCCCACCCGCAAGAACGTACTTTCCGGTTATCCAACTTATCAGGGACCGAAGCGGAAAATCCTGCGGCGCATTGGGCGCTCCTCGCCAGCTGCGCGCGTGAATGTCGCAGGGCATCGTACCTCTTCCGCTACGTTTCCACGCGTACTTGTGACGCGGGTAGCGCATGCCACCTACAATAAAGCGAAGAGCTGCATCATTCCGCGGCTCACGAACTATGTTTTCGATTCGTAGTGGCTCCGCAGTCTTTCTCCTCTTCGCGGCCTTCTCCGGAGGCTGTAGGCAAGCGCCGCAGCCGAATGCCATGCCGCAAGCCCCCGCGCGCGCCGTGGCCGCCAGCGCTTCCGTGGCGACGCAAGCCTCCTTGCCGCAGCGCGAATCACCACCGCCAAACACTCAACAAATGAGCCAGACGGCGACACATTCAGCTCGAGAGCCGGAACTTCAAGACGTCGAGGAGCGCAAAGGGCCGTTCACGTTCGGCGGCCAGACGTTCACCGTTGTGGCACACAACAAGCGTGTGCCTGGCAAGCAAGGCGATCTTGCGCAGGCACTCGCGTCATTGGATATTGCCGACGCCGCCGGAGCGGTCCTGCATCACGAAGAGTTTCCGCACGCGGTCGAAAACGGCGAGTTCACCGACACCTGCTCGGTGAGTGTCACTCCGATCACCGGAAGCAACGGCGCAGGCCTGCTGCTTGACACCCCATGCCTGCCGTCCGATCCGATCAGCGGAGGACCCTGGCAGATCTTCGGCATAGTAAATGGAAAGCTCGCTCCGATCGGAAAGCCCCTTCACGCGGAAGGCGAAATGGGCGATTTCGTTCCCGGCAAGGTCAGTCACATGGGCAACCTCACCCAAATTCTGCCCGACGAACTGAGGATCCGCCTGTTCACCGGCTACTTTTTCGTCTCTGTGCCAGTCCGGGTGAACTGGATGGGAGGCAAGCTGGCGTTGGCGCAGCACTGTCTCCATCAAACCGGCCACGGGATGGCCGAGGGCGGCTGCGAGATGCCCATCGAAGGAGTCGAGCGACATCCCGGCGAACAGGAGCTGACCTTCGTGCGGATGTTTACTGAATCCAACGAGGAAATCGGCACGCCGGCGCACGTTGTGGTCAAAAAAGATTCCCGAGTCGAAATCCTTGCTGGAAAGGTCCGGGTGACGTGGGAAGAAGGGCAAGACGGAATCGGCCTGGGAGTCGCTGACGACATCTGGGTGAAGGTTCGCATCGACGGCAAAGAAGGTTGGATTCACACCGACGAAGACTTGCAGGCCATTGGGCTCTATCGAGCGGGCTAGGCGCTCGGTCTCCCTCTTCCGAGACAGGGATTATCACGAGCTATCTCACCGTGAATAGTTTGTGCCAATATGACGTTTCTCAACAACTATCCATCCGGTTATACAAGAACTCAGAAAAATCACTCGTGCCTTCGAATTTCTGAGAGCCAGGAGTGAATCGGTAGGCGAGAGGACTTAATCTGGTATCTGCAAGACGCACACGGTAGAGTGCGCTCCGTCCGAGTCGGTATAGGCGAAAAACTTCTCGCCTAGAAAGGCGAGCGCACTGCGGGTATACGTCGGTAAATTCCGGTGCCAGACTTCCTTGCCATCACTCGTGCGAAGAACGTAGACGGCATCCTGGACGTTATAATCTCGCATCGCAGTGGTCTCGCTGATGGCAACGTATGCGCCATCCGGATCCACTTTGACGGCGGTGATGCTGCGGCCCCATAGTGCCTTATGTACGCCCCGCCCGTTGGCCAGTGACCAGGCGACTCGATAGCGTTCGGCTGGCTCCCGAGCGGCATCCCATGCAACCCAGCCGGCACCCACACGCAGTAGAGTCGTAAATTGCGCGTCAACTCCTTGGGCGACAATCGAATCACCCTGCCGCTCGGAGCCGAGGCTGAGCATGGTCAACGAGCTGCGCCGCGCGGTGTAATCGTACTCGTAGAAGGTCAGCTCCTTGCGTTCCATATCTAAAGCAAGAAGTGTCCATTGCAACATGCTCTGGTCGGGAATGTCCACGAAGTGCGCCCGCTCGTCGTTGACCGATTGGACGACGGCGCGGTGAAGTTTCGTGCCGGGGATCAACTCCATCCACGCGACCCAGTGTCCGTCGTTCGACAAAACTGGCATGCCGAATATCGTTGAGCCCTCAGGTACGCGGGACAACGGCCGCAAGGATCCATTGCCCAACCACCAGTGCGTTTGCCTCGTTTTGTTGTCCCAGTTCCTCATTAGGTAGACGCCAGCAGGAGAAACAAAATCCAGATCAAGCTGCATGGCAGCATCCGGCTTTCTAATCAAACGCGTGTCGCAGCCAGGCATTGTCAGGACGGCGTACTCATCTTTTGCTCGCAACCAGGCTTGCCCGGCGCGTGCCAGCGATGTGTCAGGAGGAGTCCGCACTACTGCCACCTCCATATCGGGTACTGTGCACACCGTCTTCCAGTTTCCCAGATCGGGTGCGCTGGCTCGCTCGGTCTGGAATCTGGAGGGGAGTGCGCTCAAATAGGTCCGGTTGGCAGCAGCGGCAAACAATGGTGCGCAAGCGGCGAGCACGAGGATCCACGCCCAGCCAGGCCGCATGAGTACCCAGGCAACCACATGAATCCAACCACCTTTGTGACATAGGTAGTCGCAATCATGCCGCGCTTTCATGAGTCACTTTTACCCTAGTAGCTTGGATTTGTCAGTCAAAGTCCTGATTAACGCCGTAATCGGAAACTGAAGAAGTTTTTCCGGATAACTGTTGCGAACAGGGGTGGCTGTTGAAAAACTCGCTCACTTCAAATTCGCAAAAACTGCTTCGCGTCAGGAAGCTCTGTAAACGATTTCCCCGAGTCTCCTAGACATTTTCTATCACCCGATTTTTGACTTTTTTCGGGAAAACCGACTTTTTCAACAGCCACAGGGATTATCGCCACCAATCTCAGAACGAGATAGCTGGTCGTATGAGGATTTCCGGACGGCCATCCGGGTCAGCAAAAGGTCAATGACTTCGCATCACTCATGGGGCGCGCTCTGGTGGCAAATTCGTTGTGTCAAGAGCAGGGGAAGCATAGGATGCGCATGAGCAAGAGGTCCAAACCGGAAATCATGGATGGACCCTGAGCAAACGCAAAGGAGGAATGAACGATGACGATGCAATGCATCACCCGCCAGGCTGGTGACGTTACCATCCTTGATTTGGCAGGACGCTTAAGTCTCGGTGAAGCGGTCGCCTTCGGCCCGGGTAGTGGCGTGGTTCTTAGCGAGACCGTTCGAGAATTGGTCAAAAAGGGGCAAAAAAATATTCTACTGAATCTCGCAGGAGTCTCGTACGTTGACAGCTCCGGCGTTGGTCAGCTCACCGGCGCGTTAACGAGCGCACATAGGCAAGGGGCGAGTCTGAAGTTGCTTCGTCCCACCACTCGGGTGCTCGATCTCTTGAAAATGTCGAAGCTGGACACAATCTTCGACATTAGTAACGATGAAGCCACCGCTATCGCTTCGTTTAAGAGGGCGGCAGCTACAGGGGGCTAGTCTGAGCTGTTCTTCCCGCTTGAGATCAGGAATGTGTATTCCCGCTCCGATCGGATTACGAGCTCGGCGGTCTTAATTTCGTTGGGCATGGCGCGCTGAACCTTCACGCCCCGTTTTCAAAAATCACCTCGGCGAGGGCAAGATTGCCGCTGTGCGTGATTGTCAGCGAAATATTCTTCACGCCCATTTTGTCAGCACGTTCTCGCGCGACACCCTGCAGCTCCAGAGTCGGCTTTCCGCTGGGCTCGCGGATTACTTCGATGTCGCGCCAGCGCACTCCCGCGCGCCAGCCTGTCCCCAGCGCTTTCATCGCCGCTTCTTTGGCGGCAAAGCGCCCGGCGTAACGCTCGAATTTATTCCGATGGCTTTCGCAGTAGGCGGCTTCGCGAGGCGTAAACAGGCGTTCGATCAGCGGACTCCCGTGTCGCTCGATGGCTGCTTTGATGCGATCGATTTCCGCGATATCCAGGCCTAGGCCGACGATCACTCTTTGCCTCTCCGTTTCAAAAATGCGCAGTCGATACATCAGACGCGAGCGGCGCTACAACCCGCCGCGATTATACCTATAATTAGACGGCGCAATTGGCGGCACCACGGCCGCCTTTTACGATTGGAGATATCACCAGTGCCGGCGAGAACAGGTACGAAGAAATCGGCGGAGCGCAAACCGCCTGCAACAACGCGGGGCGCGACGGCGAGTGCGAAATGGAACTTACGACGCGCCGGCGGCCTGCAAATTCTCGAAGCACCTGCGCTCGCGCGGCTCGACTGGCTGGTGCACGGCTTCAGCACAAAACCGGGTGGGGCAAGCGAATTGAAAGCGACGCGCGAAGGCCAGGAAACTTGCGAAAGGGTGCTGAATCTCGGATTCACGGATTGGGACACAAGTGAGCGCGTTCGCGACAATCGCGAGAAATTCTTCCCGTCGATTGGCGCGAGCGAAATGCGGGTAGTCGCACTCCGGCAGATTCATTCCGATATTGTCCATGTAGTTGATTTGGATTCTCCAAAAACTAAATTACGGGAGGAAGCTCCGCAAGGCGATGCTCTCATCACGCGCGAACCGGGCGTCCTCCTTGTAGTTCAAACCGCCGACTGCGTCCCCATCCTGCTCGCTGACCCGAAGCGCCATGCGATCGCTGCAATTCACTCCGGCTGGCGCGGCACAGTTCGTCGCATCGCTGCAAAAGCGCTGGGACGGATGCAAATGGAGTTTGGCACCCGGACCGAGGACGTCATCGCCGCGCTTGGCCCCGGCATCGGCCAATCATGCTACGAAGTAGGCACCGAAGTGGCCGCAGAATTCCACGCTCAATTTCCAAACGCGCGCGAATGGTTCGAAGGCCCGTTCGACCAACTCGCGGACAGCGACAACGATCCCAACTGGCTCCCCTGGCTCACGATGAAACCTCCGGGCCATGCGCCATCGTCACCCCGCGCGCACTTGGATTTAATTGCAGCGAACCGGGCCATTCTCGAAGAGGCAGGCATCCCGCAGCGGAATATTTCTTCGTCTGGGCTCTGCACAGCGTGCCGCAGCGATCTCTTCTTCAGCTTCCGCAAGGAACACACCACAGGCCGCATGATGGCCGCCATCGGCATCCGCTAGGAGCAGCACCCGCTCTCCCTCGGTAACCACGACGACGCTCTCTCGTCGTGGGTTTTTGCGTTCCGCGATCTTGGCTCTTCCTCGCCCTTACTCATCGCGGCGAAATCTGCGCCAGCTTCGGAGTGCCCGCTCCCATTTCCATCAGCGCCAGCTGCCCGCAAGCAGCCATCACATCCTGCCCGCGCGAGTAGCGCACAAACGCTCGCACATCCTTGTCGGCAAGAATTTTCCGGAACGCTTCGATGCGCGCCGGATCGGGCTTCGAATAAGGTAAATCGCCCGGATTCCACGGGATGAGATTCACTTTCGCGCGCAAATTTGCCAGCAGCCTCACCACGCGCCGCGCGTCATCAATCGAATCGTTGAATCCGCCAAGCAGCACATATTCAAACGTCAGGTGCTCCCACGGCCGCAGCGGATACCGCCGGCACGCGTCGAGAAGCGCCTGCAGCGGATATTTCCGATTGATCGGCATAATCTCGTCGCGCTGCTCGTCTGAAGAAGCGTTCAACGAGATTGCCAGTTTGGGCCGCACTTTTTCGCGCGCGAGCCGCTCAATACCAGGAACGATTCCGCTCGTCGAAAGCGTCACATGCTTCGGCGAAATCGCGATGCCACTCGGATCGAGCAAAATCCGCAGCGCGGCCATCACCGGGTCGAAGTTCAAGAGCGGCTCGCCCTGGCCCATCAGAACGACGTTCGTTTGCGGCTTGAGCGTCGCGCGATTCTCTTCGAGCGCAATCAGCACCTGGCCGATGATTTCGCCGGCGGTCAGGTTGCGGATCAAGCCAAGCGTTGCCGTCAGGCAGAAATGGCAATCCACTGCGCAGCCCGCCTGAGTTGAGATGCAGATCGTCTGCCGATTCTCTTCCGGCATGAACACAGCTTCGATCGTCGCAGGCGTCAGCAACCGGGCGTTCTTCTCTGAACTCGTGGCCCGCGAGTCCTCTGCTACCGCATCAAGCGCCAGCACATAGCGAATGGTGCCGTCGTCCGAGCAGTGTTTCCGCACGATCCGCGGCAATTCAATCACCGCTTTACGGGTGAGGCGCTCGCGCAATTTTGCGGGGAGATTCGACATGCCCGGAAAAGCAAAGCGACGCTCGGCGTACAGCGCATGATAGATTTGCGCGCCGCGATAGGCGGGCTCGCCAAGCGATTCAAGAAACGCGCGCAGCTCTTGCGGGGATTTCCCCAGGAGGTTGCAAGGGCCAGCGAACGTGGATTCGGTAGTCTGCGATGCCATCTTTTGGATGATAGCACGCCCGATATTCGCGATTTTTATCTCCGGCGCGAAACGCGGAGCGATATAATAGAGTGTTTTGGAATGGTTCTTTGTACGCGCAGGAGGTGAAGGCGATGGAACAAATGACGATGCAGCAACTGACAATCGACGAATGGACAAAGCAGCTTTGCGCGATCCCCAAGCAGGATTTCACGATTCCGCGCGTGTTGAAATTTACGCAAGAGAAAGCGATCCGCCCGGAGACGCTGGCACCCTATCTTTTTTACGCGAAAAGCCACTACACCCGGAACCTGATCTATAAATGCGAGCTGTTCGAAGTGCTCGCAATCTGCTGGAACGTGGGCCAGGTAAGCCGCATTCACAATCATCGCGATCAGAATTGCTGGATGGTGACGCCCATCGGCCGGCTGCGCGTCCAGAATTTCCGGGTGGAGAATCGCGACACAGCACACGGCGCCTGCAAGCTTATTCCCACCGATTCCTACAACATGGACGCCACTCATCCCGCCGCCGTTTCGCCGGAAGAACCTGTGCATCAGGTGCTGAACCTTCCCGAGTTCAGCGCGCCGGCGACCAGCATTCACATTTATTCCTATCCGTATGCGAGCTGCGAAGTGTATTCGATGGAGCGCGGGGCGTACGCGGATGTGCCGCTGCATTATTCGAGCGAATATGGAAAGTTGTCGCCTGACGAGAAATTGATGTAGTGCGTAAGACCGAAAGTGACAGTTTTTGTCGTCGCAAGTGAAGCAACAAGGTTGCCGCAAAAAGCAGTTTTCCGGCCTTTTGAAGCAAGAATCTGATTGGAAACACCGTGCCGGGCCGCCCGTGACTTCGCGGCGTGCGCATGCGAAGATTTGGCTCCTAACTTATCGGGAAAATGGATGGCTGAAACGAAAAACTCGGTTCAAAAAGAAGTGTTGCCCAACGGACTGGTGATTATCACCGAGCCGATGGAGCACATGCACTCCGTTTCGGTGGGAATCTGGCTGCGCGCAGGTTCGCGGCGCGAACCGGCAGAGCTGAACGGCATTTCGCATTTCATCGAGCACATGGTGTTCAAGGGCACCGCACGGCGCACGGCTGAAGATATCGCGCGGGAAGTGGACAGCGTGGGCGGAATGCTCGACGCGTTCACTGCGAAAGAGATGGTCTGCTTCAATACGCGCGTGCTCGACGAGCATCTTCCAAAAGCGTTCGACGTGGTTGCGGACATGGTTCTCGAGCCAAAATTCGCGAATGAAGATATCGACAAAGAAAAATCCGTGATCCTCGAAGAAATCCGGATGACGCAGGACAATCCTGAAGACCTGGTCCACGAGCTTTTCACGCAGAATTTCTGGACGCCGCACGCGCTCGGAAAGCCGATCCTGGGCACGCCCGAAACAGTTTCGTCATTCACGCGCGAGACGCTCGATAGCTGGTTCCGTCATTGGTACGCGCCGAATCATCTGGTGATCACCGCAGCCGGCCAGCTGACGCATCAACAGCTTGTGGATCTGGTCAGCGAGCGGTTCGCAAAGCTTGTGCCGTCATCGAACGGCGCCGCTGATTCAGTTCCGGTAGCTGCGCCGCATATTACGCAACGCACGAAGCACGAACTCGAGCAGGTGCACATCTGCATCGGCGTTCCGGCGCTGCCAATGACGGATGAGCGCCGCTTCGTGGTTTCCGCGCTGAATAATGTGCTGGGCGGCGGCATGTCGTCACGCCTGTTCCAGAATATTCGCGAGAAGCAAGGCCTTGCGTATGCGATTTTCAGCGAGATGAATTCCTATCGCGATTCCGGGTCTTTTTCGGTGTATGCCGGGACGTCGCTCGAGAATGTTTCGAAGGTGGTTCGCTCAGTGCTCGATGAATTCCGCCGGATCAAGGATGAGCCGCTTCCGGAAGAGGAGTTGCGCCGCGCCAAGGACCATCTGAAAGGCGCGACGCTGCTCGCGTCAGAAGGGACCGGGCAGCGAATGAACAGCCTGGCGCGCTATCACATGTATTTCGACCGTTACTTCTCGCCCACCGAGCTGATTGCGCTGCTTGAAAAAGTGACGCCTGAAGACATTCAGAAAATCGCGCAGGAATTCTTTCAGCCCGAGCGCATCGCGGCGAGCGTTGTCGGCAACCTCGACGGTTTCGAACTGACTCGCGAGCAACTTACATTCTAGGACCCTGACAGGACGCTTTCATCGATGGCATGGCACAGGTGCGGGCTGCGCGGGCGGGTCTGAGACCCGCCCCTACTGAGCCGGAGCGCAACCGTGGTTCAGACTGTGACGCGTAACGGAAACGACCGGGGCATTGGTTCATGTTGACCTGAAGGCAGCAGTTTGCCATTATCCATTGCGAAGCTGGTGCTGCGGAGGCACGGCCAGCGGACGGAGAGAGCGCATCGCGTTCCGCATTTCGATTCTAGCTTCGGGTAGTGCGGGCAACTCCACGTTGCTTGAGACCGAACACACCGCTCTCCTTATCGATGCCGGGCTTGGCAAAAAAGAAATGCTGCGGCGCTTTGAAGCGCTGGGCCGGCAGAAGCCAGATCACCTCGACGGCATCCTGATTTCCCACGAACATTCCGATCACTCGAATGGGCTTGGCCAACTGCAACGCGAATGGAAATGCTTGGCATTTCTTACCGAGCCAACGCATCGCGTGATCCAGCAGATGCTCACAGATCAGGGCATCAAGAAAAAGATCGATCACGTGCAGTACGTGCATCCCGGCGAGAAATTTGAAATCGGCGATATTGAAGTGACGCCGTTTGCGATTCCGCACGACGCGTCCGATCCCGTGGGCTACTGCTTCAAGGCCAACGGAATCAAGGTCGCGATCGTTACCGACCTCGGCTATCTGCCTGAGCTGGTGAAACACCATCTGCGCGAAGCGGATTTTTTGATTCTGGAATCAAATCACGATCTCGACATGCTAAAGGTGGGGCCTTATCCCTGGCACATCAAGCAGCGGGTGATGAGCCGGACGGGGCACCTGTCGAATGCGACCGTGAGCGATTTCCTGGCGGATTGTGAAGTGTTTGACGGGCTCGCGCGGCATCTGGTTCTCGCGCATCTTTCCGAGCAGAATAATAATCCTTCTGTAGCGCGTATTTCCGCTGAAGAAGCGCTGGGGCGGCGGGCGAGTTTGTTTGCGTTTGGCGGCACGTTGCATATTGCTTCGCAGCATTCTCCGCTTGGACCGTTTGAGCTGTAGCCACCCCTTACAGATAAAGCGAACTGCAGATTCCTCTCTACGCCGAGCGCCCATCGCCCCGCGGACACAACCGGGACGCACGAATCGCGCTCCGCGATGGAAAGGCAGAGGCGCGCGCGGCTTCGCTCGGGATGACAGCGTGAGGGGTGGAATTGCCGGCTGAGATCCTTCAAGGCGGGCATCCTGAACGGATGCCTTCAGGATGACAGCGTTTTGTTGAGTGCTCGTAGGGTGACGCGTGGGGTTGGGGCTGAAGTGGGTCGGGCGTGGCGAGTGAGTGGACCGAAGTCAAAAGAACGAAGTCGCGATGCTTGCCAAGAATCGGTGAGGTGTGACGAGTTTCGGCGTTGGCACAGGCAGGAATGCCTGTGCTACTGGGCTTCTTCGCGGCGCGCGAGATTCTGGCAGAACATGTCGTGCATCTGGCGGGTGGTGCCGCTTTCGAGTTCGGCGTTGCGGACGATGGCGGTGCGCGCGTCGAACAGAGTTTCTGGATTCACGGCGACACCTGGCGCTACTTCGATCTGAACCAGGTTGGGGCCGCGATTTTTCTCTCCGGCAATTTCACGCAGGCCCTGGCACTGGTAGCAAACACCGGTTTTATTGATCAGCGCGCAGAGGCCGTCGAAGGCTTGCGTCATTTTGGCGCGAGCGTCGGAAAGGCGATGGCGGAAGACGGGCTCGGAGACGCGCAGGATCGCCGCCGCTTCCTGGTTCGTAAATTCGAGAACTTCTTTCAGCATTACGGCTGCTTGCTCCTCCGGCTCGAGCGACCGGGCGATACAGGAAAAGCAGAACGCGATGTGCTCGCGGATTTCATAGACGAAGCCGGGGGAACTCATCAAATCGCGCAAGCCTTCGAGCTGTTCGGGATGCTCGGTGGTTTCCTGCTCGCCAATACGCTGCGCTTCAACACGCCAGCGTTTCCGCGTTCGCAAATGGTCGAGACAGGCGTGCGTGGCGATGCCAAAAAGCCAGCTCTTGAAGCGCGCTTCGCCGCGATAGCTGCGAATATCTTCGAGCACGCGTATGAAAACGTCCTGCAGCAGATCCTCGGCATCCTGTCGCAAGGTGACCATGCGATAGATGTAGCCGAAGAGCGGCTTGCGCCAGGGTTCAACGAGCGAGCCGAATGCATCGCGGTCACCCTGCTGTGCTCGCTCGACGAGTTTTAGTTCGTCGTCCTGTGGAAGCGGGGGCTGCGAATAGCCTGTCATCGTACTTTCTCGCTCGGCGATTTCGCCTTGAGGTTCGGGCCGCGACAGTTTACATCGGTTCCTACGTGGAGCCGGTAATCTGCCGCGGCCCGCGAGACTTTTTCCATTCGAATCACTCTGCTACTTGAAACGCGCGTTAGGATTTCATCAGCACCTGGCACAACTGCAGTCGATTGCCGGAAGGATCGCGAAAAATGGCGAGCTTCACCATGCCCGGAATTTCCTCCGTCTTGCCTTCGAATTTCACGCCACTCGATTCGAGGCGCTTGCGCTCGCGTTCGATATCGTCAACGCGAAGGACGATCGTCGCGCCGTGCTCTTTCGGGGTGTATTGGCCCGTCGAGATGCCGACGGCTGCTTCATCCTGCCCGCCGCCATTGAATTCCGCCCAGCCATCCATTTCGAAGGATTTCTTGAGACCGAGCACGCTGCCGTAGAATTTCTTGGCTTGCTCGAAATCGTTTACGTTGAACCATGCGACTGATAGCTTGATTGTAGGTCTCCTCTGCGATTGAATTTATGCTGCTGGAAGCTATGTCGTTTGGCAGCTGAATTTCCGCCAACTGACAGAAACGAGGGGAGATGAAATGCGAAGCCGTGTTCTTGCCGGGTGAGATCAGTGCCTGTGGAGTTGGTCGTACAGCCAAAGGAACGTCATCGGCATTATTCCAAACCAGAGGACCACAGTCGCAATGAGTAACCAGTAGTGCCCGCGCGGAGATCTCTGAAGTCGTCCGATCGGCCCTCGATCCCAGGTAGCAGCAAAAAAAGCGCCTTTGGACAAGAGCGCTCCGACCACGAGGCAACAAGCTCCGAGGACACGGAATATTCCAGATGCACTTACTATTGCCAGTACTGAGAGTCCAACGAATGTTAACCCGGCTCCAAGGAGGAGGGCTTTACTGAGCGCAGAACTTCGATAACGCATCCGTCATCCTACCAAGTCTCGCCTGAATGTCAGACAGTCAAGGGCTTATTAGCACGGCAATCGGGCAACAAGGGTTCGGATTGTCAGTAATAGGGAATGGTGCCAAAAACGAGCCATAAGCGTGTGCTTTGTCCGAAGTAACAGTCGCTGTAAACAGATATAATCGATCTTGATGATTCCGCCTACCTACAAACCAAAAAAGAAATTCATGGAGCTGGCTATCGCCGAAGCGAAACGCGCCGGTGATCGCGGCGACTATCCGATTGGCGCGGTGATTACGCGGCTGGTGGGCAAGCGCGAAGTGGTGATTGCCAGCGCGGGCAACCGGGTGAAAACTTCGGGGTCGAGCATCAAGCACGTCGAGCTCGAAACGCTGAAATACGTGTCGAGCGGCTACGGGCGCTACCTGCCCGAGTTTGTCCTCTACTCGACGCATGAGCCGTGCGCAATGTGCGCCGGAGCCGGCGTGTGGTCACGAATTGGCGCGGTGGTGTACGGCGTGTCGCAGGAAGACATTGCCGCGTACGGGCGCAAGCATGGCACGGAGTATTACAAGTGGCGAGCTTGTTTGATCTCGTGCCGGCTGATTTTCGAGAAGGGCAATCACCGCATTCCTGTCTTTGGCGGATTTCTGCGGCGTGAATGCCAGAAACTTTTCAGCTACCGGCCCGCAAAGCGGTAACGGTCGTCTTCAGGCATCGTTTACGGGTATGATGGAGCAGGGAAATTCCCCACCGTTTGCAAGCTGGCTTGAAGACTTGCGCTAAAAAGAGTTGCGCCAAAAACCTGCGCCAAAAGGAGCTTGCTTTGATCCCGCGATACACACGCGCGGAAATGGGCCGCGTCTGGAGCGAAGAAAATAAATTTCAGAAATGGCTCGAAGTGGAGCTGGCCGCCGCGGAGACGCTGGCGGAAGCGGGCATCGTGCCGCGCGAAGCGGCGCTGAAGCTGCGCGAACGGGGCCGTATCGACGTGGCGCGAATTAATGAGCTGGAAGCCAAGGTGCGCCACGACGTGATTGCGTTCACGATGGCGGTGCAGGAATCGGTGGGCGATCCCGAAGCGGCGCGCTGGCTGCACCACGGGCTCACGTCAAACGACGTGGTGGACACAGCGCAAGCGCTGCTGGTGCGCGAAGCGTCGCAGCAAATCGAGAAAGCGCTCGAGCGGATGGGCGAAGTGCTCGAGCAGCGCGCGTGGGAATTCAAAGACACGCCGCAGATTGGCCGGACGCATGGCGTGCACGCGGAACCGATTACGTTCGGGCTGAAAATTGCGAACTGGTTTTCTGAAAATCGCCGCGACCTGGCGCGATTTCAACTGGCGGCGCGGCAGATGGCAGTGGGGAAAATTTCGGGCGCGGTGGGGACGTGCACGCACCTCGGGCCGGAGATCGAAGAGAAAATTTGCGCGCGGCTGGGGCTGGCGACGGCGCCGATCACGTCACAAGTGATCGAACGCGACCGGCACGCGCAATATCTTTCGACGCTGGCAATTGTGGCGGGCGGGCTGGAACGCATCGCGCAGGAAGTGCGGCATCTGCAACGGACGGAAGTGCGCGAGGTGGAGGAGCCGTTTGGCGGAGAGCAGCGCGGCAGTTCGGCAATGCCGCACAAGCGGAATCCGGTGTCGAGCGAGCAGGTGTGCGGGCTCGCGCGCGTGGTGAGGGCGAATTCTTTGGCGGCGCTCGAAAATATCGCGCTGTGGCACGAGCGCGACATTTCGCACAGTTCGGTGGAGCGGGTGATTCTGCCGGATTCGACGATTCTCGCCGATTACATGCTGCATCGCACGACGGAAATTGTGGCGAACATGAAAGTGTTTCCCGAGCGGATGCGCCGCAATCTGGATGCGACGAAGGGGCTCGTGTTTTCGGGGCAGCTGCTGCAGGATCTCGTGGAGCATGGCGCGCCGCGCGAAGACGCCTACAAATGGGTGCAGGGCCATGCGATGGTAGCGTGGGATTCGGAGACGAGCTTCAGAGATCGCGTCGCGTCCGACTCGAATATCAGGAAGTATCTCGACGGAAAAGCGCTCGCGCACACGTTTGACTTGCAGCGGCAATTGCGAGCTGTAGATGCAATTTTCCGCCGCGTGTTCGGCACAAAAGCTTCCGTCGCGATGTAACCGTGCGCGCGGCACCGCTTGTTTTATTCCAAGCGCAATTGACTTAGCTTAGGTAGCACACTACAGTTCCCACGTTCCATGACTCAGAAAAGATTTCTTTCCGCGAAATTGTTGCCATTGGCGCCGTTGTTCCTGTTGCTCGCAAATCTCGGGCATTCCGACGAATGGCGGTCGCGGCATGCGCTCGTCCCACCAACCGGCGTGCTGAATTTAGGAACGCCGGCAAGTCCGCAGGACGTATTCCTGGCAGGGCCTGCGAGCCCGGAGGAACAGGGTGCGTGGCTTGCAGGAATCAAGGCGTGGCGGAACGAGCGCCTGGCGCGGCTGCGCTATGACGGTGCGCAGTACGAGCGGCCTGAGTTCGCGTGGACGCAGCGGGTAGTCTCGCAATACCAGATGCTGATCTGGGAGCGAAGCTTCTACGATCCCGATAAGCACGCTTACACTGTGAACCGTTTCCTCGACGGCCTGACCGAGCGCATCGGGCCGATTGACGCGATATTGATCTGGCATGTGTATCCGAACATCGGCGTAGACGACCGCAATCAATTCGATCTGCTGCGCGATCTGCCGGGAGGAGTGACCGGCGTGCGCGCGATGGTGGATGATTTTCACAAGCGCGGCGTGAAGGTGTTTTTCCCCACGCTTGCGTGGGACAGCGGAACGCGCGATGAAGGCGTAGCCGTCCCGGAGGCGCTTGCGAGTCTGCTGAAAGAAGTTGGCGCGGATGGAATTAATTTCGACACGCTCGAAAGCGTGCCGGCAGCGTTCCATGCGGCGGCGCAAGCCGCGGGACATCCGCTCGCATTCGAGCCGCAGTTCGATATACGCGACGAATCGCTCGCGTGGACGAACCTCGGCTGGGATGACTGGGTAACGTGGGAAGACACTCCGTATCCGTTCGTGCCGATGGTAAACCAGGCGAAATGGCTCGAGCCGCGCCACATGGTGGATGTAACCGACCGATTTACGCGCGACAAAATTAATAGCCTCCAGCATGCTTTTTTCAACGGCAACGGATACGCCACGCTCGAAAACCTGTGGGGCTTCTGGTACGGCATGACGCCGCGCGACGCGGAAACAGTGTTGCGCACAACGCGGATCGAGCGAGCATTCCCGGAGTTACTTGCAAGCCGCGATTGGGAACCGCACGCGCCGGCATTGCAGAGCGGCGTGTTCGCGAGCAAATTTCCGTCCGCGCAAGAAACGCTCTGGACGATTGTGAACCGCAACGAGTACGACGTGGCTGGCGAACAGCTCCGTGTGCCTTATCGGGCGAACACGCACTATTACGATTTGTGGCACGGCGCGGAACTGACGCCAATTACAACCGGAAGCGAAGCAACTCTCGCGTTTGCGATTGAAGGGCTCGGCTTCGATGCCGTGCTTGCCACCGACGGATCTGCCAACGCCAGCGGGCTCGATGAACTGCTGCATTTCATGGCGGAGCGCTCACAGCGCGAGCTCAAGACCTTTTCGCGCCAATGGGCGTTTGAGCCGCAGGAGATGCTTTCGATCACCGCCACGAAGCCGGCTGACTCCGTGCCTGCTGGGATGATTCCCATTCCCGGAAGCAGCTACGATTTCGATGTCCGCGGGATTGAGATTGAGGGCGGAAATGATCCTGGCGTCGATGTGCAGTACCCATGGGAAGATTCGCCGCGCCGGTTTCATCACCATCAAGTCGAAATTCACGCCTTCTATATCGATCGCACACCCGTCACAAACGCGGAATTTAAGAAGTTTCTCGATGCTACGCATTACCAGCCTGCCGACGATCACGATTTCCTGCGCGACTGGAAAAACGGAACGTATCCCGAAGGCTGGGCTATGAAACCTGTCACATGGGTTTCGATTGAAGATGCCCGCGCATACGCTGCATTCTCAGGTAAGCGATTGCCAAACGATTGGGAGTGGCAATACGCGGCCCAAGCCAGCGATGGTCGCTTGTATCCATGGGGCAACAGCTGGAATGCCGCGGCTCTGCCGCCGCCTGATCACGGTCGCACGATGCGCGCTCCGACAGATGTAAATGCTTTCGCGCAATTCGCGAGCCCCTTCGGCGTTCTCGATCTCGAAGGGAACGTATCCCAATGGACAAACGAGTTTCACGACCGGCACACACGCGCGGCGATCATCCGCGGCGGAGCTTATTATCAGCCGCGCGGGTCGATTTGGTATTTCCCGCAGACCTATCGGCTCGACGAACACCAGAAGTATCTCCTAATGTCACCGGGACGCGACCGCGCTGGAACCATCGGTTTTCGCTGCGTCGTCGACGGAAAATAGGCGCCCGGCGTTCTTGTGTCGTCGAAAGGTTGCGCGCTAAGCCACAGCGAGGTAGACGTAGCGCAGGATGAAGAGCGCGGTGAGGATCCAGAGCAGCAAGCTGATCTCGCGAAATTTCCCCGCGGCGATTTTCACCACTGTGTAGGAAATCACACCGAGGCTCAGGCCTGTCGCGATGCTGAACGTGAGCGGCGTGGCCAGGACCGTGACGAACGCCGGAAAAGCGTCGCTGAAATCGTCCCAATTGACGCGCGCTACCGACTGAATCATCAGTGCGCCTACTAGAATCAGAGCTGGAGCCGTGGCAAAACCTGGAATCGCGGTCGCGACGGGCGAGAAAAATACAGCTGCCAGGAACAGCGCAGCAACGAGGACATTGCTCAGGCCAGTGCGAGCCCCTGCGGACACTCCTGCGGCGCTTTCGATATAGCTTGTGACCGTGGACGTGCCCGTCATCGAGCCGAAAATGGTTCCGACGGCGTCAGCGAGCAGGGCGCGGCCGACGCGCGGAATTTTTCCATCCTTGACGAAGCCTGCCTGTTCGCAAACGGCGACGAGCGTGCCCACGTTGTCCAGGAGATCGACGAACAGAAAAATGAACATGATCTCGAAGAGTCCAAGATGCAGCGCGCCGTGCAGATCGAACTTCAGAAATGTGAGCGAAGGATGCGGAATCGAGACCAGCGCGGTGGGCCACCGCGACATTCCGCGAAGAATTCCCAGCAGCGTGGTGCCGAGAATGCCGATGAGCATGGCGCCTTTGACTTTTCGCACGATCAAAATGAGCATCAGCACCAGACCGAAGCAGGCAGCCTGCACTTCACGGTCGGAAAAGCTTCCGATGCTTACCAGGGTGGCCGGATTGGCGACCACGAGTTTCGCGTTCTTCAATCCTACAAAGGCGATGAACATGCCAATGCCCGCGGCCGTCGAATGCTTCAGCGAATCAGGGATGCCGTTGACGATCTGCTCGCGAACGCGCGAAACAGTGAGAAGCACGAACAACACGCCGGAGAAAAACACGACGCCGAGCGCCGTTTGCCACGGGATGTGCATGCCGAGGCAAACGGAATAGGTGAAGTAGGCGTTGAGCGACATGCCAGGCGCGAGGGCGATGGGATAATTCGCGTAGAGACCCATCACCAATGTTGCGGCCGCTGAAGCAATGCACGTCGCGAAGAGAACGCCTTCCGCCGGCATCCCGGCCTGCGCAAGAATCTGCGGATTCACGACGATCACGTAGGCCATCGTCATGAACGTGGTGAGCCCGCCGAGCATTTCCTGGCGAATGGTGGTCTGATTTTCCGCCAGCTTGAAATAGCGCTCGAGCACCCGGCCTCCGCGATTCGCCAAAAAGAATTGCCACTCTAGAGTGGGCTTGCTGTCGTGTCAATGCGTGAGGCATTGATGCCGCCGAAACCGGTTACGGTTTCGGAGGCGTTTCTGGATTTGGTTCCTGTGGGGCGTTTTCCACTGGCGTCGACGGGCCGATTTTAGTTTCGACGCGGAATTTCTTGTAGTCGCTGTAGCGGTCGATTTCGTTTTGGCGCACTCTGACGAAAACCACCCGGGCGGCGGCGTGAACTTCGGCGTAAGACGGCAGCCAGACTTCGCCATTGATTTTCGTTTGCTCGAAGACCAGGTTCGTACCCTTGTCGAGCGAAGCAAGCAGGCCCGCGCCTATTTTCACCTTGTCGCTGAAGCGAGCCTCGAGCCGGGCCACGTCGCGAGCTTGTTCGTCAATCCACACCACGCCAACCAGTTTTTGAACGATGGACTCCACCAGCTTGCGCGGCTTGTAATCGGGATTGGGGCCGAAATCGAAGACGATCACATCCTGGCCGCGAAACCGCTCTCGGCGCGGATTCGTGAAGCTCTCGGCGCGCAGAAAATCGGAAATCTGCGCCTGCTGGCGTTCGTCTTCTTTTTCTTGTTTCTTGGGATCGTTTGCGAGCTCCGCCTGTTTTTTCTGAAATTCGCTGAACTCTTTGTTGAACCGTTCGTCCTCTTTGTGCTGCTGTTCGGGGGTGAGCGGTTTCGAATCGTCTTTCACGAGGTGGCGAATTTCATCACCGCCGCAGTTGAACACGTCGTATTCCTTCACCTCGCGCGACGTGACCCCTCCTCTGGAATCAAACTTCTCTTCTTCCGCGACTACATGACAGGTGTATTGCTTCTGCAGCTCCTCGATCGCTTTCTGGTTTTTGGCCACATCGAGAAGAAGCGCTTTGATATCGGGCAGCGGACGGCCCTTATTATTGGGAAAGTCGAACACGGAATCGTTGACCGGCGCGTTCCACTCGATGCGCGAAACGGCGACGGTGTAATTGTGGCCGGCGCGGCGAAGCGTGATTCGATAGGGAGCCTCGACACCCTCGACCCGGCGGTAGTCGGCATAGTCGAGTTCTTCCGCGGCAACATTCTCCGATCCCGGCTGCTGCTGTGCCGCGGCAGGAATGATTTCGCGAATCAGCAAGTGAGTTTGCGTGTCGAAGAATAGTTCGCGAGAGACCCGAGGCGAAAGCGCAACGCGAACGTGATACGCCTTGCGCCCGGCCACATCTTCCGTATCGACCAGCTGCAAGCCGAATTTGGATTTCTTCGCGTCCGCCAGCCTGCCGTTCAGATAACGTCCTGCTGCTTCCCACTCCGAAGCTACGGCGCCGGTCAGCGTGTGCGGTGCACCCGTCGAGTCGGACGACGAATCGGCACGCGTCTCCTGGCCAGATGTATCCTGGCCCCAAGCCGATTTTCCGTTATACGCTTCGATCAGGCGAAGCGGCCCGACAATAATTTCGGAGTAGAACTTGTTGGGCGCCTTGGTGATGAGCGAATAAGTGCCGGACTGTCCGGTGGCATCGTCAGTCAAGCTTCCAGTGATGCTGGCGGTTTGAATTCTCGCGAGAGCTTTCGCGCCGCCTTCGGCGTGAACGTATTCATCCACAATCTTCTGCGCGGATTGCGCGAAGCACGGGCTGCCGCCAGCACTGAAGAGAACAAGCCACAGAGCCAACTGACGGTTTCGAAAGGCCGCAATTTTCACGGAATGAGCGTAGCACGTTGTAGCGGAGCTATTAATACGATGTCGGGCGGCTTGACTTGCGCCAGCAGCGCGCCTAACATCGCCCGCACTCATAACTGACCGCATCTCCGGAAAATGATCGGTAAAATCCTTTCGCACTACGTGATTCTCGAAAAGCTCGGCGGCGGCGGCATGGGTGTGGTCTACAAGGCCGAGGACACCAAGCTGGGCCGCCAGGTGGCGCTGAAGTTTTTGCCCGAAGGATTCTCAAAAGATCGCGCCACGCTCGAACGATTTCAGCGCGAAGCCCGCGCGGCCTCGGCGTTGAATCACCCCAACATCTGCACGATTTACGAAATTGACGTGGTAGATGAGGGCGGCGAAACAAATCCGTTCATCGCCATGGAGCTGCTCGAGGGCCAAACGCTGAAGCATCGGATCGGCGAGAAGCCGCTCGCCTTCGACCAGGTGCTCGACCTCGGAATTCAAATTGCCGACGCGCTCGATGCCGCCCACGCAAAAGGCATCGTTCATCGCGACATCAAGCCCGCCAATATTTTCATCACCAAGCGCGGGCAAGCCAAGGTCCTCGATTTCGGCCTGGCGAAACTCGCTCCCGAGCGCGTGGGTATCGGCGCCAGCTCTTCGGCAATGCCTACGATCGCGGCCGAAGCACTCCTCACCAGTCCGGGAACCGCGGTCGGCACCGTTGCGTACATGTCACCCGAGCAAGTGCGCGGTGAAGAACTCGACGCGCGCTCGGACCTTTTCAGCTTCGGCACCGTGCTCTACGAAATGGCCACCGGGCGGCAAGCGTTCATAGGCAACACCTCGGGCGTGATTACAGAAGCGATTTTGAATCGCTCGCCCGCGCCCCCCACGCGCGTGAATCCCGATCTGCCGGGAGAATTCGAAATCATTCTCGCGAAGGCGCTCGAAAAAGATCGTGAAATGCGCTGCCAGACGGCCGCAGAGCTGCGCGCCGATCTGAAGCGCCTGAAGCGGCAATCGGAATCCAGCCGCTCCGGAAGCGGTTCCGGGTTTTCCTCGTCCAGCGTCCAGGCGTCGCCTGCCTCGTCGCTGCCCGTAGAGGTTCGCCCTGCAAAGCACGTCTGGACGCTGGCGGCCATTGCAGCAGCGGTAGCTGTTGCAGCGGGGCTTGCAGGAGGACTTTCCCTGGCGAAGCGCCAGGCTCCCGTTTCTCAGCCGGTCTATCACCAGGTCACTTTCCGCCGTGGCACGGTTTACTCCGCGCGGTTTGGTCCCGATGGCCAGACCATCTATTTCAGCGCCGCATGGGACGGAAATCCCGTGGACATTTATTCCACACGGACCGGCAGCCCCGAATACGCTTCTCTGGGAAAATCCGGATCCCGGGTGATGGGAGTTTCTTCGACCGGTGAGATGGCTGTACTGCTTCACAGCCGCTCCGGGGTCTTTTCGCAGTTCGGCACGCTGGCGCGAATGCCTCTTGCAGGTGGCGCGCCCCGCGAAATCCTCGATCAAGTGAACTGGGCGGACTGGTCTCCGGACGGCTCCAATCTCGCCATCGTTCGCCAGCAAGGCGGCTTCTATCAGCTCGAGTATCCGATCGGCAAAGTGCTATACAAGAGTCCGGGCTGGATCGGCGACCCGCGCATATCTCCCAAGGGCGACCGCATCGCGTTTATCGACCATCCCATTCCGCAGGACGATGGCGGCACGATTAACGTCATCGATCTGAATGGAACGGTGACGAAACTCACAGACACGTTCATCAGCGCCGATGGTCTGGTGTGGTCGCCGCGCGGTGATGAAATCTGGTTCACCGCAACACACGAGGGCCTGTCACGCGCCATTTTTGCCGTGGATCTATCGGCGCACAGTCGCTTGCTCGCGCGCGTCCCCGGAACGCTGACGATCTTCGACGTGGCTCGCGATGGCCGCGTCTTGCTCATTCGCGAAGGCACTCGCCAAGAGGTAAAGGCTTTCATCAACGGAGATACGCATGGACGGGAGCTCTCCTGGTTTGATTTCTCTCTTCCCGCCGAGATTAGCAATGACGGAAAGACCCTTCTCTTTGTCGAAGCCGGAGAAGCGGGCGGATCCACGTATAGCATTTACATTCGTGGCACGGACGGCTCACCCGCCATTCGCCTGGGTGACGGAAACCCGCAGGTGCTCTCTCCCGACGGCGCATGGGTTCTGGCTTTGACTCACAAAACGCCTGCTCAGATGTTTCTGCTCCCCACCAAAGCTGGCGCGTCTCGCGAAGTCTCAAACGATTCGATCGATCATGTGGCTGCCGGCTTTACTCCCGACGGAAAGCAGATTGTCTTCGCCGGAGCTGAGCCGGGCAAGGGCGTTCGCCTTTACATTCAGGATCTCGCCGGCGGCAAACCAAGAGCCATCAGTCCGGAAGGAGGGGGACTTCCGGTCATCTTCATTTCCCCGGACGGGAAAATGGTCCAGGGAGTGGATACGGAAGGCAATCGTATTCTTTATCCGATCGCCGGCGGCGATCCGCGCCCGATTCCCGGTCTGCATGCGGACGAACATATCGTGGGGTTCTCCGCCGACTCCAAATCAGTTTTCGTTCACAATTTTGCCGGGTTGCCCAGCATCATCGTCCGTGTGGACCTCGCCACAGGCAAACGCACGGAATGGAAACAGCTCGCTCCCGCAGACGCCGCCGGAGTGGACGCCGTCGGTGGCATCGGCATCACCCCCGACGAAAAATCCTACGTCTATGCTTACCCGCGAACGCTTTCGGATTTGTACGTCGTGGAAGGATTGAAGTGACAATCCGTTCAGGATTGTCATCCCGAGCGGAGGGTCGCGCGGTTTAGTTTTCCCTCGCGAAGCGAGGGCGCGACCCGCAGTCGAGGGATCTCTCTTTGGCTGCTGGGGCGGAGGATCTTTCTTCAGCTCACTGCACTCGCTGGATGTAACGCGCTTCCGAGGTATCCACTTTCACTTTGTCGCCGGTTCCCACAAACGGCGGCACGTTGATCACTAGCCCCGTTTCAAGCTTCGCCGGTTTCATCACGGAGCTCGCCGTCGCCTTCTGAATGCTGGGCTCCGTATCGACGACCATCAAATCCACGGTATCGGGAATCAGCACACCGATCGCCTTCTCGTCGTAATACTCGATTTTCACGGGCATATTCGCGATCAGATAGTCCTTCGTATCGCCCACGATGTCGTTTTGCAGCGCCAGTTGCTCGTAGTTTTCGGTGTTCATGAAGTGGTGGCCGTCGCCGTCGCTATAGAGGTATTGGAATTCGATCTCATCCACGATCACTTTTTCGACGAATTCCTCGGCGCGGAACCGGTAGTCGGTCATCGACCCCGTGCGCAGGTTGCGCATCTTTGTCTGCATGGCGGCGCGCTTGTTGCCGGGCGTGCGGTGATCCACGCTGTATACGTGATACAGGTCGCCCTCGTGCTGAATGATCATGCCTGCGCGCAGTTGGGTAGCTTTCAAGGCGCTCATCGGATGCTCCTGAATTCGCTGGGTGTTTCCTGCAGAGTCGCAAGCAGCGGGCGCCTGCCAAGCAAGAAATTCACGCTATGACGAAACACGAATTATAGCGGCCCTTCCCGCATCGGGTCAAACATCTAAAAAACGTTTCAGGGCATGAAAATCGCGGGAATCCAACGCTTGCGGCTCGCGTCAAAACAAGTGTCGGCCTGGCGTGGGCGGAATTTTAACTCGCCAAACTCGCTCGACTTCAAAGAGGCATCAAATAACTATGGCTCGCAGAAACCGCTTCTACGCAATCCTCGCAATCGCGCTCGCACTGGCGTCCTACGGCTTCCTGAAAAATACTGCGCGTCGCGCTATTGCTTCCGCGAATCCCAACGCTCGCAGCGAAATCTCGCGCCTCGCCGAGGAGATGCACTGGAAGCCGGGCATGACCGTCGCGGACATCGGCGCCGGAGACGGAAGCTACAGTTTCGCAGCCGAGAAAATCGTAGGCCCGTCGGGCCACGTCTATGCCACCGAAATTGACGCCGCCAAGCTGGCCGCGCTTCGCGATGAAGTTGCCAAGCAAAAACTCGCCAATGTCACCATCGTGGAAAGCGCAGCCGACGACACCAAGCTCCCCACCGGCTGCTGCGACGCGATTTTCCTTCGCCGCGTCTACCACCACATCACGGCGCCCGAAGCTTTCGACGAAAATCTGCTGCGCTCGCTGAAATCCGGCGGGCGCCTCGCCATCATTGACTTCGCGCCGGACAACAGCCTGCCGCCAGTCGAAGGCGTCCCCGCCAATCGTGGCGGTCACGGCATCCCGCAAAAAATTATGATCGAAGAATTAACCGCGGCAGGATTTCACGCCGAGAAAACAATCAATCACTGGTCGGGCAACGACTACTGCGTCATCTTCACGAAACCCGGCGAATAACTCGCGACGCCGACAGGGACGGTTACGGCAGCGTCTGCGGATGTTCCCGGCCCTCCGCCATCACCTTTTCCACCTCATCCGCATTGCGCGGTAGTTTCTCCGTCATCAACCGGTGCCCGTCGGCCGTCACCAGCACATCATCCTCAATCCGCACGCCAAGATTCTCGTCGCGAATGTAAATCCCGGGCTCGATCGTGATCGTCATCCCTGCCTTCAGCGGCTCGCGATACTCCGTCGGGTCGTGGACGTTCAATCCCAATCCATGCCCCAAGCCGTGTACGAAATATTTCCCGAGCGGCTTGCCGTCCTTATCCTTGCCGTGCGTGTTGATGTACTCGGCCGCGATCGAATGCAAACTACCCGGTCCGCCATACATGAACACGCCCGGCTTCACCGCCGCAATCGCCGCATTCTGCGCGCCCAGCACGATGTCGTAAATTTCGCGCTGCCTCGCCGTAAATTTTCCATTGGCCGGCACCGTACGCGTGATATCCGCGTCGTAGCCGCCATATTCACCGGCCACATCCATCACCACCACGTCTCCATCCTTGATCTGATTATCGAGCGCGTCGTAATGCAACACCGTGGAGAAAAATCCCGCGCCCACGATCGGCGCATACGCTTCGCGCGAGCAGCCTTCCCATTTGTGAATTTCTTCCATCTTCGCGGCCACCTGATATTCCATCAGCCCCGGCTTCATCATTTTCATCGCCGCGAATTGCGCGTCCACGGAAGCATCCACCGCCTTTTGCAGCAGCTCCACTTCTCCTGGCGATTTCACCATGCGCATTTCGGTCAAGGTTGGCTGTACATCCACAATTTCCGACTGTGGCGGCAGCGCATCCTTCAGCCAATCGTGCCAGGTCTGCAACTGCGGATACCCGTTCTCCGGCCCTTTCGGCAGCAGCGCATAGAATTTCGGATTCGTCTTCGCCAGCGCAGCCAGATCGCCGCGCAATTCTGCAAACGGTCTCACCGCTTGAAATCCCGTCTTCTCCGCCACGCCCGGATCATTCGGCCCAAGGTGCGCGCCGCCCCAAATCGCTTCGCGCGGATCACGCGGCGGCAAATATAAAATTTCCGTCGGGCCGCCCGAAGTTTTCGCAGCCGCCGAGTCCGGAATCAGAACGAGCGCCGCATCCGGTTCGCTGTAGCCAGTGAGGTAGTAGAAATCTTCGTCCTGGAAGAACACCGCCACTTCTCCCGCATCATTTCGGCTCGTATAGCCAAAAAGCACTACCGGCCCATCCACTTCCGCGCGCAATTTTGCGCGCCGCCCCTGATATTCCGCGGCCGGCTGCGGAAATCGCGCTTGCACCAGCACCGCCACAAACAGCAAGGCCAGCGCCGCGATGGTGCCGCGAAGCACGAGCGTCCCAAATTTCATAGGAGTTCCTCCGCTGCTAGTAGACGAACCGTGATGATAAAAGGATAGGTGGGATCCCGCTAGCTATTTCAGCCCCGACCAACCTGCATTGTCATCTTGCACGAAGAGGATGCGTCGAGGTTGCGAGCGCCAACGAACCTACATTGTCATCCTGAGCGCAGAGTCGGCCGCTTTTGCTTTTCGTCCCGCTCTTGCGGGACGGCCGACTCGCAGTCGAAGGATCTCAGCGTAAAAATAGGCGTCGCGTAGCAACAAGCCAAAGCACGAGCCAACAGCAAGCAATGCGCTAAAACCCCGGCGCCCCCGTCGAAGCCGACCGCACTTCGCCAGCCTCCACGCCAAACCGCAGCCGGTCAATATACGTCTGCCCGAGCGACATCAACCCGGTATACAAATACCCCCAGACAAACAGCACCAAAAACGGAACCGTCGCGTAATTTTCCATCTCAATCGCGTACACCACCGCCGCCGCAAAATAAATCCCGAGTCCCACTTCGGCCCAAGGCATCCACCCCGCCTTCTTCCGGTATTTCTTCGTGGCCCATCCACCCGCGCCGTTCGATCCATTCGCGCCCGCTTCCACACGATACTTCGGCGTGCGCACGAATTCCGACTTCACTCCGAAAATCGCTTCCAGCACAGCCACCGCATTGCGCACCGAAAGTCCGATTCCCACGGCCATGATGAACGGCAAATAAAGAAACGTTCGCTTCCACGTCTTCGGGAAAATCGCGCGTTCCGCCGCCAGATAAAATGACGAAATCGAGCACGTCGACGCGATAAACAGCGGCAGGTCAATCACCAGCACCTGAAACCACCCCTGATAAAACCGCACAATCATCGCCGGCAGCAGAATCATCGAGAGCAGCACCATCAGCGGATAGCTGATGTTGGCCGTCAGATGAAAGAACGCCTCCGCCTTCACCACTCCCGGCACATCCGATCGCAGCACGCGGGGCATGATTTTCTTCGCCGTCTGCATCAAGCCCTTGGCCCAGCGCGCTTGCTGCGACTTGAACGCATTCATCTCCACCGGCAGTTCCGATGGGCACTCGATGTCCGGCAAATAAATAAACTGCCAGCCGCGAAGCTGCGCGCGATAAGAAAGGTCGGTATCCTCCGTCAACGTGTCGTGCTGCCAGCCGCCCGCATCTTCAATTGCCGCCCGCCGCCAGATGCCCGCCGTTCCGTTGAAATTGAAGAAAAGCCCGCTGCGATAACGCGCCGAATGCTCGATCACGAAATGCCCGTCAAGCAGCACCGCTTCCACTTCCGTGAGCTTCGAATAATTGCGGTTGATGTAGCTCCAGCGCGTTTGCACCATTGCCAGCTTGGCATCCGCAAAATACGGCACCGTGTTGCGCAGAAAATCCGCAGGCGGAATAAAATCCGCGTCGAAGATGGCGATATGCTCGCCGCGCGCCACCTGCAATCCTTCCTGCAAAGCGCCGGCTTTAAATCCCTCGCGGTTGTCGCGATGAATGTAGGAAATCGGCAGCCCCAGCTGCTGATAACGCTCCACGCAATTCCGCGCCACTTCCTGCGTCTCATCGGTTGAATCGTCGAGCACCTGAATATCCAGCAGCTCGCGCGGGTAATCGAACTGCGCCACCACATCCACGAGGCGCTCGATCACGTAGCGCTCGTTGTAAATCGGCAACTGCACGGTGACGCGCGGCCACTCGCTGATTTCCGGCGGAGGAGGCGCGATTCGCTTGCGGTTCTTGAAAAAGTTGTAGACCAGCACGTAGCGATGGATCCCGTACATCGCGAGAATAATCATCACCACGAAGTAAGGCGTCATCACCACCAGGTCAAACGAATTTACCTGGTAGAGCCCCTTGAACGGGTTCGCCAGCGGGTCGAGATTCCGCCGCCAATAATCCGACACAGGATTCGCGACAGGCGCGAACCAACTCGCAATCATGTACAACAATGTCAAGCTGCACCTACTCCGAAGGGGTTGATTAGTCGAATCTGCTTCGTTGGTCTGAGCTGTCTTGTAGGTCGCCGTTTCAACCGCGGCGCCACCGCAGCAAATAGCGAAAGGGCTTTAGCCGCTGAAGCCACACTCGAATCCTAACGCCTACCCATCCCTAAACGATTGATCGTGCTACGTTTCCCCGCAGGGACAGGCCTGCAATTCCAATCTATACGAGGGGGCGAAACCCTGTCAATGAATCCTTGCGGCCGTCTCGATTGTTACGATTCTCTCCGCAGTAGGTGTACCCGCTCGCGAACCTTGGCACTCCACTGCCATTGCCTCAGGCCAATGTAGCTCACCTCTTCAGAGGTGAGGCCTTCGCAGTTCGTACCGGCATCCTGCCGGGGCTTTTCTCTCGAGGTTATAACTCACCGAAGAGAATCTCATTCACTTCTTCGCTCGTCAGCACCGGCGCATCAGGCCCTGCACTCAAAACCGGCAAACCCGTAATCGGGTCTGCGATAATCCTGGCTTTCCCACGCCGTTTTTGGGGCGTTAACACGATCCGCCCATTTCGCACCGTTATCTCCAGCGGATCTCCGGGCCGAAGCCGAAGCTTGCGCCGAACCGTGTGGGGTAGCGCAACCCGGCCATGTCTTAAAACCTCAGTTTGCATAGGAGAGAATCTTAGCTAATTTGCGTGCGAATCAGAAACCTTATGGATGCTCTGAATCACGCGATTTATTTCAGCCTGCGAAATATTCGGAGCCGCTCCGTCTAGTTTAAGCATGAATATCAGGTCAATGCCGCCGTCGTTCGAATACAGGTGGTGTAAGGCTCCCCGCTAAAACTGGACACCTTAGTTAGGTAAGATCAGGGCCTCCCCACAGGAGGCAACATGGGCAGGAAACCACGCGTAGATCGATCCCCGGAAGAGAAGTGGCAGATCGTGCAGGAAGGTATCAAGAGCGGGAACGTCTCGGAGACGTGTCGGCGTCACGGGATCGCTCCGAATCTGTTCTATCGCTGGAAGGATGAAGCCGAGCAGGGAGCAAAGGCAGCGCTTGGGGGGAGAAGCGCTGCCGGGGCCGAAACCGAAAAGGACCATCGCATCCGGCAGTTGGAGAGAACGCTGGGGCGGAAGTCGCTGGAGATCGAAATCCTAAAAAACGTCGTGGGGGAGTGAGCTGCGGTGCAGTTCACTCCCAGGCGCGGGAGATGCTAACGCAGGGCTACACGGCCACTTTGGTAGCGGCGACTCTGGCCATCAGTCGATCGAGTCTCTACTATCGAAAGAAGCCGCGAGGCAGCCGGGCCGATCGACAGTACGACGAACAGATCGTCGTGGCGTGCGGGGAAAAACCCGCGTATGGATATCGCCGCGTGACTTGGTGGTTGCGAAGAAAAGAAAACCTCCCGGTGAATCGCAAACGTGTCCTGCGGGTGATGCGAGAACGTGGGTTGCTGGTGCGTTCCCGCCGTTTGCGGGCTCGCAGGAAGAAAGAGTGGGGCCGTGTGGAAGCAGCCGAGCCGAATCAGATCTGGCAGTCGGACATGACGAAGATCTGGGCGGGGCCGGCAGTGGGCTGGGCGTATCTGGTGTGCGTGATCGACTGCTGCACGCGGGAGATCGTGGGATGGAATCTCTCACACCGTTGCCGAACCGAAGATGCACTGGCTGCGGTAGAGCAAGCCGTCCTGGCGCGGCTGCCCGAGGGCAGCCGTGCAGCGAACGTGACGCTGACCACCGACAATGGAACGCAGTTCACTTCTTCGCGCTTCCTGGAGACGTTGGGGAGACTCGGCATCACCCATCGGAGGACGGCGTATCATCACCCGGAAGGCAACAGCTACATCGAACGGTTCCATCGCAGCTTGAAAGAAGAGGAAGTCTGGACGGCGGAGTATCGAACCTTGGAAGAAGCGCGAACTTCGATCGCTCGTTGGATCGAGGAATACAATCACGACCGGCCTCACCGCGGAGTCCAAAATCGCACTCCGCACGAGGCCTTCTTGGCTTTTGCAACTGACCTAAACTCGGAGGCCCTGACTGTCTAAATTAGCGGGGAGCCTTACAGGTGGTCTGAAATCCTAAAGGGTCTCTCCTTCGGATTTTCGAACTGGAATCCCCGAAAACCGGGAACCTGAAACGAGAAGATGCCCGATTCGGCTTTCGGAATGGCGAGAGCTTTGATTAACAAGAGCATCGACTCAGCTGCGGCGCGGTTGCGTGGCATGAACGGACTTATATCCCGCGGCGTGACCCCAAGCATCCTGCATTGGAAACCATAATCCGATTGGAATGCCTCATCACCCCAGAGCTGACGGAACGCCTCGGGGCTGAGCTTGTCTTCCTTCATTATCCCGTTTACAAACTCTTTCGGAGGAAATGTAGATAACCAAAATCCGTTTCCGGAATGAAAATAGGTCACGTGTATTGTGTTGACGATCTTTTCTTTCTGCTCGTCCACATCGTCCCAAGGCAACTCTAGTTCATATCCGAAATAAGAAACCCTCTTGTGCGGAACATCTGAAACCAATAGATCCGTTAGGGCCACGGGAGTTTTCCAAACCTCGGGGCTCTTTCCGAATTTGTATCGTGCCACCAGTGCCATCCCAGCCTGAAAACCGAATAGCCACAAATAGATACCGCCCGCAAACCCTACAATCCCGAAGCCAATGAGAACCCTCACCCATTTAGGCATCGGATCCTTTTTCCTGGCAGCATAGCTAACGGCTTGTGTGCCCATTTTTTGATTTTGAATGATCCCGACGAGGGGTAGAACCCAATTCCAGCCTGTTGTTGCCCTATTACCAACGACATACGTATCGGTGAGATGCAGAAACCAGACTGCAAAAGGTGGTGCTGCCTTCCTTCCGGCTGAGCGCTCTGTGCGCCGCGTGGTAGCCCAGAAATCCGTTTGAACTATCGGAACGAATATGCTACCGTAACGCTTGAGTTATGATAAACAGCGGCCAAAGCGGACAGAGGGCGGCAGGATACGGAGCAACCCGCGCCCTCGAATTTCTAATCGCAAAATCTGGAATTAGAATTTCATTTATTAGCGGTGCACGCGACAGTGAGCGTGGGTTTGATATGTGCGTGGAGTGTATGGCACCTCTACAACTACCTCTTCAAAAGGTAACTAGCGGTGTTTTAATGGCTAAGAGAATATGAACTTCTGTTGTACCCACCATGACCTGCCCCCCGTTTTTGGTCCAGTCATAAGTTAGCACTCTCGGGTTCCTGCACATCCGAACCTACCCATGCTGGGTCGATAGAAACGACCGGCGTGGGGGGAGACGCCGGTCGCGCGGCCACACTTTCCGCGAACTCTTCCGGTGTCAGATATCTTAGTGAGCTGTGTGGGCGTACCGTGTTGTAATCCACCCGCCAGTCCTCGATCACCTTCCGTGCGTGTCGGAGATCCACGAACCAGTTCTGATTCAAGCATTCATCTCGGAACTTCCCGTTGAAGCTTTCGATGAACGCGTTCTGCGTGGGCTTGCCGCGCTCGATGAAGTGCAGCGCCACCTGATTCTGATAGGCCCATTGATCCACAACGCGGCTGGTGAACTCCGTTCCATTGTCTACTTGGATTGCCGCCGGTGTTCCACGTCGTTCTCGCAGCCCCTCCAGGACTCGCACCACACGCAGACCGGGCAGCGACGTGTCCGGTTCGATCCACAGGGCCTCTCGCGTGAAGCCATCCATCAGGTTCAGTGTTCGGAATTTCCGCCCGCCGGCCATTTCGTCATGCGTGTAGTCCATCGTCCACATCTCATTTGCACGCGTCGGAAGTGCCCGCGGTAGCCGCGCTTCAGACCGAAATTTCCTGCGCTTCCTACGCTGCATCGCCAGCCCTTCCTCCCGGTACAGCCGATACACTCGCTTGTGGTTGACACGCCACCGCAGCGTTCCATCCGCGGTCTTCTCCCGGCGCAGGAAAATGTACAGCCGCCGATAGCCGAATCGCGGACGCTCGCCTGCCAACTCCCCCAGCCGAGCCCGCAACGCCGCTTCGTTCCGTTCCTTCCGCCGGTACCGCCAGCTCCCGCGGTGCATCCCGATCAGCCCACAGGCGCGTCGCTCGCTGAGTCTTGCTTCTTCCCGCACGACACACACCGCTTCTCGCTTCGCCCGCGGGCCTACCACTTTTTTGCCAGCACCACCTTTAGCGCGTCCAGGTCCAGGGCCTGCTGCGCCACGATCTTCTTCAGCCGTCCGTTCTCTTCCTCCACCTGACGCAGCCGTCGGGTCTCGCTCACTTCCAGACCACCGTACTTCGCTTTCCAGTGGTAGAACGTAGCTGTACTGATGCCAACGCGGCGACAGAGGTCCTTCATGGGAACTCCAGCCTCTGCCTCCTTCAACACCCCAACGATCTGCTCTTCACTAAAGCGGCTTCCTTTCATGGCGCTTCTCCTCTCGTGGTCTTATACCCGGAGAAGCTAACTTTTGGCTGGACTAAATTTCGGGGGGCAGGTCAGGACGCCCCGAGAAAGTTGGGAAAATGCAAAAATCATTGTGGATTATGCTTGCGGTATTGACTGTGGCTATCAGTGCGCCCTATGCCAGCGCCGATATAGTCACGCTTGACGTATCAGGAGGCCTATCCCCCGTAGGCGGTTCGTCGTGCTCAAGTTCGGGCTGCACGCTCGGTGGCGACATTGTGATTGACAACGCCTCAGGCGCGATCATCTCCAATGATGTTACTTTTAATGGCGAGTCGCCCAGCGTGGGCCCATTCAATGGTGGCAACGGAGTCGGCGCTTCGGCGCCCTCACTGAGCTGGAAATCGTCAACGCCGATTCCAACGCCTGGCCTGATACTGGTCTTTTCCACAATTACTCCAGGATCTTTGGTCGGCTACTCGGGCGGGCCCCTCAACGGTAACACCGAGATCTTCACGTCGAACGGTTGCTGCGCTTGGTTCTTGGTTTCGGGGGCACTCACCCCTGCGGTAACGCCAGCCCCGGAGCCGAGTTCCGCCGCCCTCATGCTGTTCGGTGTCGGCTTAGTGTTCGTGATGCGGAAACGTATAGGAAACGGCCTTCCACAGGCCAGTTGAACGAGCTAAGCTTCCGTAATTATTTGATGTGCTCTAACATCCCAACTGGGATTGTTGCGATTTTTTGCTTTTTGCGATGGAACCAGCCACAAATAGCGCAAGTTGCTCCCGCCCCGTCTATTTCAAATCGAGCTATTGTCATAACGGGACCGCCTGATTTCAGTTTTACCCTATCGTTTTTATTAAATCCCTCGGTATCCATAGAGATTTTCCTTTGAGGTTAAGCCAATGAAAGAACAAGTGTCATATAAGGTAGGGGATATTGTCCACTTGAGAAGCGGCAGTCCCGATCTGACAGTGGTTGAATTAAAGAATGAAGATGCTACTGTTGAATGGACTGACGACGACGGTGTTTTGAATAATTGGACATTCCCAGCGGGATGCTTCATTTCCGCAGTTGAGCGGGTTGCGTAAAGTACATACTTCCGTTTTCTAATCGCAAATTTTTCGCGATTTCTTGTCATGAGAGAGGAAGGATTTATCATCGGTCACGAATATCTCGCCTTGCGCCGCCCATCTCATGCCTGGGTTTGCAAGCCACTAGTCACTCGTCACTAGCCACTGCCTTTCTAATCGAGACACCGCGATTAGAATTCCTCCCAACTCACAGGCAACAAAGCCACTTCTCATTTTCTAATCGAGACAAAACGGGCGGTTTGCATCCCAGATTTCTTCTCGCGCCACGGCCTTCGCCGTCCGCTCCTGCGACCAAGGTAAAGTTAGCCCTTCCACGAATCACGAGTTACGGGTCGCCAGTCACGAGTCACGCTTCTCCCGCCTCTTGCATCGCGCCCCCGCCACGCCTAACATGGCGTCTCGCAATCCTTCCATCAAGGAGTTCTGCAGATGCGATCCAATCGCAATCGTTTGCCACTTATCCTGATGCTGCTGGGACTTACCGCTTTCGCCGCGCAGCTTCTAGCTGTGAGCCGGCCGAAGGCCGTCGAAGCAGCGGCGCAACCGCTCGCTAGCGCCCCAAACCCCCAGAAAAATTCGAAGCCCGCGCCTGCTGACGACGCACTGCTCGCCAAAGCTTACCGCTTCGAAAGCGGCGGCTGGATTTACGTTCACCTCGAAGGCTCCCCGCACGATATCGGCTACCAGCACGGCTACCTCCTCGCTCCGGAAATTGGCGACGCGTTCGCTGCCGTCAGCCTGCAGATGACGCACACCACGCAGCGCGACTGGGAATTTTTCCGCAGCGCCGCGCGCACGATGCTCTGGCCGAAAATCGATCCCGAATATCAAGCCGAGCTCAAAGGCATCGTGGATGGACTCGCAGCACGCAAAGTGAACCTCGATCTTTACGACATCGTCGCCCTGAATGCGTTCGAAGAGCTGCCCGGCTACTACGTTCCGTGGGTCAACGAGCAGACTCACGCGCAGAACGCGCCAAAAATCAACAGCCCGGAAAATTGCAGCGCGTTCGTCGCCAATGGCAGCTGGACGAAAGATCACCAGATCGTGATGGCCCACAATAACTGGACCAGCTACCTCAATGGCGAGCGCTGGCGCATTATTTTCGACATCGTTCCGCAGCAGGGTTACCGCATGCTGATGGACGGCTTTCCCGGCGTGATCGCGAGCGACGACGATTTCGGCATCAATTCCGACGGCATGATGATCACCGAAACCACCATCTCGAATTTCCATGGCTGGGATTACAACGGCAAACCCGAATTCGCGCGCGCCCGCAAAGCGATGCAGTATGCAGGCTCGATTGACGACTACGTGAAAATCATCATGGACGGCAACAACGGCGGCTACGCGAACGACTGGCTGCTCGGCGATCGCAAGACAGGTGAAATCGCGCAGTTCGAGCAGGGGCTGCAGCACACGAAACTCTATCGCACGATGGACGGAGTTTTCGTAGGCTCGAATTTTGTGAGCGACCCCGGCGTGATGCGCGACGATACGACGTTCGATCCGAAAAATATGGCCAGCTCACCCAACGCCCGGCACGCTCGATGGGACGAGCTGATGAACGAAAACAAAGGCAAAATCGACATCGCCATGGCCCAGGCTTTTCTCTCCGATCACTACGATACTTACACGAAAAAAGTGATGCCGGATCATCGAACGCTCTGCGGGCACGGCGACATGTCTGTGGACGGCGACAAGACATGGGATATGCCGCCCTACGAACCCACGGGCGCTGTGCAAGGCAAAGTGATGGACAGCAAAATGGCCGCGAACATGAGTTTCGTCGCGCGCATCGGGCATCCCTGCGGCGCGAAATTTGATGCCGCGGAATTTATGCGCGAGCATCCGGAATTCAATTGGCAAGCGCCCGTAATGCGCGATATGGACGCCGGCCCTGGACGCAGTTCCGCATCGGCGAAACCGATCCGAAATCAATAAGCGCCGGAAACTAAAAACTCGAGCGAATTGTGACCGCCAGCCTCACAACTTTCTTCGGTCTGCTGGGTGCGCTGCTGGTTCTCGCCTTTGTCGCCAACCGGCTTTCGAAGTGGACCCGCGTGCCCGACGTGATCGTTCTGCTGATCACAGGAATTGCCCTCGGTCCGGTGCTGCACTGGGTGGACGGCTCGAAGTTCAGCGAGGTGACGCGCGGATTTGGAACGCTCGCGCTGATTTTGATTCTCTTCGCGGCGGGGCTTGAGCTCGATCTTCGCACCGCACTCAAACAATTCGGCGCGGGAACAGTTCTCGCGCTGCTCAGCTATTCGCTTTCCTTCGTCGGTGTCGCCTACTTCTGCATGTACGCGTTGCATCTGGCTCTGATGCCGTCGCTTCTCGTTGGCGCGACGCTTGCTTGCATGAGCGGCTCGGTGATTCTGCCGGTGCTCGAACAGCTCGAGATGCGAGATACGGTGAAAACCACTCTCGTGATCGAAGCGTCGTTCGGCGACGGGCTTGGCGCACTCGGCGTCGGCGTGCTGATCGATCTCGCGCTCGGCGGCGGAGAAATTAAGAGCGGGCCGCTCCCGGATTTACTCGCGCGCGCGGGACTCGCACCCGGAAGCCACGGTTCGATCGCAGGTGCAGTGACTGCCATCCTGCTCTTCAAGTTTTTACTCGCGCTGGCTGTCGCCGTCGTTGCCGGCTACCTTTGGTTGCGTTTGCTTCCGCTCGTTTCCGATAAGCAATTCTGGCAGGTGCTCACCTTCGCCGCCGTGCTGCTGCTGTATGCGTTCACGCACGCCATCGGCGGCACCGCTCTCTTTGCGGTGATGGCATTCGGCGCGGCGCTCGCCAACCTGCCCGACCCGCGGCATTCCGCGGACTCGTTCGTCTTCCGGATTCTTCCGCCAGACCCCAGCCGCGCGATTCATTCCTTTCACGCCGAACTGGCTTTTCTAGTGCGCAGCTTCTTCTTCGTGCTGCTCGGCGTGCTGGTGGATTTCAGCGGCTTGCAGAGGGAATTTCTGGCGTCGCTCGGAATCGTGGCTGTGCTGTTCGTCGCCCGAGTGATCGCCGTGCAGATCAGCCGTGTGGCCTGGCGCGGGACGACGCATTGCGAACGTGAAGTCGCTACATTATTGATTCCAAGGGGTTTAATTACGGCAGTACTGGCTCTCGATGCCGTTCGCGCGATGAAGCCCCAGCTCGATTTCCTCACGCCGCTGGCGTTTGCCATCATCTTACTGACGAACGTTCTGGTGCTTCTCGCTGCGATTCGCGCCAAGGATCTCGTTCTCGAGGTTGCGGCGGCTCCGGTCCCGGTCGAATCCTCAGAAACCACTCCTGCTTAGCCAATCGGCCTGGCAAGTCGGGGCCCGTCCCGCTATCTGATTGGTATCAATCCGCTTCCACCCTGTGGAAATTGGCTTCCGGAGGTGCTACAAAAAGTATGAGGTTTATCTGGGTGCGCTGTGGCTGAACTCTGCACGTCAAAAGGATGCAAAATGACTGTCCCCGGCGGGTTTGCCGGCGATCATCTGTGCGTCCTTCATTACACGCTTTTCGTCGAGCAGGAATGCGCGGAGATGCGGCGCGAATCGGCGCTGGGGAAAAACAGCCACGAGCGGCAGAACGAACTCATGGGCAAGATTGCGGACCGAGGCGAAGCGCTCGTGCGTGTAGCAACCAGCGGCTTCCCGATGTCTGACGAACTGAAGGCGCGAATCTTGAGTACGCTTCTGACGCTGATGAATACACGCGAGAACCTCGATCGAGCGGTAATGCGGCAATCGGCGCAGCGGCGTTTCGTCGGTTAAGCATTTTTTTACGTAGCTCTCCTCAAGAAGTTTCCTCCATACGAAACTCTCTTTGCGAAGTCACTCCTCGAAGAATCTTGGTCGACCCAGTAGGGGCGGGTCTCAGACCCGCCCGCGCACAAATTCAGCACGGTCTCTTCGAAATCATCTGCACCTTTAGAGGTTTTTCCGCCCGAGCCATCGCGGAGCTCGCTCCTTCACTCTGAAGGAAAACGAATGCGACGCGGAATAGTGCGCTCGGAGGCGTAGGGGACGCGGGCAGGTCTTAGACCCGCCCCTACTGAACACATGCGTGACGGAAGTTTCGATTTACGAAATTACGAACCGATGTAGCGCGCATAGAGCGAGCGGGCAATGGCGGGATCCTGCGTTCCTTTGATGATGGTGCGCCCGTCGGGAAACACCGTCATTTCGTAAGGCGCCACGCGGAAGCGCAGAAGAAACTGATTGTTGCGAACTTCGGAAGCTGACGCGCCGGCAACGCGGCGGCCGAGCTCGGCAAGATCGAGTGCGCGGCTGCGCTCGTGGATCTGCACCGAGTCGCGGCCGCACATGCTCACGTGGGGCCTCGCGCGCCCTTCGAGGTGAACGAATTCGCGGCGCACGCAGGCGCGGCAATCCGGATTGCGCGCTACACGAATGGACTGAAACCTTCCGCTCCAGACATCGCAGGAAACCAGCTTGTCGTTCAGTGCTTTCAGTTGACCAGCCAGAAACTTGGTCGCTTCGGCGGATTCAATCGAAGCGATCACGCCCGCAGCTGCGTTCAAGACTCCGACTGTATCGCACGTATCTTCGGCGCCAAGCGCTGAATGATTGCCGCCACTTTCGACCATGCATGCGAAACATGCGGTTTCGCCCGGCCGGATCGTCATCGTGACGCCGTAGCTGCCGACAGCGGCGGCGTAAATCCACGCAACGCCGAGCGAGACCGCGGCATCGTTCAAGAGCAGCCGCGTCTCGAAATTGTCGGTTCCATCGAGGATGAGCGGAAATCCTCCGAGGAGGTCGAGAGCATTATCGGGGGTCAGGTCAGCGACGATCCCTTCTACTCGCACACCGGTGTTGATGGCGCGCAGGTGACGCTCGGCGGCAATCGCTTTGGGTATGGCCTCGCGCGCGTCTGCTTCTACAAAAAGAGTCTGCCGTTGCAAATTCGAAGCTTCCACGAAATCGCGATCGATAATTGCCAGGCGCCCAAGCCCGGCGCGCACCAGCAGG
>CAWFGI010000019.1:0-14997 GCA_963815265.1 uncultured Acidobacteriota bacterium | reverse complement strand
GCACTAGCAGCCGCTTTCCTTGCGGCGGAATCAGGCGGTGAGATCTGCATGGAACACTTCGTGCGCGCCACCGCCAGGGAATTCCAGAAGCTAGGACGTATGCCCTCACGCGCCGAGTTTCGCGAGTATTACGACTTGCTTCGAGCCTCCGCCTGATGCGAGAGCTTCGATAGCGCGGGTCGAAATCGCAAGCGAAAGTTTCGATCGAAACGAAGGTCAGCTCGGGGGAACCAAAGGAAGGCTGCCACGTGGAACGCGCACTGGAAATCCCGAAGCAGCACGATCACAGCTCTCCCGCTGCAAGTCACGCGCCGAGCATGGCCACGGTCGCTGCGCCGCTCTCTCCGTTCCAGGAGCTGCAGCAACAAGCCGGCAATCAAGCCATCCAGCAACTTCTCCGCTTGCGCTTCCTTCAAGCCAAACTCGCCATCAGCAATCCCGACGACCCCGCCGAACGAGAAGCCGATCAGATCGCCCATATCGTTATGCGATCGCACGCCGGCGCGCCCGCGTCTTCGCCGTGCTCTTGCTCCGGTAATGGCGAAATGTGCGAAGAGTGCCAGCAGACACAATCCCAACCCACGATCAGCCGCCGCGCCGCTGCGCCCTCGACTCCGGCCTACGCGCCAAAGATCGTGAGCGACGTGCTTCGCTCGCCCGGTCATCCTCTCGACTCCGCCGCCCGCGCCTTTTTCGAGCCCCGCTTCGGCCGCGACTTCAGCCACGTCCGAATCCACACCGACGCGCAAGCCGCCGCCTCCGCCAAATCCATTCAAGCGCACGCCTACACCGCCGGCCCCAGCATCGCCTTCGCCCCCGGCCAATACGCCCCGGAATCACCCGCCGGTCGCACCGTACTCGCCCACGAACTCACCCACGTGCTGCAGCAGAGTTCACATGGAAGCCAATCAGCGAGCGGCGGAAACGCGGTGCTTCACCGCACGAACGACCCAGCTGCCTGCCTCGCGCAGAAGGATGAAATCCTTCCCAGTATCGGGGCGCTCGCCACGATTGATCGCGAGGAAATCCTCAACGAAACGCTCGACACGGAATATGGTCCACTGAAGAAAAACATCCTTGCGAACAAGGATGCGCGAACGTTCGTCTGCGAAGCTGGCGTTCCGGCCGTACTGACGCTGTGGGATACGCGCACCGTCGCGGGCGAGCTCGACGTCCCGGCGGCCAACGGGGCGCTTGAAGCGAATACGAAGATCTACTCGCAGAACCTGGACGCGAGCTGGCTGCGGCGAAGAAGGATTGCGAGAGCCGAGAAGGAATTAGACGTCGTAGCCTCATCGGTCGGATCGGAAGAAAAGCAAACGCGACTTCCGCAGCTTCTGCTTCCTGTTCGGTCGGCGCTGCAACGGGAAAATGTGCTAGCCGCCGCGCACGAGATGGAGATGCTCATTCCGGTTTTCGAATTGGCCGCGAATGAATTCGACGCCGCGGCGAAAACTGCTTTTCAACTCCGCGAACGATTGAATGACGCCCTCGGAGAGTCCATCAAGGCGAAGAACCAAGATTATGCGGCCAGCCCCGAAGCGCTTGAAAAGGCTGTGAAGACTGCTACCATGCTGCGATTGGAACTCGAAGTGGTACACCGCGGTATCGACGTGGGCGGTCTCGTAAAGACGTCGCAGGAGGTCGCGGTGGCCGCAGAGAGGCTTCGCCAGATGTCCGTGCGGGCAGACAGCGACACGATCCGCGGCCTGCGTGATTCGGTAGAAACGTTTCGAAAGCAGATCGTCGACGGCTCGAAGCAGGTGACGGACCTGGCCGGTGCGGCGCGGCGCGTGTCGTTCGTGTTGCGCTACTTTGCCGCGCTGAACACGCCGGGCTTCGCGAATGCTCCGGCCAAGGCCGAGGTAAGCGCCATGCGGGGCCACCTCGACGATCTGGGCGATGATCTCGATCTCCTGTTTGGTTCCGGAGCCAAGCTGTCTTTCGCCTTCTTCAGTGAACTGGCTGCGCGAATCAACGGCCAACTCGATGAGCGAAGCGCGATGGAGAACGCGCTCGGGCACGAGACTGCGCTTGTGCCATCGCAGACAGACGTACTGGGTTATTTTCATGCTCTCGAGAAAAAGAGCAATGATCAGGTAAGCCACGCCTACACGGCCTATGCCAAGGCATTCTTCGAGCACCGAATCGTGACGAAGCCGGAAGATCTTGATGTAAGAGATCTGAAAGAGCTCTTCGCTCGACCGCTGTCCCTTGCCGGACTTCGTCCCCTGGTCTGTACAGGTTACGCCTTGCTGGGCGCCAATTTACTCGCCGCGGCAGGGGCCAGGACGGAAGAGTTCATAGTCGCCGTCCGCGCAACTGCGGACCAGGTGAAGAACAACCAGCTGGACGAAGGCCATGCTGTTGCCGTGTTGAAGCGCAAGGGCGCGACCCTGTACATCTCTAACGAACTACTCGTCGACAACCCAAACGACGCCGTTGGGCCTAATGCCGTGGACTGGGACCACCCGAACTTTCCGCTAATTAGTGGCAGCGGTCCAACAGTGCAGGCTGCGACAGCAGCATTGAAGGCGAAACTCGCGAGCCATTAGCCCGGCAGCTTTGAAGGAAAGGAATCATGAGTTTAGCGTTCGACACCGAAAAAAGGTCGAAGGAGACTCCATCGCTCAGACCTGCCCCCGCTGGGCACCTCCCAGGCGGTCAAGGATCTCTTCTAGATCTTCAGCGCGATGCCGGCAATCAGGCAGTGCAACAACTCCTGCGTTCAGGATTGATTCAAGCCAAACTCGCCATCAGCAATCCCGACGACCCCGCCGAACGAGAAGCCGATCAGATCGCCCATATCGTTATGCGATCGCACGCCGGCGCGCCCGCGTCTTCGCCGTGCTCTTGCTCCGGTAATGGCGAAATGTGCGAAGAGTGCCAGCAGACACAATCCCAACCCACGATCAGCCGCCGCGCCGCTGCGCCCTCGACTCCGGCCTACGCGCCAAAGATCGTGAGCGACGTGCTTCGCTCGCCCGGTCATCCTCTCGACTCCGCCGCCCGCGCCTTTTTCGAGCCCCGCTTCGGCCGCGACTTTTCCCGAGTACGGCTGCATTCCAATGCGGTCGCCGAGAGATCGGCTCAGGACGTAAACGCCCTTGCCTACACGGCAGGCGACAATATTGTGTTTGGTCCCGGGCGATTTTCGCCGGGCACGCAGGAAGGGCGGCAGTTGATTGCTCATGAGCTCACCCACGTGATACAGCAAGGCGGCAGCACAGCAGCGGTCCAACGACAACCTGGCCCTCCCGACCAAGGTCACGAAGGGGCTGACACCGCTGACCAAGGGGACGCTGACGAAGGACTCACCACCGAACAATTGGAAGACCAAGCGGACGAGGAAGTTCGTTTACACCTGAACGCCCGCAGGAACAAGGATAAGACCTATGCTTGGTCGCTGGCCCGAAAGGATAAAGCTCAAATTGAAGAGAAGGGCAAACTGTCTGCCAAGCTTCAGCAGGAAATCGCCGTCAAGATACGCTTCTTCGAAGACGGCGCCCAGGCGGCTTACATACAGACTTTGAGCGGGGTGTTATCACAATTCCCGGACCAGGCGGCAGAAATATTCGGGCCTCCCGCCAACCTCAGAGCAGGCGCAGGCGGCGCGGAGAAAACGCCGGGATTGACCTGTGATGCCGGTAAACATCAATATTTGCTGGAGAATGAGGGAGGGCGAGATAAGGCCAGATGCATGGATATCATGACAGACCCGGAATACAAGCACAACTTGTTCGATAAAAATATCAAGGACGCCATCGGTTATACCGTAGAGGCTACAACTTGGGGGAACATTGAGTATGGTCGGTTGAAAGTCATGCAGGTGGAATATCAGAATGGGAAGTCCGAATATTTCATGCTTGATGAGGTGGGCAATTTCTACTACGGCGGCCAGACCCTGACGATTCGTGATTTTGTGTACCTGAAAAGAAAAAATGGACTGATCTACCCTGTGATCGGCGACCGGATCTACTTCAGTGAAATATTAACGCCAAACATACTGGCATTCAAAAGCGGGCTTCAGTACCAAGTCAAAAGCCTACAGAACCTCTATAGCCTGCTGCAGCTGGCCGGAGCCTTCGCAGGCATCATCGGATCCTATGAACTCGTTGATGGGTTTAAAGCTTCACTGGAAGGTTTCCGGAGCAGCAGAGGTCTTCCCGGCAAGACGGCAGAACCCGGGTCCGAGTCCGAGCTGCCAGAGGGCCCGCAAATCCCCTCGGAAGAAAAACCTACGACGCAACGTGAGATGGAAGAGGCTAAGGCGCAGCAGACGGTGACAACTGCGGCTAAAGGGGGAACGCCCACAAAGACTGCTGGATGGTCGTTCAAACCGGGAGTTGACGCCCGCGTAAAAACCTACGATCAGGCAATCCGCGAAGCTTTCCTAAGAACGGGAGTAGACCCGGATGAGTTCGTAGTAACTCAAGTGGCGAAGACCAAGGACGGGAAGACCGTTCCGGTAGAATGGTCGGTTCTGACAGGCTCGAATCGAGGAGCTCAAGTGAACGTCGACGACCCAACAATAGTCCCATCGATAGAAGGTCCGCAAGAACCCCACGTCGGCTACCAAACAGCCGGAAAGCGCTATAGACAGGCCGTACGAGGGCACATTTTCCCCGAAGAGGGAGTACTGGCTACCCGCAGTAGGCTTGGAGAATAGCGATGAGTCGGGAACGAGCGGTGTCGCTACTTCTGGATGTCGCGGACGGACTGGGTGTGAGGATGGAGGTCCTCTCAAACCAGGAAGCTCAATCCGTTCGCGAGCGGGCATCGCGCAGCTTTTCCGACGGAACCGGCAATAGCTTAACGAACGAGAACCTCGCCCACTGTGCGAGATTGTCTCGTGATGAAAGCTGGAAGCTTATAGGAGCGTTCGGCTTTTCTGGCCCCGTAATCCTCTTCACTAACTTCCGCGATGGCAGCTCCATGTTTAAGTTCTCGTCTATAGGAAACGCTTTGGTGGTGCTGAGCGAGGCTTCTCCATTCGATTTCTACCTGCTCGATCAGGACTGTACTTTCCTATTTGCACACGACGAGTATGACAATTTATTCGGATGCGGAAGCGCGAAGGCGTTCGTCGAGTCTCTATAAACTAATTTCATCCATTCTCCGCAGAACTTGACGAGAAACCCTTCGCTGCCACCGCGACGCCCCGGCTCCCAGACTCTCTTCCGTATCAACGCCAGCACGACATTTCACTTGCACAGTAACGCCAACCGGATTAAGACTGGAATCAGTTCCCGGTCATGAGGCTGTCACTCGATCATTCCAAAGCAACGCAGCAATCAGGCCATTCAGTTCTAGCAAAAGCTCTCCAGCAAATCGCTGCGCTTGTGGAGCAGTCGAGAAACGGTAAATTCCCAGATCCCGTCGAACCGGAAAAGCTTATTGAGCCCTTTTACAGGTGACCCTAGGGCATTCCTGGCCGCATTACGTGCTCATTCCGAAGTCTTCCGTGGACTGTGAGAGATGGAAGCTGATGCGATTCCAGGAAAATATTTCATATTGCCTGAGTGGTGCCCCGAGTATTCCAGGGGACCGATTGGGGTCCGGTAAGGACCAAAAACTAGCGAAATTCGTTCAAAGAGGAAGAAATGCGAACGAGGGCTAACTAGATCGAGAACAAGGCTATTAGATTGCAAAATCAAGGGATGCGAAGTTGATATAACCGCCTTATCAGGGGTGCGCTCTAGCCACCTGAGCTACAGGCCCAACGCGATCGATCGTGTATGGCATTTTATCATCCGCTGAAGGTTGTGCCTAGCCGTGGCTGATCGAATCAGGCTGGAGATCCGGCAGCAGACCAGCGCGAACAGACCATCCGGCGAAGTTTCGGCAGAGTAGCCCTTCCCGCCGGGTGCCCCTGCGTGATAAACAGAAGAGTGGCTTGAGCAAGGAAATGGGATGAGCAGGGCACGTCTGAATCCATCGGCACCGAAATGCAAAGTTTTTCTTGTGGACGATCATCCGATCGTGCGGCAGGGATTGGCATTGTTCATCGAGCGAGAACCGGACCTGATGGTGTGCGGGGAGGCGGAAGACGCGACCTCGGCGCTGCAAGCGATTCGAGATGCGGCGCCGGACTTCGTGATTTTAGATATTTCGCTGAATGGGCCGGATGGTCTGGAGCTGCTGAAGACTCTTCGCGTCCGATATCCGAGTTTACCCGCGCTTGTTTTATCTATGCATGACGAGTCCGTGTATGCGGAGCGGGCTTTGCGCGCCGGCGCGAACGGCTACATCATGAAGCAGGAAGCGGCCGATAAGGTGATTACTGCGATTCGCCACATTCTCGGAGGAGACGTCTACCTGAGCGATAACCTGACGAAACGGATGCTGCAACAATTCGTAAACGGCTCCATTTCACCGCGTGATCCGCTCGCGAAGTTGAGTGACCGCGAGCTCGAAGTCTTCCGGCTGATCGGCGCGGGGCATGGGACGCGCCAGATAGCCGATGAACTGCACGTCAGCACGAAAACAGTCGAGTCTTACCAAGCGCATATAAAAGAAAAATTGGCGCTACGTAATGCGCGCGAATTGGTGCAGCATGCTGTTGAATGGTCACTCGCGAAAGGGGCATGAACGAGTCGGCACACCTGGTCGCGTGAATTCAGTTCCGTCTAGAATCTCGAAAGAAAAATGATCGGCCTGCTCTCCATTGTCGCGCTCGGCTTCTTTCTCGGGATGCGCCACGCCACTGATCCCGATCACGTGATCGCTGTCACGACGATCGTCTCGCGCTACAAAAAAGTGGGCCACGCCGCCATGATTGGCGCGTTCTGGGGCATCGGACATACGCTGACGATTTTTGCGGTGGGAAGCGGAATCATTCTTTTCGGCTGGGTGATTCCCGCGCGTATTGGCCTCTCGATGGAATTTTCCGTGGGGTTGATGCTGATTCTTTTGGGCGTTTTGAACCTCACCGGGATGCTCCAGTGGATCACCAATGCTTTTTCCGGCGGCGCCGCATCAATGGTCAGCCGGCCATTCTCATCCACACAGCCACGGCGATTACACTCATACTCACCCGCATCGGCACGATCCCGAAGCCCATCCCCACGCAGCCGCGCAAACTCCGCTCGGGTGGTTCGATCGCCATTTCGGGCAGATGGGGATGTATCAAGTGATGCGGCCGCTGGTTGTAGGGCTGGTGCACGGGCTTGCCGGGTCGGCGGCAGTGGCGCTCCTGGTTCTTACGACGATTCGGAATCCGAAATGGGCGGTGGCCTATCTGTTGGTTTTTGGAATCGGCACGATCGCTGGGATGATGCTCATCACCGGAGCGATGGTCATTCCGTTTGCCTATGCCGACAACCGCTTCGCGCGGCTTAACCATGGATTGCGCGTTGCGTCGGGCCTGATTAGCATCGCCTTCGGTCTTTTTCTTGTGTACGAAATTGGCTTTGTGAACGGACTGTTCACGGGCCATCCGCAGTGGACGCCGCGCTGAGCCCTGGCAGCTGCTCCTTCTCGCTGTTCGATTGAGCGACACGCCATCCCATAACTGGTCAGCCAAATTTAGCCCTCCGCCACCCGGATCAAGCTAACCCAAAGCCAGTCAGCCATTTCCATCGTCATCCGAGAGGCAACGAACATGCCACGCAGCATGGGGCGATGTCCGGGGAGGTGTCTTGTGGGAACGCTCTGGCAGGACTTAGTTTTTGGCGCCCGAACGCTGCGAAAAAGTCCAGCATTCACAGCCGTCGCCGTACTCACGCTGTCGCTAGGCATCGGCGCCAACACCGCGATTTTTAGCGTCGTCAACGGAGTGCTCTTGCGGAGCATGCCCTATCGCGACCCCTCGCGCCTCGCCATCATCTGGAACGACTACGGCAACCAAGGGCAGTCCTTGCCCGCGGTCTCACCTCCGGATTTCAAGGATTACCGCGAGCGTTCGCGCCTGATGGAGTTTGCTTCAGCCAGTCCCAGTGGCGGCGGCACCCTGGCGCTCGACGATCCGGGAGGCGCAGGAAATCGTCCGCAACAATTCGAGATGGCATTTGTTACGCCCAATTTCTTTCCACTTCTCGGCGTCGAGCCGGCTCTCGGTCGGAATTTCACCGAGGAGGAGGGAGCGCTCCACGGTCCCAAAGTGGTGATGCTGAGCAACCGTCTCTGGCGGAACACCTTTCACTCCGATCCCGGGCTGATCGGCCGTTCGATTCAACTGAATGGCAACCCCTACACCGTCGTAGGAATCCTCGGGCCGCGGTTTCGATTACTGCTCCCTCCGGAAGCCTTCCGTATTCATGATTCCGACCTCTGGGTACCGCAGCAACTTGACTACGCCGCATTTCAGCGCAACTTGACATTTCTTAGCGTGTTCGGCCGATTGAAACCCGGCGTAACGATGGCGCAGGCGCAGGCCGAGATGGACGGCATAGCCGAGCAGTTGCGCAACGAAAACGAAGTTCACAAGGAATCGGGTCTGCGCATTCGCGTGGTCCCAATGCAATTCGACGTGGTGAAAAATGTTCGGCCCACGCTTATCACCCTTCTCGCTGCTGTCGGTTTTGTACTTTTGATAGCCTGCGGCAACGTTGCAAATCTTCTCCTCGCGCGCGCCACTCGCCGAGAACGGGAAATGGCGGTTCGTTCTGCCCTGGGAGCATCACGCGGAAGGCTGATGCGGCAGATTATGAGTGAAAGCGTGCTGCTCGCGATTCTCGGAAGCCTGGGCGGCTTGCTGGTGGCGCAGCTCGGCCTGAGTTTGCTGATTCAACTTCACCCGGCAGGCTTGCCAAGGCTGGACGACATTCGCATCGACGGCGCGGTGCTGGCCTTTACCCTTGGCGCGTGCGTGCTGACGGCGCTTCTGTTCGGATGGATTCCTGCCGTGCAGGCGCTCCGGCTCAATCTCAGCGACACTCTGAAAGATGCTGCGCGGGGATCGAGCGATGGGCGCGGGAACAGCGCTCGCCGTCTGCTCGTGATAAGCGAGTTCGCATTGTCACTCGTGCTTCTGATCGGCGCGGGATTGCTGATTCGCAGCTTTGTCACTCTGCAACGCGTTCAACCCGGTTTCAATGCGCACAGCGTCGTGTCTTTCAGCGTATCGATTCCGGGCAATCGTTATCCGAAGAATGAAGACATCAGCCGTTTTGTTCACGAACTCGAATTGAAAATGGGCGCGCTGCCTGGCGTCCAGTCGGTTGGCTCAATCTTCCAACTGCCTTTCACCGGAAGCGGCGCTCAGATGCCATATGCATATAACCCCGAGACCTCGCAGAAGTGGGAAAGCCTCTCCGCAGACTGGAGGCCCATTACGCCCGGATTTTTTCCGACCGTCGGAGCGCGCTTTCTCGCGGGGCGCAATTTTACGGACGCGGATGATGCAAATCATCCAATCGTCGTGATTGTTGACGAGATGCTCGCGCGCCGCGCGTGGCCGGGCGAGAGCGCCATCGGCAAGAAACTTGAAATTGAGTCATTGAGCAGGAAGGATAATCCTCGGCTGTTTGCCATTGTTGTGGGAGTTGTGGCCCACCTGCGCGTTCACGACCTCACGCGCGATGTTCGCGAGCAGATCTTTATTCCGCACGCGCAGGAACCGTTCGGTCAAGTGGGCGTAGTACTAAAGACGGCGGGAGATCCGAGCGGGGTCGCGAAGCAAGTCGAGCAGCAAGTGCGAACGCTCGACCCCGGCATTGCGATTCGGAATCTGCAACCTTTGGAGAGTTATATTGACGACGCCCGAGCGCCAATGCGATTCAATTTGATCCTGATTGCGATCTTCGGGATCGTCGCGCTGACGCTTGCCTCCGTGGGCCTATACAGCGTGATGGCGTATTCGGTGACCCAGCGATCTCACGAGCTCGGCATCCGCATCGCGGTGGGTGCTTCGCCGCGCGATATTCTGCGATTGGTTTTGGGCCAGGGCATCCGGTTGACACTGTTTGGAGCGGCTTTCGGTCTGCTTGCTTCGCTTTTGGTAACGCGAGCGCTAGCGAGCTTGTTGTTTGGCGTCAGTGCCACGGATCCGATAACTTTTATTGCAGTTCCAATCGTCCTGGCGCTGGTCGCGATGCTCGCATGCTACCTGCCTGCGCGTCGCGCGATGCGCGTGGATCCCATGATTGCATTGCGATACGAATAGGGCGAAATACCGGAGGAAGAATGCAGAACCTGCGATACGCAGTTCGAACGCTGCTGAAGAATCCGGGGTTTACTGTGATCGCCGTTTTGACGCTGGCGCTGGGAATTGGCGCCAACGCCGCAATATTTTCAGTCGTCTATTCCGCACTGCTACGTTCTCTTCCTTATAAAGACCCCGGCAGCCTTGTGACTCTTGCCGAGGGGCGCCGTCTGGCGGGTGGCCAGGCGTTCGATTCGTCGTATCCGGATTTTCTCGATTGGCGGCGAATGGCGAAGAGCTATCAGTCGCTTGCCGGTTTCGGTGGTGACGGCTTCACGCTCACAGGTAACGGCGATCCTAAAACCGTCAGCGCGGTTCAGGTGACCACCAATCTGTTGTCCACCCTGGGAGTGCGGCCGATTCTGGGCCGCGATTTTGTCGATGGGGAAGAGAAGCCCGATGGTCCGCACGTGGCCCTGCTCGCGTACGGGTTTTGGCGCAGCGAATTCGGGGGTGATCCCGGGATCGTCGGCCGCACGATTCGGCTGGATAATAAACCCGCCACTGTAATCGGAGTTCTACCTCGCGAGTTCGAATTTGCACCCGCGCGTTCGGCACCGCTGTGGGTGCCCCTGCACCTCACGCAGGATCAAGCCACGCGCCGCAGCCTTCGCTGGATGCAAGTGATTGCCCGGCTTGCTCCTGGAGTGAACTTGGATCAGGCCGGTGCCGAGATGGATGGAATCACAGCGCAGCTCACGCGCGAATATCCGAAGGAGGACGGCTCGTCGTTCGTGGTGATGCGTGGCTTGCGCGAAAGCATTATTGGACCGATTCGGCCCATGCTGATCGTTCTCTTTGGCGCTGTTGGATTCGTGCTCCTCATCGCGTGCGCGAATGTCGCGAATCTCCTGATGACGCGCTCGCTCGATCGTCGCAAGGAGTTTGCGATCCGCACGGCGCTCGGCGCCAGCCGGGCGAACCTGATATGGCAATTACTCACAGAGAGCCTGTTTCTCTCCGCGGTTGGAGCGGTATTGGGATTTATTGGGGCACAGTGGGGCGTTCGTATATTGGTGGACGCAATTCCCGAGGCGCAGCTCCAGACGATGCCTTACTTGCGCGACGCCGGCACGAACCTGGCGGTTCTGCTGTTCCTCTGCGGGATCACGGTGCTGACGGCGATCGTTTTTGGCCTGGCGCCTGCGCTCTCCGTGTCGCGCTCGCCCGTGAATGATGTGCTGAAGATCGAATCCCGCGGCGGTACGAGCATGGGCCACACTCGATTGAGAAATGCGTTTGTGATCGCCGAAATCGCGATTTCGCTGGTGTTGCTTGTCGGCGCGGGCCTGCTTTTGAAAAGCCTGCGAGCTCTCCTGCATCAGAATCCGGGTTTCAATTCGACAAACGTTCTGGCCTTCAGCGTCAATTTGCCCGATGCGTCCTATCCGTCGCAGCAGGAGTGGCCGTTCGACTCTCCCAAGTCCGCGCAGTTCGAAAAAACTTTCACGCAGCGGCTTGCCGGGGTGCCCGGCGTGCAGAGTGTGGCGGCTGCGGACAGTGTTCCCTTGAACGGAGGAGGCTCGATTCGGTTTGTAATCGAAGGCCAGCCGCGACCCGCCGGACAGGATGAGGAATGCGACATTCGAGGCGCCGATTTCCGATACTTCTCGACGATGAAGGTTCCGCTGATCTCAGGCCGGTTCTTCAGCCAGACCGACACTGAAAATGTGCCGTGGCGTGTGATCGTGAATCAGGCTTTCGTGAAGCGCTACTTTTCGAACGAAGATCCGATCGGCAAGCGGGTTCACTTCACATTTGATGCGAAAGAGCCGTACCGCGAAATCGTGGGTGTGGTTGGAAATATCGCCGAGGACGATCTTGCCGTTCCTCTGCCGCCCGTAATTTATTACTCCCTCGATCAGAATCCATCGTCATTTATGAGCTACGTGGTACGTACGTCCGGAGACCCCGCCGCTTTTATCGGCGCGGCGCGGGCAGCTCTTGCCGAGATCGATCCACAGCTCGCGCTCATTAAACCTCAGTCGATGGACCAGATCGCAAGCCAGTCGCCCTCTGTCTTCTTGAGGCGCTACCCGTCTTATCTGATAGGGAGTTTCGCCACATTGGCGCTGATTCTCGCGATGGTTGGATTGTATGGCCTTATTTCGTATGCAGTGACGCAGCGCACACGAGAAATTGGAATTCGAGTGGCGCTCGGCGCCCAACGCGAGGATATTTTGCGCATGGTGATCGCGGAGGGAAGCGGTGCCGCGCTGGCGGGCATTGCGATTGGCTTGGCGGCAGCACTTGCGCTGACGAGAGTGATGGCCAGCTTATTGTATGGAGTCAAGCCAACCGACGGGATCACCTTCGCGAGTGTCGCGATTTTGTTGGCACTTATTGCGCTGGCCGCTTGCGCGATTCCCGCGCGTCGAGCTACGCGCGTGGATCCCATCGTCGCACTGCGTTACGAATAGCCGCACCACGACGGCATTGAAGGAGGAGCCATGGCAGGACTCGAACGCGTTCGTGAGCCGCTCGAAGGCTCGCTTGACCCGCAATACGTGAAGCAGCGCGAAAAAGCTGGCTGGCGGCTGGTCGGCGTGGAATGGGAACGCGAAGCCGAAGCTTCTGCCACCGCAGGCGAGCGCGAGCCGCGCCTCGAAGACCCTCCCTACGGTGTGCGCGTAGGAGGGGACTGCGATCACCTGGAAGAAAATCCTGACGAGATGCAGTTCCTGCTCTCCATGATGGAGCTCATCATCCAGGATATTTCGCTGACGAAGGTTGCCGAGGAACTTACCCGCAAGGGCTATCGCACGCGCAAGGGTGGCGAGTGGGGCCCGGTGGCCGTTTTCAATATGCTCCCTCGCCTGATCGAACTTACGCCGCGAATTTTCGCGAGCCAGGAGTGGGTGGAGCGCCGCAAACGTCTCACGCTCACGTACTGATCCGCATCTCTCGCCTTCGATTCGACCAACCGACGGCCCGTATAGCCGCGACTCGGTCTTGACATCACATTCTTGCCTTACTACAGTTGCGCAGCGTCTGATGTATCCATACCCGTGTCACGCTCCATGAAGCGAAGTGTCGCTTTATTGAGGAGGATGTATGCGCAAATCTGTCGGTGGCGGATTCTCAGCTGTTTTCATAGCGATGCTGCTTGGGATACTTCCTGTGGAAGCGCGGCCACAATCGGACGCTGCCGGTACGATTCCCGTTACCACTGTTGTCACCGCCCTGGGCAGCAAATTTACTGCGCCTCCTGCTGTCAGCAAAGATGACGTCACGCTTCGCGAAGGCAGTGCCCACAGAGACATTACGGGATGGATTCCGGCGCAGGGCGATCGAGCCGGTCTCCAACTCGCGATCGTGATCGACGATTCGTTGCAGAAGTCTTTCGGGAATCAGATCAAGGCTTTGAGCGCTTTTATCACCTCTCAGCCGAAATCGACCAGCGTCGGCTGTGTTTTACGCGGCCAATGGGACACTTCAGGTTGCCTCTCAGTTCAATCCTGACTCGGAGGCGGTTGCGAAGACAGTCCGGTTGCCCTGCGGTACCTATGGCGCCGCGTCGAGCATCTATCAGTCCCTGTTGCAGTTAATCGGCGGCTGGCCCGTGACTGGCGCGCGACGCGAAATGCTGCTCTTCTCCGACGGCTTCGATTATCTCCGCAAGGAAAGATTCAGCCCCGATGTCCAGCTCACGATCGACAAAGCGCAGCAGGCCGGAATCTTGATTCACGCGATTTATGAATCCACGGCCGGCCGGCCCGGGAGAAGCCGGCGAGTAGCCAGCATCGGACAGGGTAACCTCAATCAAATCTGCGACGGCACTGGAGGCTACGCGTTTTTCTCCGGAGATCGCTCCCCGTTCAGCATCGATCCATATATCAGCCAGGTGGGAATGGTGGTGAAGAACCAATACTTTCTGACGTTTGCCACCACCCCGAGCAAAAATGGCGGCAAGGGAGAATTTAGAAGCATCAAAGTCTCCACCGAACGGCGCGACGTGCAGCTCAAGGCTCCGGACAAGGTTTTCGTTCCAGGCAGCGAAAAATAACTGAGCGCCTTTAATTCCAATCCTTGACAGGCGCATGCGGCGGCCAATACCTTATTGGTTCTTGACTGGGCGCTGTCGCTCCACAACCCTCATTCGCATTCGCGCGGAAAGCGAAAGTTGTGGACATTTCGACGGAGGAGGCATCAATGGTCACGTCATTTCGCAGAATTGCGTTCTTGTTTGTAGTTCTTGCCGTTCTTTTCCCTGCGCTTTCCGCGTACGCTCAAACTCAAACGTCGTCGGGCAATGTCCCCATCACTACGGTGGTTACCGCCCTCGGCCCGAAATACACGGCGCCGCCCGCGATCAGCCAGAGCGATGTCTCGGTCTACTCGGGTAAGGACAAACAGAACGTCATTGCCTGGGTTCCGGCGCAGGGCGACAAAGCCAATCTCGAGCTGGCGATTGTCATTGATGACTCGGATCGCATCGACATCGGCAATCAAATCAGCGACATCAGCAGCTTCATTAAGAGCCAGCCCAAATCCTGCGGGGTTGGAGTTTTTTATGCGAGCAATGGCACCGTCCAGGCCGCCTCGCAGTTCAGCACGGACCACGAAGCCGTGGCCAAGTCCGTTCGCTTGCCCTTCGGGAATATCGCCGCGTATTCCAGCATCTATCTTTCGTTGATGGATTTGATCAAGCGCTGGCCCGTAACCGGCGCGCGCCGGGAAGTGCTGCTTATTGCCGATGGGATCGATCGCTTTCGCGGTGACCCGTTCAGCCCTGATGTCGATTCGACGATCGAGCGGGCGCAAAGAGCCGGCGTGATGATTCACACTCTTTATGCCAGCGGAATCGGCGCGTTCAGCCGCAATATGTTCCAGGTGAATTACGGGCAGAGCAA
>CAWFGI010000018.1:0-30251 GCA_963815265.1 uncultured Acidobacteriota bacterium | reverse complement strand
TACGGCGCCATGCTTATAGTTGGTGAAAGCGCAGCAACACGGGCAGCAGCAAAAAAACTGAAGAGTGTATTGCGAAGCGGCACGGGAGCAAAGTACTCTGGAAGCTAGCGAATCGCCTTTTGTTAATAGGAAATCGGAGGAAATCGGTGGCTAAGACATTCGAAGTGGAAATCAAGTTTGAGGATCGCGAGAAGGGGCCGGGAACCGTGGCGGGGAAAGCCATCGTTACGGCCGGTACGATGGCGGCGGCAATCGGAAAAGGCGTGCGCGAGATTCTCGATAAGACGGATCGAAAGCAGAATTTCGACATGCAGAAACACGGCGTCGAGATTTTGGTGCGGTCTTCTGCGGACGCCGGCGAATCCGACGAAGCAGCCGAGTCAGCGGCCGGGGCATAACCGCAGAGAAATCCGGGTTTTTCATGTGCTCTATCGTCTAGACGGCGGCCGAGCTCCGCATTCGACTCACCCGATAATCAAGCCTTTCAAATTTCAGCCACACGGCACGAACCCTCGTCGTCGGCTGAGGCTGCAGCCACCCGTCCGTTGACACGCAGGCGCGTTGACATGTGCGCGCGTCGCACCTAGAATCGCGGCCTAAATCGCACAAGCTCCGATTCGAGAACAAGTGCAATTCTCGCGGGGCCGCAAGGTAGCGGAGACAGCCATCACACCCGGTCCGGGTAAGCCCAAAATAGCGATCGTGGACGACGATGCGGCGTTGCGCGCAAAGATTGCGTCTGCTCTGCGTTCAGATTTTGAAGTTCTCGAGGGCGAGGACTACGACGCAGCCGTAAAGTTGCTGGAAGAGCGAGAGCTGGATGTGTTGCTGCTGGGGCTGCCCATCGCGTCTGGCGGCGTGCGGGAGTGCACGGAGTTGTTGTCAAGGCTGGACGGAAGCAACATTGACACGCTAGTGATCGTGCTGAGTTCCGACGAAAAGAAATCCACCGCGCTGAAGGTCATCGACGCGGGCTCCTACGACTACTTCATCAAGCCAATCGACACGGACGTGCTCCGGCACCTCCTCGAGCGCGCAGTTGAGAAGCTGCACATCCAGCGTGAGAACCGGCTGCTGCGCGAGGAGATCAGCCGCAAGAACGCGCTGGGCGACCTGATCGGAACGACGGACTCAATGCGGCATGTGTTCGATTCGATCAAGCGAATGGCGCGGGCGACAACCAACGTGATAATTCGCGGAGAGAGCGGGGTGGGAAAGGAGCTGGTGGCCCGTGCTCTCCACGAGCAGAGCCCTCGGCGCAACCGCGCGTTCGTCAGTGTGAACTGCGCGGCGCTGCCCGAAGGGCTGATGGAGGCGGAGCTGTTCGGCTATGAGAAGGGCGCATTCACGGGAGCGGTAGGCACCAAAGAAGGCCGGGTGGAGCTGGCCCACCAGGGAACACTCTTCCTCGATGAGATTGCGACGCTGACGCCGCCACTGCAGAGCAAGCTGCTGCGGGTGCTGGAAGACCGGTCGCTGACCAGGTTGGGCGGAAAGAAGCAGATCAAGGTGGATTTCCGGCTGATTAGCGCGACGAATGAGGACCTGGAAGAGATGGTGCGGGACGACCGGTTCCGCGAGGACTTGTATTACCGGATCCACGTGGTGCCAATTTTCGTGCCGGCATTGCGGGAGCGCGTGGAGGATATCCCGGTGCTGGCGGAGTATTTCGTGAGCATCTATTGCGCGGCCAATAGCTTTCCGGCGAAGCGAATCGGCGACGACGCGATGCAGGCGTTGAAGCGGTACCCATGGCCCGGGAACGTGCGTGAGCTCGAAAACGCGATTCAGCGCTTGGTGATCATGACCGACGGTGAGATTATCGGGTTGAAAGACCTGCCTGCCGACATCGTGCAGGCTGGCGGGCGTGACCGTGGACGGTTACGGCTGTCGAAAGCGGGAATCAACCTGGATAAGGAGCTCGAGGCGTTCGAACGGCGCTGGGTGAATGAAGCTCTGGAGCAGGCCAAGCAGGTGAAATCGGAGGCGGCGCGGCTGCTGGGGGTTGACCGAAATCGGTTGAACTATCTGCGCCGGAAGTACGGTCTTTAGAAACGTTGACAAAATCAATAAATGGCTTGAAATCGCGCTGGGTCGCCGGCAGGTCACTCTCTTTGAAAGAGTGGGAGTCGTATCACGCGCGAGTTACATCTGAATGCTTGAAGTGCAACATTCAGCCTGAGGACCACCCCCTACCGGTGGATTTTCCTCTGCTGATCGAACAGGAAGAATGGCTCAGCCTTGCGAAGGTGGCTGAAAAGCTGTCTTCGGAGGCACTGGCGGCCGAGCGGGAGCTAATGCGCCGGACCGACCTCCACAGGCGGCTTGGGCTGCCAGCCAGCATTCGAGAGGTTCTACGGGAACGGAATGCCAAGAGTGCTCCGACCGATGTCGCCAGGTATATGCGGTTTGATTTTCACCTGACTCCGGAGGGCTGCTGCATATCCGAGGGCAACTCGGACACGGTGGGCGGGTTCATGGCGGGATCACTCTTTTCTGAATCAATGGCACCCTACTTTCCCCAGTTCTCGCCGCCTCCTGATCCTGTCAGCTCGCATGCGAGGGCAATCCGTCAAGCCGTGGGTGAAAAAGCACTCGTCGCCATTGTCCGGCGGAGAGTTCACGCTTGGTACTATGATGATAAGTACCTCGCCCGAGAACTCCAGAGGCAGGGGATGCGCGCGGTAATTGTAAGCCCGGGAGAGTTGAGCTGGAAATCGAAAGTCGCAAAGATTGCCAACTTATCGGCGTCAGACAAGCCGAGCTTGCTGGTTCGGTGGCTCGACGGGGACTGGCTCCCCAAGCTGCGTCCGGGCTCTCAATGGAAACTCTGGTTCTCAGGAAGTAGGACGCCCCTGAGCAACCCAGGAACCTGCATGCTGACACACGGCAAGCGATTTCCGTTGGTCTGGGACGAACTGGACACATCGATGTCCGCGTGGCGTTCATTGCTTCCGGAGACCCGATGTCCAAGCGAGTTGCGGAGTGTGTCGGAGGCTGAGTGGGTTCTAAAGCCAGCATTCGGGCAAACGGGAAGCGGTATAGCGATTCCCGGTATCAGCTCGGAGCGATCGTACAAGGAAGCGGCCCGGGAGGCCAAACGGCATCCGCTAGGGTGGGTGGCGCAGAGAAGGTTTGAGGCCACTGCAGTGTCGACCGGAAACAGTTTACGTCATGTCTGCCTTGGGGTTTTCACGGTTGACGGGAAGGCCGCTGGCGCATACGCGCGGATAGCCACGAAAGCACTGATCGATCATACTGCGAAAGATATTGCGGTGTTAATTCGCCGCAAGAATTAGAAACGATGGGAATTCTGAAGATAGGCCCAAGAGCTCGATGGTTCCTGGCGTTATCAGAGTCCAAAGGGCGAGAGCCAGGAAGCATCGCAGAGGACGGTAAATCCCTCCGCGCTGCAAAGTTCGGCAAGTTTACAGTGCTCTCGGAGCGATAATTATTTCATAATGCTGAAAAATTCAATAGCGGCTGATTTAGTCAACGGTTCCTATCTTGTCGCGAGAATGCTTCGCTCTGTTCCCAGGAAACCAATTTGCAACAATTTGCAGATTTCAAAGAGTTTAATGCCCGCCTTTATAAAGCGATCTCAATGGCGGCCAACTTGCAACGAAATAAGGACAAGAGCCCCAGAGGGGCGCGATGAGAGGGAGAACAAAATGGCAAAGAAAACCCTGAAGAAGTCGAAGAAACTTGAGGCTACCAAGTCGCTCAAGAAGCCGGGAAATTAGGTTCTACCACGGCCAGGAAATCGGGCTGCCTCCTATGGGCAGCCCCATTCCCCTTTTTTTTGGATTCTCCCGCCGGTTCAGACAGCCTAACGAGCCATAGAGCGATAAAATAGATCTATGAAACCCAGAAAGTCAACCAAGCAGCTCAAGAAGCCGACCAGGATAGAGCCGACCAAGCCGCTGATACGGCACCCCTGGGTTAAATAACGGACTTCACTCGCTGTCTCCAAGCTCTTTCTCTAAGATATCTTTGGTGCGGGAACCGTCTTTGCCGGGAATGGGGCAACAGTCGTTAACGCTAGTTATTGCATATTGAATAAGTCAACGCTGCTTCACAAAAATCAACACAGGAATGGAGTCAGCCAGCGTCCATGTGGGCTCTAGAACTCTAAGTATCCTAATTTGAGGCGCGAAGCAGTGCGATCCAGTTTGGCTTTGGGATTGCTTTACGAGGATGAGCGGAGCAACAAGATCTGAGGTACGGGGTCACGTTATGAATCCAACCGCGAAGCCAATAAAGAAGAGCAAGAAAGTCGAGCCGACGAAGAAGCTCGAGCGCAAGAATCCCCTTATGTCGGTGCGTAGCCTCAGGGTTAAGTGGTAGACGCCACTGTAGTCACGAAATTCTAACGATCTTCCGACCTTGCGCTCCGCTGGGCCGGGAGTTTGAAGTAGCAGCAACCCCGAAGGGCCGCCGTCCCAGGAACGGCGGCCCTTTTCTCGTTTGCAAGCGGCGCGAAGGCCTTCCACGGCTACCACCAAACCTGCGAGCGCAGCCAATGCCAAGCGCCTCGACCGAGTTGCCAAGCTAGCGGTCGGCTCTTGACTGTGATCTTGGCGACGCCGGTCATTCCTCCGGTCAGAGTGCCATCGGGGTTCGGAAATACCATGACTACAACGAAGCGGTTCGTGAGCTCCTGCCCAAGGCGCGTAAGCTTTTGCGGTTGAGAGACGGGCGCATCAGTAGCGGCGGCGGGAAGAATCTGCTCGACATGGCCCGAGTAAGTGCGAAACGCATAGGGCAGAACTTTCACTCTTGCTGGGGCTCCAGGACGAACGTCGTTCAGATCGCGGTCAGAAACGAAAATACGCGCCTTCATGGTGCCAGGATCGGATAGGTGGCAGAATTCGTCGCCCGCCGAGAGAAACTGCCCGACACGCTGGTGAATTTCGGGGGTTGTTATGATGCCGTCGAATGGGGCGCGAATTTGTAGTGCATCGAGATTCGCCGTGGCAACGGTTAGCTCCTTCTGGAGGCGAACGCGTTCACGGGCGGCCTGAGCAGATTTCCCGGATGCAGGCTGATCCTGATTCTGTCGAAGGTCGCTGTTAGCCAGCGTAAGTTCGGTAGAGGCCACCCTGGCATTCGCTTCAATTTCCGGATTCTGCAGAACGGCAAGTAGCTGACCGGCCGTAACTTCTTGTCCCTGGCTAACGAATACCGCTGTGATTTTTCCTGAGACCGTCGCGCGGAGATGCGCATCCTTACCAGGTTCGAGAAGGAGCTCGGAGGAGACACTGGTAGGAACTGGCGGTACAAATAAAAGCAGAGCGACTCCCAGAACGCCAAATGTTTGAGCGCGCGTAAATTTCCAGGTCATATAGGACTCCTGCTGTTTTCGAACCCAGGCGCGAACGATAGGCAGATATGACTTGATCTCTTTTCGGATAAGAAAGTAAACCACTCCTGCAAACAAAAAATAGCCCCAGTCTCCAAACTTGGACACAAGGACATTCTTTGCGAATAACAGGACCACGGCGAGAAGAGCTACGCTGTAGACGATCGCGGCGAGACCAAAAATAAGAAAGATTCGTCGTTGGCGCCTGCTCGCGGGGGGCAGATCGATATCTCGGCGAAGAATATACTTCTGGGACCACACTCGCAGGAAAGCAAACGCATCCTCACGCAGGTTGTCGATATCGAGGAACTGTGAGAGGGCGTAATACCCGTCGGCTTTGATAAGAGGATTGAGGTTTATAACTGCCCCTTGTATGCCGCTCAAAAGCATCGCCTTGTATGCCAGGTCATTGACGATGGAACCGGGCGCAGTGAAATGCCAGATCGCAGCTGAAATGCTACAGAGAACAAGCTCGACCCAGATTCCGGCAAAGATGACCCATTGGCGGCGGGAAGTGCGATCAAATAGAAGAATGTCCGTCGTGTCCGTATAAAACGCAGGTGTCAGATAGATCAGCAAGAAGCCCATTTGGTGGACGTCGCCGCCGAAATGTTTGCAGGTGAGTCCGTGGCCGAATTCGTGGACTGCGCCGATCATCAAAAGCAGAATCCAAAAGGCCCACACATCGTAGGCGCTTTTGTCAGCGAAGGAATAGAGCGATGCTGTATCGTGTTGAACTCGCGTCCAATCCCCTGCCACAAAATACATGGCCGTAATAAATAAGAGCACGGAGAAAAATACAAACTGAGCGGTGAACATCCAGCTCAGAATTGGGTCGAGCTTATCGAGAGTTTTGTTCGGGTCCCAAGCTTTGAAAGCGATGTACAACATGCTGGACTGGTCGACACGGCCTTTACGCTCGTCGCGGATGCGTTCAAGTACAGCGAGATTTTTTTCGCCGAGGGACCGTTCCCACATGGCTGGCTCAATCGAGTCGAGAAATTCGAGAACTTCGGATTCAGCAATTGCAGAATCAGGATCTTGCTCGGCAAGCGCCTCTGATATCTCGGCTGGTGTACGTGTGCCGTCACACAGCATAAGCAGCTGGTATTCGAATTCGCCGTAACGGTTGTAGGAATTGGTCTCGTGGTTTTTGATGACGTAGCTTTTTTCGCCGTTGACGGTCTGCTCGCTGATGCGCAGATCGGAGCGAAGCTTGGGGCGCCGCAATCCTTTGGAAAGGACGCTCGAGACCTGAATACTGGTGGGGCCAAAGCGCATCAGTCGCGATACCTAGGGTTTCGCCCGTGAAGTTCCCGGCCAAATCACATGCACAGCCATGCCGGGCCGCAAATCGGAAATTCCGGTTCCGACAAGCTGCGCGGTGACGTCGTAGCTGTCACTTGCGGGATCGACGGTGGGACTAACCTTCACCACGCGGGCTGAAAACGTGCGGCCGGAATTGTCGACAAGCGAGAGATCGACGGGCGCGCCACGCTCGGGACGCCTGGGGGAAGCTTCGGAAACCTGAAATTGGACCTGAAGGGGCGAAAGCTGGCTGATGCGAAAACACTTGTCATTCTTGGCCACCGTCTGACCTTCACGAACATAGCGGCGGACGACGACACCGCTAAATGGGGCGCGCAGCCGGGTTTGGTCCAATTGAATTTCGAGGCGATGAATTTCCGAGTGGCTGCTTTCGACCAGGGCTTGCCATCCATGCATGTCGTATTCGGCGCCTTTTGCTTCAAACTCGGCGGCTTCCAGGTCCGCTTCGCTTGAAAGCCCATATTCACGCAGCTGCTGTTGGCGTCTTAGAGCCGCGGCTTTGGCCTTGAGCTCGGCCTCTTTGAATTTCACGTTGTTCTCGGCAACGGTGAGATCATTGCGGGCCTTGTTGAGCTCCATCTGAAGGCTGCGGTCATCGAGTTGGCCCAGGATCTCACCTGCCTTGACGGCGCTGCCTTCGTCTTTTGCGAGGGAGGTGACCACACCGTCGCGCTCGGCAGAGAGATCCACTTGGTGCTCCACGGAGAGCACGCTGAGAACGTCGTTTGGCTCATGCGGCTTGGCCGCAGCGCTTGGCTCAGACGGTTGTGGCGGCCGCGATGGGACCGCCGAAGATGGAGGCGGAGCGGCAGAAGTGGAATCCGGCGCGTGAGAAGAATCGCCGCAGCCTGCCAACGCGAGCGCCAAAGTTGCCATTGCAAGATACGTTAAACGTCTCATCATGTTCCTGCCCCTTCAGCTTACGGAAGCCAACTCCACACCTTCTCCCAAATCCACCGAAATGGATCACGAAATAGTGCGTAGCCGACCGGATACCACCCGCTGCCGAACCATTCCCACTCGCCCGCTGCACGGATGCGAACACGGCCAACCATTCCGTCGCGAGCGCGCCCGCCGGGATTCGAAAAGAGAGCGCGAACTAAAAAGTACTGTTCCCCCGCATCGGAATGAGTTTGAGCACCGACGCGATCGACGGTCCCGAAGAATGTTGCGGTCGGGAAGGAATTGAGCTTCAGGGCAACTTGCTTGCCAGGGTGAACCAGGGCCAAATCCGTTTCGGACACGCTCATTTCGGCGGCCATTCGCTCCTGGTCGACGATCTCAGCGAAGGGATCGCCTGCTTTGACCATCACACCCGTTTTTTCTTCAATTTTCGGCGTTACCACGACACCGGCGATTGGAGCACGAAGGTCTGCCGCAGCAACGCGTTGTTGTTCGAGCTGCACTTCGGCAGCGTGAAGATCGGCGCGCATTTTGGCTTGTCCTGCGGCCGATGGATCATTGCGAAATTCCGCTTCTGCAATTTCCCGCCGAGCCTGGGCCAGAGCGGCTTCGGCCTGGGCAAGCTTGATGCGATCCTCGCTATCGTCAAGTTGTGCAAGCGATTGGCCCTGCTGCACGCTTTCGCCTTCGCGCACGAAAACATGCCGAACGACTCCCCCTTCCATCGAGCTGACGATGCGACGTTCAGCAGGGACGACGGTAGCATCGGTGCGCACACGCACAGGCCAGGGGACGAAAATGAGAATGGCGGCAACAATGGCGGCGCGCTCAGCATATAGGCGCCAGCGCTCCTTCGGCATCGCGGCGGCGAGGCGCTTTTTCTGCTCGGCAAAGGGCTGAAAAATATTTGCGAGCGGAACCTGCTGGTAGAGCTGCGCGTTGCGGATGGCGACAGTCGTCTGGTTGGCCAGAATCGAAACAGTTTCCTTGTTGGCGTCGGTGAGGAAGTCTGCGTCGCTGCTAAGAAGTATCATCGCGCCAAGAACGCCCTGATCGTCACGCAGCGGCAAGGCATACGTGCCGTTGAGCTCGTAGGCTTCGAGGTATGAAACGAGCTGCGCGCGAGCATCTTCCGGATCGGCGTGCCAGCCATCGTCGTATTTATCGACGGCAACGGGACCTTCCTGCTGCGATACCCATTCCAGGCGGTCGCGCAGCTCGCTCATTTCGCGCGTTTTGGGAACCTCCGCTTCGCCCGAGACGGCGCCCAGAACGAATTTACGCCGATCGAAAAAGCCGATGACTAATTTGTCGAACGGAACTACGGAGGCGGCTTGCTGGGCGACCGTGGAAAGAACATGGTCGAGGTCCAGCGTGGATGTGATTTCCTGCGAAATTTTGAGAAGAGCGTCGAGGGCGTGAACCTTGCGTTCGGATTCGAGCAGATTGGCATTGTGTAAGGCGACGGCGGCCTGCTCGCTGATGCTCTCAAGGAAAAAAAGATCCTCTTCATTAAAGGGCGTACCGTCTGTCTTGTTCACCAGCTCGACGATGCCGAGCACTTCATTTTCTTTTCGCAGCGGCGCTGCCATCCACGACTCGATCTCGAAGTCACCGCCAGCCTTGATCCGCTCTTCGAGCCCGGGCTCTTCCGATGGTGTCTCGAGGAGCTTCGGATTCCCCGCCTGAGCAATTTCACCGAGCAGCCCTTCGCTCGCGGAAACGCTCGCACCTTGCTCCACCGTCGGATCCACGCCTGCGGTGTTAGCCAGGCGGAGTTCGTCACCTGCCGCCAGCCACAGATTGCAGGCTCCAGCTCCGAGAATATCTTTGATCTTGCCAGCGACGATGGGCAGCAGCTCTTCTAACTCGAGCGTGGATGTGAAGGTGCGGCCAAGGTCGTAGAGTGCAGTGAGGCGTTCGAGAGTTGCGAGCTGGGCGTGGCGCTCGCCTTCTATAGCTTCGAGATTCGTGAGAGCCTGGCCTGCAAGTCGCGCCGCTTCCTCGAGAAAATGCGCGTCTTGCTCTGTAAAGTTCCCGGCTCTTTTGTTGAGGACCTCGACCACCCCTTCGGGCCCTTCGACGCCAGGAAGGGAGGCAAACATTGCAGATTTGACGCGGACCCGGCTCGTCTCCTCCAGATGCTCGAGATCATCGAGCGACAGATCCTGGGCGGCGAGGCGGCTGGTGCTTGCCGACTCAAACACGATGGCTAGAGGACCTTCTGTGACCGGTTCGCTGGAGGGCACAATCCGCTCGCCGGTTTCGGTCCAGCGCGTTCGGCATAGGAGCCCTTCCGATTCAGAATCGTGAATCCACACGAATACGGCGCGCGCTCCGAGCGTGGAGCCTACGCGCGCAGCAAACGTCTTCAAAAGCGTGTCCTGATCGCGACACGCCAGAGACACGCTCGCGAGTTCGAAGAGCGCCGAAGATGTTTCCATTGCTCTCCCTGGAGGGGCGTTCTCACACCCGCTCCCGCGCCGAGCCCGGAGACCGGGGGCAAGAGAACGCGCGGAGCCTAACAAAAGGAGCTGTGGCGCGTCAAGGAACTGTCCCGTAATCGGCCCAATAAACAAGACATATAAGAGTGCAAACCCTTGATTGCGGAGCGCAATTCAGTTAGCTTTGCAACTCGCTGTGAGGTACCTGTGAATATTGGTATTCGTAAAGCCGGGCAAGCCACGATTCTGGATCTTGAGGGCCCCCTCAAACTTGGTGAGGCGGAAGAGGCATTCCGCAGTCAAATTCAGCAACTAATGGATGCGGGATCCACCCGCGTTGCCGTGAACCTGGCGGGCGTAACCGAGCTTGATAGCTCGGGAATTGGCGCTCTCGTCCGTTCTTTTACGATGTTGAAGCGGGCGGGCGGAAAATGCACGTTTTTTGCGCCGAGTAAGCGCGTGATGATGCTGCTGAAAATGGTGCGCCTGGATTCGATACTGGACCTTTCGGAAGACGAAGCCACAGCGCTAACGCGCATTTAGCTTTCGCTTTTGGATTCGAGCCTCACCCGCCTGAGATTGAACGATTCGCGTTCCCTCCTGTTTGTCCTATAGTTTCAGGCCGAGATGCGTGCTTCCGAATGGATCCAAATCGCCTTTGCAATTGGGATTGGTTTACTGGCGTGGATGCGGCCCCTGGAAATGCGGCGGCGATTGCGCATTGCACTGCTTGCCATCATCGTACCGGCGGCGATCTTACTGGCGCGATTTGCGTTGCACGGATTCGCGGGCTCCGTAGTGCGCGATTGGCTCCCAGCTGCCTTATTGCTCATTCCCTATTGGCAGGCGGGGCAATTTTTTACCGGCCCCGACGAACGAATTCAGAAATGGCTCGTGCAAACAGACGAGAAGGTGTTGCACAGGCTCCGGCGGATGGTTGGAAGCAGCGAGGATGGAGGATGGGCTCGATATTTTGAAACGGCCTACCTGATGTGCTATCCGTTGGTGCCGATCGGACTGGCGACTCTGTATCTGGGACATCACCGTGCGGCAGCCGATTTCTACTGGGTTGTCGTCGTATTGGCAAGCGACATCTGCTTTGCCGTCACGATTTTTGTTCCAGCCATGCCCCCGCGCCTGGTTCCGGGACGGACTGCGGAATTCGCGGCCGCCCCGAATGAGGTTCGCAAGCTAAATCTAGAAGTTCTGAATCGCGGCAGCATTCAGGCCATCACGTTCCCGAGCGCGCACGTGGCTTCCACAACCGCCGTAGCCCTCGTATTGACGCGATTCTTGCCGCTGACGGGCGCGATATTCCTCGTAGTCGCAGTTAGCATTGCGATCGGCGCATTTCTCGGCCGCTACCATTACTTTCTGGACGTAGCGCTGGGCGCGATCGAGGCGGTGATTATTTTTCTAGTGTGCGTATTGGTGTTTCGACCGTAGATTAGGCGCGAAGTCGCGTCACTAGCGGCGGTCGAGAGCAGGATGGCGGACGTCGCGGCCAGCGACAAAGTAAATGACGTCCTCAGCGATGTTCGTGGCGTGGTCGCCGATGCGCTCGAGATTCTTGGCGACAAGAATCAGTTCGAAAGCAGCAAACACAACCGCAGAATTTTCCATCATGTAAGTAAGCAGCTCACGAAAGAGCTGGTCGCGCAGACGATCCACCTGGTCGTCGCGCTGAAGCACGCTGCGCGCAAGATCAATATCGCCCCGGACCAGCGCGTTAAGGCTGTCGCGCACCATCCCTTCGGCAAGTTCGCTCATCCGCGGCAGATCGACGTAAGGCTTTACCTGGGGATGCCGCAGAACGCGCATCGCGGACTGAGCGATGTTGACGGCCTGGTCGCCGATCCGTTCAAGATCGCCGTTAATACGCGAAACCGCCAAGAGAAAACGCAGATCGGCAGCCATCGGCTGTTGCAATGCGAGAAGCCGTTGCACGCGCTCGTCAATTTCGATCTGCATTTCATTGATGGCATCTTCCTCGCTAAGCACAACTTCAGCGAGGTGTTCTTCGGCGTCCAACACGGCGTGCACGGCCTGATGTACCGCACGCTCGGCCAAGCTCCCCATCCAGAGCAGACGCTGCTTCAGTTCCTCGAGGTCGCGTTCAAAATGGCGTTCCATGTAATCTCAGTCCCCTTCATTCGAAAGCTGCTACTCGGGCCCACAGCCTCACAGAGAATCATCCGAAACGGCCGGTTATGTATGCTTCTGTGCGCGGGTCGGTTGGTGTTGTGAACAGCTTTGAAGTCTCGCTGTGCTCGATCAATTTTCCGTCGAGCATGAACGCGGTGAAATCGCTCGCGCGCGCTGCCTGCTGCATGTTGTGCGTCACAATGGCCATCGTGCAGCTGTCCTTGAGCTGGAACATCAACTCCTCGATTTTCGCGGTGGTTACGGGGTCGAGAGCCGAGCACGGTTCGTCGAGCAAAAGAACTTCAGGATCGACAGCGAGAGCCCGCGCTATGCAAAGGCGCTGCTGCTGCCCGCCGGAGAGCGCAAAGGCTGACTTCTTGAGGTAGTCTTTCACTTCCTCCCACAGGGCAGCGCGGCGCAAGCTTTTTTCCACAAGATCGTCGAGGCGTCCTTTGAATCCATTCACCCGCAAGCCGTAAGCCACATTATCGTAGATGGATTTGGGAAACGGATTCGGCCGCTGAAAGACCATCCCGACGCGGCGGCGCAACCCCACCACGTCTATTCCGTGAATGTCTTGCTGATCAAGCAAGATTTCGCCTTGCACGCGAGTGTTACGGATCGTTTCATTCATGCGGTTCAAGGTCCGCAGGAAAGTGGATTTTCCGCATCCCGAAGGTCCAATCAGTGCTGTGATCTTGTTGGTAGGGATGTTCAAATTGAGGCCGAATACTGCTTGCTTGGGTCCATAGAAGACGTCGAGATTCGAAATCTTAAAACGCAACGGTGAGTCTTTTTCGGAACCCGTTGGTGTCGGCTCGATCATCCGGACCTCCATTGCAATCCGCTCGGCGGCGGGGTTCTTTCCTTGGGTTGCTGATGCCATGTCATACGCTCCGAACATTGCCGCCGCGATTCAGGACAAGACGGCAACCAAGATTTGCGAGGAGCACGAGTCCCAGGAGCACGAGACCAGCGGCCCAGGCTTGGCGGTGCCAATCATCATATGGGGCAATCGCATACGTGTAAATCATCACCGGAAGCGAAGCGATTGGCTGGGACCATCCCGGGCTCCAATAACGATTGCTGAACGCAGTGAAGAGCAAAGGAGCCGTTTCTCCCGCGACGCGCGCCAACGCCAGCAACATCCCGGTTAGAATTCCACCACTCGCAGCGGGCAACACAACCGTGGCGATCGTCTTCCACTTGCTGGCGCCCAAAGCCATTGCGCCTTCGCGCAGGGTTCCCGGAATCGCGCGCAGAAACTCTTCCGTGCTACGGACGGTGATGGGAATCACCATTATTCCCAAAGCGAAACCGCCGGCGAGAGTTGAGAAATGCTTCACCGGAAGCACGACCAGTGAGTAGGCGAATATGCCGATGACGATAGATGGCACACCGTTGAGCAAATCCGTGGTGTAGCGAATCACGAAGGAAAAAGTCTGGCCGCCGAACTCCGCAAGGTACACGCCGGCCATCAGGCCGACCGGCAAACCAATAACCGCGGCGAGCAACAAAAGCTTTAGGCTCCCGACGATGGCATTGGCCATCCCCCCGCCAGTCTCACCGACCGGCTTTGGCAACTGCGTGAAGAAATTCCAGTTGAGTGATGCACCGCCATGCCAGATCAGATACCCGAGAATCAGGAACAAGACGGAAACGACCGATAAAGCGGCCACACCCGTAAGGGTAAGCATTACGACGTTGAGCGATTTCCGCCAGATCAATAGCGCGCGGTTCATGCGGGACGTCCCCCGCCGCGCTCAGTTGCCACGATCAGAATCCGAGCGAGACCATTCAAAATGAACGTCATCAGAAACAGAACGAGACCGAGCTCAATCAGCGCGCTGAGGTAGAGATCTCCGGTTGCTTCCGTGAATTCATTGGCGATTACAGCGGCGATTGTGTAGCCCGGATGGAGAAGCGAGGCGCTGATTTTGGGGTCGTTACCGATGACCATCGTAACGGCCATCGTTTCGCCCAGCGCGCGCGCCAGAGCGAGGAATATTGAGCCCATAATTCCTGTCCGGGCCCACGGAACCACCACTTTCCAGGTGGACTCCCACCTCGTAGCGCCAAGTGCGAGGGCTGCTTCCCGCTGCTCGCGCGGAACCGTGAGCAATACTTCCCGCGAGACGGAAATAATGAACGGCACCACCATAATGGCCAGCACAATTCCCGCCGTAAAAAATCCCACCCCGTAGTTAGGCCCGGCGAACAGCTTTCCGATTCCCGGCAGTTTTCCAAGAGTGTTGATGAGAAGAGGGCCGAGCCACGAGCGCATCAGTGGGACGACTACGAAAATCCCGAGCAGGCCATAGATAACGCTGGGGACGGCGGCGAGCAAGTCAATCAGGAACGAGACGGCGTCGCTGATTTTTCGCGGCGCAAGCTCGGAAAGAAAGATCGCGCTGGCGAGCCCGAGAGGGACCGCAAGCACGAGTGCAACCACGGAAGTTACAAGCGTGCCATAAATAAAGGGAGCTGCTCCGAAATTGTCGAAAATCGGGTCCCAGGTTGTCGTCCAAAAAAAGTGCCAACCGAATTTGGCGCGGGAAAGGTGGGAGTTCACCCACAATTCCCAAACCAGCATGGAGGTAATAAGAAGAATCGCAGCGGCGAAAGTGAGCGTAATGAGGTGGGCCATTTCATCGCCGTGCTGGAATCGCCGAACGAACGCACGCGGCCCCGAATAGGGCGGAGCCGCGTGCGGAACTGTGGTGGCCGTTGAAGTCATGCTACTGAATCAGTGAAATAGCTTTCATTTCCTTTTCGACCACCGGCTTGGGCAAGCGAGCGTAAGCGAGACCTTCATTGTATCCCTGTCCATCGGTCAACATCCATTTCAGGAAGCCTTTGATTGCATCGCGCTTCGTGGCATCCGAAATCTGCTCCGGGATCAGCAGCCACGTGAAGCTCGATATGGGATACACGGTTGGGCCGGGCTCGTTCGTAATCGAAACGCGGAAGTCGGCCGGCATGTCTTTCGCCGCCGCAGCTGCTGCCGCGGTGACGCCCGCCAAATCCGCCTTTAAGAACTTCCCGGAAGCGTTCTGAACCTTTCCAAAAGTAATCGCATTCTGAACGGCGTAGATGAGTTCCACATATCCCACAGAATTGGGCGTTTGCTTTACCAGGCCGGCTACACCCTCGTTTCCCTTGCCGCCCAGCCCAACTGGCCACTGTACGGATGTACCTTTACCAACTTTGTTCTTCCAATCGTCGCTTACCTTGGAGAGGAAATCTGTCCAGATGTAGGACGTACCGCTTCCATCTGCCCTATGCACAACGACGATATCGTTTGCCGGCAAATTCACTCCCGAATTCGCCTTGGCAATTTCCGGGTCATTCCACTTTGTAATTGTCCCAAGATAGATACCAGCCAAGGCTTTCTGTGTAAAATTCAATTCCCCCGACACGCCAGAGATGTTGTAGACGGGAATTACGGCGCCAAGCACCGTAGGAAAATGCAGAATTTTGAATTTTGCTTCTTTCAGCTGGTCATCACTCATCGGCCCATCGGAGGCGCCGAAGTCTACCGTTCCTGCGAGAAGCTGGCGGATTCCGCCGCCCGAGCCGATCGATTGATAGTTGATCTGAACATTGGGGTCCTTCTGGTGGTAAACATCAAACCACTTGGAGTAGATGGGATAGGGGAAGGTCGCGCCTGCAGCATTGAGCAATATCGGGCCTGCGGGTTGAGCGGCGACCGCAATCGCCAGAATCAGCAGGATCGACACAACGAGAGAAGTCTTCTTCATGGTGGCAGTACTCTCCTTAGGTGCGTATTTTTTGCCGGAATTGTTACAGCCGCGTTACATATGCAACAATTCGAAGTGAAATGGAAAAACCCTCAACAAAAAAAAGAGGAGGCGTGGCCCCGGGGGTTGTCCAGGCCGCGCCTCCTTGGTGGGCGCAGATCGTAGACTGCGTTTTCCGGCGCAAAATGCTGTTGCGCCAGAACTTGTCGAGCCGAACCCATCAGCCGCCCGCGACAGAAGTCTTATCGTCGCATCCGTCCGGCTACAAAATCGATGGCGCAGCGTAGGCGCTCGTGTTCACTGCCGGATGACCGATGCGTGAAAAAACTGTTACGAAGCTTTTGCGTCTTCTTGCGTGTCCATAAGCCGCGCTCGGCCGTGCCGTACCTCAAGGCCGCGGACCCAAAACAGGACGTCCTCCGCAATATTCGTGGCGTGATCGGCGATTCGCTCCAAGTGCCGCGAGGCCAGAACGAAATGAAGGTTCGGCGCGGCGAGCGACGAATCCTTCGTCATTCCTGCGAGAAGTGCCTCGAAGACCTGATCTCGATATTGGTCCACGATATCGTCGCTCTCAAGGACTTGTGTTGCCAGATCCACGTTTTGGTAGATCAGAGCTCCAAGGCATTTCGAAACCATGGCGCGAACAGCCGTTGTCATTGGCTCGAGTTCGGAAGGCGTTTCAATCTTGCCCATTCCGGCTAGAGAGATAGCGCGCTCGCTTAAATTGACGGCCAGGTCACCCATGCGCTCGAGATCGTTATTTATCTTGAGAGTGGCCACGATCAAGCGAACGTCGGTTTCGAGAAGATTCGGCTGCCGCAACATGCGTATGGCGTGCTCGTCGATCAAAATCTCCATTTCGTTGATCCGCGGCTCGGTCAGGAACACTTCGCTGGCAAGCCGTTCGTTGCGTTCCATCAACGCCCACAGAGCGCGGTTCAGCGAAGACTCCACAGTGCGCGCCTGCGAGATCAAGTAGTTCACCAACACGTTCTGAAAAATTGCTTCCGAATTGGCCTTTGTTCCTGCCACGTTGCTTTCCTCCCAGGGCCCTATGGGTATGCGCCCGGCCGTATCTTTTTCCAGCGACTACATGATTAAAGGGGGATGTTGCAAGTGGTTGAATCCGTCGTGAATGTTTCGAGACCGCGGAAATAGGGGCTAGCTAATTAGCCAGGGGAATCGAAAAAGAGAATCGCGAGCCTTCGCCTACTGTGCTTTCCACCCAAAGCCGTCCGTTGTGCGCGTCGATAATGTGTTTAGCGATGGATAGACCCAAACCGGTACCACCAGCTTCCCGGGAACGCGCCGCGTCCACGCGGTAAAAGCGCTCGAAAATCCGCTCTTGGTCGATGAGTGGAATCCCGATTCCGGTGTCCATGACTTCGATCACCATTTCGTCGGAATTGACGCGCGCGCTTACCCGGATGCGGCCGCCGGGTGGCGTGTACTGAATTGCGTTATCGACCAGATTTTGCACCACGTCGCGTAGCAAACTGGCATCACCGCGTACCGGTGGAAGTCCCGGCGGAATTTCGATGTCGAGGGTTATCTGCTTACGGCTGGCCTTCATCAGGGCGGTTTCCGCACAGCGTTCAATAAACTCGATCACACCAACAGGCGAGAATTCTAGTTCGAGCTTCCCTGCTTCGATGCGCGCGAGCTTCAAGAGATCGTCCGTCAACCGCGCCAGACGATTGGCGTGATCGCGCATGATTTCAAGGAATCGCCGGTTGTTTTTTGGATCTTCGAGCGCGCCGCCCAACAACGTTTCCGCAAAACCCTGGATCGCCGTGAGCGGAGTCTTGAATTCGTGCGAGACGTTGGCAACGAAGTCTTGCCGCACCCGTTCGAGCCGCCGCAGCTCCGTGACATCGTGAAGCACAACCACCGCGCCCGATGGTTTTTGCGAAGAAACCACCGCCGCAGACGGCGTGCTCGCGTTGGGCGCGCCGGCTGTGGGTTCGAGCGCTTTTACGGGCGCAGCCGTCACGGAGAAACTCTGCTGCAACACGATTCCGGTTACGATATCGCTCTGCAAACCTTCCTCGCCGCCCAACGCCTTGCGGATCAGCCCGGTCAATTCCGAATTCCGAACCACCTCGATGAGTGGGCGGCCTTCGCTGCTTTTCGAATCTATGTTCAGAATTTCCGAAAACGCGCGATTGCAAAAGACAAGCCGCTCCTGCGCGTCAATCACCGCCACACCTTCCACCATGCTTCGGAGGATCGCGCTCGAACGATTGCGCTCGCCGCTCAGCAGCCGGATCTCGGATTCGAGGCGCCGCGCCGTTTCGTTGAGCGATGCACCCAGCTCTGCGAGTTCATCGCTTGAGTTTTCACCTGGCAGCGGGCGGAAATCTCCCTCTGCTACGCGCTTTGAGAATTCCGTCAGGCGTTCCACGCGGGCCGAAAACATCCGCGAAATCATAAGAGACGCGGCGAGTCCCATTAGAAATATCAGCAGAGAGGCGAACAGTAGCCGGTCACGCAACTCGGTTAGCGCCACGTCAAGGCTGGTTAATGGCTTCGCCGCGCGAATTACTACCGGCGTCCCGCCGGGAGGCTGGTAACGTATCGCTTGATAGACCGTCTGGCCCTCTAAGGCCGTGCTGAGCCGAAGGGATTGCCCTTGCCCGTTTGCGAACGCCTGCTGAACTTCCGGACTAGTGGAGCGGTCTCCCAGTGTCTCGAGATCTTCTGCGGAGTCAGCGAGCACTTTGCCGCCGTTCTCGATCACGGTTACGCGGGCCCCCGATTGCGACATCCAGTCCACCCAAGAGCGAAGCTGCGAAAGATCATTGATTGCAGGCGGACGCGTTCGGCCGAGATTCAGGAGCGAAGTCAGCTCTTCGTTGGTTTTGCGAATGTATTCGCGGCGCAGTACTTCCGCAGAGTAGAAATCGACCGCCAGCAGAACTCCGACCAGGAGGGCTAGATACGTCAGCCCGATCTTCCAGAAAATCCTAGCTCGCACGGGTCTCGAACAGGTACCCGGCGCCGCGAATTGTTTTCATGTAAGCCGGGTGCTGGGGATCGGCTTCGATTTTTTCCCGCAGGCGCCGCACGTAGACGTCTACGCTCCGCGGCGTAACAAATCGCTCCGTGCCCCACACGCCATCCAGCAATTGGTCTCGCGTGAAGACGCGGTTGGGCCGGGCGGCGAGGAAGTACAGCAGGCGGAATTCCAGCGTGCTCATCGGCACCGGTTTTCCCGCGCGCGTAACGCGATACGCGGCCGGATCAATCCGCAGAGCTCCGATTTCGAGAGCTTTCTCAGAGGGCGTTCCCGGATCGGCGCGGCGAAGAAGCGCCTTCACGCGCGCAGCGAGCTCGCGGGGGCTGAAAGGCTTCGTGACGTAATCATCGGCGCCCAATTCGAGGCCCACGACGCGATCCGCCTCTTCGCCCTTGGCCGTCAAAATCAGGATCGGCAGCCGGTTCAAGCTAACGTCCTTGCGAACCTCTTTGCAGATCTCAAGACCCGACAACTTCGGCAGCATCAGGTCGAGAATCAGAAGATCGGGCGGAGTCTTGCGAAGCTGAGCCAGACCGGTGGCCCCATCGCCGGTCGCGCCCACCTGGTATCCATCTTTCTCCAGGTTGTACCGAACCAGCTCGATAATGTCTTTGTCGTCTTCAACAACCAGAATCCGCTTCATAGTTTTCTCTCTTTGGACGCCCTCAACATACGGGAAACACAGTCCCCGAAGCAAGCTGACGCTTGTAGCATTTCTTGATTAACAGATTGTTAAGAGAGTTCCTCGGCTTCTGTTCCATTCTTACCCAGCCAGCTTCAAGAAACATCCTCGAGCCTTCCCATTTCGGTGCAGTTAGCCGAGACGATTTCGCCTTCTATTTACGCCCTGCAAATCCTTTCGCGAACGTGGAGAGCCACCCAAATCCCTCGAAGCGGTGCGATGCCGATTCTCCGACCTGCCGATAAAAGGTGCAGGGGAGGCGTTTATGAACGTTGGCGCTGGAAAGCGACTGGATCCGGGGCGGAAAAGCCCTGAGTCAATGGGGTTCGAGGGAGGGCTGCGGCGGAAGATTGTAGGTCAGGACGAAGCGGTGCAGGCCGTCGTAGACCTGTACCAGGTGTTTCGTGCCGGCCTGAACTCGCCGGGGCGGCCGGTGGGGAACCTGCTGTTCCTGGGGCCCACGGGAGCCGGCAAGACGCGCGTGGTGGAAGCCACGGCCGAAGTGCTGTTCGGTGATCCGCGAGCGGTGATTAAGGTGGATTGCGCCGAGTTTCAGCACTCGCACGAAATCGCAAAACTAATCGGGTCGCCTCCTGGGTATTTGGGGCACCGGGAGACGCATCCGCTGATCACGCAGGAAGCGCTCGCGCAATACCACACGGAGAAGCTGAAGATTTCGTTCCTGCTGTTCGACGAAATCGAAAAGGCGTCGGACGCGCTGTGGCAGCTGCTGCTGGGAATTTTGGACAAAGCCACGCTGACATTGGGAGACAACCGGCGGGTGGATTTGTCGCAGACGATGATTTTTATGACGTCGAACCTGGGCGGCGGCGAAATCACGGAACTGATGACCGGCGGAATGGGGTTTGCGCCGACGGTGCCGGCGGATTCGAAACCGCGGCTGGACGAGAAGGTGGAGAAGACAGCGGCGGAAGCAGCGAAGCGAAAATTCGCTCCGGAGTTCATGAACCGAATCGATAAGACGATCGTGTTCCATCCGCTACGCTCAGAACAACTGGAGCAGATTCTCGAGATCGAGCTGGGCATGGTGCAACAGCGCGTGCTCGAGACGGCCAAGGGCCGATTCCTCTTTCGCGTGATGCCAGCCGCGCGGCAATTCTTGCTTCGCGAAGGCACGGACCTGAAATACGGAGCGCGTCATTTGAAACGTGCCATTGAGCGTCGGCTCGTTTATCCAATCGCGAATTTGCTCTCAACCGAGCAGGTACGCCTGGGAGACATGATTTCGGTGGATTGCAGCGGCGCTGACGGCGACCTTGTGTTTTTAAAAGAAGCCGAAGGCGCGCTGATCCCTCTTCCTGCTCTGCAAAAAACACATGAGGCCACGGTTGCCAGTTCAGGAGGCCGGGCGATACCGGTCGAGCCAGGACTGGCGGTCGCCGAACGGCTACCGCTGCGGCCAACGCGCTGAGGCGCTGCCGTTCTCGCGGAATCCAGGCCGTACCTGACCTTTCCGGTCGGCAATGCCAAAACCAAATCTGCAGGGGGAAAAATGTTGGACTTCTTAGCCGGGCGCACCAAAGGGCGCTCAACTGGTCTATTTCAAGCCGCGCTCTGCGTGGCAGTTTGCGCGCTCTTCGCATTGCCTGCAAGGTCGCAGCAGAAGCCCACTGATCTCGCGGATTCCAGCCTCGAAGATTTGATGAACGTTCAGGTCACCTCGGTCTCCAAGAAGGAGCAGAAGATATCACAGGTAGCGGCAGCCATTTTTGTGATTACGCAGGAGGACATCCGCCGCTCAGGTGCAACCAACATCCCGGACCTGCTTCGCATGGTGCCGGGGCTCGATGTGGCGCAGATCAACGGCAATACCTGGGCTATCAGTTCTCGAGGATTCAACCTTCAGTTCGCGAACAAACTGCTGGTGCTTATCGATGGTCGAGCGGTCTACTCACCGCTTTTCGGCGGCGTTGACTGGGACACACAGGACGTGCCGCTGGAAGACATTGCGCGAATCGAAGTAATTCGCGGTCCGGGAGGAACTGTCTGGGGAGCTAACGCAGTGAATGGGGTGATCAATATCATTACGAAAAAGGCGGCAGATACTCACGGCGGGATGGTAGTAGCGGGCGGAGGCAACGTCGATCAGGATTTTGGTACCGTTCAGTATGGAGGCGATGCGGTTAAGAACACGGACTATCGGGTCTTTGCGAAATATCAGAACTACGATCGTTTTCTGGACTTGAAAAACCAGGATGGGCAGGACGGCTGGCATTTATTGCACGGCGGATTCCGCATGGATTCGAATTTTTCTGCGAAAGACTCTTTAACAACGGAAGGAGATCTGTACAGCGGAAGCGAAGGAGCGATCATTGTCCATAGCGAATTTAACCCGCCTGACAATGTCAATGTTGCTCGTCTCACCGGAGCTCTCGGGCGGGAACATCCTGAGCCGCTGGCAACACACTTTTTCGAACGGGTCCGATGCCACCCTTCAGGTCTATTTCGACCGTTATGCGCGCTACGGACCGGAATCGCGCGAGGATCGTAATACTATTGACCTTGATTTCCATCATCATTTTGCATGGGGCTCCCGCCAGGATTTCATTTGGGGTTTTGGTTATCGTCACACCTCGGATCAGACGGCAGGGACGATCGATCAGTCATTTGTTCCTCCGGACTTTGCAGGTGATCTGTTCAATCTCTTCATTCAAGATCAAATCACGCTAAAACCCGATCGCGTGTTTTTGACCATTGGAACGAAACTCGAAAATGATTACTTCAGGGGTTTTGATCCAGAGCCCACCGCTCGTGTCGCTTGGACTCCCAGCGGACTGCATACTTTCTGGGCAGCGGTTTCTCGAGCCGCCGCACCCCAACCCGCCGTGATAGAGGCTGGATGCCGTTCTTGCCGCGTTGCCCGGGCCCGCCGAGGTCGTGTTGTTGGGCGACCCGGAATTCAAGTCCGAGCATGTGATCGCATACGAAGCTGGCTATCGCGCCCAGCCGCTTGCCCGACTCTCCATTGATGGAACTGTCTTTCTTAACGGCTATTCCTCCCTGGAAAGTGTCGAGCCACTCCCTGACATCGTTCAACCCGATCCTCCACTGCCTGATTCATCGGCAAACTTTCGGCAATGGCCTATACGGCGCGACCGAAGGCGTCGAGCTATTTGCGAGTTGGAAAATCACTGACCGATGGACGATGAGCCCCGGATACTCTTTTCTGGAAATCCATCTTCACGCGCGCGCGGAACAGCCAGGACACGACAAGTATCTCCGACATTCAAGGGACTAATCCTGTCCACCAGGCCCAACTTCGGTCCCATCTCGAGATGTTCCACGGTCTTTCCTGGGATTCCGCCGCCTACTTTGTAGATCGCCTACCAGATCCGCAGATTGCCGGTTACACCCGAGTAGACACGCAATTGAGATGGCGAATTGCGGAATCTTTGAAGGTGAGTGTAGTTGGTCAAAACCTGCTCCGCGATGATCACGTGGAGTTCAACGATCCACTCCAGAGCGTGAATTCCTCGCAGGTAGCACGCAGCATCTACGGCAAATTCACTTGGCGTTTCTAGGGAGGAATGAGGCCGCTTGAGGCCCGAATGAACCGGACCCTCTACAAACAAGTGGTCGTTGCCGTGCCGCGTGTCCCTGCGATGCTTTTGGATTTCGCGCTCGCTTTCATCATTGTGATTTCGCATTCGTTTGCTGATTGTCAACGCTCATTGCGCAAACGAAGACTGCCACTGAGTATCAGGTGAAAGCGGCGTTCCTCTACAATTTCGCAAAATTTGTTGATTGGCCGCCATCCGCTTTTAACCATGCGAAGCAACCGCTCGACATTTGTGTCTATGGACATGACCCGTTCGGGACCGCGCTGGAAGACGCGCTGCTTGGAAAGACGATAGGGGAACGGCGCGTCGGCCTCGGGAAGGCCACGCAATTCCAAGACCTTGCAGGATGCCAGGTGGTTTTTGTGGGCTCCCCGGCGCACGAATCCATTGCGGACTTGGCCAATCGGCTAAAAGGCCGTGCGATTCTACTCGTTGGTGAAAGCGACGGCTTTGCAGCCTCCGGCGGCACCATCCAGTTCACGATTGAAGATAACCGCGTACATTTCGTCATCAATCCAGACGCGGCGGATCGAGCGGGCCTGAAGATCAGCTCAAAACTTTTGGCCCTGGCCAAAATCGTGCGCGATTCGAATCGGTCGGTTGCCGGGAGCCCACTGCGATGATGCCTCGCGCAGATATTCGATTCGGCGCAAGATCACGGAATTGGTTCTGGTCACCTGCGCGGTAGCAGTCCTTGTGGCCTGCGGTGTTTTTGCGGTCTACGACATCGTGAGCTCCCGAGAGGCGCTAGCGCGCGACCTTATGACTGTCGCGCAGATCACAGGATCCAACAGCACCGCCGCACTTACGTTCGATGACGCGCAATCCGCCAACGAAATTCTCAGTTCGCTCAGCTCCAAACCACACATCGTCGAGGCGTGCATCTATAGGCGCGACGGAAGTTTTTGCCAAGTACAGCAGCGACCCCTCCACGGCAGATTTCTTGCCGCCTCCGGTTTCTCCCGACGGCGTACGATCAGTGAACGAATTCATGGAGGTTTTTCGTGAAATTCGGTTGAAGAACGAGGTTCTGGGCGCGATTTATGTGAAATCCGACCTGAAGGAGCTCAGCGCCCGCGAGGTGCATTTCGCCTGGATCATTCTCGCAGTGATCCTTCTTTCGTTCTTGTCCGTATATTTCTCCGCAGCCAAGTTGCAGCGGCTCATTTCCGACCCGATTCTGGATTTGGCCCGTACCGCCTTCGCCGTTTCTACCGGAAAAGACTATTCGCTCCGAGCCAAGAAGCGGAATGACGACGAAATCGGTTTCCTGTTTGACCGTTTCAACGAAATGCTGGGCCAGATTCAGGAACGCGACGTCGCTCTTCAGCAAGCGCGCGAGAGCCTGGAACTGCGCGTTCACGAACGCACGCTGGACCTGAAAAAGGAGATCGTCCAAAAGACAGCAGCCCAGGAGAAGCTTCAGCATTCACTTAAGGAACTGGAGGATCTAAAATTCGCCCTGGACCAGCATGCCATCGTCGCCCGAACCGACGAGCGCGGAATTATAACCTTTGCCAACGACAAGTTCTGTTCCGTCTCCCAATACGCCCGCGAAGAGCTACTCGGGCAGGACCGCCGGATTGTAAATTCCAAGTATCACTCCGAAGAATTTTTCGCCGGACTGTGGGAGACGATCAAATCGGGAAAGGTGTGGAAAGGAGAAATCAAAAACCGCGCGAAAGACGGAAGCTTTTACTGGGTCGACTCCACTATCGTTCCCTTCCTTGATGGCCTCGGCAAACCCAAGCAGTTCATCGTAATTCGCATGGACATCACAGGGCTCAAACAAATTGAAGAAGAATTGCGCGCCGCCAAGGATCTTGCCGAAGGCGCGAGCCGCGCGAAGAGCGAGTTCCTGGCCAACATGAGTCACGAAATTCGCACTCCAATGAACGGAATCATCGGTATGACCGAGCTGGCGCTCGATACGCAGTTGACGATCGAACAACGCGAATACCTCAACATGGTCAAGACCTCCGGCATCTCGTTGTTGAGTCTCATCAACGACATCCTCGATTTCTCCAAGATCGAGGCGGGAAAACTGGACCTGGATGTGAGCGATTTCCCCCTGCGGCAAAGCGTCGGCGAGACCTTAAAGGCTCTCGGATTCCGCGCGCATCAGAAGGGCCTCGAACTTGCGTGGCGGGTGGCGGAGAATGTCCCTGACTATCTGGCGGGAGACGCCAGTCGCGTGCGGCAGGTGATTGTGAATCTGGTGGGGAATGCCGTCAAGTTCACGGAAAGAGGAGAGGTAGTTGTCGAAATCGAGCGGGATCCTAATCGACTGAGCCGACGATCCTTCTTCATTTCTGCGTGCGCGATACGGGTATCGGAATCGCGAAAGAGAAACAGGACATGATCTTCGGGGCATTTACCCAGGCCGATAGCTCCACGACGAGAAGGTATGGCGGGACCGGACTCGGATTGGCGATTACAAGACGCCTTATAGATCTGATGGGCGGGAAACTGTGGCTGGAGAGCGAACCGGGAGTGGGCAGCGCATTCCATTTTACGATTCATTTCGAACGGGCATCGGCCCAACCAGCCTCGATTATCCGGATCCCCAAATCCTGTCGCATGCCTCGATTCTCGTCGTCGACGACAATGAGACAAACCGGATCATTCTGCTCGAAATGCTCAAAAGATGGGGGATGCAAGTAGTCACTGCGAAAAATGCCAGCGAGGCCCTCGAAATTCTTGCGCGAAGAGGAAGCCGCGATCCCAGCTTTGACGCGGTCATTTCCGATTTGCAAATGCCGGATATGGACGGATTCGAATTCGTTGAGAACATCCGCAAGAGTGTTGTGTTCGGAAGAATTCCGGTGCTGATGCTTAGTTCTAGCGCGCAGCAAGGCGAGCACGAACGGTGCCGGAACTCGGGATTTCAGCCTATTTGACCAAGCCAATTCAGCCGTCCGAGCTTCTCGATGCGATTTTGAGTGCGCTGTCAACGCATGCCATGAGCCGAGCAAGACCCAAGACAGCCTCAAGAAGTGTCGCCACACAGCTACGGGAGACAAGGGATGAAAGTCTTACTTGCGGAAGATAATGCGGTGAATCGGACGCTCGCCATTCGGCTGCTTGAGAAACACGGCCACACCGTAGTAGTAGTCGAAAATGGCCGCCAAGCTCTGGAGGTGCTCGAACGTGAAACTGTCGATTTGGTGCTGATGGACGTGCAGATGCCAGAAATGGACGGCCTGGAGGCCACGGCAGCGATTCGCGAAAAAGAAAAAAAGACGGGCAACCATTTGCCGATTATCGCGCTCACCGCACACGCTATGAAAGGAGACCGGGAAAAGTGTCTGGCTGCCGGCACGGACGATTACTTGACCAAGCCGATTCGCACGGCGGATCTTTTCGCAGCGATCGACCGGCTGAGAAACGCAAAAACAGTTGCCATCCGCACCGGCACTCACGAACGCGCCAGGGACGACCGCTTTTGATATCGATGCTGCGCTAAAACATGTGGAAGGCGACCGCGACCTGCTCGAAGAAATCGTTCGAATTTTTTCAGATCAATTCCCGAAAACATTGTACGAAATTCAGAACGCCATTCGCGCTGCCGATCTTCCTGCTCTCGAGCGAGCCGCTCATTCCCTGAAAGGCTCAGCTTCCAATCTCTGCGCGATCGGGAGTAACTCAGTCTGCCGCCGAGATGGAGGCATCCGCGCGCTTCGGCGATTTTTCAAGCACTCGCGAGCGGTTCCATACGCTCGAAAGCGAACTCGGAAACCTTCTACGCGAGCTCGACGCTTTCTCGCGAAAGGTGACGAGTTGACGTCGCTTTCGATTTTCGGGAGGAAATCACCTGCATGCATTCCGTGGGAAATCCCCGGCCTCTTTCAGCGATGCGATCCAGTATCGTCTGCGATCGCGATCGGATTTGTGTTGCTTTACGTGGTGCTTGACCGTTCCGTGGTTTTTTTTCAGATGTGGGAGGGAATCAGCGCTTGGTATCCTCCCGCTGGACTTTCCCTGGCGCTCCTTGTGGGGATCGACCTCGCTTATGCCCCGCTGCTTTTGATCGCAGGAATGATCGCAGCAATCGTCAACTATCCTCTCTCAGCATTTTCGTGGGGATTTTGGGCCGTCAACCTGGTAGTAGCGGCCGGATACACCGCTGCCGCTTACGTCTTGCGCCGTCTCCGCATAAACATCGCTTTCCGTTCTCTCCGGGACGTGAATCTGTTTGTGATGGTGGCGTTGGCGGCTTCATTTTGTGTTGCGGCCACCGGTTCGGCAGCCTTCGTTTGGGCTGGAACGCTTCGGCGAGCCGATTATCCCAGAGCAGTATTGAATTGGTGGGTTGGCGACGCAGTTGCGCTGATTTGCCTCACGCCGTTTCTGCTCATTCATTTCACTCCCTGGCTGCGCCGACGAGCTTTCCCCAACGATTCGGCACTTTCACAATCTGGTTCAGCGCCATCCATCCGAGCGGTGAGCGGTTCTCCGGTTAGCCGCGCAATTGAAAGTTGCGCGCAAGGCGCGAGTATTCTGCTTTCCTTGTGGTTTGTGTTCGGATGGAACCTGGTGAAGAGCTACGACCTTTTCTATCTTTTCTTTCTGCCAATTCTATGGATTGCGGTGCGCCGCGGATTGCGAGGAGCGACGAGTGCCGTCGTGCTTCTCAATTCCGGAGCCATGCTGATGCTTCGCATCTATTCGTCGAACACGCAGCGGCTGACGCTTTTGCAGATTTTGATGTTGATCGTCTCGCTCACTGGACTCTCGATCGGAACAGTGATCTCCGAGCGCGAACTGGCCGAGCAGGAATCGAGGGAAGGCGAGGCACGGCTCGAGGCTCTCGTGAAGTCCATTGACGAACTGGTGTTCGAATTTGATGCCGATAATAAATACAGGAACGTCTGGACCAACGACGAAACGCTTCTCGTGCGGCCTAAAGCTGAATTGATTGGGCAACCGGTCACCGCTTTTCTAGACGAAGAGACCACGCGCCCATTTCCTCCGATTTTTCAGCGTGTGCTGCGTACCGGCCGGGGCGAGAGTGTTGAATATCGCATACCCTTTCCTTCCGGGGAGCGCTGGTTCTTGGGCCGGGTTACTGCGATTCCGACGGCGGGAGGCGTGTTTAAAACGGTTTGCATGACGGCGCGCGACATCACCGGTCTCAAACATGCCGAACAAGATTTGCGCAACGCCCGCGATGCCGCCGAAGCAGCGAGCCGCGCGAAGAGCGAATTCGTCGCCAATATGAGCCACGAAATACGCACTCCGATGAACGGGATTATCGGGATGACCGAACTGGCCCTTGATACCGAATTGACCGCAGATCAGCGCGAATATATGGGGCTTGTGAAGTTTTCTGCCGATTCATTATTGGCGCTTCTCAACGATATTCTCGATTTCTCCAAAATCGAAGCCGGAAAGATGGACTTGGACCCGCTGGAGTTCGCGGTCCAGGAGAACCTGGAGGAAGCTTTGAAACTGATGCGATTTCGAGCCCGGCAGAAAGCCCTCGCGTTCGAATGGCGGATAGCGTCCGACGTTCCGCCGGTATTGATTGGCGACCCCGTAAGGTTGCGACAGGTACTGATCAATCTGGTCGGGAACGCAATCAAGTTTACAGAGCGCGGAGGCATCGATGTGGACGTCGCTTGCGGTCATCGCGAAGGTCAAAGTCTCGAGGTGGTATTCCGGGTGCGCGACACGGGGATTGGAATTCCCTCCGAAAAGCAGGCTCTGATTTTTGACGCCTTCACGCAAGCGGATAGTTCTACAACGCGAAGGTTCGGGCACCGGTCTCGGCCTCGCGATATCAACCAGCCTCGTCAAGTTGATGGGAGGCCAAATCTCGTGGAAAGCGAGCCCGGAAAGGGCAGCACCTTTATGTTTACAGCAAAATTTGGACTACCGGCTGCGGAGTACTCGAATGCGATCCAGCCAAACCATTCAGAGAGGGTACGATAATGATGGACGAAAAATAAAACAAAGAGCGAATCCTCATTGCCGAAGATGATCCTGTTTCGCGACGCGTGCTCGAAACCCTGCTCAAAAAATGGGGACACGAGATCGTGGTCGCACACGACGGTTTGGAAGCAGTGCGCCTTCTGGAGAGCCGGGAGGCTCCGCGACTCGCCGTTCTGGACTGGATGATGCCCGGCCTGGAGGGCGTTCAGGTCTGCCAGCGAATTCGCCAGGACACTACGCGACCGTATATGTACCTGTTGCTGCTCACCGCGCGCAGCCAAAAGGATGATCTCGTGCGCGGACTCGAGTCCGGCGCCGACGACTATCTGACCAAGCCCTTCGACGCACAGGAATTGCGAGCGCGCCTGCACGTCGGTAAGCGAATTTTAGAATTGCAGGACAATTTGATCGCTGCCCGCGAAAAGCTGCTCTACCAGGCCACTCACGATGCGCTTACAGGAATTTCCAATCGCGGAGTGAGTCTGGACGCCCTTCGCCGTGAGCGCTCTCGCCAAACCCGAGAAAGCGGTTTCTTCGCGATCATGCTGCTCGACATCGATCATTTTAAATACGTCAACGACACGTATGGCCACATCTCCGGAGATGCCGTACTTACCGAGGCGGCTCAGCGAATCAAGAGCTGTATTCGGCCCTATGACACTTTAGGACGTTATGGAGGCGAGGAATTTTTGATCGTCCTTCCAACAGCCGATGGTCCCGGCGCGGTGTGTGTCGCCGAGAGAATTCGCGCAGCATTTGAATCGCAGCCAATCGTCACCGAACGCGACAAGATCGCGATTACCGCAAGCCTCGGAATCGCCGTGAGCGGAGGACAGAACTCCTTCGATGCGGAATCGCTCTTGCAGATGGCGGATGAAGCGCTCTATCGCGCGAAGCAGACGGGCCGCAATCGCGTGGAAGTCGCAGTCCCATCGATAGAGGATGAGAGCGTGACTCCAGCCCAGTTGCCGGTTGCTAACGATGCAATCAAAGCTGAATCGCTCTGAACCATTGGCATGAGACACTACGACGAATATGGGCCGCAAGAAAGTCTTCGTCGCGCAATCAATAATTAATGCGCCGACGGA
>CAWFGI010000017.1:2500-35674 GCA_963815265.1 uncultured Acidobacteriota bacterium | reverse complement strand
CCCGTGTTCTTCATGATTTCCTTGGCTCGCTTGATTTCATCGGACGTATCACAGTGAACGGACAGAAGGATCCCGCCCTTCTTGATTCGTCCTTCGTATCGCTTCGCTTCGTACTCCGGAATTCCGAGTCCAATTAACGCGCCGGTGAATCCGCCGACCGCGCCGCCAACGCCGACTCCGGCGAGAGCCGCCATGATCGGTCCAGCAGCGATAAACGGGCCGACGCCTGGAATCGCCAAAGCCCCAATTCCGGCGAGGAGCCCGAGCGCGCCACCCAGCACCGCGCCGGACCCTGCTCCGGTAGCCGCCCCTTCCGGCGCTTTCGTGGCTTTCTGAGTTCCAATTTCCTTGCCGCCGAGATTATCGGGAAGTAACGCTGAAATATCGGCTGCGGGAAATCCAGATCTTACGAATGTATCTGTGGCGCTATCGGCGCTAGGCAAGCTTGAATAAATTCCGAAAACAGCCGTCTTTTTTCCTGACATGTTCACCACTCCTTTGTGGAATTAGGTTGCGTTCAAATAGCTTTTTACTGCGACTGCTTCGGCGGAGCCACTTCGAGCTGATTTGTCACATTATTCGCGCCCGCGACTGCGACAGCCTTGGATTCGATGGCCGCCTTTTCGTCTTCAGATCGAACTGGACCTTTCAACGTAACTTTGCCGTCTTGCGTGATCACTTTGATGTTGTGGGCGTAGGTCGAAAGAGACTTGTCTTTCATGATAGAGCTTCGAATTTCCTTGGTGATGTTGCGGTCGGCAGCGTTCATTTTTTGCTGGTCGGCCGTCGTGGCTCCCTTGTTGGAGTCACCCTGGTTCGTTTTCGTGTTGTCCGGCGCACTTTGCTGCGCACAAACTCGCGGGCCGGCGCCCAACCACAAGCTCACAACCACGCCCGCCGCCAACAGCCAGCCCTTCGATATTTTTGGTGCATTAGCCATTTTCGTTCCACCTCCAACGAGAAGTCGATTCTTCTTTGCAACTCGAAGACTATCGTCAGTCCACTGCTTTCACCATACGGAGAACGGCGTAGATTGGTGGATGGGGCGCAGTAGATTGGTCTTCCTGAAGTTATAGTGTTCAACCTGCGTTCGACGGGCGTCGACCGGGGTAAAAACCGTACAGGGAATCATTCATCGTCCTAGTCCTAAGAATGTATGTGAGCTTAAGACGGGGTGCCGCAGAATGGTTCAAAGAAGAGAATTTCGCTTCAAACTTGAAGGAGGCGCCTTGAAACCAACATCGCTTGCAGGGCTCGTGCTGATCGTATTAGGAGTGATTGCGCTGGCCTATCAAGGAATAACTTACACAACGCACAAAAAGGTCTTGGACGTCGGACCGATCCAAGCGACTAAAACAGAGCACAAAACGGTTCCCTTGTCTCCGATTTTCGGCGGAGTGGCTCTCGTTGGCGGAATCATACTCATGATGGCGGGCGCAAAGGAAGCCTAAGCATATCTGTTTCGCGCACGGCTAGGCCAAACCACTAACGACGTCTAAGTTCAACCGCTCAGCGAATCAACCCAAAACGATCCGAATTCTGTGTACCGCCCCGTCGTCTAGGAGCGGAATATTGGCCGACCCAGCTTGTAATTTTCCGTCGAGCTCCGTGATCGCCACCCCGCGAGTAACTCCCGAGGGATTTTCTATTTTTATTTTGTAGACCGCCGAGTGGTACTTGAACTCGATCGAATAACCGGGCCAGTTCCGAGGAATACAAGGATCGATCGAAAGCGTCATCCCGCGCAGACGGAATCCGAGAATCCATTCAATGCCTGCGCGGTAAAGCCAACCGGCCGAACCCGTGTACCATGTCCAACCGCCACGCCCCACGTGCGGCGCCTCGGCATAAATATCACCGGCTACAACGTACGGTTCCACCTTGTATCTCTGCACACCGGCCCGTGAGTTAGTGCGGTGCACCGGACTGATCATGCGAAAAAGTTCCGCGGCTTTTTCGCCATCGCTGAGCGCCGCAAATGCAATGGCCATCCACGTCGCCGCATGGCTGTATTGCCCGCCATTTTCCCGGATTCCCGGCAGATATCCCTTGATGTAACCTGGATCATGATCCGAATGGTTGAAAGGCGGCGTTAGAAGCAGAATCAAGCCGTCCTTTGCTCGCACCAACTGCTTTTCCGCGGCTGCCATCGCACGCACTCCGCGTCCAGGCTCGGCAGCGCCGCTCATAACTCCCCAGGTCTGCGCGATCGAATCGATTCGGCATTCCGCGTTCTGCACGGATCCGAGCGGCGTGCCATCGTCGAAATAGGCTCGCCGGTACCAGTCGCCGTCCCATCCTTCGCGTTCGAGCGCCGCTTTCAAAGCGCTCACGTGCAGCCGCCACGCTTCCGCGCGCTTATCCTCGCCTCGTGCATCCGCGATCTTCGCGAACTCCCAGAGAACCGTGTGCAAGAACCACCCAAGCCAGACACTTTCCCCTTTGCCATCCTGGCCTACGCGATTCATCCCGTCGTTCCAATCTCCAGTGCCCATCAACGGAAGACCATGCGCTCCTAACGAGAGGCTACGATCGAGTGCTCGCGCACAGTGCTCGAACAAGCTCGCCCGAACATTCGAGATGCGAGGTTCGAAGTACGATTCTTTTTGGCCTTCTGCCAGCGTGTCGCCTTCAAGAAACGGAATCATTTCTTCGAGAACAGCCATGTCACCCGTCGTCTCGATGAACTGAATCACAGCGTAAGGAAGCCAAAGTAGATCATCGGACATGCGCGTGCGAATTCCTCGTCCGCCCGGCGGGTGCCACCAGTGCTGGACGTCGCCTTCGACGAATTGCCGCGAGGCCGCAAGCAGCAAATGCTCGCGCGCCACGCTTCGTTTGGCTACGCCCAGCGCTATCACGTCCTGCAGTTGATCGCGAAAACCGTATGCGCCGCTTAGTTGATAAAACGCAGCACGCGCCCACACGCGGCAACTAAGCGTTTGGTAAAGCAGCCACCGGTTGAGCATGAGGTCCATGCCCGGATCGGGCGTGCTCACTTGCAGCGCTCCCAGCAAATCGTCCCAGCGGCGCCTGGCATCCAACAGAACCTGGTCGAGATCGGCGCTGCGACAACGCTTGATCAACTCACGCGCCTGGTCTCGGTTTTCAGCCTGCCCCAGTAAGAACACAACCTCAGCCCGCCCGCCGGGTTTCAATTCAATGACTGTTTGAAGCGCAGCACATGGATCAAGACCAGCGCCGACCTTTTGCGAGAGCGACGTGCTTCGTTCCAGCGCCGCAGGCCGATCCGGTCCGCCGTTCCGGCCGAAAAACTCGGAGCGGTCCGCCGTATAGGACGTCTGCCGGCCGCTAAGATCCGCAAATGCGACGCGGCCGCCAAATTCGCCTGCCCATGCGCTCCGCGCCATCAGCGCCCCGGTCGTCGCGTCAATTTCGGTGATGATGTATGGCGCTGTTGCGCTCCGCGAGCTCCCCAGTACCCATTCAGCATAAGCGGTGACCGAAAGCCGCCGGGCGCGCCCGGAAGTATTTTGCATGACGAGCCGCGAGATTTTGATCGGGTCATCCGCAGGGACAAATTGCAGCAACTCATGGGTGAGGCCATGCGATTCGTGCTGGAAACGTGTGTATCCCTGGCCGTGCCGCGCCATATATGTGGCCGTGTCGTCGCGAATTGGCAGCGCCGTCGGGCTCCAGACCTCGCCACTATTTTCGTCACGGATATAAATCGCTTCGCCCGGCGTATCAACAACGTGATCGTTGGACCAGGGCGTGAGCTGATTTTCGTGGCTGTTAACCGCCCACGTAAATCCAGCACCGGACTCCGACACGATGAATCCGAACCCTGGATTCGCGACGACGTTGATCCAAGGCTCGGGCGTTCGCAGCCCTGCATCGAGAATCGTCACATACTCCCGGGTATCCTCGCTGAAGCCGCCGAATCCATTGAAAAACTGTAGCCGCTCTCGCGGCGCTGGGACTTCGCCGTATCTACCTGCACGGGCGGCGCGTGCCGGCGCAAGAATATTTGGCTCGCGAACCTGGGCTCTGGACATCTGCTCGGAGAGTGTGCCGCGGCGGCTTAAAAGAACCACGCGCGCAATCACCTGCAGTTGCGCACGCGCTGTCGGAGTAAGTAAATCACCGCGCAACAAAAAAATCTTTCCGCTCACCGAGCTTGTATCGGGCGAGAGTCTTAACTGGCTGCCGCGCACCACCGCCTCGAGCGAGCCTTGCAATTCCTGAACGTACGACGCAGCCCTTTCGTTGATTATCACCACGTCTGCCGACAGCTGTTTCATGCGCCAATATTCGTGCGCTCGCAACAATTGCCGGATGAGCTCAAAATCTTCCGTATCGTCGATTCGCGCCAGCACAATCGGCAAATCCCCTGAGATTCCCTGCGCCCATAATGTGGACCGTTCCAGAGAACTTGCGCTCAATACATCCGGAGGCGGTCGCAACGACGGATCGGAGTAGAGGACCGCGTTCGCGAGCCTTTGGAAAAGATGAGCTTCATCCGGGCTGATTCCGAGGTGCTGAAGCTGTACCTGTGCCTGAGTCCAGGCCAGCGTTCGAGATCGTTCATACGATCGGGCGTCGTGATACTTATCAGCGAGGTCCAAAACCTCATCACGAGTAGAGGCCACGACTGTCGAGTAGATCAGGTGCGCGGTTTTACCCGGCGGAATATGCACGGTCATCCTGAGCGACATCGCTGGATCGAGCACAGGGCCAACCGTGTTCGAAAGCGGCCGTCCGTCGAGAACTGAAACTGGATTCCGCGAACCGCGCGTTCGTCCAAGAAATTTTGCGCGGTCCGTTTCGTATTGCAGCTCCCCACTGGTCTCAGCTTCCGTAACCAGCACATGTGCCACCCAGACCGAGGGCTCGTCCTCTGAGCGCCTCCGGCGCGTGGCGACAATCGCTCCCACGTCGGAGACAAACTCCGTCTCGACGAAGAGATTTGCAAAAGCCGGGTGAGCGACGTCAGCAGCCTGCGAGATCAGCGACAATTCAGCGTAGGAAGTCACCTGAATGTCACGCGCGCGCACGCCCAAATTCGTAATGGACACGCGCCGGACTTCGGCATCGTCTTCGGACGATACGACGACCTCGAGCGACGTGCTCAAAGCTCGGTCACGTCGCGTAATTTCGGCGTGATCTTCATAGAAGACTGCTTCGTAGGAATCTGGTTCCACTCCACAGGGCTGGTAGCCGGCGGACCAGGCAGCCCCGGTCTGTTCATCTCGCAGAAAAATGTAGGTCCCCCAGCAGTCGCGGGTCAGGTCTTCTCGCCAACGAGTGATTGCAATATCGCGCCAGCGGCTGTATCCCGAACCGGCCGCTGTAAGCATCACTGAGTAACGGCCGTTCGAAAGCAGCTGCGTCCTAGGAGTCGCATCGTGAGGCGTCCTGAACCGCCGCACCACGGGCGGAATCAGTTCGCGAACTTGCGCCGTTGCCGAAACTTCTTCAGCGCGCGGTCGCGCCACCAGTACATCGCGCGGTGTGCGCTCTTGTAGCAGGAGTTCGGTGGCCTGCACGATCGGCTCGAAATGAAAGCGGCTTCTCATCACGCCGTCGCGCAAGGCGTTTGCAAAAGCCACCAACGACATTCCCTGATGGTGTGCCATGAAAGCACGCACTACCTCAACGTCTTTGCCCTCAGGCAGGCGACTGCTCGTATAGTCCAGCGCTTCATAGAAACCGTAAGCGCCAAGTCCGCCCGCTCGCGCGAGAGCTACAAAATTTTCCACTGCGGCCGTTGGGTCAACCATTGCTGCGAGAGCGGTGGCGTACGGCGCGATCACCAGATCCTGGCTCAGTCCTCGCTTGAGGCCCAACCCAGGCACTCCAAAGCTCGAGTATTGATATGTGAAGTCGATATCGCGAGCATAGTAGGCGGACTCTGAAACTCCCCACGGAACGCCACGCTCTGTTCCATATTCGATCTGCCGAAACACCACATTCATATCGGTCTGGCTGAGAATGCTTTCGGCGGGCGAACGCATCACCAGCGCCGGCATCAAATACTCAAACATTGAGCCTGACCATGAAATGAGTGCGGACCCATGTCCAACCGGCGTCAGCGCGCGGCCTAGGTGGAACCAGTGCGATGAGGGCACGTCACCCTTAGCAATGGCGATGAAGCTCGCCAAGCGAGCTTCTGACGCGAGCAAATCGTAGCAACTGGAATCCAGGCTTCCTTCAGCCGCCCGATACCCAATGGAAAACAGTTTGCGCGATTGATCGAAGAGAAAACTGAAATCCATTTCGTCGAAGAATTTCTTGCACAGCACAGCCAGTCCTCGAAGGCGCCGGTACAACTCGGTAGATTCCGCCTCGGACTTCTCGAATGCGTCGATAAGCGCATCGATCCGCCCTAGCGCACTCAAATTCTTATCTGCATCGGAACCAATCCGTGCTCGAAGCGTCGCGAGTTCACGTATGGACGCCTCGAATCGTTCCGGGGCTGTATCCAAAGTTGGAAGCCCCTTAAAAAATGGCTCGAGCGCGGCCCACACAGGTGCTTCGTCCTGGAAGCGTTGCGCCATCGCAGCAACTTCGTTCGGCCCTAGCCGGAGCCAGGGAATTAGAATCGTCGCATCCCGGTAATGGCTTTCGACGCACCCAAACACAGCATCAGCCCATGCTTGTACTTCCAGATCGGTCGCATCGCCGCGTTCTTGTACCAACGTCTGCGCTATGTCCGTAACGTTTCGTGCGTGCTCGCGTAGTTCAACGAGCCGCGCCGCCCAGTCCCGCGCATCCGCGGGAGGTTGATCAACAAGTAGCCGCAAAGCTTCGACTGCATTGACGAGGTGCTTCTGCGTCACCGCCTGCGTGCGGCGAACATCCGTGGTTTTCGAGAGCGCTTCTCGCAGGAGCTCAAGCGAATCCGCCAATCCTTCCAGGAAGCGCCCTTCGGATGCCGGATTCTGGATTAGTTCGCGGCAGCCGTTGCCGAGCGCCAGCAAATGCCCCGCCATATTTCCGCTGTCAACCGTAGAAACATATTTCGGATCGAGCGGGTGCAAATCGCGAGTGCCATACCAATTGTAAAAGTGGCCGCGGAATCGCTCCATTTGCCCCATCGTCTCGAGCGTTGCCTCCCACCGCTCCACAGCATCGCGTGTGCCGATCCATCCGAAGTCGCACGCCGCAAGCGTGGAAAGAAGATACAGGCCAATATTCGTGGGTGAAGTACGGTGGGCCACCACGCCTTTCGGATCCTCTTGAAAATTGTCTGGTGGAAGAAAATGATCGGCCGCTGACACGAAGGTCTCGAAGAAACGCCACGTCCTCCGCGAAACAGATCGGAGCGATTTCACCTCAGCTTCCGAAAGCTCCTCTAATCGAGGCGGCTTGGGAGGCAGGCTGATCCACCAGGCCACTGCGGGCGCGGCAGCCCATACGATTACGAAAGGCAAAGCGACGGAAAGAGCGGCACGATGCCCCAGCGCGATAACAACCAGCGCACCGGCCGCGAGCAACACGCTGCCTCTCATCCGCGCGAAAATTCCGAAAAGATTCAGATCTACCGTGCGTTTGGCGTGAGCGGCCGTCACCCATTCCAGGAGGTGCCTTCGCGTAACGAACAGGCGGACCAGAGTCCGCAGGATCGCCTCTGACATCGACCAGGCTTGATAAGCCAGAAATACAATCGTCAAAGTGGATTGAGCGGCCCCTAGAAAGAAATCGGAGAGAACATCGCGAAAATGGCTCCGCTTCGAAATTCCGCCCAGGCGTGTATTTAAGCCCGTCAGGAACGGGATGGAAGCTGGAATTAGGATGGTCGCAAGGATGAATGCTGTCCAAGTCCAGGGTGAAACTTCAGGAATCGACCAACCCGCGATCAGCGTCAGAAACATCATGGGCGCGGAAAGACTGCGGCGCAGATTATCAATCATCTTCCAACGTCCGAGGGCGGGTATCCGAACTTTCGCGCTCTTCTCCGCCGGCGCACTGCGTAGCCCGAGAATCCAAGGCAGGAGTTGCCAATCGCCGCGCGCCCAGCGTTGATGCCGGGCGGCGGAGGCCTCATAATGCGACGGAAACTCGTCGAAGAGTTCTATGTCCGTCGCCAGCGCCGTCCTCACAAAAATACCTTCGAAAAGATCGTGACTCAGAAGCGTGTTGTCGCGCACTTTGCCGGCGAGCGCGGATTCAAATGCGTCAATGTCGTAGATTCCTTTGCCGGTGTAAGAACCCTCACGAAAAAGATCCTGATAGACGTCCGAAACAGCCGCTGCGTAGGGGTCAATTCCGCTCGGTCCTGAGAAAACTCTTTGGAACAGCGACCCTTCTTGTTTCGTGGGCAGTGATGGTGTAATGCGCGGCTGCACCAACCCGTAGCCCTCCACCACCCGCCCGTCGCCTGGGCTGAACTGCGGCCGGTTCAACGCATGCGCCATCGTGCCTACCAAACGGGTCACAGCCCCGCGTGGCAGTCTCGTGTCTGCGTCCAGCGTAATCACGTACCGCACGCCTGGCACCATCTCCGGCGCGCGCCCGCCGACTTCCACGAAAGACGTGGTGGCGGATCCGCGCAAGAGCTGGTTTAGCTCGTGCAGCTTTCCGCGTTTTCGCTCCCACCCCATCCATTTCTGCTCACTCTCATTCCACAGGCGCTTGCGATGAAACAAGAGAAACCGGCCTCCACCCTCTTCCGCCCTGCTATAGCGCTGGTTCAACGCGGAAATTCCCTCAAATGCTGCCGCTAACAGTTCTTCATCGCCCGGCTCGGTCTCAGTCGGTGCATCCGCCCAGTCGGTTAGCAATGCGAATCGCAGATCGCCATCCGGATTCGCTAAATAGTGAATCTCTAGTCGCTCCACTTGCTCCCTCACGAATTCCTGCGAACTCAAAAGCGTTGGCATCGCTACCATGGTGCGAAAATCTGCTGGTACGCCCGCGCGAAACTCCATGCGCGGTAACGTGCGAGGCCCAAGCAAATCTGCAACTACCCGGTTGATAAGGGCAATCGCAAGATCCGACGCCGGAACAAGAGCCAAAAGACCGAACAGGATGAGGTACTTCGCGCTAAGACCCAATTCCTGAGCGTGAACCAGAGGGATTGCAGCAATAATGGTGCTCAATAAGACGATGGTGCTCAAGTAGCCTGGAACAGCCGCTCGCACGTACAAACGCAAAATCCAGCGTCTCCAAGCCAGCTTGAAATCCAACTCCTTTTCGAACGAAAGGCGTCCATGCGAGATGAGGTAGAACCCCGGATCGGACTTTTTATCGTCGCTAGGATGTCCGTTGTGCTCAGGCTCCGCGCTTCCACGTTTCGCGCGTTGCACGGCGCGCCGCGCAATTTCGATTTCCGTGTAACGCGATCCGCGCGAGAGATCTTCAATCGCATGGCGGTACTGATCGCGCGTTTCAAAATCCATCTCGCCAAAATTGCTGCCTTCTCTCAGAATTTCGTCCACTAAGCTGACGCTTTCAAAAAATGTCTGCCAATCGAATGCCGACGTCAGCCGCATGCTCGTGATGATGTTGCGCACCGTCACGCTCATGGCCGCTTGTTCCTGATGCTCCGCACGCACCACTTCGTCGGCGGAAGAGCCTTGCGCGGAGAGGCGCTCGTCCAGCCATAACAGGATGGGTCCCACTCTGGGATCGAGATCGCGCAATCGCTGGACAAGCTGCACCGCAAAGGCGCGATCCAAAGGCTTGCTTTCGAGGCTCCTTAGAACGGCTGCAGGCGCCACCGGTGGCGGCCCGCCGGTGCCGAGAAGGCTGTCCGCGATCTGGTCCGCTTCCTCGCGCGCCACTCGGCTCCGCACGATTCGTTCAGACACTCTGCGAAGGTTCTCCACCAGCACCACCCGCAACGTGATCGCCACCGCCCAGAGTTCGCCGATGGTGAGCGGTTGAACGCGCTGATAGGCCGCAATGAACCGTCGCAGTATTTCGGGATCGAAGCGGCTGTCCGTATGCGCTACATAAGCCCAGGCGACGCCAAAAACGCGGGGATAACCTTCCAGATGGCCGCCAGAAAGTTTGGGAAGCTTTCGATAAAACCCAGGAGGCAAATCGTCCCGAATCTCGCGCAGCTGTTCTTCGACGATGTAGAAATTATCGATGAGCCATTCGGCAGCCGGTGTGATTGCCTGCTCGCGCGAAACAGCTGCGGCGGTCGCTTGGTAGTATTCGAGGAGAACGCGGCCGTTCTCCAAGACGCGAGGGATCAATGGCCGGCCTTCACCTATGGTCTCAGTCACCGTCTGAGCAGCCGCCAGCGACTCGGCATGCTGCTCCAGCCGTTCCACGCTGAAGAGCTCGGCGCGAATCGGTTCTTCGTGCTCGGGAAACACCACTAGCGGCGAGTGAGACATGGCCTCTTCCTGCTCAAAGTTACGTCTGCGAAAGAAAAAGAGCTAGTGCATGCGCGAAAATTGGCGAGGGTACTCGTGCGTTTAGAAGGATACAGCGGCTCAGGCCCACCTCCACAGCTTATTGGTGCGTCAACCCGGTTTATTTCTAATCCCTGCCCTGAAGGAGGCCGCAAATAAGAACGAAGGGGGATTGATGACCGCAGCAAAGGTTATGCTTGACCAGGGCACCCGCGTCTGTCGCTCGCTTGGGCGCGACGCACCGCCCATCCAGTCGCTCTAGCCTGCTCGGTGCAGGTCCTGCTGCACCACCCCGCGTACGGGTGCTTGCGCGATTCCACCGGATTCACCGCGCTTCGAAATCGCGGCCTCTAGAATCCGCTCCATATCCATCTTGCGATATGGATGACAAAGGAAATCAAACGCTCGGAGATTCAGCGCTGCCAGGTAGTCTCTATATTCCTGTGGACAAGACGGTTCGCACACCACAATTGCCGGAATCTCAACAGACTGCCGCTTCAAATGGCGAACCACGTCGCGGTAAGTGCCATCGATCAGCCAGAAACCGCAAAAACAGGCCAGCACGCCGTCTTTCGCAACCGTGGATCGCACCTCATCCACTCCCCGCGCCCAAATTGTTCTTACCGGATATCCCTGAAGCAGATCGCGCATACTCGCGCGGATTAAAGGATCAGCCGTCGCTACGAGCACCGTTGGGCGCGCAAGAGATGGTTCGCTCATTTCGACCGCTTCGCGTCGCGATACACTAGTAATGTTGTCAGCGGTTGCCGGCAAATTCATGAGAAGCGCCTTTCTATTGGACGAGAAGGAGGATGAAAATCGGCCCAGCCCTCCAACCTTGCTTTCACAAGGTCACCGAATCCCATCCTCCTTCCGTACCTCGATAATCACGGAAATAAATCTCTTCAACAATACGGATTAGGCGTTAGGAGAAATCGGAATTTCCTGTAGTAATCCCGAGCGCGCGCTTTGACAAAACGCACTAACCCTATCCAGAAGCCTGCAAATCTGGAATTCAGTCTTTCTCGGCGAGGGCTGCCGAGTTTCGCTACGCTTCGACAATCTGATTTCGCACTGCGTAACGGACCAGTTCACTCACGGTATGCAGTTGTAGCTTGCGCATGATATTGGCGCGGTGCGTTTCCGCCGTTTTTACGCTGATGCAGAGCGACGAAGCCACTTCCTTGCTGCTCTTTCCTTCCGCCAGCAATTGAACAATTTCCCGCTCGCGCGACGTCAGCCGATCGCGTAACGAAGTGGGAAGTTCCGAGCGCATCCGGCCTTCCTTGAAATTCGTCAGCATTACCTCAGTTGCCCGCGGGGTCAGGAAGGGCTTGTGATTCGCCAGCGTCTCCACGGCGATAATCAGGTCGCGATCCGAGTCAGACTTCACGATGTATCCGCGAACCCCGGCCTCCAGAATATCCCGAATCAACTGGTCCGAATAATGTACGGACAAGATCAAAATCTCTGTGTTTGGCGACTCTTTGCGAATCCTTCGCGCAGCGTCCACACCGTTCAAGTCCGGCATGCTGATGTCGAGAATCGCGATATCCGGCTTCAATTCTTGCGCCTTGGTCACAGCTTCCCGTCCCGTGTGGGCTTCTCCGCAAATCTCCCATCCCGGATGCGACTGCAACATACCCTTAATACCGCGCCGCATGAGGTCGTGGTCGTCAGCGATTAGAATTCGGAGAGCTTTGGTCATCATTTACTCCTGCCGTTTCGAGATTTGCTGTCAATTATACAAGAGGTCGGCGATCAGGATTCGGCCCGCGAAATTGCCCCAAAAAATTGCCCTGAAATCGAATGAAGAGCTGATCGCCCAAGTCAGCTCGTCCAGAAAATACCTACGTACCTTAGTCTGCTTTCTGTTTCTGGCCTATCGGAGCCATCCTTTAGTACTCCTAGGTAGAATCCTGTATTTTCCACAGAATTTACGCGAGTTACGGAGTTCCCTCGGGCTCGACCAGAGTCAGTCAATTGGGAGGCTCGATACAATCGTTGTGCCGCCTGGCTGGGACGTAACTTGCAACCAACCGCCCAGTTGCCTGATGCGCTCCCTCATCCCCCGAATACCCACGCCCAGTTGCCCGCCGCTGCTGTTCAGTGCCGCCAGCACGTCTTCCGGGATTCCCTTGCCATTGTCTGCCACTTCCAAACGAACAATTCCCGGCCGCCGGCTGATGCGCACGCTGGCGGTATCGCTTCCCGAGTGGCGGAATATATTTGTGAGGCTCTCCTGTACGACTCGGAAAAGTGTTCGTTCCACGATTTCGGCAAGCCGCTCGCGGCCAATTGAAACGTCCAACTCGACCTTGACCTTGCTTCGCTGTGTGAATCCGTCGATGTACCACTCTAATGCAGACCTCAGTCCGGCGTGATCGAGCGTCGGGGGGTACAAGAGGTACGACAGCGTACGAGTCTCGTCGGATGCCTTCTGCGAGAGATCGATTGCTTCGTGCAACATTTCCGCAGCCGCCGCATCAATTTCGGAAATTCTCGCGCTAACCGCCGAAAGATGAATTACCAGCGCCGCCAGGCTCTGCCCGGTGCTGTCGTGCAGTTCGCGCGCAATCCGGCGGCGTTCCTCGTCTTGCAGTTGGAGCAACCGCCCGGAGAGATTGCGGAGCGCCTCTTCGGCATCCTTGCGGGAGGTGATGTCTCGATTGATCTCGAGAATGCCAATCATCCGTCCCGTTTGATCGTGCTGCAACACTTGGCGGCTGGCTACATGGATTCGCTTTCCGTCTTTTGTCATGTGCACCAGCTCGCCTTCCCAGGAGCCTCGGCTAAGCAACTTTTCCTGCCAGTGATCGAACGGGTCGGGAAATTTCGTACTGAGGAGTTGATGCGATATATTGCCGCACGCCTCGGCAGCGGACCAACCGTAGGTCTCCTGGGCCCCTCGGTTCCAAAACAAAATTACGCTGTCCACATCGCGAACAAGGATCGCATCGTGGGCGAGCTGCAATAATTCCGTCTGCTTTCTCAGATCCTCGATGGTTCGAAGCTCTTCCGTGCGATCTTCGATCGCAAGAAGCATGCAGCGTCCTGCGCCGTCATGGCTCGGGATTGGCCGGGCATTCAAAACCAGAAACTTCTGCCCGACCCCCGGAAAATCGTGGCCAATCTCGTAATTTTTCAATTCGGTTTTTTGCCGGAAAACCTTCTTGAGTGACGCTAGCAACGCGGGAATGTCCCATTCCCCTCCACCGAATTCACCCAAAAGTCTGTTTTCGATCTCGTGACGCGTAACTCGGAATGTCTCCAGGAAGGCTCGATTCGCGGAAATGATCCGCAAATCCTCATCCAGAATTACAATGGACTCCCGAATTGTTTCGGCCATCGCTTCCGCATAGACACTGGATTCGACGGCTTTCCCTTTTCGATCATCAGTCTTCATAGGGATCAAACAGCAGGCGCCGCCTCCGAATGGCTGGGATGCCTCGGATAAGCATACGTCTGCGCGGAAGAATTGGTTACTGCGGCGAAACTACCGGGCTTCCGATAGATTCTTGCCGCCGAAGAACGGCTTGTGTTGTCCGATCGTCTCAACAGCAGCTACAAGCCAGTTCGCTTGAGACTTCAGTAGGTAGCCGCTGGCCCCCGCGTTCTTGGCTTCGCGGATCATCTGCGAGGATTCATGCTGTGTGAATATCAGAACTTCGGCGCCCGGGATGGCCTTCTTGATTTCCGGAGTCGCTGCCAACCCGTTGATCTCCGGCAGAGTTACGTCCATGATAATCACGTCGGGTTTCAACTCTTTCGCTTTGCCGATAGCTTCGGCGCCGTCGGCCGCTTCGCCAACCACCGTCCACTCCCTGCGCGTGCCCAGCAGCCTTCCCAGGGCCGTCCGCACCGCTTTTTCGTCATCCACGATTAATATTCGAAGACCTGCTGTCATCGTCTTTACCACGTTCCTAGATTCTATCCTGTCTCTTCCACCGTGCCGCTCTCTTCTTCCCGTATTTCCGCACCGGGAAAGATGTAGTAACCATCGTTCCCGGCGAAAATCACGGCCGCCGCGTCATAATCCGGAGTCTGGCAATGCGTAACTCATTGAATGCGCGTGCGTTGCGCCAATTCAAGCCAGAGCACAGCATCTCCTTCCAGGCCTCCCGGAGGGCTGACTCCAAGTCCCGGATCGATCCACCCGGCTACAATCGGCCTATTAGAAAAAGGGCTAAGAAAACAAGCATCACAAAACTGATTTCACCGCTCGGAAAATGCTCGGGGCCACTGCTACGCTTCGAAAAGCCCACAAGAATTGCTACTACCAAAACCATTCCCAGAAATATCAACATGGTGCGAGCCTTTCAAGCTTAGCGCCTTGCGCCAGGGAAAGGGATTCCACCTGCAATCCCTTCCCCCGTTTGCGCTAAGCCCAACTGTTCAGCGGTTTGTTCCCGCTTTCGCAGCCCGCTGCTTTGGCTTCATTTCGCTTGTTTCTTCACTTCCGCCCTGGTATGCCTCGGAGTTGATCTGCTTCGAAAGATCGGTCAGCTTTTGATCGGTCTCTTTTTCCTCTTCGAGAGTCTGTTCGAGCAATGAAGCCGCATCGCTCTCGCCCAACAGTTCTGCATAAGCATGTACGGCACCGTATGCGGCAATTTCATAATGCTCCACTCTCTGCGCGGCCGAGATCAACGCCGCATCCATCACAGCGCCTTCATAATCCTCGGACATCACTTCGCCGCCTTCCGACACGATTCCCTCCATGCCCTTGCACTTCTTGGCTTTCACCGGCTCGCCCATGCCGCTGAAAATCTTCTCGATGCGAGCCGCATGCTCTTTCGTTTGCTCCAGATGCTCCTCGAAGCCGCTTCGCAGCTCTTCTGAGGTGGCAGCCTTCGTCATTTTTGGCAACGCCTTGATCAACTGCTGCTCCGCATTGTAAATATCGCGGAGTTCATCCACGAAAACTGACTTCAACGTTTTTTCCGCCATCACACCACTCCTGAAAGGGTCGCGCCCTGAGATTTTTAGAATGCCTCGCTAGACTAGGCCCGCCCTCCAACCCTCACCATCAAGCAATCGCTGTAACCGCTGGATCTTGTTGCCCTAGCCATGTCGAAAAACGTGATAAACACTGCGTCAGTGCCGCCACCTCAAAAAGGGGCTTCGGCCATTCGCGAGATCACCCGCGCAATTCGCGCATACCGCGCACCGTTCTAATACGTACACGGTGCGCTGTATTCCGGCACGGCCCTCTCTCTATGCATTATGGAAGCGCTGTCTAACTTACTGAACTCCAGGAGGAGTTAAATGAACTGGGATCAAATCCAAGGCAAGTGGAAGCAATCAACCGGCAAGATCAAGGAAAAGTGGGGAAAGCTCACCGACGACGACCTCACCACCATCAATGGCAAGAGAGAACAACTCGTAGGCAAAATTCAAGAGCGCTACGGAATCGCGAAAGAGGCAGCCGAAAAGCAGGTGGATGAATTTACCACTTCTTATCGGTTGGACGATGCGTCGAAAAGCGCCAAGAGCTCATTCTGATCGCCAACCAGCGTTGTCTCTGCTAAATCAGGCACAAGGAGAAGCGTGATGGCACGATATGGCAAAGCAGCGGGCAAGAGCGTTAAGAGCGCCATGCACCGCGAAAAGCGCGGGACTCTCCGCTCTGGAAAGGGCGGCAGAGGCGGCAAAGTAACCAGCCGCAAACAGGCAATCGCGATCGGACTTTCGGAGGCGAGGAAGAAGGGCGCCAAAGTCCCCAGGAAGAAGTCCTCCTCCTAATCTCATCGCGCCTTCTTGATCCGATTGATCCGAAAAAGAAACGGGCGAGGCGCTTGCCCTTCGGCAGGTGCCCCGCCCGTTTTGTATTCCCGGACCGCTAGTGTTTATTTTCCTTCGGCGCCGACGTTTGATGTGCCGCTGCTGCTTCTGTTGTAGCTGCTGCTTCTGTTGTAGCTGCTGTTGCTGTTGTACGTGCTTCTGCTGTAGCTGCTGAGTTTGCTGCGCGTGCTTCTGTTCCAGCTGTTGATTCCTTGCTTCGTTGGCGTTCTGCTTTGTGTACTGTTGATGCTCCCTATCTTGTTGCTGCTGGAGTTTTTGCCGCTGTTGATCCTGTTTCTTGGCCAGGTCTTCCTGCTGCTTCTGGTACTTCTGATCTGTCTTTGCATTCCCCGTATTCGGAGCTGCCGGACGTTGATACGCGGGCAGATCTTTCGGATGCACCGGGTTGTTCGCATGACCCGAAGGTGTCTCGGTTCGCGTGGTTTCTCTAGCCGGCGCCGCTTCGTGCCCGTTGAATTCTCCGGGACGCTGTGTCGCAGTCACAGGCGGCCTCCCGTGATTCACGGAATTTCTTAGGTCACGATTCGAGCGAGCCGCCTCTTCATGACGTATCTGGTCTTGTGCGGGAGGTAGATGCCGCTCGTGCTCGGCAGCCTCTTCCTCGCGGGTTGGTCGTGCGTCAATTCCGCCCCGTCCGCCGTTGTAGCTCACTCGAACATTTTCTCTTACGTTCACCCTTTCCTCGTACACGTTGTGGATCTCTTCTCTGTTTACGTGCCACACCGCGGTGTTATAGAAGAAGTGACCTCCCTCCCATCGCCCACCTGAGAAACCATTGCCGAAGTAGCCGAATCCATAGTTGATTCCACCGTAGAAGCCCACCGTCGGTCCCCAATAACCTGCGTGGAAAATAAAAGCAGAACCGCCCCAGCCCCAGTACGGCGGAGTCCAGAAGTAACCGACTTGCGGCGCAAGCACCCAAGTGCCAGGCACCCAGTAGTAATCGCTCCCGTCCCAAGCCCAGTAGCCAGGCGTCCAGATATAACCGTCACCCGGACAAACTGGCTGCTCGTACACGGGCAATTCGGGCGGAGCAATCGCGACGGAAATAGCAACTTGGGCGGAAGCCGCACCGGCCGTGAATAGCACCGGCATTCCCAAAAGCAAAAAGCAGAGTGCATAACGAAGATAACGCATCAATCCTCCTCTTGAGTTGAATCTATTCAGGCCCGTGGCGCAATTGTCGTAACTGCGTCAGTTGATGTTTTCATGCGAATGATTTCTATATAAAGACGAGTTAACTCGAATCGGGGTCATATTCCTTATTGCGGATTCTACTGATTCCAGTATTCCCCTTCCATACCATCATGCCTGTACTGGCCCGGGAATAAAAGACAGTACCCGATTCCAACAACCATCGGCGCCGGGAAACTAAAGTCCAAATTCAAATTTTCAGCCTAAGAATGCTCCACCAGTTGCGCGGGCACCGAAGACATCTCCCGCACCTCGTGCACTAGCTCCGCCAGCGTCGTAAATGCGCGCGAATCGTCCTTCAACGCGAGCCTCCGCCCGAGTTTCGTCGAGTCCCCGGAGAAGTGCCATAAACCAACCAGAACTTTCTGATTGGGATTCTGCGCGTGCATCCTGCCATACAGCGCGCGCACCGCAGGTATCGCGAAGGGAGGAAGGGCCGAGATACAAACGACGTCCGGCTTCTCTCTCGAAATCTCCGCGATCACCCGCTCGCCGCTTTCCACCTCCAGGCACTCAGCTCGATGTCCCGCCTGTTGAAGCAGCTGTGCCAGCATGGTGCCCACAATTTCATCCGCTTCATCTCGTGCCGGAACACAAATAATACTTAGCGGTCGCACCGGATGAGGCGCCGCAGCCTTCGGCGAAGCTTCCGCTCCGTCGCCCTCCGCCTCGTGTTGACTTTCCCCATTGCGCGGCTCGCATAGTTCGTCAATCAATTCGCGCGTGCTCTGGCTGATGAATTTTTCGTTCTCGTCCTGAAGCAGGTTTTGATGCCGGTCCTGTTCCGCCATGCCCAACGCCGGAATCAGCACGTTTTCATAAAGCTCTTCGAGGCTCATTTCCTTCAGGCATTTTTGCAGCACCTCGCGTGCTTCTTCGTGGTCCATCGCAAGCAGCCGCTGATAAAAACGCGACTCGGGCGTCAGGGGCGGCTCATCGCCCAGCAAAATGTGCAGGAACCGCAACTGCGGTACGTGCCGTCCAACCACCAGCAAACAAACGGTCAGCGGAGTCGATACCACAAGCCCGATGGGTCCCCAGATCGCCGTCCAGAAAATTGCCGCCACCACAATGGCCATCGAAGAAATTCCCGTGTGAGCGCCGTATAGCATCGGCTCGAGGAGATTCGAAAGCGCCAGCTCCGTAATAACGAAGAGGCCCAGAACCATCAGCGGTTTCGACCAGCCGCTGAACACAGCCATGGAAAGAATCAGCGGCATAATGCCGCCTAGCGGTGGACCAATGTACGGAAGAAATCTCAGAATTCCCACAATCGCGCCCCAAAGAAGTGCGCCGGGAAGCCCGATGAAATAAAGTCCCATGCCAATAAAAATTCCGTAGCCCACGTTCACCAGAAACTGCATCAACAAATACTTGCTCACCCGCGAGCTCGCTTCGTCAAGAGTCTGGGTCACCAGATGAATGTGTCCGTGACCGATCAGCGAAATCAGCCGGTTTCGCAGATCCTCGCGCCGAATCAGCATGAAAATCGTGAACACTACCACGATTAGCGCGCGGGCAAGCAGTCCAAGCACGCTTTGCAGGGAATCGAGCGGCAGCGAGGGCGGCGCTATAACTTGAACCGGAACCGGTTGCGCCGGCACGGCGCTGTGGCTCCTGGAACGGGCTGCTTGCTCGGATTCCCCCGAAGAGGATGGCGCTGGCTTGGCTGCGAGGTCTTTGCTGATTTCCGTTACGGTCTCGGAAGCGTTATGCAAGGTGTGACTATCGGACCAGTGTAGCGAGGCCAACTTTTCCTTGATATTGACCTTGTACGACGGCAGCTGATTCACCACCTGCTCAAATTGCTTCGAGACGCCCCATCCCAGCCCGCCGCACGCTCCAATCGTAAGAACAACTACCAAAAGACTGGAGAAAGTCCTCCCCAATCGAGCCCGTTCGAGCAGCCGCACCACCGGCGTGAGAATAAAGGTGAAAAGAACGGCCAATGCAAACGGGATCAGAACGATTCGCGCGAAGTAGAGCGCAGCGATTGTGACAACCGCCACCACTACAGCGAGGAGATTGTACAAATCCTTTGATGGATTAAATCGCGTCACAACCGTGTCGCTCGCGCTTTCTAATCTCACGCCCGGCTAACGACGCTCATGGCCAGCGAAACCACGAAAAGAACCAGGAACACGTAAAAAAGTAGCTTCGCGATTCCCGCAGCCGCCGCCATTACCCCCGCAAATCCGAATATTCCCGCAACGATCGCGACAACCAGAAACAGCAAAGCCCATCGCACCATATAAAGATCTCCTCAATTCGTTTTCGAATTCGTTCTGCCCTGAGCCATGGCTCACGCGCGCTAGTTTTAATTAATTCGACGAACTGGCTTTCTGATTTTTTACCTGCAGCTCATTCACCACCTGCTGAACGTTCGGCACGGAAGAAGCGATGTGCGCCGCCTGGTTACGGCGGATTTCGGAATTCACGTTTCCTTTCAGCGTCACCACTCCATTCTTCACGTCATAGCTGATGTCTTTGTTCAGTCTGTTCTGAATCAGCGCGGCATCTAGATTCTTGTCGATACCCTTGTCCAGATCCGAGTCCACTGCTTTCGCATCGTGTTCCGCGCCTGCCGGCAGGACCTGAATTTCGTCCGCCACCACCTGCCCCACCGACATGGATTTCGCGATCGATTCCACCTGTTGCTTGTCGGAGTCTGCAGCCACGTGACCGGTAAGAGTCACCACCCCTTTCTCGCGGTCTTGGCTCACTGAGACGTCCTTGTAGCCGGATTGGTCCAGCGATTTTCTGATTTCGTCCGCCACCGCCGGCGATCGCGTGTCGCTTCGCGAGCACCCGGCAAGCCCGATAACAAATAGCACGGTAGCGGCTGCACAGCTCATTGCACGTGAGCTCATAATTGAATGTCCCCCTTTCACTTCGGCAGGTTTGCATCTATCTGGGGCCGGGACTTCGCACAGTAGAAGGTACTAGCGTCCCTCGCTCAACACTATCAAGGAATGCCCTTAGATATTTTTTGGAGTTTACGTACCGCCGGTTTGGCTGCGGCTCGCGCAATAGGTTTGCTTACAGCAACAACTCCCTCGGAATCAGGCCTTATGCCGATAGGCGTCGATAGCCGCGGGGCGTACCGTCAGTTCAAGCAGTCAGCCCCGCCACACCAGCCTGAACGACTCGTTCGTCGCGGTCCGCGTTCCACCGCAAGGACGCCGTGAACGCAAAAGGTTGCTAACGATGACGTTTCCCATACTTCTCAATCCAATATTCCAAATGACGGCCGCTTTTGTCATCTTTTTTGCAGGCTTCATTACTCTCTTTTCATTCATCGCCCTGTGCGTTTTAATCGGATGGGTGCTCTACCGATGCACCACTCGCCTCGCTATCCTTATTTCTCGATCTCACGACGGAACCTCGCCCTTGCTCTCAAACGCTAGTTCCTCGCCCAACGTCGCAGGAATCCCCCACCAACCCGTTCAATCGCGTCCAGTCCCAGGCTAGAAATTCACTGCGAAAGAGAAATACGAAGAAAGCAGGAAGTTTCCCTTGTAGCCTGCCGGCTCTTTGACATCGCCTTTCAGTAGCACGGGCATTCCTGCCTGTGCCCGCGTAACAACACTAGCCCACCGCGATATTTGGCACCCGCAAGACATCGTTCATTTCTCTTGTGCTGTTTCATTCACATCGCATGGCAGGCACAGCCGGGTTTGCGGTACGATTTAAACGGCAGGGGAACAACCTATGACCGAAATCTGCTACACCCACTACGAAACTCCGCTCGGCAAGACGTTGCTGGCCGCCGACGAACGCGGCCTCCGCCTGATCAGTTTCGCAGCCGGCAAGCGGCCCGAGCATCCCGAATCACATTGGCGCAAAGATCCGGCACCGTTACAGGAACCCATCCGTCAGTTGCGCGCTTATTTCACCGGCGAGTTGGAAGAGTTCCATCTGCCGTTGTCGCTCATTGGCACGGAATTTCAGCTTCGCGTCTGGGAAATGCTTCAGACCATTCCTTACGGCAAAACCACTTCCTACGGTGAGCTGGCTCGACGCCTGGGCAACCCCAACGCCTCGAGGGCCGTCGGCCTGGCAAACGGATCGAATCCAATTCCTATCATCATTCCGTGCCATCGCGTCATCGGCAGCAATGGTAGCCTGGTCGGTTATGGCGGTGGTCTTCCAAATAAAAAAGCCCTGCTCGCCCTCGAAAGCCGCCAGGGACGCCTGCTCGTTGCTAAGATGCAAGCGCACGCTGGTTAGTAAGCGAATTCTCCGACTTTCCTGATGGTGCGCCGGGATTTCGGCCGCGCGCTAGCTATGCCGTCTTGCCGAAGCGGTTCAGCGTCCGGTGCCGCATCTTCCCGATCGTGCGATTCAAGAAATGATCGCGCGTGAGGAATGGCAGTATGGGAGCTCGCCGTTTTTCCACCCGGCTTCGCGCCCGCACCAATCGCGCGTCATTTCCAAACCGTGCTAGCGCCGCGTCGATCGTGTCCAGCGCTTTCTCCCGTCGTCCTGCAAGCGCATAGACTTCGGCCAGATTCAAATGAAACTGGCATTCGTTACGCCGTAACTGCACCGCGATTTCGCACAGCTCGGTCGCGCGATCCCATTGGCGTTCCGCACGCGCCACCGACAAGCCTAGAAACGAAATATAGAAAGGGTTGTGTTTTTCGTATTCAAACGCAGTTCGCATGTGTACGAGGGCTTTCTGGGGGTAACCGCTTTTCAGCGCCTTCAGACCTTGTCGAAACTCGCCGACGAGGTCGAGACCGACGTTGACCATGGCACTCTCCGCTCTCAATCCGAGGTTCCTCGGAGATTTCAAATGTAATTTTCCTGGGCGGGTGCCCAATCTACAGGTATCGAACAGGAGAAATCTACTGTCCTTTAGGACAGTTTTTTAGGTTGCTCCGGAATTTATTGTCGAAACTCGACTGCGGCTGCGCCTTAGCTCTTAAGGACAGACTGGCTCAAAGTACTATTGGAGAGTTTTCACCCTTCCGCAACAATGGAATCCGTTAGCTAATTTCTTGTGAATCCGGCACGCCGTTTCCATGGGCTCCGGACTTGGGGCACAGGATGAAGGCTCGAACCCTCGCGTTTTTAGTTCTCGTCGCCGCCGCTACTTCTGCGCGCGCGGCCGATTCCACCAGCTATGCGCTTTGCGGAACGTATGACGCTTACGTTCTGATGTACAAGACGACCGAGCGGTTTGAAGAACTCGGCAAACTGCGCTGCAGCGAAAAAGTTGAAATCGTCGCCCAAAAAGGCAGCTTCGCTCAGGTTCGAACCCAAGACGGACGAATGGGCTGGGTGCGCTTCGCCGATCTCGCCGACGCGCCGCCGCCCCGGCAACATGTATATACATTCGGCCTGACGGAAGATCCCAAGCCCGTTGAACCCAGCGCCCCCCAGCCGCCGCCTTCTGCGCTGACGACCGATGACGTCCTGGCGATGCACGCCATGCATCCGGGCTCGGATTTCCTGCTGAAGAAGATTTCCTCCAATCCATGCGCTTTCGATATGACGCCACCTCAGATTCAAAAGCTTCGCGCCGCAGGCGTTTCCGACAAAGTAGTCCTCGCGATGCTGCAGGCCCCGGTCGCAACCGGTGTGCCGGCACAAAAAATTCCGGAAGGCGTCGACGTCAAAGTTCCTGACGGCACCGCGTTCGAAGTCGAATTGAACGGCAATGTTTCCTCGGAAGAAGTGCAGGAAGGAACGGTCGTTGAAATGGAAGCTGTCGAGGATCTTGTCGTGGACGGTGTACCGATCGTAGTGCGTGGCTCAGAAGCGCGTGCGCGTGTCCTCGCAGTGCGGCCGGCGGGAGCACATGGCTCGGGCGCGGTGGCATGGTTCATGCAGGACATCATGGCCACCAACGGCGAACGCATTCCCCTGAATTTTGCGGTGAAACAGCCGGACAACGAACACACCAAAAACTTTGAAGGCTATCCGTATTTCCTGACCGGATTTCACAAAGACACGCCCGCAATCAAAGCCACCGACAGGCGCTTCCGCGTAGTAGTCCACGGCGATACGATCTTAACCGTCAACCAATCGCTGTCGGCTGCCGCGGTGCCAAAACGAAAAACGCAAACCATACGCCACATCGCGGCTCAGCAACCTGCGCCTGCTCCGCAGCCAGAATCGCCGGCGGCTCAGCCAGCGTCTGCCCAGGACGAAGCAAAACCCTAAAGATTCGAATTCACTCGTATCGCAACGCTACGAGTGGATCAGTTCGCATGGCGCGTCGCGCCGGAATGTAACAAGCCAGTGCAGCAACCGCGAAGAGCAACAACGTCGCGAGTGCGTATGCGATGGGATCCACCGCCGCTGTGTTCACCAGCAGGTTCGCTACTACTTTCCTAGCCGCCAGGGAAATCACCAGTCCAGCCGCGAGGCCAATCCCCACAAGTTTCAGACCTTGGGCCATCACGAGGCCGAGAATATTTTCGCGTTGCGCGCCGAGCGCCATCCGAATTCCAATCTCGTGAATCCGCTGGTTCACTGCGTAGGAAATCACTCCATAGACGCCGACCACCGCAAGCAGCAGTCCCAGTCCGCCGAGCGCGCCCGCAAATTGAGCGGCCAGGCGCATCAACAGGAAGCCATTGCCACCCTGAAGCGCATCGTGCATCGTCATTATGTCGAAAACGGGCAAATCGGGTTCGAGCGAATGCACCTGGTCTTCGATCGCTCGTGTGAGCGGGACTGAAGAAACAGCCGCCGTGCGCACGTGCAGCACACGAACCGACGAATAATCCTGCACCAGCGGCACATAGAAGTAAGGACGCGGATCCTCGGCGATGAATGCGTACTTTCCGTCCCGCGCCACGCCTACCACCTCCACTTCCGGCGCCTGACTCGAGCCGTAACGGAAATGATGGCCGATGGGATTCTGCCCGGGCCAGAATTGCCGGGCCATCGTCTCGTTGATTACGGCTACTCGCGGTGACCCGCTCTGGTCATGCTCGTCGATCGGCCTTCCACTGAGAATCGCAATTCCCATCGTGGCGAAATACCCGGAATCCATTTTGTTATGAGGGAACCGCGGCACGTCGCCCTCCGGCATTCCTTCCTGGCCTTCCTTCCACACTTCATTCCATTGGCTGTAATAACCCATGGGGACCGAGTAGGCGAAGCTCGCCGATTCCACTCCGGGAAGCGCGCGAATGCGCTCGCCGAGCTGGCGGTAGAAACTTTGCCCGCGAGTTTCATCGAGTCCGAGTTGCTGCACGTCCATCGTGAGATTCAGGACGTGATTGGGATTGAGCCCGATATCCAGCTTCTGCGCGCGTTCCAGGCTCCGCAGGAAAAGTGCTGCAATGATCAGCACAGCCAGGGACCCCGCTGCTTGCGCGATCACCAGCGCATTCCGAATCCGCGTGTGGCCGGCGCCGCCAGTAAGCGACCGCCCACTCTCGCGCAGGATTTCGTTCAGGTCCAACCTCGAAGCACGCCATGCCGGGACAAGTCCTGCCAGCAGTCCGGCTGCGATGGCGATCGACGCCACATAGGCAAACATGCGCCAATCAAACGGAAGGTCAGTGCGCAACGGAAAGTCGCCGGGAAGACGAATCGCTTCGATCCATCTCATCAAATAAAGACCGAGGGCAACGCCTCCGAGTCCGCCAAAAATGGAGATCAGCACGCTCTCGCTGAGCAACTGGCGGAACATGCGGCCGCGCCCAGCGCCAAGCGCGGCGCGAATCGCCATTTCTTTCGAGCGCACAGATGCGCGAGAGAGAAGCAGGTTCGTGACGTTCACACAGGTGACAAGCAGAATCAGGCCGACGAGGCTGAGAAACACCGTGGCGATCATAGGCCACGCGCTCGCGCTTCCCGCTTCCGGCCGTGCCAGCTTCTCCGAGATCACGTCCATCTGGACGCCCTTGTTCGTGTCCGGATGTTCGGAACCGAGCCGGTCGGCGATTATCTGGAGCGCGGCACGCGCTTGCGGGATCGTGACGCCCGGCTTCAAGTGCGCAAGCGCGCGCATCTGGCGCTCGTCGCGTCCATGGAGAATTCTCTGGGATTCCGGACTATCGGTGAGCGAAGCCAGCGGCGCGTAGACATTGGACTCCACGATGAAGAAGGTCCCGTGAAATTCCTTGGGCGTAACGCCGACAATCGTCACCGGATGGCCGTCGAGATCAACGGTCTTGCCGATCACTCCGGGGTCGCCGTTGAAACGCCGCATCCAGTACGCATAGCCAAGAACAAGAATTGGATCTTTTCCCGGCGTCTGGCCTTCCGACGGAAGGAAAACGCGGCCCAGCAAAGGCTGGATTCCAAGTGACGTGAAGTAATTTCCCTCCACGTACGTGACGAGGACGCGCTCGCTGCGGTGATCCGCGCTGAGGCCTGCGAAGTGAATCAAATAGGCGGTCATGTCCGACAGCACGTTGTTCTGCGCTTCGAGATCTTTGAAATCCAGCCGCGAAATCTCATGCGGGTAGGCGTTTTTCGTGTCGTGGCAGGCGACAACAACGAGGCGGTTTGGATCCCGAACCGGCAAGGGAGAAAACAAGAAGGAATTGATGACGCTGAACACGGCGGTGTTCGCGCCGATGCCGGCGGCAAGAGTAAGCACCGCGACGGCTGTGAAGCCGGGGCTCTTCGCGAGCATGCGGAGTCCGTAGCGGACGTCCTGCCACAAATTTTTCATCGGTGCACCTCGGACGATGACGGAGGTACGCAACGCGGCAGCGAAATGTTCAGTTCCAGCGCGGGCTAAGACTAGCTGCCGAAGAAATTACGAGCGAGGAAGAGAACGTTGGCGGGGCGCTCGGCGAGGCGGCGCATGAACCACGGATACCAGAACGTGCCGTAGGAAATCAGGACGGCGGAACGATAGCCTTCTTGCGCGAGGCGCAATTGTTCGGCGCGTTGGATGCCGTAGAGCATTTGAAATTCGAGGCGATTCTTCGGGACCCCTTGCGCTGTGGCCCATTCGATGAGGCTCGCGATCAATGCGCGATCGTGAGTGGCGATGGCGGCGCGCACGCCTGCGCGGCGAGCTTCCGGGCTTAACAATCTCTTGGCAAGTTCCATGTAACTCGCATCGACATCGTTCTTGCGCGGATATGCAATTTCGGCGGGCTCGTTGTACGCGCCTTTCACCAGGCGGACGGCTGCGCCGATGGCAATCAGCGAATCCAGGTCCTTCTGCGTGCGATACAGATAGGCCTGAACGCAAACGCCGACGTTCGCATACGCTTTGCGGGCGCGCAGATAAATTTCCAAGGTGACGTCCACGTACGGGCTTTGCTCCATGTCGATCCAGAGTGTTTTGTCCGGCGGCGTGGCTTCGATGAGTTTTGCGAGATTGGCGTAACAGAATTCGCGATCGAGATCGAGGCCGAGCTGCGTGAGCTTCACGGAAACTTCGGTGGGCAGACTCGCCGTACTGATGCGCTTGAGGACGTCGAGATAGTGATTGGTGACCGACTCCGCTTCGGAGCGGTTCTCGATGTTTTCGCCGAGTTGCGTGACGAGGGTGGCGATTCGCTTTTCGGCGAGCTGGCGCGCGGCCGCGAGGGCGTCGTCAATCGTTTCGCCGGGCATGAAGCGGGTGACGGTGCGGCGCAAGAATCCGTAACGCGGCGCGTTCTTGCGCATCCACGGGTTCGCGGAAGCCTTCAAGATCGCGGTTCGCATCAGGCTCATTTAGCGGTCGTCTCTCGCTGGAATTTTGTTGGCGCTGAAATTTTATTGGCCCGAACTGAGAACTTTCACGAAGCGGTAGTAAAAATCCACGCCAGTATAAAAGGACCAAACCTCGAGGCGCTCGTCGCGACCGTGCGAGCGGTCGTCGTTGGGATCCATCCACATGCCGGAAATCCCGTAGGTTGGAATTCCGGCGGCGCGCGAGTAGGCACCGTCCGAGGCGCCGGTTTCCATCACTGGAACTACGGTAACCCCCGGCCACATTTCCTGTGTGACCTTCTCGAGGGCTCCCATCACGTCCGGACGCAGCGGTGAGGGGGGATTCTTTTGCGCAACGAGCGCGCCGATAAGGACTGGCGTCACCGAGATTTTGGGTTCGTTGAGAACCTTCACGAGCGTGGCTTGAGTTTCTTCCACCGAGTGCGAGGGGAGAATGCGGCAATTCACATTGGCGCGAGCCATTTGCGGCAGCGCGTTGTTGGCATGGCCGGCATCGAGGCGGGTGGCGACGCATGTGGTATGGGTGATCCCGTTGTAGAACGGCCTTCGCGACAAGCGGTCGATCGCAGCCGCATCAGGCGGATCCTTTAAAACAGCTTTCATGTCTGCGCCCAGATCTCCTCCCACGATTGCGGACATGTGATCGAGGTAGGAACGCGTCACATCATTGAGCTCGAATGGAAATTTATAATGTTCGAGACGCGTGAGCCCTTCGGCCAGTTCGTAGATGGCATTGTCGGGAACGGGCAGCGAACTATGGCCGCCGGGATTCGTGACCTTCAGTTCGAAATCCTGATAGAGCTTTTCGCTGGCCTGAATCGCGACCATGGACTTCTTCCCATTGACCATCTGAAAAGTGCCGCCATCAGGATTTAGGATGAACTCCGCGTCAATCAAATCGCGATGATTCTTCAGCAACCAGTTGACGCCGTTGGACTGCCCGCCTTCTTCATCGGCGGTGAGAGCCATGATGATGTCGCGGTCGGGTTTGTAGCCTTCCTTTTTTAGCCGAATCATCGTCATCATCAGGAACGTGTCGCCGGATTTCATGTCGATCGAGCCGCGACCGTAGAAGTAGCCGTCTTTTTCGAGGAGTTGAAACGGATCGACGGACCAATCTTCGCGCCGCGCTTCGACTACATCGAGATGGCCGATCATGAGAATCGGTTTGCGAGCGCCGGTGCCGTGAAGCCGGGCGACGAGGTTTCCTTTTCGCGGATTGGGGCCGCCAATGAAAATGTCGGTCTCGGGATAGCCAGCGTCGCGCAGGCGTTTGGCCATGGCTTCGGCGGCGACGGTGGTGCTGCCGACTGAATCGGTGGTGTTGATTTCGATGAGCTGCTTATAGATGTCGTGCGCGAGTTGATTGGTAGCGTCGTCCTTTTGCGCGCTGATCAGCGATACGGGAACTGCGAAGCACACGAAAACCGCGAAAGCCAGGAACTTCCGGGGTGTCATTGGGTCTCCTGAGTCAAGAGAGGGGAGACTACCAAAGTAGGGCGAGGGAAGCCAACTATTGCCGGTTTTTGCGCTGCGAAAAGGGCATTTTTGTCTCGATTAGAAATTGGTAGTGGGCTTTGTTTTGTGGGGGTTGGGCGGAATTCTAATCGCGGTGTCTCGATTAGCGGCCAGGGAAAGGCAGTGGCGAGTGAACGGGTGATGAGTGGGGAGCGGGTTGGGGCGGGAGGAAGGCGACGCTGGTTGAAACCTTTGTTCCTCAGGGCAAGAAATCGTGAAAAATTTGCGATTAGAAAATCTTAGATTGCTGATTCTTATGGGGGTTAGACTGAATTCTAATTCCAGATTTGCGATTAGAAATGCGGGACTGCGACGGGAGATGGGAGGAATGACGGCATTATAGGAGAGGTTTTGGCGCGCGGATCTGGCTGTGGGGGCTGATTGATGCATCCCGCGCGAGTTGTCCGTAAAACGCACGACTGATGGTAACGTACTGGTAACTACTTTACAAGTTTAAAAACAGCGTATGGCTTAGGTGCGGGGCATGGAGTGGGAAATATGTCGCACCTACGGCGCTGAAATGACTTCGGCAATCGGTACCCAGGGTTTCCACCATGGGCTAAGTGTGTGCCGCGCCTACGGCGCTTGTTGTGGGCGATGAAAAAACGCGACCGTTGGCCGCTCTGATTTGACTTGAGGACGAAGGAACGATGTCGGGAAGCGTGCCAAGAATTGACGATCGAGGCGTGGTGTTACGTTGGCACAGGCAGGAATGCCTGTGCTACTGAAAGGCAGAGAGACGATCTCAAATTCAAAACTTTAGTTTCAAATACGGAAAAGGCGAAACGAACCGGCAGCATGCCGCGCTACGAAAAGAAACAAAGGAGCCGGTCAAAACGGGGGCGGGGAGTACGGAGTTTCTGACGGGGATTCGAGGAGGAAGATGACAAAGAGATAGAGTTGAAGTCTCCTGTCACGATCGACCACTGCTTTGTCGAGAACTTCCGCGAATGACTTGTGGATTTCGTGCATTTTGTTCTCTGGGAGTAGCCCCAAAAGCTCACCAAAGTGATTTTGACTTTCCCCATATCGCCTGCGTCTTCCGGAGCGGCTAAGAAAATGTTACGCGTATCAAGGTGTTCGACATAGGCTTCATAAAATAGGTAGCGGAACTGTTTTGCGTAGAGCGCGGCGTAGGCTTTCTTTTGGGCGTCCGCGGGTGGGTCGGTGGCGGCGAGGGCTTTGGCGGTGAAGTCGGTGAGGGCGCGGTCGAAATCGCCGAAATTTCCGCGTGCGCCCATTAGTGGGCCCTTTCCTGATTTTGCGAGAGAGGCGGCGAGGCGGGTGGTGCGTGCCTCGTAGCATTTGCCGTAGGTGGAGATTGCCTGGAGCGTGCTGGGTTCGTTCGGGTCCTTTGCGGCGGTGAATTTTTTTGTCCAGTCGGTCGATGACATTTGGAGGATTTGGGTGCAGGTTAGGCCGAGGCGATCGGCGGGGGCGGTTTGTTTTTGGATGGGTCGGGCGGATGATGCAACGCACGATAGCAAGACGAGCGCGAGTGAGAACGAATAGATTGATTTCATCGGAATGAGATTATAGCGGGCGTGTGAATCCGGATCGCGCTCAAGCGAAGACGAGACGTCCCTTTGGCGCAGGGATGGGGCGATTTAACTCTTTTGCCGTTGCGATCCATTCGCGGATGATAATTTCGACGTTAGCTAACGCCTGCTGGTAAGTCTTCCCATCTGCGGCGCATCCTGGCAGTTCTGGGACCTCGGCTATGAAGGAGTCGTCTTCAGCACTCCAGTAGATGATGACTTCATACTTTGGCATCGAGAGCTCCGGCGAGGCGATATTTGATTATAACATTTCGAACCTGTTTTACCTGGTAGGGTTTGCACTTTGGACCTTTCGATTGTAGGTTCAAGATTTCCGCTATCCCCTCGCGTGAAAAGATATGGTGACTTCCGCGGATTCTCTCCTCGAATCCAAGTTGTTTAAGAACCCGCACCATGCCTGTGAACGGAATATTGGCATCGGCATTTCCTCGCAGGATCTGATTGATGAGCTTCTCGGTCCGAGACACTGTGCGGGGGATTTTACCCCATCATCGCGTCAGGGTTTGGTCCTGTATTTGTTAACGGGCGGCGGCGGCTGAGGATTGGGTGTCGAGGAGGTCGAGCTCGTATTCGAGTTTGCGGAGGGTTTCGTCGTTGATTTGATTCTGATTGCGGAGATTGAGGATTGTGGCGCGCTGAACGGAGCGGACCTGGCGCGACAGCTCGAAGTAACGGTCATAGTGCTTGGGGTCCTGCTCGGCATCTGCGGCGCCTTCCTTGGTTTCCAGGCGGCTCAGGCGGTGGCGCTGGATGTGGATCAATTCATCGTAGACGGGCTCGAATTCGGCAGCGTCGTTCTCGCGGGTAGCTTCGAGATAGGCGAGGGCGGCCTCGATCATGTCGCGGCGAGCTTTTTCTTCTTCGGGATCTCTCTCGTTCGTTTCGGACAGGCCGAGAGCGCGAATGAGCGGGGGAAGAGTGAGGCCTTGCAAGACGAGGGTGACAAAGATTACGGAGAAGGTGAGGAAGATTATGAGGTTGCGCTGCGGAAAAGGCGAGCCATCGTGGAGATATTCCGGCAGCGAGATGGCAGCAGCCAGGGCGACAACGCCGCGCATGCCCGTCCAGCCGACAACTACGATCGAGCGGGGATTGGGAAACGGCTCCGGCTGATGAAACAAACGACGCCGAATGAAATTTGATACCAAGGCACCGGGATAGACCCAAACCATACGGAGAAGAATGACGACCGCGCTGAACATGGCTCCGAGCAAGAGCAAGCGTCCAATCGTATATTCGTGAATTCCTTCGAGAACGTAGGGAAGCTGAAGACCTAGCAGGATAAAAACAAAACCATTCAGGATGAACGTGAGTGTGTCCCAGACGGCGTAGCCTTTCAGGCGCGCGCCGAGGGAGAGATAGAGCGAACTTTTGTGTCCGAGGTAGAGACCGCAGACGACGGTGGCGAGAACGCCGGAAGCGTGGGCGCTTTCGCCCGCGAGGTATGCGAAGTAGGGAGCGATGAGGCTGATGGTGATTTCAATGGATGAGTCGTCAATTTTGGTTTCGAGGTAGTAGATCAGCCTGGCAATGATCAGGCCGATTACGATGCTGCCAGCGATGAGGTAAATAAGCCGCCCGGTCCTTACTGCGAGACTGGGGACTTCCCCGGAGACGACGAGCGCGACTGCGAATTCGAGAGCGAGCAGGCCGCTGGCGTCGTTGACGAGGCTTTCACCTTCAATCACGGAAGTGATGCGTTTGGGTATGCCGAGGCGCTGAGCGATTGCGGTGGCGGCGATCGCGTCGGTGGTGCTGACTACAGCGCCTAGAACGAGGCCGAGGCGGAAATCGAAACCGGGAAGAATCCAGTGAGAAATGGAAGCGACGCCGCGAACGGTAAAGACTACGAGACCGAGGGCGAGCATGGAGATGCTGACGAGGTTGTAGCGGAAGTCGCGCCATGAGGTGGTGAATGCCGAGGAGAAAAGGAGGGGCGGAAGGATTATTAGAAAAACCATGTCTGGATTCAGGGCGACGCGCGGTATGCGGGGAAAAAAGCTGAGGATGAGGCCGCCGATGACGAGAATGATTGGGTAGGGCGTTTGGAAACGCTTGGCGAGAGCGGCCAGGCCTGCGACGAAGAGCAGCAGGAGGAGGAAAATCAGTTCGATGCTGTGGATTCCGGATGCTTGCATAGCGTTGGCGGATTAAAGATAGCGGCAAGAAGGCGGGGAGACAAGAAGACAGAGAGAGGGGCCCACGACGAGGACGGCGTCGTCGTGGCTCCCGGTGCAGTGCATGCTTGCGGTGTGCGGATTATTTCTTGGGGGATTTTGGTTTGCGGAAGACGGCGCGCTCAGTGAGGACTTCGAGGGCGCGGGGGAGGCGCTTCTTACGGCCTTCAGGCGATTTGGCGGAGAACCAGCGGAGGAATTGCATGCGGCCGGCCGTGGTAAGGCGGTCGAATTCTTTTTTCAGGCGCGGACGGGATTTCAGAGCGGCTTCGAGTTCGGGGGGAACGGGCAGGTCGCGAGATGCGACATCGATTTTGAGCGAGATGCCGATGACTTCGCCGACGTCGGCGCGGGAGGCTTTGCGGAGCGTGGCGTTTACCTGGAGGCGGTAGCGTCCGGCGCCTGCGGGGACGAGGGTGGTGCGTGTGCTGCGACTATTCGAGGTGGCGACGACTGGAATGTGTTTCGGGAGTGATTTCTTTCCGCTCCGTTTGGCTGGCTTTGTTGCGGCGGCGTATTCTTTCGCGAGGGTGAGGCCGATATCTTCGGGGACGTCCACGTAGCGCAGCATCCAGATTTTGTAGATGGTGGCTAGAAATTGAGGAGAACTCACGGACGTAGCATCCGGGGAGACCTGTTTTTCGTCAAGGCTTCAAAAGAACAGCTCAGGAGAAACGTGGAATCTGCGGCTGAGACGCTTGATGTGTTCCTTATTCAATTCTCGCTTGCCGCTGAGAACTTCAGAGACGATGCTCGCGGTTCCGAATACCTTTACCAGATCCTTTTGCTTAAGCTCGTGCTGGTCCATCAAAAAGCGCAGGGCTTCCAAGGGCTTCGCGCGCGGCAAACGATACCGCGTTTCCTCGAAGTTTTCGATCAAGAGCGTGAGCAGCTCAGCCAGTTCCTTTTCGGCGGCGGTGAGACTCTTGCTGCGGCGGTCGAGTT
>CAWFGI010000016.1:0-65291 GCA_963815265.1 uncultured Acidobacteriota bacterium | reverse complement strand
CAGATTGGCCTCCGCCGGTGTGAATCTCGGGCTGAACGACGAGAAGAACGATCGCGACGAGGAGCAAGACGCGGCGGGCCGGGGAAAGTTTCATCAGCAGCGCCTGGAAAAGCGCCCAACCTGCGAGGAGCGGCCGCTTCCACCTTCTTTTTTCGCTGCGGATTACGTCCCAATCCACATCTTTCGAGTAGAGTCCGTAGCTCGCTTCGGCTTCGGCGCGGAATTGTCCCCAGAGTTGTTCGATTTCGAGGCCTTCGGTGACGCGGGCCCAGAAATCGCGAGCGCGTGTACGCATCGAGCGTTTTGGCGCGGCTGCGGGGATGGGAGCGGATGACATCGGCGGAGGGATTATAGGACAGGCGCGTCGCTGCTGCGAAATTCGTTAGCATTCCCGCGCGCGCTGTTCGAGCGACGGCTATTCGTCGCGGTGGTCGCGATTCGCGAGCGAGCCTCCGAATTGCACTTTCGAGAAGCCGAAGCGGTCGCGCAGGCGATCGGTGGTGCGAGCGAGGCGCTCGAGTTTTTCGCGGCGGCCGGGATCGAGCAGATCGAGTTGCGCGGCGCCCGAGGAAAATGCCGAGAGCTCGACGCCGACCAGGCGCAACATTTCAATTCCATTCCATGCGTGCGCGAAAAGTTCGCGAATCGTGCGCAGAAATATTTCGTCGAGGTCTGAAGGCTCGCCGAGCGTGTGGCTGCGGGTGATGGTCTTGAAATCGGTGTAGCGAAGCGTGAGGCTCACGGTTCGCGCGCGCAAGCCTGCATCGCGCAGGCGCTTCGACGCTTTCTGGCACAGGTGGCTAAGCGTGGATTCGAGCGTGGTGCGGTCGCTGGTGTCGACGCCGAAAGTCTGATTGTGCGAAATGGATTTAGGTTCGGCGTCGATAAAAAATTCATAGGAATCGATTCCATGGGCTTTGCGGAACAGCGCGGTGCCCCAGCGGCCAAATGTTTCTTCCAATTGTTCGAGCGCGATTTTTTGCAACTGACCGACCGTGTCGATGCCGAGCGATTTCAAGGCGGCCTCGGTGACTTTGCCGATTCCAGGAATTCTGCGTACGGCAAGCGGGGCGAGAAATGCCGCTTCGCTTCCGGGAGCGACCCAGACCAGACCTCGGGGCTTGGCTTGATCGCTGGCAACTTTTGCGACGAGGCGCGTGGCGCCAAGTCCGCCGGAGCAGGGCAGACTTGTCGTAGCGGTGATTTCGAGCAGGAGTTTGTGGGCGGCCGCGAGCGGCGGCCCGTGCATGCGTTCTGTACCAGCGAGGTCGAGGTACGCTTCGTCAATTGAGGCCATTTCGACTACCGGTGAAAACTTCCCTAGAATGGTTGCGACGCGATCGCTCCATTCGCCATAGAGTTGATGGTGCCCATCGAGAAAAATGGCTTGCGGGCAAAGCTTTGCGGCGGTGCGCAGCGGCATCGCGGAGTGGACGCCGAATTTTCGAGCTTCGTAACTCGCTGCGGAAACTACGCCCCGCTGATCGCGTTGGCCGCCTACCACGACGGGGAATCCGCGCAGTTCCGGCCGAGCCAGCAGCTCGACGGAAACGAAAAACGCGTCCATATCAATATGCAAAATCGAAGCGGGAGAATCCGCGGTGACTTGCAGCGGGGCGTCGTGCTTGGCGCGGAACTGGGCCAGCTTCGGCATCGCCATCCTGTGAAGCAACTATACAACGAGGAATCGGGAACGGCGCGGGTGGATCGAAGTGCGCGCCCTGCGCTCGGGGTTCAGGATCGCTCTGCAGCGACAACGCGCGGAATGCCGGCCAGATCGTTTGTGACGCTGACGTTCACCCACGCCGGCTGGCCGTAGAGCAGTGGACGCACGTGCTCGAGCGAATTGTATCCAAGCTCAAGCACCAAAATTCCTCTGTGCCGCAGCAATGACGCCGCCTGTTCGACAAGCCGAGGATAAATTTCGGCACCGGTCGGACCGCCAAATAGCGCCGAGGCCGGCTCGTGTTCGCGCACTTCGCGCGGAAGTTGGTGCGAGTCATTGCGCGCGACATAAGGAGGATTGCTGGCGATGAGATCAAATGAGTCTGCTTCATTTACAGACTCGAGCAAATCCGTTTGCAGGAAGAGAACGCGATCCGCAAGGCCGTGACGAGACGCGTTGCGCCGCGCAACTTCCAGCGCCTGGGCTGAAATGTCCGTCGCGAGAATTTCGGCATGCGGCAACTCGTGCGCCAGCGCGACCGCGATGCATCCGGAACCGGTACCCACATCCGCGATTTGGAGTGCTGGACTCGGAAGCCCGGTCGTCATGTTGATCGAGATCCCGCGCGCCCCGAGGCGTTCAAGAGCGACTTCGACAACATGCTCCGTTTCCGGGCGCGGGATCAGGACCGCAGGCGTAACTTCGAATTCAAACCCCCAGAATTCCTGCTTGCCGGTGAGGTATTGAGTTGGTTCGCCGGCGGCACGACGGGCGACCAGAGCGAAATAGCGATCGACGGCCGCCGGTTCAAGCATGTCTTCGGGATGGGTATAAATCCAAGCGCGGTCGCGCCCCAGAACATGCATAAGAAGGAGTTCAGCGGCGAGCGAATGCGAAGGAACTTCCGCGGCGCGGAGAGTCGCCATCGCTTGTCGCAATGCCGCACGCGAGTCCATAGCAGGCGCCGGCGCGATCACGATTCGTCGAGCTCCTCATTGAGCCGCTCGGATTCGAAATGCGTAACCAGCGAATCGACGAGCGAGCCGATCTTTCCGTCCATGCCTTCGGTGAGCTGATGCAGCGTGAAGTTGATGCGATGGTCGGTGATGCGGTTCTGCGGGAAATTGTACGTCCGAATTTTTTCGGAGCGATCGCCGGTTTTAATTTGGCCTTTTCTCTCGGCGGCGAGGGCGGCGTGCTGTTTCTCTTGCTCTGCTTCGTATAAACGAGACCGCAGCACTCGCATCGCTTTCGCGCGATTCTTGATTTGCGATTTTTCGTCCTGCTGCGAGACGACGAGTCCGCTCGGAATGTGCGTGATGCGCACGGCCGAGTAGGTGGTATTCACGGATTGCCCGCCAGGTCCGGAAGAGCAAAAAGTATCGATGCGCAAATCTTTTGCTTCGATCTTGATGTCGATGTCTTCCGCTTCCGGCAGCACAGCAACGGTGGCAGCAGAGGTGTGAATGCGGCCCTGCTGCTCGGTGGCCGGGACGCGCTGCACTCGATGCACGCCGCTTTCGTATTTCAGCTTGGAATAAACTTTTTTGCCCTGAATGGCGGCGACCACTTCCTTCATTCCACCGATGGACGACGGTGAGCTCTCCAGAATCTCCACTTTCCATCCCTGCGATTCGGCGTACCGCGAATACATCCGGAAAAGCTCGGCCGCGAATAGCGAAGCCTCGTCGCCACCCGTGCCGGCGCGGATCTCGACGATTACGTTCTTTTCGTCGTTCGGATCCTTGGGGATGAGCAGGAGCTTCAATTCACGCTCGACAGGCGCGAGGCGCGCTTCGAGTTCACGCTGCTCGTCATGGGCCATCTGCTTCATTTCGGCGTCGGTTGACTCGGTGTACAACTGCTTCGCGCCCTCGAGCGCATGCTGAATGTCTTTCCACTCGCGATATTTCGTCACGATGACGCCCAGGTCGGAATGCGACTTGGCGAGCTTCTGGAAACGGTCGGTGTCTGTAACGGCGCCGGCCGAAAGCTCGCCCGTCATTTCGTCGTAGCGCGATTCGATTCGGTCCAGTTTTTCAAATAACGTCAGCTTCGCCATATACAAGCCTCATAGGTGCGGAAACACAGGGTTACAGGGTTCGGGACAAAACGAGATACCGAAATCAGCGCCCGGTGCAGGGCGAGAGAGAATCGCTAATAGAAGGAGGCAAACATCAGGGGAACAGAATAATTGGATTCGCTCCGCCTGTCAATTTTCGATCGCGCAAGAAAGGCAGGCACACAACCGCGAAATAGGGCCTATTTTATTGTGCAAATGTGCTGTGCCGGCGTGAAACGTTGGATGAGCTGCACATTTGAAAGTCCCGAAACTGTAGTACCTTCGTAACATTGACCGCACCACTCCCGAACGCTACTTTCGTCCTCGACAATTCGTAGAGGCTCTGGCCTCGCCAGGGAGGGAGGGGTGTGTACCGTTTAGACACACGCCCCTAAAATTTCCCTCTTGACGGCAAGAGACCGCTTATAAGCTCCCCCGCGTAGTTTCCACTACTCGGAGGGGTCAATGTCTAAGTGGTCGCTTGTGGCTGTAATGGTTCTGCTCGTATTGACCAGCGCGATGGGTCTTCAGGCGCTGGCTAACACGAGCGGCCCGATGCCACCGTCACCCTGGGCGAATACGAGCGGTCCTATGCCGCCGTCGCCTTGGCTGGCAGCCAACACCAGTGGTCCGATGCCGCCTTCACCTTGGGCGAATACCAGCGGACCAATGCCGCCGTCGCCCTGGTAGTTAAAGGGACGGTCCCGCACTAGCGGGAGTTGGCTGGGTCAAGCCTCGGAAAACCAGGTTCAATGCTTGGCCCGTTTGATTACGCACTTTGGATCGTAGGTTTCCTCGTGGAAATCGGCGTAGTGGTGTGCGTATTCTACCGCAGAGATCTCCTTCGCTACTTACCCCTGACAATCTACATGCTTTGCGCAGCTTTCGTGAACTGCGGGCAGTATTTCTACGTTGAGCACTACGGCTTTACGTCGCAACAATACTTCTACTACTACTACTATACGGAAAGTCTTCTAACGATCTTGCTGTTCTGGACGATCATCCAGTTCTATCAGCAAATGTTCCGCGAGATGAATGTTACTGGCTACATTCGCGGAGCCGCCGTCTTACTCTTGCTTGCTACGGCTCTCTTCTCCTACATAGTGGTTCATGAAAACCGCAGTCATCTGACGACCCGCTTTGTAGTGGAGTTGGGACAAAATCTGCATTTTGTGGGAATGGTCCTGACGTACCTCCTGTGGGGCGCGATCCTCAAGCTGCGTGAAACTCGCACTCGGCTTATTCAGATGGTGCTGGCGCTGGGCGTCTATTTCAGCGCGACGGCATGCACGTATGCGCTGCGGAATCTGTTCCCAGTCCTGCAGCCCGCCGTTCTCCGCTGGGTTCCACCGATCATGGGAGTCTGGCTGCCGATCGCCTGGGCCTATACGTTCGCAAAAGTTTCCGAGGAGTCAAGGCTGGCAACGGCTCGGTTAGTAGCGAGGGCTCGATAATGGCAGCAGCACTTATTTGCGTCATATCGGTGGCTGTATTCCTGCAGTTCTTCGTGTCGTATTGCCGGTCGGTTCTGGCGGTCAGCCGGAAGGTCGAATTGTCGGACCGGGTGCGCGAGGTCAGCGGCATCGCCAATCGCAGCGTGGGCGCCGACGACTTCTCGAAGCTGGTTCAGTTAGTGCGCTTGTGCCCCGAACAAGGCGACGATGAGACCGAGATTCGCGCCGTTGGCACGTACTACGGCCTGCTCCGCATCATCAAGTATTTCTCGACGTTCCTGATTCCTGGCTTCGGGCCGTGGACCGAACGAGAACGCCAGAACTGCTCGCACTTCGCTGCCGTCGCTCTCGACCGGCGAATCTCATACAGCCGGGATCTGTTTACGCAGCAGGTGGCCGATCGCACCTGACGCGCGCGTTTCTTGAATCTCGAGCAAGATCGAACCCCCGCCCTCGACCCCTTTCGCCGCGGCTGCTACGATAGGGAACCAGTCAGAGTTCAAACTCGGTACAATTCAACCTATGCGTACAGCACTCGAACAGCGCGTGCTCGATTTCATTCGCGAATCGCGAATGGCGTCAGCCGGTGACCGCGTTGGCGTTGCCGTCTCCGGCGGCGCTGATTCTGTAGCGCTGTTGCGTGTACTCGAATCACTTCGCGACGAACTCGGAGTCGCGCTCGTCGTAGTCCATTTCGATCACATGCTGCGCGGCGAAGAATCGGATCGCGATGCCGGCTTCGTTGAAGAAATGGCACGGGCAAGCAGGCTGGGATTTGTAAGCGCACGCGAAGATGTGCGGGCCGCGGCGGCGCAAAACGGTTGGAATATGGAAGAGGCGGCGCGGCGTTTGCGCTACGCATTTTTCGATCGCGTTCTCTCTCACCGAAAAGCGACTCGCATTGCCGTTGCCCATACCGCCGACGATCAGGCAGAAACCGTTCTTGCGCATATCATCAGGGGAACCGGACCCACCGGCCTGGCCAGCATCTATCCGATTGTTGAATCGCCGAGCGGAGGCGCCATTGTACGGCCCCTTCTCCCGATCCGCCGCGCCGAACTGCGCCACTACCTGCAAGAGCGCAAGCAGGGATGGCGGGAAGACGCCACGAATGCGGATCAGACTCGGCTTCGCGCCCGAATCCGCGCGCAATTGTTGCCGGTTCTTGAAAGCGATTTTTCACCTGGAATCGTACAACATCTCGGAGATCTCGCCCGTTTCGCGAGAGAGGAAGAGTCGTTCTGGTCGGCGCTGGTCGAGGATCGGCTCGCGAAATACGCAAGGCAAACGACCGGCGCGAATTCAGACACAACCCAATCGATCAACGCGCCCGATCTCCTCGCGCCCATCACTTTCGGCGGCGCCGCCGAGCACGCCGGACCGCACCCCGCGCGGGCGCTTACCGAACGCCTGATTCGCCGTCTCTATGAAAAGGTGCGCGGCGACCGCCGCGAACTTTCCGCCCGCCACGTGGAACAGGTGATCCGCCTGGCCGCGGAATCAACGAGCGGCAAGCGTTTGCGGCTGCCAGGCAGAATTGCGGTCGAGCGCGTGTTTGACGACATCGTGTTTTCGCGCGCCAGTAACGAGGAGGACCAGCAAGATCGAGTTCCATCCGTCCGCGAAACCAAAATGGAGCCGCCTTCGTATCTATATATGGTGGACTTGCCCGCCAGCGGCGCCACTACGGTGGCTGTGCCGGAACTCTCAACCTGCTTCCACCTGAAAATAGTTGACTGGCCCTTGGGGGAGAGCGACACTAAAACCGACAGCGGCGCTTTTGACGCTGGAACTCTTCGCTCGCCTCTGCTTCTACGGAGTTGGCGGCCGGGCGACGCCTATCGACCGCGCGGCCACCGACAGAGCCAAAAGCTCAAGCAGATGTTCCAGGCAGAGCGAGTCCCACGCCAGCAACGCGTTCATTGGCCCGTGCTCGAAAGCGCGGGGCAAGTGATTTGGGCTCGCGGGATGGCGCCCGCGGAAGAATTTTGCGTTCGCGAGAATACGAGGGTGGGTTTGCTGATCGAGGAAGAAAGCCTTTGATGCGGCTCGAGTTAGCTGCTGGCACGGCAAATTGCTGCCATGCATACTCGCGCGTCTTGCTTGCATCTAATGGTACAGGGATGTCCTGCGACAGTTTTCAAAAGGTTTCGGGGCGCCAAGAGGGTGAGGTAACAAGGTGAATTCAACAGTCCGCACTATTTTATTTTGGCTTCTAATGATTTTGCTCGCGGTCGTCCTGTGGCGAATGGCGTCCGGGACCAGCCAGTCAGTCAAGGAAGAAGACTCCACCTACACCAATTTCCTCGCGAAGCTGGATCAAGGAAATGTAAAGGAAGTCACGATTTTTCTTTCTCCCAACAGCGCGGAGTTGAAGGGCGATTATCGCGACGGCGGGAAGTTCCGCAATGTGACGATTGCCAACACCGCAATTCCAGATATTACGAAGATGTTGCAGGAGAAGGGGGTCCGTTACAACTACGCGGAAGTGAAAAACGCGGACTGGCTCACTTTCATCGTGAATTTTGCGCCGCTGATGCTGCTGGTCGCATTCTGGATTTTCATGATGAAGCAGATGCAGGCCGGCGGGAACAAAGCCCTCAGTTTCGGGAAATCGCGCGCGCGCTTGCTTACCGCGCAGCAGAAGAAGGCGACATTTAAAGACGTGGCTGGAATTGACGAGCCGAAGGAAGAGCTCTACGAAATCATCGATTTCCTGAAAGATCCGCAGAAATTCCAGAAGCTCGGAGGCCGCATTCCGAAGGGTGTGCTGCTCGTCGGGCCTCCGGGCACCGGCAAGACACTACTTGCTCGGGCAATTGCCGGCGAAGCGAACGTTCCGTTCTTCTCGATTTCCGGCTCGGATTTCGTCGAGATGTTCGTTGGCGTGGGCGCCAGCCGCGTTCGCGATCTTTTCGAGCAGGGCAAGAAGAACGCACCTTGCATCATTTTCATAGACGAAATCGACGCGGTCGGTCGCCATCGCGGCGCAGGCCTCGGCGGCGGTCATGACGAGCGCGAGCAAACACTGAACGCGCTGCTCGTTGAAATGGACGGCTTTGAATCGAACGAAGGCGTCATCCTGATTGCTGCCACGAACCGCCCTGACGTTCTGGACCCGGCGCTTCTGCGCCCGGGCCGTTTCGACCGGCGCGTGGTTGTGCCACGGCCGGACGTGAAAGGCCGCGAGGAAATTCTCCGCGTACACACTCGCAAAGTGCCTCTCTCGGACGATGTCGACCTCTCGGTGATCGCGCGCGGCACTCCCGGCTTTTCCGGCGCCGATCTTGCGAATCTCGTAAACGAGTCCGCATTGTGGGCGGCGCGACAGAATCGCAAGCTCGTCACCATGTTCGATTTTGAGATGTCGAAGGACAAAGTGCTCATGGGCGTCGAGCGCCGCTCCATGATTTTGTCCGACGAAGAAAAGCGCAACACGGCGTACCACGAGGCAGGCCACGCTCTGGTCGCCGCAATGACGCCGGGCGCCGATCCGCTTCACAAAGTAACAATCATCCCGCGCGGCATGGCCCTGGGCGTCACGATGCAGCTTCCCATCGACGACAAGCACACCTACACGAAGGAATTTCTCGAATCGCAACTCGCCGTGTTGATGGGCGGACGTGTCGCCGAGGAAATGTTCCTGCACCACATCACCACGGGCGCCGGCAACGACATCGAGCGCGCCACGGAAATCGCGCGCCAGATGGTTTGCGAGTGGGGGATGAGCCCGCTTGGCCCGCTCACATTCGGCAAGAAGGAAGAAGCAATTTTCCTGGGTCGCGAAATCGCGCAGCATCGCGATTATTCCGAAGACACCGCGATCAAGATTGACGGAGAAGTGCGCGACATCATTAACAGCGGTTATGCGAGAGCGAAGGACATTCTCGAAACCTATAAGGATGCGCTCGAGCGCGTGGCCCAGGCTCTGCTGGATCGCGAAGTGCTGGACGCGACCGAGCTCAAGCTCCTCATGGAAGGCAAGCCGCTTCCTGAGAAGCCGCCTCCGCCTCCCCCGGCCGCTCCGCCGGTTACCGCACGCGAGCCGCAGCTTACATTGCGGCCCGAACCACGGCCACTTCCCGGCCTTGCCAAGGGCGAGAAACCGGCTCCGGCTTAAACCTGCGGCTTCTGCCAGCTTTTTCGACGGCGCTCTGTATTTTTCGGAGCGCCGTTTTTTTTTGCTTCCATTTCATGGCGGCCATGCACGTGCCCGTTCCTCTTGGCGCAAATTGGCGTAAAATGCCTCCATGCCGCGCGAACATAAAGAAACCTTCGAAACCGATTGCCCTTGCTGTCACGCGAAGCTCACTCTCGATCGCGAACTCGGAGTGGTGCTCTCGCACGTTCCGCCGCCCAGGCCTCCATCGTCCGTTGATCTTGACGATACCGCGCGACTCTTGCGCCAGCAGACCGAAGCGGTCGAAGCCAAGTTCCGCGCATCCGTCGAAGCCGAAAAATCCAAGGAAGACGTCCTCGCCCGAAAATTTGCCGAGGGCTTGAAGAAGGCCAAAGACGGCCCCGTCGAAAAGCCGCTCCGCGATTTCGATCTCGATTGAATCGCGAATGAAGAAAGCTCCGCTGCCAGCCGAGCGCCGTCCAGGACTACTTACCGGCGTCCCTGCTTTGCTGACCTGGTTTTTATTTGCGATTCCCATCGCAGCTCTCTTGTCCCCGCTACCGGCTATTTCAGCCCAGCAGGTACCGCGTCAAAAATCCAGCGAGCAAAAGAAGAAACTGCCTAAACCGCGGGAATTGGACCTGGACATCACATGGCAGCGTGACCCTGCAACCGGCGAGCTGTACTCGTCAGCGGCCCGCGCGGGCAATGACAATTCGACCGCCGCGCGTTCGGCCGCACCGGCGATTCGCGTCACTTCGCAGATCGTTCCGGTCACCTGCAGCGTTTTTAATTCCGACGGCACAGCCATCGCCGATTTGAAGCGCTCCGATTTCCGAATCTACGAGGACGGAGCCGCCCAGCAGATCGCCTACTTCGCAACAGGAACGGAACCGGCCAGCGTCGCGCTCGTCATCGATGCAAGCCCCAGCGTCCTTCGCGATTCCGATGAAATGAAGCGCGCCGCGCTCGCGCTCGTGGATGGCTTGGCGCCAACCGACCAGGTCGCCGTTGTGGATTTTTCGGCCCACACATATCTGCAAGCTGATTTTTCAAGTGACCGCGAGCTGATACGTCGCGGCATCGATCGTGTGGACGTTCATCAGCTGCTGGGTGACGTCGGCGGCTCGAATATCTACCAGGCCGTCTATCTCACCGCGGCGAAAGTATTTCTCGGCGGCCGCGAAGGCCGCAAAGCGATCGTGTTACTCACAGATGGTCAGGATAGCGGCCTAGGCCTCACGCTCGATCCCGCAACCGCCGCGCCAAGACCCGGTCAACCAAACAATCGCCTCACCTTCGAAGATCTCGCGCGCACCCTTGCCGCCGCGGATATTCAGGTCTTCGCTGTCTCCACGGAAAACCGCCCCAGAATCATGACGCCCGAATGGCTCGCTGGGCATCAGGATTCTACTCTACTCGTTTCCGACGCTCCGAAATCGGGGGTACCTGCGTACACGCTTTATCTTGCCGAATTAGTCCGCCGCTCCGGCGGCCAGCTTTATTTCCTGCGGGATTCCGCCACTCTCGCCGATATTTTCCGCCGCATCGCTCAACGCATCGGCGCCGAATACACCCTCGGCCACTACCCCGAAGCCAGCCCGTCAAATCACGCCGGCTGGCATCGCCTGCGCGTCGAAGTAGTCGGACATCCGGGCGCGACAACTATCCACCGCGCGGCTTATTACGCCCCCGCAGTTGCGCCCTAGCTGCAGAACGGCTAAAACGCCGAGGCCGCCCTCTTGCTCTTATCCTTCGCTCCAAACCGTGGTTCAATAGCGCTCTTGATTCAGCGCTCGAATCCCAAAGCGCTCGAATCCAAAGAATGATCACCCGAAAGAAATTTCGCCTGCGTCTCCCGTCCCGCACGCTCGCGCTCGGCGAGCGTACGCTCCTGATGGGAGTCGTCAACGTCACGCCCGACAGCTTCTCAGGCGACGGCCTGCATCTCGATGCGGAAGCGGCCGTCACCCGCGCGCTCGAGATGGAACGCGACGGCGCCGACATCCTCGACATTGGCGGCGAATCCACTCGCCCCGGCGCCGAATGGCTGGCTGCGGACGAAGAGCTGCGCCGGGTGATTCCGGTATTGAACATGCTTCGCGGCCGCCTCAAAATTCCAATTTCGATTGATACGAACAAATCCGAAGTAGCGGAGGCCGCAGCCGAAGCCGGCGCAGAAATCATCAACGACGTCACCGCACTAAGGCGCGATCCACGCATCGCCGAAGTTGCCCAACGCCGCAAGCTGCCCCTCATTCTGATGCACATGCGCGGTGAACCCCGAACGATGCAAACATCGCCCTTCGCGCGAGATGCGATGCGCGATGTTACGCAGAGCCTAAAAAAAGCCGTCACACTGGCGATTCGCAACCGAGTCCCAAAATCCCAGCTGGTTCTCGATCCAGGCATCGGCTTCGGCAAAAGCTTCGCCCAGAACTACGACCTGATCGCCCGCCTCCCCGAACTCGCCCGCCTCGGATTTCCGCTTCTCGTAGGCCCATCGCGCAAAGGCTTCCTCGGCCGCACGCTCGGAGGCGTCCCCGAAAGCGAGCGAACATACGGCACCGCCGCCGCCGTCACAGCTTGCATTCTGCAGGGCGCCCACATCGTCCGCGTCCACGACGTGCGCGAGATGGCCCAGGTAGCGCGCGTCGCCGATATGGTAGTATCACCGAAGTTGCGGCACGGGAGGCGACCGTGAGCATGCTCGGAAATTTCAGAAGCCTCACTCCAGTTCAACGCAACACCTTCATCGCCTGCTTCCTAGGCTGGTCGCTCGACGCCTTCGATTTTTTCATCCTGATTTTTTGCGTCAGCGCGATTGCCGGCGAATTTCAAACCAAAGTTTCCGCCATCGCCGAAGCAATTTTCCTGACGCTCGCCATGCGCCCCGTCGGCGCGTTCCTCTTCGGCCTGATGGCCGACCGGTTCGGACGCCGCCCCACGCTGATGCTCGACATCATCGCCTATTCAGTCTTTGAACTCGCCTCCGCCTTTGCGCCTTCGCTGAAGGTCTTTCTGATCATGCGCGCGTGCTTCGGTGTGGCGATGGGCGGCGAATGGGGCGTGGGTGCCGCGCTAGCTTTTGAAACGTTACCCGCGAAAGGACGCGGATTCTTTTCCGGGCTCCTGCAAGAGGGATACGTTGTCGGCTATTTGCTGGCAGCTTTGTCGTACGGCATTTTGTTTCCCCACATTGGCTGGCGCGGCATGTTTGTGGTCGGCGCGCTTCCGGCATTTCTGATTATTTACATTCGCACGAAGGTGGGGGAATCCCCTGCGTGGCTCGCCGGGCGAGTATCGAGGCACGCCGAAGAGCATCTCGGCAAGGATATCGCCACCTATCTCGGCAGCTTCCTGTTTCTCGTGCTTCTGATGTTTGCATTTAATTCATTCAGCCACGGCACACAGGATCTTTACCCCACATTCCTCCAGAAAAATCACGGCTTCTCGCCTGCGACGGTAAGCAAGGTTGCGATCATCTACAACGTCGGCGCGCTGCTCGGCGGCATCTTGTTCGGTGCCTGGTCGGAGCATATCGGACGGCGCAAAGCGATCGTAATTGCGGCTCTTCTTACGATCCCGGTAATTCCACTATGGGCCTTTTCACACACGGCTCCGCTGTTGGCTCTCGGCGGCTTCGCCATGCAATTCATGGTGCAAGGCGCATGGGGAGTGATTCCCGCGCACTTGAACGAACTTTCGCCGCCGGCAGTGCGTGCCACGTTTCCGGGTTTCGCATATCAACTAGGCAATCTTCTTTCGTCGCGCAATTCCGTGATTCAAGCGAAGTTGGCAGAGCAGCATTACGGCGGGAACTTTGCGCCTGTCCTGGCCTGGACTGTCTTGATCGTTGCGATCCTCGTCGCGATCGTCACGATGAGCGGAAGAGAAGCAAGAGGCGCCGACCTTTCGCATACGAGACCTGGTAGTCAGCCAACTTAGCGGTCTTTTGCGCAGCCACCTCCAGTCGTATCCCACTCATGCCAATCACGCGCCACACCGCTCCAACTCAGTAGGGGCGGGTCTCAGACCCGCCCGCGCAGCCCACACCTATGCCGTGCCATGAATGAAAGCCATACCACTAGGGCTCTTGCCTCGTCGCCTCATGCAACCCACATGCATGTAACAGCGTCCCATTTAGGAGGGTTCTATAGAAATGATGAACCAGGAAGGTAACTCGAGTTCGAAGGGGGTTCGATAGCCGCCCGAGTCGGCTATCATAGGCCCCTCCCGCCCCAATCTTTAATCTACGGTTCCGCGATTAAAACTTCCCGCAAGTGCTGCTAAATCAATCTCTTACGAATTTCTAATAGGCGGTATTCGGCCTGTAAGAGCGTTCAAAGCGTCTCGAAGCTAAGCCTTGGCAAGCTCCCCGGTCTGAAAAGGCAGCCGACGCAATCGTTTCCCAGTCGCTGCGAAGATCGCATTCGCCACAGCCGGCGCAATCGACGGCACCGGCGGCTCTCCGCATCCGCCGGGCGATTCGTGGCTCGGCACGATGTGCACTTCCACGCGCGGCATGTCGTTGATGCGCATCATCGGATAATTATTGAAATTGCTTTGTTGCGTCTGCCCGCCCGCTATTGTGATTTCGTCAAACAGCGCCGCAGTCAACCCGAACACGAGGCCGCCTTCCACCTGCGCCTTCACCATGTCCGGATTGATCACCTGCCCGCAATCAATCGCGCACACGACGCGATCCACCTTCACGCCGCCATCATTTGCGACAGTCACTTCGGCGACGTACACCAGATAAGTGCCCCATCCTGCGATCCCCGCGATTCCGCGTCCGCGCCCCTTGGGCAGAGGCGTACCCCATCCGGATTTTTCCGCGGCGAGGTCGAGGACATGCCTGAGCCGCGCCACATCCACCGGCGGCTGATCGCCTCCGCCCGCTTCCGGCTTCGTCTTCGCCGCAATCAGCTCGCGCCGCAAATCCAGCGGGTCTTTTCCAGTCGCAGCAGCAACTTCGTCAATGAAACTCTGCACCGCAAACTGATTCCAGGTGGTATCCACTCCGCGCCAATAGCCACGCGGCACAGCCGTGTGCAGGAAACTCGCTTCCAGCAGATAATTCGGCACAGTGCCGCTCGGCAGGCCTGTACCCGCAAGCTCTGTACCCCCGGTATCGGGAACATCGCCGCCAACGTACATGCCATCCGTCGTCGGTGCTGCAATGTGGTGGATCCACGCTGTGATCTGATTCTGCGCATCCACGCCCGCGCGCAAGCGATGGTGACTCATCGGGCGGTAGAAATCGTGGCGAACATCATCCTCGCGCGTCCAGATCACTTTCACCGGCGCGCCCGCGGCTTTCGAAATCAGCGCCGCTTCCACACCGTAATCAATATTCAGCCGGCGGCCGAATCCGCCGCCGAGCAAAGTGATGTGAATCGTGATCGCCGAAGCGGGAATTCCCAGGGCGCTCGCGAGCGCCGTCGCCATTCCTCCGGAATTTTGAGTCGGCGCCCAAACTTCGCACTTGCCGTCGTGAACGTACGCCGTGCAGTTCGGCGGCTCCATCGTTGTGTGAGCCACGAAGGGCAGTTCATACTCCGCTTCGATTTTCTTCGCAGCTCCATCGAACGCCTTCACCGGGTCGCCAATCTTTCGCAGCTCTTTGCCCGAGCCTTTCACCATCTCCGCGCACGCCGCGCGCTGCTTCTCGCTCGATTCTTCCGCACCCGCGCCGGGGTCCCAGTCAATCGACAAAGCTTTCCGCCCGGCAATCGCCTGCCATGTGGAATCGGCGACTACTGCGACTCCGCCCCACAAATAATGTTGGTGCCCGGAATTCGCGGGTCGTTCCTCGCCAAACAGCGGCGGCATCTCGACTGCCTGAACCTCAATGACCTTCTTTACGCCCGGCACGGCCTGCGCCCTTTCGGCGTCGAATTTCTTCACGCGCCCGCCGAATATGGGCGGCCGGGCGACCACCGCATACAGCATCCCTGGAACTTTCGTGTCGATGCCGTAGTGCGCTTCGCCAATCACGATCGGGCCGCCATCAACGCGCGGCTTGGAGGTACCGAGGATGCGGTAATCCTTCGCATCTTTCAGCGGCACATCTTTTGGAACGGGCAACGCCGCAGCCTTTTCGACAAGCGCGCCGTACCCGAGCCGGCGCGAAGATTTCTTGTGCTCGATCTCGCTGCCGCCGATCGCGCTGCACTCACTCACCGGCACGCCCCACGTTTGCGCTGCCGCCGTCATCAACATATCGCGCCCTGTGGCACCGGCTTTTCTCAGCGGGTCCCAGGAACTGCGCACGCTCTCGCTTCCGCCGGTCGTCATGTCCCCATATTTCATCTCGGAAGTTGCCACAGCTTGCTCAACTTTGATTTTCGACCAGTCGGCGTCCAACTCCTCCGCGAGTATCATCGTCATCGATGTTCGAACGCCCTGGCCCATCTCCGAGCGCGCTGCAATCAGTCGAATCTCGCCGTTCGGATGAATTTCGATGTACGCATTCGGCGCAAAATCTTTCGCCGCATCGGCGGCAGCGCGCGCGCTAGTCTTCGAGGAATCAGCCCAGTAAAAGCCAATCACCAGACTCGCGCTTCCCGCCGCGCCAGCCTTGAGGAAATCGCGTCGTGAAACTTGCGCTAATTTTCCAGCCGCGCTCATCGCGTCACTCCAGCGCCGCTCGTGTGTTTCGTCGCAGCCTCGTGCACCGCCGCGCGAATTCGCTGATATGTTCCGCAGCGGCAAATGTGGCCGCCGAGCGCATCATCTATGTCCGCGTCGCTCGGCTTCGGATTTTTTGCCAGCAACGCGGCGGTCGTCATAATCATGCCCACCTGGCAATATCCGCACTGCGCCACTTGTTGATCGAGCCACGCCGCTTGCACGGGATGGTGCCCATCGGCGGAGAGCCCTTCGATCGTGGTGATATTTCTGCCAGCCACCGCCGAGATCCGCGTCGTGCACGAGCGAGTTGCCTCGCCATCCACATGTACAGTGCACGCGCCGCACAGAGCCATTCCGCAGCCGAATTTGGTGCCCGTAAGACCGAGCGTATCGCGCAGCACCCAAAGCAGCGGCGTGTCGGGAGTCACCTCCACCGACTGCGCTTTGCCATTTACCGTGATCGAAATCGCATCCATGAATATCCCCTTATGCCAGCGCGACAAATCTACGTTTCGCACGCCGGAATTGCAATCCGTCTTTCATGCGCTGGCGTACTCCTGCCGATACAAAAAGAAACTGGTTCGCAGACGGCAACTGAAACGGGTAAGATTAGATTTCTACCACGAATTTTCAAGGAGCTGCTATGAGCGTTACTTCCCCCGCAGGGCCGTCGCAAGCTACGGTTGAAGCCATCAAACAAAAAGCGCGTCTCTTGAGTATTTATTCGATGATGTCCACCACGGCCGCTGGATCGGGCCATCCGACATCCTGTATGTCCGCCGCAGAGCTCATGGCTGGAATATTTTTCTACGCCATGAAGTTCGATCCCAAGAATGCAAATTCAAATAATGACGACCGCTTCGTCCTGTCGAAGGGCCACGCCGCGCCAGTGCTTTATTCCGCGCTCGCCGAAGCAGGCGTGTTTCCCGTTTCGCGCGTGATGACGCTGCGCGAATTCTCGAGCGAACTCGAAGGCCATCCCACGCCGCGCATTCACGGTGTTGACGCCGCCACCGGCTCACTCGGTCAAGGACTTTCCGTGGGCGCCGGCCTCGCAATTGGCGCGCGCATGGATAAAAGCGATACGCGTGTTTACGTCCTGCTGGGCGATGGCGAAATGGCTGAAGGGCAAATATGGGAAGCCGCCGAATTTGCCGGCCACTACAAGCTCGACAACCTGACTGTGATCGCGGACGTCAACGCGCTCGGCCAGAGCGAGCCCACGATGTATCAGCACGATATGGAGACGTATCGCAAGAAGTTCGAGTCCGAAGGTTTTGCCACCGAAGTGATCGACGGCCACGATGTAGCAGCGGTTCTCGCGGCGCTCGATCGCGCGAAAGCTACAAAGGGACGCCCGCAGGCGATTCTTGCGCGCACCATCAAAGGGCACGGCTTCGCCGAAGTAGCCGGCAAATTGGGATGGCACGGCAAACCATTCTCGAAAGAACAACTCGCCCGCGCTATCGCCGAACAGGGCGGCACTCCGCCCGTAGTTCCGCCCGATCCCGGAAAATCCTACGAGCGCAAGCCGCTTCCCACGCCTCCCAATTTTCCCGCGCCGCCTGCGCCGGAGTACGAAGCAGGAAAGCCAGTTGCCACACGCGAAGCCTACGGCTTTGCGCTCAAGCGTCTCGGCTCAGTGAATCCCCATGTCGTGGCGGTTTCCTGCGACGTGAAGAATTCAACTTTCTCCGAGTTTTTTGGCGACGCCTACCCTGACCGCTTCTGCCAGGGCTACATCGCCGAACAAAATATGATCAGCGTTGGCGTTGGTCTCGCCGCGCGCGGCAAAGTTCCGTTCCTCGATACTTTCGCCTGTTTCCATTCGCGCGCCTATGACCAGGTGCGCATGGCCGCCATCAGCCGCGCGAATATCAATCTGTGCGGTTCGCATTGCGGCGTTTCGATTGGAGAGGATGGTCCTTCGCAGATGGCGCTCGAAGATATCGCGATGATGCGCGCCGTGCACAGCTCGGCCGTGCTCTATCCTTCCGACGCAATTTCCACCGAGCGCTTGACGGAGACGATGGCGCGTCGTCCCGGCATCAACTATTTGCGCACCTCGCGTCCCAAGACCGCAATTCTTTATTCGAAGGACGAGAAGTTTCCGCTTCCCGGATTCAAGGTCCCAAGACAAAGCGCGCAGGATAAAGTGACGGTAGTCGGTGCCGGCATCACGGTGCACGAAGCGCTGAAGGCCGCCGACCAATTGAAATCGCAGGGCACGGCGATTCGCGTGATCGATCTTTACTGCATCAAGCCAATCGACGGCAAAGCGCTCGCCGAACAGATTAAAGCCACTGGCGGACGTCTCGTCACGGTGGAAGACCACTGGCCGGAAGGCGGACTCGGCGAAGCAGTGCTCACGGCACTGGCCGAAGCCGGAGCCGCGCCTTCGAAATTCAAGCTGCTCGCGGTTAACGGCATGCCGCACTCAGGCAAGCCGGATGAACTGGTGGACGCTTTCGGAATTTCGGCGCGCCACATCGTCGAGGCTGTGAAGGCAGTCGCTCAATAGCTTCGTATTTTCTGGTTTCTACTGTTGCGGCATAGATCGTCGCAGGTTCTGTACGTTTGCTTGGCAGCTCAGTTGTTTATCGCTCAGAATGCGGGCGATTCCCGTTCTTGCGGCGGCTGAATTCCAGCGTGCCGTCGTCCACTTTGCCAAGCCGCAGCGCCAGCGTGTCCAGCGCGTAATTCTGGTAAAGCTTCCAAGGTTTCTCGGAGCCTTGCTTCGGCAGAATCGCGCTGGCCCTCTGAAAATATCCGGAAGTAAAGTTCACCATGGGTTCTTCGACGATATCCGAATCGCGTCGGCGCGGCGTGCAGGCAGCGAAACCTTTCTCATCCATGTAATTCAGCAGACGGCAAACGTACGCAGCCGTGAGATCTGCTTTGAGCGTCCACGAGGCGTTGGTGTACCCAAACGCGGACGCAAGATTCGGAACGTCACTGAACATCACGCCTTTGTAGCCAAGCGTCCGCGACATTTCGACTGGCTTGCCGTCGACAATGATTTGCAATCCGCCCAAAAGCTTGAGCCTCAGCCCAGTCGCGGTCACGATGATGTCCGCTTCGAGTTCGTCCCCAGAACGGAGCCGCAATCCTTTTTCGGTGAACGTCTCGATCTCATCCGTGACGATCGAAGCCTTGCCCGCGCGAATCGCTGCGAATAAGTCTGAATCAGGAACCAGGCACAAGCGCTGATCCCAAGGGTTGTAGCGCGGCGAGAAATGTTTGTTCACATCGTATTCGGACCCGAGCTCTTTCTCGACCAGCGCCAGAATGCCCTTCTTGGTTTTTTCAGGTTTTCGCCGCGCGAGATTGTAGAAGTACATTTGGAGCAGCACATTCTTCCAACGCACCATGGCGTAAGCGGCGCGCGCAGGCAGAACCTTGCGCAGAAAATTGGCAATCACATCCTGCGAGGGGCGAGCGACGATGTAAGTCGGCGAACGCTGCAGCATCGTCACGTGAGCCGCCTCATCGGTCAGCGCGGGAACCAGCGTCACCGCTGTCGCGCCGCTTCCGATCACAACAATCCGCTTGCCGCTGTACTTCAGGTCCTCAGGCCATTTCTGCGGATGCACGATCTGGCCGCGGAACCGTTCCATTCCCGGCCAGCCCGGCATGTAGCCTTCCGAGTAGTCGTAGTAACCGCTGCACATATAAAGAAAATTGCAGACGAATTGAACGGGCTCGCCGTTCGCGTCTGTCGCCTCGACCATCCATCGAGCATCTTCCGATGACCAGCACGCGCGCGTAACGTGATGGCCGAATCGAATTTTGCGGTCGATGCCGTGCTCGCTGGCAGTTTCGCGTATGTAGCGCAGAATCGAGGGGCCGTCGGCAATCGCCTTCGACTCGCGCCACGGACGAAAGCGATAGCCCAGCGTAAACATGTCGGAATCGGACCGGATGCCCGGGTAGCGGAACAGGTCCCACGTTCCGCCGGTTGCGTTGCGCGCTTCCAGAATTACGAAGCTCTTGCCAGGGCATTCCGTCTGGAGATGGTACGCCGCGCCGATGCCGGATAATCCTGCTCCCACAATCAACACATCGAATTGCTCGAGCCGCGGCTTATCGTGTGATGTCGTGATTGCACCGGGGTTGATTGTCAGTTGGTCGGCCACGTGGTTCCTTCGCGTAGGCTAAGCCTCAAACGGCGATACCTGAATATTGCCGCGTCCGGTGGAACGAATCAACTGGAGCAGGTTGTTCGTAAACTACGTCTTTCAACCCGATCGCGATACAGAATTCTACCGAGCCCAATCCGTATTTTTCCTGTGGCGCCGTTGCGTAAAATAGCGGATAGTACTCCCCGTGGGGCTCGTCCCCCGCTAGTCGGCATTACTCAAACCCAGCGAAAGACTCAGTTCGCATTACCAGCGCGTTCGCCCCAGCCGACGCAAAACTTGAACGGACTCTCGACTCAGTCGTCGGTACCAGCCCGCCGCAAAGAGCCGAAGAAATCATAGGGTATGGCCAAATCACGTCCGAAGTCTTCGTCGAATCTAGCAAAACCCGAACGCACCGATCTGAGCGAGTATCTTCTGCTCTTAGCTCTTGTCGCGCTTATCATTGGGGTGGTAGTGGTTCACATTGCGCACGTTCAGTTGCCCTAAGGCTTTCGGTTTGCCGCAGTGATTTTTTTCGAGATTTGGATCTGCGGGAAAGAGCCCGCGCTATTTTTCTCGCAGAAGAACCTCGCCGTGCGCAACGACGGCGTCATTGAGCGAAAGGCGGTAGCGGTACGAGCCGGCGTTGGTTCCGGGGCGTACCGGCCCGCTTATGAGCCGCATGCCCGGCGGCGCTTGAAACACGTTGGAAGAAAAAGGGCAGCGCTGCGAATCGAATTCGATCTTCAAATTCCCGGCGTTCGAATACCACACCGCCTGATCGCCCGCGTCGAGCACGATCACCTCCGGCAGTACTCCTACCATCACTAGCTTTTCAGCCACTCGCACTCTCTCCCGCTACGATTCGGTTTATGCAACTCGTGGATTCGGCGCCGCTATAGTCTCACATTTCGAGTACCGGCATTATTGAACGCTACTCCGGAAGCGCTCTCTTCCGCAGTTCGATTCGCAGTTTCACGGTTCCAATGGATTTTCCGTTGGACGTGCCGTGGACCGTCACTTCCTGCGCGTCCTGTTTCGTCTCTTTGGCGTCGCTTAGCGCGGGCAGGCTAATCTCGACGCGCCCTGCGGCCACTTGTTTCGCCGCAACGAGAAATTTGCCGTCGCCGCTTTCCACTTTCCATCCAGCCGGCAGATCCACCACCAGCGTGATTTCCTGGGCCGAAGCGGTTTCATTGCGCAACCAGAGTGGGATCACCAGCGTCGTTCCCGCCTGAAGTGCGATTTCCGGCGGCTCGGGATGCGGCAGATTCTCGAGGCGGTGGGCGCGACGAAATTCTGCGTAGAAGTTCCACGGCCCTGCCAGCTCGATTGCGACATCAGGAATTTTCGGCGCTGGCGCAACTTGTGTTCGCTGGAAAGCGATTGCTCCGGGCGTGATGCCTTCGAAAATATCGCCAGTCACGCTTCCGCCAACGAGCGATTTTCCCAGCACAAAATCCAGCGGCTGCGTCCAGCCGTTGGTGGTTGCTTTTTTCTCGATCTCGGCCTCATCAATTTTGGCGAACGAATCGATGTAGGCTTTCGCCTGCGTCTCGTGCGAGAGAAACGATCCGAGCGCCATGCGCCAATAGGGCTGCTTGGTGGATTTCGAAATGTCGGTCAGCGAGATGCTTGGTCCCTTGCCCTTAAAAATGTCTTCGCGCGTCGCGTCCGCGAAGTAATAAATTTTCTTCGGCTGCCATGGGCGCAAATTGTCGAAATAAGGCTCCAGTCGCCGCATCGGCCCGGTGACCTGCTCGGGAAATACCAGCGGATCGCCGGCCAAGTCAAACGCTTCAGTCGCCAGCACTCCTGCCGCTTGATGATCGCCGTGGTCTTCTCCTATGAAGGTGCCCGGCAAGAAAGTGAGAATCACCTCCGGCCGCGTTAGCCGAACGATTCGCACCATCTGCTCGAGCACTTCACCGTGATCCCAGCTCGAAAGTGACTGCAGCACATCTTGCGACGCCGTGTCGCGGCCGCCGATGAACCACACGTCCGTAATTCCCAGCTTCGCAAGCGCCCGCCGCGCTTCCACCTCGCGGATATCGCCGAGCGCGGCAGCCTGTTCTGTTCCAAGTTCGTTGGCTCCGCTGCTTCCACGCGTTCCGTACGCGACACCTGCGCGCTTTCCTTCGTCCATCGCCTTTGCGAGATAAGCGGTGGCCGCGGCTTCGTCATCCGGATGGGCCACCACCAACAAAACATCCAGTTTGTAGCGCTCGTCGGGAACCGGCAGCGTCTTCACATCCTGCGCGAAACCGGCGACCGCCGAAGCCATCAGCAGTGAAAGCAGCACACAGATCCGCTTGAGCCCAAGTGTCATCAACATTCCTCATGGTTTTCCGGCAGCAAGTGAGTAGCTGCCAATCGCCCCGATAGCACCAATTGGATGGGATTGTAGCTCGGTGGTTTCAACCGGCGTCTCTATATTTCAGCAAAAGAAAACCCTGCCACTGGAAGCTATCAGTGCAACGGAGCGGGCAGAGCGCGGAATGTGATATTCATTTATGGTCTTCGCCGGCAAAAGTGAGAGGTCCACAGAGTGAAATGCACCCGCAATGCTTTCTTAAGTTTGATCGTCAGCCTGACGATCCTTGCCGCCGCGCCTGCTCAGAAGAAATACGATCCCGGCGCCACAGACAGCGAAATCAAAATCGGCAACATCGCCGCCTATAGCGGCTGGGGCAAGGAATACGGAGCGATCGCCCGTGCTGAGGCCGCTTACTTCCAGATGATCAATGATCGCGGCGGCATCAATGGCCGCAAGATCAATTTTATCAGCCTCGACAATGGTTCCGAGGTTGCGAAAACCTTCGATGTCGCAAAACAATTGGTCGAAAAAGACCAGGTCTTGCTGATTTTTAGCTCGATCGGGACAGACAGCAACCTCGCAATCAGACCCTACCTGAACGAGAAAAAAGTGCCGCAGCTCTTCGTTGAATCCAGTTCCTCGGTGTTCGACGATCCCTCGCAGTTCCCCTGGACGATGGGGTTTTTTGCCAGTTACCGCTCCGAGGGCGCGGCCTACGCAAAGTACATTCTGCAGAACAAGCCCGGGGCAAAAATTGCCGTGCTGTACGCCAATGACGACACGGGAAAAGACTATCTCGCTGGTGTGCGTGCCGGTCTTGGCGACCAGGCGTCCGCCATGATCATCAAAGAGGTCTCGTATCAGGTGTCAGATGCGACGCTCGATCCCCAGATCGCCACGCTGAAAAATTCAAGCGCCGATGTTTTTCTGAATCTCTCGATCGGAGCCTTCGCCACTCAATCGATTCGCGCGGTTTACGATGCCAATTGGCATCCGCTGCAGTTCATCCCCAACGCTTCGCTCTCTGTGGCCGCCTTTCTCGATCCCGCCGGCCTCGAGAAGGCAACCGGAATCATCTCGAACGCGCGCTCGAAATCATGGCTCGATCCGCAAGCGCGCAGCGATCCCGAAGTGCGCGATTTCCTGGATTGGATGAGCAAATATAATCCGCAAGCCAGCCTTCGGGATCAGAACAACGTGGCCGGCTACGAACGCGCGCAAGCGCTGGTGGAAGTCCTGAAGAAATGCGGCGACGATCTAACGCGCGCCAACGTGATGAAGCAAGCCAGCAATCTCGACCTCGAGCTCGGTATGCTGCGCCCAGGAATCGAAATCACCACGAGCCCCACCGACTACCAGCCCATCAAGCAGCTGTTCCTGATCCGGTTCAACGGCAGGCACTGGATTCCATTTGGCTCGGTAGTCGGCGAATAATTTAGGATCTCGGGCGAAGGCCCGGATGCCTATTGTCAGTACTTCCAGCTTTTCACGTCGGCTCCGGCGGGGGCTGTGTCTTCAATGTGCTTCACCATTTCTCCGATGCGCATCTGCAATCCGTTCGACCGCTCGATGGCGGGCGCGTTGAGTGCGATTCCCTGATAGCAGTGCGGCTGAAGCGGGCCATACTTGAACGTTGCGTTCGCCGGGGGAAACAGCTTCGGGTCGGTAAGCACCGATTCTGCCAAGTGCACCGCGTTGTTTAGGTACCAGGTGTCCATGTCGCCCACCGCAAAATTCAGTTTGCCCGCGAGCTTCGGTCCCAGCGTCGCCCAGTCGCGTTTCATGATGTAGGTCAGATCGGAGTGCTCGCGCCAGTAGTCAGCCACGGACTTATCGATTTCGCCGGTGCGCTTGTCCCAGATCGCTTTGGGATAGCCGTCGTCGCCCATCGGGCCGAAGACCGCTTGCCAGATGTCCCACTGTTCCCCGGAACGGCCGTGCGTCCCAAGGACTAACTCATGCCGATTCTCCATCTCCATCGTGGTATCGATGATCCCGTTGGTCTTGCGTTTTTCCGGCAGCGGCACCTTCATAAAAGGCCCTTCGCGGAAATATGCGTTCTTGTCTTCGTATATGTTCACGGGCCCGTACGCCCGGAAGTCGATCGGATCGGGGCAGCCGGCCCACGCGCCGTTGATCTCGTCTGGATAAAACACCTGCACCCCGAGCGTTTCCCATCCGCCCGTCGATCCGCCGAACACAGTCCGCGCCCAACCTTGCCCGAGTCCGTGGAATTTCTTTTCGATCATGGGCAACAATTCGTGCATGATCGCGTCGCCATAAGGGCCGAGGTTCTCGGAGTTCACCGCATAGGAATCATCGAAATACGGATTCGCGTGCTGCGGCATCACGATCAGCACGCGGGGCAGCCGCCCGCTTGTCCAATCCTGAAAAAATCTCCATCCTGCTTCCTGCAGCTCTCGTTCCCTGTCTCGTCCCGGCACCCAATCCTGAACAGCATTCGTGCCCGTCTTTCCTGAGGCGTTCTGGCGCTCCGCGTCAGGAGGCGTGGTGCGGAAGCCAGGAAAAAAATGGCGATGGTAATGATCCTCCGCAATCAGAACCGGGTAGCGCGCATCGGGGTGTTCGTCCCAGCCGTCCGGAACCAATACCACCGCGCTGATTTCAGTCGGATGTCCCCAGAATTTGGAGAGCAGCTCGCTGCGCATGTGGACGTGCTTTTCCCACTTGTTGTCCTCCGTGCTCGCCGGATGCGCAATCGGACGCCAGTCGAGCACCGAATCCACTTCAGCGAGTTCTTCTTCGAGCGCAGGAATCTTATGGTCGAGGGTGATGCGAATCGTGCCTGATGCTTCGGGATCGAGGTGCAGTTTTTGCGGGGCGCTGAGGAAATTACCGGGCTTCGTCTGCCAGTGCTGGCCTTCGCCTTTGTCCGGCGGCAGTTTCACCACCTTGCCGTTGCCCAGGTGAAAAGTTTCGTAGACGTTGAGCACGGCGCGCACGGAATATTCGCCGGGAACCAATTCGCGCAGGCTCTCAAGCGGATAGCCAAGCGTGGAGGAATCCACGCGCACCACCGTGCCCGGCTGCCACGCGTCCACATCCACTCCAAACGCTTGCTGCGTCTCGAGGCCTTCCTGCACTCCGAAGCCCGCCGCGATGGGCATATCGCCTTTTGAAATGATCAGCAGGATGTGGCCGTCCATCGGGGATGCCGACAGCTCCTTCGAGTAAGAAATCTCGAACACCAGCGGTTTTGGCGGACTAGCCAGCGCAGCAAGCGGCGCCGCAAGCAGAATTAGTTCGACAGCGAGCAAGCGCAGGCAGCGTGGCATTAAGTCCTCCAGAAAATCGTTGTGCGAAAGCGATTCGGGAAGCGCATGTTAGGTGCGCGGTCTGCAGCAGTCAAGGCTTTTGCGGAATAGTACTGGTCAGAATAAATTCGGCTACGCCCTGTGTCCGCAACTCGCTGCCTTTGCTGAAACGCCACGCTGATTTTTTTGTTTTGTTCTCTTCCAGAGCGGAACCGCGATTGAAAACCGTTCTGTAATCTTTTTCGCCGGGCGAGATTATTCTGGCGTAGGCAGCCGGACCGAAGGCAAAGACGCCAGCTTTAGCAAGGCGTTCGACGACCGCGTCCGGCGAATGGGCGGATTGCGGCACCGGGACAAAAAGCAACGCGGGAACCAGCCAGAGATTCATAGTGTCACCGTAAAGGAGGTTTTAAGACTCTCACCACAAAGTGGCTATGGTTAGAACGGGCTCCGGGCTAATTCTTGCAGACCCAACCCGATTTGTTTTTTACATCGAAGCAGGGACCGGATATTGAAGACGGGGTCGAGAAACGGGAACTATCGCAAGAAAAGCCCCACCTTTCGAAGGGCACGAAAGATGGGGCATTCGTAAAATCAAAGGCGGCCTGCGTCGAGCGAGTGGACCGCCTGCCCTGATTGATTCAGAGGGGTGCGATCGCTTAGGACTTTATCGGCGATACCTGACTCGCAACGCATTGCCACTTTCCGCTCGGCATCTTCACCCAGGTATCCGTCCAGCGTACATGTTCATCGAGGGGTTTTCCCGACGCATCGGTGCCCTTCGCTCTGGTCGCGCCGGTTGCGATGGCCGTATTGCCGAATACCGTCACCTTCACGTCTTCGTAATCGACGCTGGTGTATTTGGTCGCTTTCTCGTCGGCCAGCTCTTCGGTCCTGTTGTTAAATTTCCCATCGACTCCGGTGCCCACGAACTTGTCGGCGAGCAGCGGGGCGACCAGATCCGGATTATTTGTCTTTTGTGACTGAAGCCATTGCTGTTCCAGTGCCTCGATTGCCTTGGCCGTGCCGCCCTCTGTCTGCGACCATGTGACACCGGCCATCGAGAGCAGGACGAGCACGCACGATATCCAGCTTTTTCTCACAGTCATCTCCTTGACTTCAACTTGAAGTGTTGGACTTTTCCAAGACATTGGCAGGAAATTCTGCCACCAGTGCGCGCATTGGATACTCAAGGGGGGAAGATGTCAAGCATTCAAGGTCCGGCGGAGTCTAGAGACAAGTGTCGATAACAGAGACTAAAGCCGCGCTTTTCGGAGAGCACGAAAGATAGGGCACGCGTCGAGCGAGCGGGTCACCCGCCTATCGCGCGCTTCATGTGTCGCGCGTGGCTGCTAAATATCGCGCTCATCGACCTGGCCCATAGCTACGGCGTACGAGTGGCTTGAAAGAGCAACACAAGTCCGACGAGAGCGAGGCCGACGTGAATGTATTTGAGGAAGGAATTTGCCCGGAGACGATGATTCAGAAATCTACCGAGGAAAATGGCAGGAATGGCGACGGGCAAAGATATGAGGAAATAATGAGTGACCGCGCGAACCCATAGCCCGGCGAACCAATATCCCGCCATGGCAGCAATACTGGCCGGCAGGAAATATCCCTGGAGCGTTGCCCGAAAGTGCTGCGGGGTCCAGCGGCGCATCGTGCCGTATACAACGAGCGGCGGCCCGTTCATTCCGTAGGCGCCTCCGAACACTCCCGCTAAAAAACCGCAACCTAGCAACCACGAGGGATTGTCGCTATGGAGTTCGGGAGGATTCTTGACCAGGAGTGAAAAAGCGGAAAAGCACAGGATTATAAATCCCAAGAGACCTTTGACGATGTGCTGGTGGGGGCTTGCCAGCAGCGCAATTCCGATTGGAATACCGAAGGCAGTAGGCGCGAGCAGCCACCCTGTACTGCGTAAATGAATTTTTCGCCAATCCTGGACAACCACGATGGCTGCGATCGTAATCGACAACAGGACGACCAGCGGAGTGGCAATCTCGATGGGAATTACGAGTGCGAGCAGAGGCACAGCAATCAGCCCTTCGCCAAACCCAAAAGTGGAACGAATCAACGTGGCGATGAAAACGATGAAGAAAATATAGAACGCTGTGGTTTCCATGAGCACCGAGCCAACGACGGTCACGACGCCGGGACGACAAACTATGATAAGCCTGCGGCGGATGCTTTAGTCCCAATCGTTCATTCATGGCGTGAGATAGCCGCACTTCTCGTAACTTGAGCGTGAGTTATCATGTCCTGGAGACGTCCGGGCAGATGTCGCGAGGTGGTCACCGGGTGCCGTGTATCGATTGCAATCGGGTGATTACCCGATTGCCGGACGTTTAGCCATGCAGCAACCATCGATTGGGAACATTGATTTAGACATCGGTGACATTTCAAAGCGGGAAGTGACTGCGCAACTGAATCATCCCCGATCAACGAGCAACCGAGAAGATTGAACAGCCTGCCCCGCCTGGTATTTTCATGTTTGGGGCAAATAATAAGAGGAGGCCTTCTGATGGCTCAAAATGTTTCTGCGCAAAGGCAAAAAGTGGGGGCGTCGAGTACGGAGGCCGCTCGCTCTGCGGTCCCTGTTACATCCATTCGCAGGGTTGAAGCCGATGGCGTCCACGTGTTTTATAGAGAAGCAGGGGATCCGCAGGCGCCGGTGGTCTTGCTACTGCACGGATTTCCTACTTCGTCATTCATGTTTCGCGAGTTGATTCCGCGGCTGGCGGATTGCTACCGGGTGATCGCGCCGGACTTGCCTGGTTTTGGGTTTACGGAAGTGCCGGAGAAGCGGAAGTATACATACACGTTCGACGGGTTGGCCGCGACCGTAGATTCCTTCACGAAGGCGATTGGGCTCAATCGTTACGCGCTCTACGTCTTCGATTATGGAGCGCCGACGGGTTTCCGCCTGGCAATGGCTCATCCGGAACGGATTACGGCGATTGTTTCGCAGAACGGCAATGCTTATGAAGAAGGGCTCGGCGATGCGTGGGGACCGATCCGGAAATATTGGGCTTTCCCGAATGCTGAAAATCGAGAGGTGATTGCAAAGAATGTGCTGACGCTCGAGGGCACGCGCTGGCAGTACACGCATGGAGTGGCGAATCCAGATAGCGTTGCGCCGGAATCGTACACGTTGGACATGGCGCTGATGGAGCGGCCCGGAAACAAAGATATTCAGCTGGATTTGTTTTTGAATTATGCATCGAACGTAGCGCTCTATCCGGCATTTCAGGAATATTTTCGTAAATCGAAGCCTTCATTGCTTGCCATTTGGGGCAAGAACGATCCGTTCTTCATTCCCGCCGGGGCGGAAGCGTTCCGGAGGGACATTCCCAGCGCGCAGGTGAAGATGTTGGATACGGGGCATTTTGCGCTGGAGACGCACGTGGTGGAGATTGCGGCGGCGATGAGAGAGTTTTTGGAAGCAAACGGAATATAGAGGCTCCGTGAGAACTTTCAAACGCGCCCTCAGCGGCTGAAGCCGCATTCTTATTGCGTAATTTACGGCACGACTAAAGTCGTGCCCTGACGGAAAACCGAGTTCGCGCATAGACGCTATTGTCGTGGAGCCAGAGGTGAAATCGCAGATGAGTGCTGAAAACGGAACGATTATTTTGGTGCACGGGGCGTGGGCTGACGGTTCGTGTTGGCAGAACGTCATCCTGCCGCTCGACCGGCTGGGCCTTGATGTGATCTGCGCTCCAATTCCTCTGACGTCGCTGAGCGATGACATCGCGGCCCTATCAAGAGTACTGGAGAGAACCAGCGGGCCCGTCGTGCTCGCTGGGCATGCGTATGCCGGGGCCGTGATTGCCGGGCCTACCGACGAGCGAATCAAAGCTCTCGTGTATATCGCGGCGCTCGCTCCGGGCGACGGTGAAACGGTGGCGCAAGTCTTTTATCGCGAGAAGCCGCATGCGGACGCGCCTCATTTGGAACCCGACCAGCACGGCTTCATCTGGATGCCTGAAGAGGGCTTTCGCAATGCGGTGCTTCACAAAGCTTCCGCCGAGCAAAAAATTATCTCCGCGGCAGTGCAACGATCGATTGCCGTGAAATGCATTCAAGAAGTGCCCCCCACACCGACATGGAAGATGAAGCCAACCTGGTACTTGCTCGCGGAAGAAGATCGCATGATCAGTCCGAAGACGCAGCGTTTCATGGCTGAACGCATGGGCGCGAAAATCCACTCCCATCCGGTGGATCATAGTCCGATGTACACGGCGCCGAATCTTGTGGTGGAGATCATCTCGGAGGCAGTGCGCGAGAAGATTTCGAGCGGGAAGGCGCGGGGCGCGAGGGGCGAGTAGCGATGAAGCCTTTGTGAACCATTGAGGGGAGCCAACGATGCCAAATTCTGTAGCCATCGTTACCGGGGCCAGCCAGGGAATTGGAAAAGCCACTGCGCTTCGGTTGGCGAAGGATTTTTCGTCCCTCACACTGGTCGCACGGGACGAAGAGCACCTGCAAGAGACAGCTCAACAGGCAAAGTCCCTGGGAGCTGAAAGCCTAGTGCTCGCACTCGATATGCGCGAGCCAGCGGCGGCTGAAAAAATCGTAAGGGAGACGCTTGGGCGGTTTGGCCGGATTGACGCGCTGGTGAATATCGCCGGGGCCGTGCCTCAAATCGATCTGTTCGAGATGACGGACGCGCAGTGGGATGACGGGATGGCGTTGAAGTTTCACGGAGCGCGCCGGCTGACGATACGGGCCTGGGAAGCCTTGAAGGCTGCCAAGGGTTCTGTTGTGCTGCTTTCGGGGCTTGCCGCTTATGACCCCAAGCCGGGATTTGCCGCGGTGGCTGCGACCAATGCGGCGATTATCGCTCTCGCGAAAGCGTTCGCAGAGCAAGGAATCAAGGACGGCGTGCAGGTGAACAGCGTTTCGCCGGGAGCCGTGATGACAGGCCGGCGGCAATCCTTTTTTCAAAAGTGGGCGCCCGCCCACCACATGACCGTGGAGGAAGCGATCAAGAAGTATCCAGAAGAATCCGGCATCGCGCGCTTTGGCCAGCCGGAAGAGATTGCGGATCTTCTGGCCTTCTTGGTGTCGGCCCAGGCGAAGTGGTTGACCGGAGCTTCGCTGCGAATGGACGGCGGTGAATTCAAAGGGATCTGAAAGAATCATTCCAGCGCGATGCATATCCCACCGAGCCGATGTGGAAACCCCTTGATTGACAGGAGTGGTGAGGCTAGGCATAGTATTTGTCGGGGTTATCTATCTTATGAGTGTCACAGTCCGCAGGGCGCAGGACTGGGCGTGCAAGCCTGTTTCAATAGGGCTCTTATTGGCTTTCTTGTGCCTGCAGGCTGCGTACGGCCAGACCCAAGAAGAAACAACGCAGCAGACGAACGACCGAATCCAGCAGCTTTCCCACATCGCCAAACCGACTGTCACCGATATTCCGATCGGAGCCGGCGATGTGATTCATATCGATGTATTTGACGTTCCCGAGCTTTCGCGCGATGTCCGCGTGAGCAGCAGCGGAAACATAGCCCTGCCTCTTGTCCACGACAGAATTCATGTAGCCGGCGTCTCCCCGTTTCAACTCGAACAAACGATTCAGGAAAAGCTCATTGAAACCGGGCTGGTATCTCATCCGCAGGTTTCCGTGTTTGTGAAAGAGCAAAACAGCCAGCCCGTGACGATTCTGGGGGCGGTGGGGCACCCGATGACGACGCAATTGCTGCGTCCGACGACCCTGCTCGAGGTCTTGGCAAATGCGGGAGGCATCTCCGACAGCGCCGGAACGGTTATTTTGGTCACGCGTAAAACTCAGCAAGAATTTGTGAAGCCTGTCGCCGAAACTTCCGGTGCTTCAAACTCGGATTCGGGAGTGCAGACAATCCGGATTCAGCTACAGGATCTTCTCGACACTGGAAATGCTTCGTTCAACATCCAGGTATTCGGGGGCGATGTGATCGAGGTGCCCAAGGCGGGCATTATTTACGTGCTGGGCGGAGGTGCAACTCAGCCTGGCGGGTACGCGATACAGAGCCATGGAGAGCCACCCACGGTATTGAAGGCTGTGGCCCTGGCGCGGGGCACGAGCGGTTACGCGAAGCCGAATGACGCTGTAATTTACCGGGTGAATCCGAAGACCGGTGAACGCGAAGCGATTCCGGTGCATATCAAGCAGATCGAGAAGGATAAGTCCGAAGACGTGGCGATGAAATCGAACGACATTCTATACATTCCGGACAGTCTCGCCAAAAAAGTTGCAGTCCAAGGACTCCAAGCGGCCGTCAGCATCGGCAGCGGACTCTTAATTTATCGTTCTACTCTGAATAATGGTGGCGGAAACAATAATAGTAACCCGCCTACCCAGTAAAGGACTGCCTTCACAAAAATGGAAGAAGCATCCAGGCTCGTCGCGCGTGACCGGAGAGCGGCTGATTCGCTTACGGTGATTCCTGCTCCTTCGATTCTTCCGTGGGAGCAGATGCCGCGCGAGCCGCATCTTCTCGATTATTTCATTATTTTACGCAAGCATCAGTGGCTCATCCTGACTTTCCTCGTCACGGTGGTGACCGTCGTTACGATTGCTTCGTTCAAAATGAAGCCGGTGTACCAGGCGGCCGCGCGGGTGGAAGTGGATCGTGAATCGCAAAGCGTTCTTCCTTTTCAAGGGCCGACTGCTTCGTACGACGAACTCACGGACATGGATAATTACCTGGAGACACAGACCAAGATTCTCCAGAGTGAGACTTTAGCGCTGCAAACGATTAAGTCCATGGATCTCGGGCGCTATCCGGAATTCGGCGGGGTCGCGAATTCGCTGGTGTGGACGCACGGGAATACGTCGCAAGCGCGTCCCGCTATTCTCGGTGCGTTTCTTGGCCGTTTGAGCGTGCATCGCGTGCCGAATAGCCGGCTGATCGAGGTGGGATTCGAAGCCGAAGACCCCCAACTCGCGGCTCGTGTGGTGAACGCGCATCTGCAGAATTTTATCGAAGAGAACTTTCGCAGCAAGTACGATGCGACAACGCAGGCATCCAGCTGGCTTTCCGGCGAACTCGAGGAACTGAGAATCAAGGTCGAGAAGTCAGAAGACGCACGAATCGCCTATGAACGGCAAAATCAAATCTGGCGAACGAACGAAAAGCAGGACATCACGACCGAGAAGCTGGGTGACCTCAATAAAGCAGTGACCGATGCGCAGACACAGTTGGCGGAGAAGGAAGCACTGTATCGCATGGCCGTATCTGGAAACGTGGATGCGTTGCCTGCCGCACAAGCGAATCCGGTGATTCAAGAACTCCTCAAACATAAGGCCGAATTGTCTGAACAGTACCTTACAGCCCTCGATCAATACGGGCCGAATTATCCGAAGGTTTTGAGAATCGCCGCCCAGCAAAAGGAAGTGACACAGAATCTGGAGAAAGCCAGAAAGACGCTCATTGAGACGGTCGAGCAGGATTACAACACCTCTCGAGATCGTGTCGAGCTCTTGCAGCAAAATCTCGATAGGCAAAAGGCCGAAGCGAATGACATGGCCGAGAAGCTCGTCCAGTATCAAATTCTTCAGCACGATGCGGACTCAAACAAGCAGCTTTACGACGGCCTGCTGCAAAAGTTGAAGGAAGCCGGAATTACCGCCGGCTTGAAATCCAGCAATATTCGAATCGTCGATCCGGCGCTTACGCCGTCGAGCCCTTCAAGACCTCAAAAAGCGCGCAATATCCTCCTTGCCGTATTGGTAGGTCTCGTCGGTGGCGTTGGGCTCGCGCTCTTCCGCGAATACCTGGACAACACCGTAAAGTCTCCAGATGACATCGAAGCGCTCGCAGGCCTGCCTTCTCTGGCTGTGGTGCCCTCTCTCCCGGGCTTGAATGGAAATTACAGCCGGCGCGCAAAGGGCGATGCAGCGCTCCAATCGGCGTCTGGTCCCCGCGTCGAACTGCTTTCCTACGTTCAGCCCAAATCGCAAATCTCCGAAGCTTTCCGCGCACTGCGCACGTCGCTATTGCTTTCACAAGCGGATCATCCTCCACAGGTGATTTTGGTAACCAGCGCTCTGCCGCGCGAAGGGAAAACGACCGCGGCGGTGAACCTGGCCGTCACCCTGGCTCAGTTGGGCGATCGCACGCTGTTGATGGATTCCGACCTGCGAAAACCCGGCGTTCGCCGCGCTCTTAACTTGACGATCGGGAAAGAAGTGGGACTCAGTTCGTATCTTGCCGGTGTTTCCACGCTCGATGAGGTTCTTTATCCTCATCCCACCATCAGCAATCTTGAAGCGCTCACGACAGGTCCGGTTCCGCCGAGTCCCGCCGATCTTCTTTCCTCTCACCGCATGCGCGAGGCGATCGCCGAGCTGCGCTTGCGTTTCAAGTTTATTGTGATTGACTCGCCCCCGGTGATGGCGGCCACGGACGCGGTAATTCTCTCGGCGCTTACCGACGGCGTGCTGCTGGTGGTCCGCAGCGGAGAAACTCCCAAGGAAGCTTTCACCCGGACGCGCGATCTACTAATGGCGGTGAAAAGCCGCCTGCTCGGCGTGGTGCTGAACGCAGTCGATTCAAGCGCGCCCGATTACTACTATTCGTATCGCTACTACCCATACGCATATGGCTATGGTTACGGCGAAGACGTGGCTAAACCGTCCCGGTTCCCAGCCAATCCGGGCGATTCAAGCGAAACCTAGAACAAGGGAGCAATTGCATGCGCTATCTCATCACTGGTGGGGCTGGCTTCATCGGTTCACATCTGTCGGAAACTCTTCTGGAAAAGGGTGCAGAGGTTTTGATTCTCGATGACCTTTCGACCGGGAGCGTCGAAAACATCCGCCATCTGAAATCAAACAACCGCTTCCACCATTTTTTCGATTCGATCCAGAACAAGCACCTGCTCGCCGAGCTCGTTGACGAGTCCGACGTGGTTATTCATCTCGCCGCGGCAGTGGGGGTGCGCCTGATTGTCGAGAGCCCGGTGCGGACTCTGGAAACGAACATTCACGGAACCCAATCCGTGCTGGACGCCGCCTCCAAAAAGAAGAAGCTCGTGTTTATCGCTTCCACTTCCGAGGTTTACGGCAAGAGCGACAAGGTGCCGTTCCACGAAGATGCCGATCTCGTGCTTGGACCCACCACGAAAGCTCGCTGGAGCTATGCCGCTTCGAAGGCGCTGGATGAATTTCTGGCTCTCTCCTATTGGAAGGAGCGCAAGCAGCCCGTAAAGATAGCGCGATTTTTCAATACCGTCGGCCCGCGCCAAACCGGGCGCTACGGAATGGTGGTGCCGAATTTCGTTCAGCAGGCGCTCGCCGGGCAGCCGATTACGGTATTCGGCAGCGGAAAACAGTCTCGATGCTTTTGCGATGTTCGCGATTGCGTCGAGTCATTGCTTCGCATTCTGGCTAACGACCACTGCATCGGTGAGGTGGTGAATATCGGAACCGATGAAGAAATTTCGATCGAGGGGCTGGCGCGCGTTGTGAAAGAACGCACCGGGAGCGACTCGCCGATCACTTACATCCCGTACGATCGCGCGTATGAGCCGGGATTCGAAGACATGCCGCGGCGCATCCCGTCACTCAAAAAACTCGAGAGCCTCACTGGATTCCGTCCGGCTACACCCCTGACGGAAATTGTAGATCGCGTGGTTGCGCACAGCAGGAAGCGCAATGCTTCGAGGTTGATCCCGGCGAGAGACGAATTGGCGGCAGCCCAAACTGCGTCCGACTGAAAATATCTCGGAGTGGCTTACAATCCACGAGCTATTGGCCGGCAGTGAGACGGTCCACCGAGACCCGGCTTACTTCTTCTTGGCCCGCTGAGCGCGCGCTGCGGAATTGGCCGCCACCGCGGCGCGGATGAGTTCCTTAAAGGCAGCTTCGTTGATCTTCTCTCCTTCGTGGAAGTCGATTGCGCGCCGCACGTTCCCTCCCAGGCTGGAATTGAAAAGCTTCTTGGGGTCTTTGAGAGAGGCTCCGCGATAGAACGTTAACTTCACCACCTCCTTGTAGGATTCCCCTGTGCAGATGCCGCCGTCATGGGACCAGACGGGGATTCCCGGGGATTTTGGCTTTTCCCATTTCCACTCCTCTTGGACTTCGGGGTCGGCATCGCGGATGAGTTGACGGATATGAGCGAGCGTCTTTCCTCGCCAATCCCCCAGCTCTTGAATGCGCTTGGTAATCTTTGCTGAAGCGGCTCCGCCGTTCGGACGAATTGTCGGTTTCATTTTCTCTCCGCCTTTGTTTCAAAGGTTATCGCAGCCCGGCGACAACTCGTTCCAGGCCGCCGATGAACTTCTGCCATCCGTAGTTCGCGCCTTTATAATAGGCATCTTCTGTCGATCCGAAACCGGATTGCTCCATGCGGACATGCGTGCCGCCCTTGGTGGGCGTCAATGTCCAGGCGACGACGCTCTTCAAGCCCATAGACCCCCAGCTATAAGAGAGCCGCGAATTCGGTTCGATTACCAACACTTCACAGTCTATGACGCCATCCCAATTCGGCATAGGAGTGGAGCGGAAGTTGAACCGATGGCCCACCACCGGCCGGAAATCATTCTTCATCAGCCACTCTTCTATCAACGGACCTTCAGTGAGCGCTCGCCAAACCTTTCCCGGCGGATGTGGTATTTCGCGCTCAATGACTAGGGTACGTGCGGGGGCGGCGGAATCGGTCATTTGTCCATCCTTTTCAGTAGGTTTTCGAGGCGATCAAATCGGTCGCGCCAGAATGCTCCGTATAGGCTCATCCAATCGATCAGTGGCGCTAGCGCTTGCGGTTGTGCGCTGTAGTGCGTCTCGCGTCCCTCGCGCCTGTTGCGCACCAATTTGGCGTGCTTCAGGACGCCCAAGTGCTTGGACACTGCCGGTTGCGAGACGCCAGCGCGATCCGTCAAGGTGTGAACTGTTTGTTCCCCTTCACGGGCCAAGCGCTCGAAGATCGCCCGGCGGGTTGGGTCGGCCAGGGCCTTGAAGACATTTTCTGCTGTCGCCTGCATGCCAGAACCATAACCGTATGGTTATGGGTTGTCAAGTCCGAAGAGCTTACGTGTTTGGTATATCTCAGAATTGACGGTCGCGGTTAAGAAATGCCCACCAAATTCATCTACCGCTGATTTCGGGTGCAATACTCTAGTAGAATTGATCTCAGCATGATCGACGAGACCTCTCGAGTCGAAAACAGCGTGCCGCGCTACCGTTTCAACAAACGGCGTTGGTTGCGTCCGGCCACGGGAACCTCTGCTTACCGGGCGGAGACCGACGGGCCGCAGACGAGCACCAGCCTCTCTGTGATCGTGCCGGCTTACAACGAACAGTACCTCGTCGAGGCGAGTCTCGAGCGCCTCAAAATCCTGGAAACTTCGCCACTTCTGCATCGTGTGCAGGTTGTAGTGGTGAATGACGGATCGAAGGACGCGACAGCCGAAGCCATCGCGCGCTTTCGCAATTCACTTGAACCTGACCGGCCGGATAGCAAACTCCAGTGGACTTGGCTTCAGCACGACAGGAATCAGGGGAAGGGCGCCGCGATTCGCACGGGCCTCGCGCACGTCGAATGCGAACTCGTCGTAATTCACGACGCCGACCTCGAATACCATCCCTGGGACCTTTTGCAGATGGTCGAGTTGTTCCTGTACGAGGACGCCGACGCCGTTTTTGGATCGCGCTTTATGTCCGGCGGCCACAAGCGCGCTCTTTTCTTCCGCCATGCGCTCGGCAATAAATTGCTCACGTTCCTTTGCGACCTCGTTTCCGACCTCAACCTCACCGACATGGAAACCTGTTACAAGATGGTTCGCGCTGACTTGCTCAAGAGCATTCCGCTCGAAAGCTCCACATTTGACGTGGAGCCCGAACTCGCCATCAAGCTGGCCAAGCGTGGCGCGCGCGTTTTCGAAGTTCCCATCAGCTATTCGGGCCGTACCTATCGCGAAGGAAAGAAAATTGGCTGGCGAGACGGCGCCCGCGCTTTATGGGCGATCCTGCATTACGGCGCTTCGAGCCGGATTTACACCGACGACGCCCAGGGCGGAGAAATCCTTGAAAGGCTCAATCGCGCTCCGCGTTTCAACAAATGGATGGCGGACGTCGTCAGGCCTCACGTGGGAGATCGAGTCCTCGAAATCGGCGCCGGTATCGGCAACATGTCCGTGAACCTGATGCCGCGTTCCATCTATTGGGCCACGGACGTAAACCCGGCCTACTTGAACTACCTCGAATCGCTTCGCGTCACCCGGCCTTACATGAATGTGTCCTATATCGATGGCGCCAGCGGCGATTCCTTTCCCAAGGATCAAAATTTCGATACGGTTGTCTGCCTGAATGTCGTTGAGCACCTCCCGGATGACATCAGCGCTCTGCGAAATATCCGTGACGCTCTGGCAGACGGAGGAACCGCGATTATCCTGGTTCCGTTCGGTCCGAAACTCTTCGGCAGTTTGGACGAAGTGCTGGGACATTGCCGCCGCTATACCGAGGAGCAACTCAGTAGCGCCGCGCAACAAGCCGGATTTCAAGTGGAGAAGATTTTGAAGTTTAACCGCCCCGGCGTTCCCGCGTGGTGGCTCAACGGTAAATTAATGAAGCGCCGCACCTTCGGATTGGGGCAGATTCGTTTGCTGAACGCATTGACGCCCCTTTTTCGCCTGATCGATCCGTGGCTTCCGCTTCCGCCGCTTTCGATCATCGCGATACTTCGAAAATGGGATCGCCAGGACCATATGCTTGCGTTCAATACGAAAGCCGCCTCGTAGGCCAATCGCAATCGCGCGGAGATTCCAGCCTTGAACAAAATTGGGATTCATTCGAGGACGACCCCGATTGGCTAGGCTCTCGCACTACGACAAAATTCTGGCGCTTCTTTTCGTACTCTCGCTCCCGCTCGTCAATCCATGGGTCCGCGGCGACGGGGTCGGATACTACGCCTTCGGCCGGGCGCTGCTCATCCAGCACAATCTCGATTTCAAGCAGGACTGGCTCAGGGCCAATTCGACTTTTCGCATGGGAAGGACCAATGCGGCAGGCAATCTTCTCTCCGAGGAGTTCACGCCCACCGGCCACGTGGACAATCATTTCGCGATTGGCTCCGCGATTCTCTGGTCTCCGTTTTTGCTCACCGCCCATCTCTTCGTTCTTTCCTACGATGCCCTCGGCGGCCACATTCCGCCGGACGGATTCGCCAAGCCGTACATTGTCTCCATCGCGCTGGGCACGGCGTTCTATGGTTTTCTCGCTTTGTGGCTCTCCTTTCGGCTTGCCCGCAAATATCTCTCCGAGCGATATGCGTTCCTTGCGACCCTCGGAATCTGGTTCGCGAGTTCGCTGCCGCTTTATATGTACTTCAATCCCTCCTGGTCCCACTCTCTCTCCGCGTTTATCGTTGCGCTGTTCGTCTGGTATTGGGACCACACCCGCGATGCCCGCTCGTGGTCCGAATGGATCCTGCTCGGCGCAATCGGCGGCCTCATGATGGACGTCTATCCTCCGAACGCAATCCTCCTTATTTTTCCGGCGCTCGAATCGTCGTCCACGTATTGGAAGGAACTGGCGCGGCGCGATCTGAAATCCTTCAGCAGCGAATTCCTGAAAAATGCGGCGTTTGCACTTGCCCTCATCGCTGCCTTTCTGCCCACCCTCATCGCCAAGAAAATAATTTATGGCAGTTATTTCAATTTTGGCTACGGCGAAAGCTGGTTCCTCAATTCCCCAGCCCTCCTCAGAGTTTGCTTCTCCGCTGATCACGGCCTCTTCAGCTGGACGCCCATCACTCTCCCCGCCGTAATCGGAATGTGGCTGTTGCGCAAGCGCGACGAAATTCTCGGCCTTTTTTCGATCATTGCTTTCGCCGCATTCCTCTATGTGATTGGCTGTTATCAGGATTGGGACGGCCTCTCGTCTTTTGGTAACCGCTTCTTCGTCTCTCTCACCGTTCTTTTTGTTGTCGGCCTCGCAGGCTTCATCGACTATTTCGCGCGCGCCTGGAACGAGCGCCGCATTTGGCTTGCCGCCCAAGCTGCCACAATCCTGCTGATTCTCTGGAATTTTGGCCTTATCTTCCAATGGGGCACGCACCTGATTCCCGCTCGCGGCCCGATTTCCTGGGGTCAGGCAGCGTACAATCAAGTAGCGGTGGTGCCGGTCCAGATTGCCGGAACTGTGAAGCGTTACGTTACCCACAGAGGCCAATTGATGCGTAACATTGAACGAGGCGATGTCGAGCACATGAAATCGCAACCGGATGGTGGCTCTGAATGAGCGCAATTGACACGACTTCCGCGGCGTCAGGGCCCCCAAAGGGAGCGCTGGCGGCCGAGGTGCCGGTGGTGCGGATTACGCCGCCGACGCGGTGGTGGGTGCTGCCCCTCGCGGAACTGTGGGAGTATCGCGAGCTTCTCTACTTCTACGTGTGGCGCGAGCTGAAAGTCCGCTACAAACAGACCGTTGTGGGGGCTGCTTGGGCTGTCCTCCAGCCCCTGATGACCATGCTGGTCTTCAGCCTGTTCTTCGGCAAGCTGGCGCACATTCCATCGGGCGGTTTGCCTTACCCGGTCTTTTATTACAGCGCGCTGCTTCCGTGGATGTACTTTGCAGGCGCGCTCACGAACGCGACGAACAAAGTCGTAGAAAATCAGTACGTAATCACCAAAGTGTATTTCCCGCGCTTGATTCTGCCTTTTTCGGCCGTGCTCTCAGGCCTGGTGGATTTCGCCGTTTCGTTTTTGATGTTTGTCGTCATCATGATCTATTACAGAATGCACGCAACTGCAGCCATGCTGTTGCTGCCGCTGTTTTTGCTGCTCGCGGTGCTGACAGCCCTGGGCGTGGGCCTATGGCTCTCGGCTCTCAACGCGATCTACCGCGACGTCCGCTACGTGGTTCCATTTTTGGTGCAGTTCTGGATGTTCGCCTCCCCGGTGGCCTATCCCAGCTCGCTCGTCCCAGTGAAGTGGCGCCCGCTCTATGGCTTGAACCCCATGGCGGGCGTAATCGAGGGCTTCCGCTGGTCACTCTCCGGCACCGGCAATCCCCCGGGCCGCATGCTGCTGGTTTCGTCGGCGGTGGTGGTTGTGATCGTGGTGACCGGCATGATGTATTTTCAAAAGATGGAATCGAAAATCGCCGACGTGGTGTAAGGCCGCGCGAAACTTGTCGTTCAACCCGACGTTTCGCCGTTGCCTTTCGCACCGCCAGTCTCCGGTCGGCGCAGTTGCCCTCCATTTTGCCGCGTATGGACAAACCAAAGGCAATCGCGCAGCATATAGGTGAGGTCACAGAAGCGGATGAAGATTACAATCGCGCATAATCGCACGAAGGCGGCAGTGATGCAGACGATTGACAAGTCGTTTGACGAAATGTCGAAGCCGAACGCGGGCATTCCTGTGCAGTTGGCGGTGAAATCGAAGAACTGGCAGGGTTCGGTCCTGAATTTTGAACTGTCGGCGAAGATGGCCATGCTCAGCACGCCGATTAAGGGGACCGTTGAGGTGACGGAAACAGACGTGATTATCAACGCCGACCTGGGCATGCTGAACCGCTTTGTATCCGATGAGACCGCGGCGGAGATGTTTGGCAAGCGGTTCAAGGGATTGCTGAATTGAGGAACGAAAAGCTACGGGGCGGCGAGGGCGTCCGGCTCAGTTTCAAAGATGGCGAAGACTTTGACGAGATGGGTGAGCTCCAGCACTTGGCGCGGGCTGCGCTGGAGGCCGAAAAGGGCGAAGCCGGTTTTAAGCTCGCGCGAAAGTTTCAGCCCTTCGACGAGCGAGGCCACACCGGCGCTATCGATGTATTTCACCTGGGAGAGGTTGATGATCAGGCGAACGGCGTGCTTGTCCTTGAGCTGCTCGACGAGCATGGCGCGAAGCTGCGGCGCGTTGTAGAGAGTGATGTCGCCGTTTACGTCGACGATTGTTGCCGCACCGGCTTGTCGAGTGGTGAGATTCACGAAGCCCGATTCTAAATTAGTTGTTGCTCTCGCTGGCTAAACGGCGGGAGGGGCGCGCCGCCGCTAGGCTTTTTCCAAAATCACTTCTGTTGATTTGATGATGGCGCCGACAGTATCGCCAACCTTCAGCTTCATTTCTTCAGCGCTGCGGCGGGTAATCACACTTTCGATAATCACTTCGCCCGAGCGGACGACGACGTGCGCCATGATGTCCCCGAAATTAATTTCCTCCACCTTCCCGATGATTCGGTTGCGCGCTGAAAGTCTCATGGGGAGGAATGATACAGGGACTCACCGCGGAAGTCGAGCCGTCGCGGATACTGCTCCGCCATTCCATTCAGAGCGATTTTCTCGCCTTGAAACAAAGTTCATTTTTGCATCACCAGTTCTGTTTTGAGAATTAACGGGCGGCAGGCACGGGTAACTGGTGTGTTCACCTCCTCAGTCAGTGGCAAGAGGATTGCCCGCAGTGCAGTGCCGAAGCAAGCCGGATCGTTCGTAGCAAAACGGGACAGTACCGGTTTGTTCGACGGAATTTGAGGAGATGAGGATGCGCTTGCACAGCCGCCAGCACGGAACCCAAAAACAGACCGCGATTCTTGGGTTGATGCTCTTGATGATGATAGCTGCCTTAGCCCCGACTGCCGTCGCGGGAGCTGGTGGCGCGCCGGTCCCGTTTGTTCAAGCGATCAGTCCTGTATCGGTGGCGCCCGGTGGAAATTCGTTTACGCTGACGGTGACCGGTGCAAATTTCGTCCCGGCGTCGGCCGTATTTTGGGACTCATCGCAGCTGGCCACCACGTACATGTCGTCGACGAAGCTCACTGCGACGGTCTCCGCCGCAATGATTGAGACGAGCGGGACGGGATGGATCACGGTGGTGACGCCGGGCAATGTGTGCAATCCGGGCGGTGGCACCTCGAATGTGATGTATTTGCCTGTAGTTGGTACAGTGCCGTCACTGACTTTCGTGGAGTCGAAAAATGACGGCGCGCCGGGGGCGTGGGGAGTAATCGCGGCGGATTTCAACAAGGATGGAATGCTGGACGTCGTGACGTCAAATCGCGGGAGCAATACAGTGACGGTGTACTTGGGCAATGGCAACGGGACGTTCCAAGCCGGACAGCAGATTACCGTTTTCACGGGGCCATTTGGACTCGCCGTCGGCGACATAAACCACGATGGCAATCTGGACCTGATTGTCACGTCTCTATTCGCGAGCGGCAGCGGCGGCATTGCGGTCTTGCTGGGAAATGGGGACGGGACGTTTCAATCGCCGACGCTCTTCACCACCGATCATGGAGAGTCGCTAGCGGCAGCTCTGGCCGATGTGAATGGCGATGGCAACCTCGATTTAATCGCCGGAAATGCCACCGGAGGAGTCGCAGTGTTCCTTGGAAACGGCGACGGAACATTCCAAGCGCCCGTGATTTATGGCCCGAGTCTGGGAGGAATCGGCGATATTCGACTGGCGGACCTGAATGGCGATGGAAGCCTCGATCTGATTGTAGCGAACGAATCGGTTGTTGCGACGTTGCTGGGCAATGGAAACGGCACGTTTCAGAATCCAGCATCCATTAGCGTGCCGGGATCGGTTGGCACGGTGATCGGTGATTTCGACGGCGACGGCAAACTCGACGCCGTGGCGTCGTCGTTCGATTCTGCAACTGTTTTCCTAAAGGGAAACGGGGACGGGACCCTTCAGGCGGGAGTAACAATCGCGACCAGTGCGAATCGCGGAATCCAAATCGGAGATTTCAACGGGGACGGGAAACTGGATTTTGTGACGCAGGATCAGACCGGACAGAGTCTCGATTTTTATATTGGAAACGGAGACGGGACATTTCAAGCTGTGCAATCGTTCGGCACTGACCTGGGTCCGCAGTTCACATTTGCGGTAGGGAATTTTGCCACTGGCGGAGGGCTCGCAGTGGCGGCAGCCGGAACTTCGAACGATATGGTTTTTTTCCAAACAGCAGTGGTCGTATCGCCGGCAGTTGTGAATTTTGATTCGCTCGCGATCGGTTCAACGTCTGACCCCATGACCGTGACGGTGACGAATTCAACTCCAGCGATCGTGAATATTTCGGGTATCGCGGTTTCCGAGGCTGGCTCAAGCATGGATTTCCACCAGACGAGCACCACGTGCGGTGAAACGCTGGCCGTCGGCGCGTCGTGCACCGTGCAAGTGACATTTCAACCGACCGTTGCTGGTCCACTCGCCGCTTCACTCGAAGTAACCGGCGACGCGCCGGGAAGCCCGCAATCCGCCACCTTGAGCGGAACGGGGACGGCCGCGCCAGTGGCCACACTCTCGACGATGACGCTGACGTTTGCGTCGCAGGGCGTGGGCACGCAGAGCGCTGGACAGATGGTGATGCTCACGAATACCGGCACGGCGACCATGAATATTGAAGGAATTTCGATCACGGGCCCGAACCTCGCGGATTTCGCGCAAACAAACACTTGCGGCGCCACTGTCGCGGCCAGTGCGAACTGCACAATTACTGTGAAATTTACGCCCAGTGCCAGCGGGTCGCGCACTGCGTCCCTCACGATCGACGACGACGCTCCGGGCAATCCTCATTCTGTTGCACTCGCAGGAACGGGCCAGGTGCAGCCCACCGCGACGCCGTCGGCGAACATGCTTACATTCGTAGCCACCGTCTCCGGTTCATCGAGCGCTTCGCAAATGGTGACTGTGACGAACAATGGAGGCGCGGCGCTCACGATTACGAGCATCGCGCTAACCGGTGCAAACCCCGGCGATTTCCTGTCCACGAATACTTGCGGAGCGTCGCTGGCAGCAAGCGCGAACTGCGCTATTACGGTGACGTTCAAGCCTACTGCCGGCGGTGCGCGCGCGGCGGCCGTCACGTTGACCGACAACGCTGCGGACAGCCCGCAAAGCGTGGCACTCACCGGAACCGGTGAAGATTTCACTCTCAGCGTCACAACGCCGACGCAGACAATTTCTCGCGGCGGAACGGCCAACATTCAAGTTGCCGTGACGCCGCAAGGCGGATTCACTGGGCTCATCACTTTGACCTGCATGGGCGCGCCGGTCCATTCCACTTGCAGCGTAACGCCGAGTTCATTCACGGCCTCCGTGACGCCGACGAATGTCGCTGTTTCATTTGTAACGCAAGGACAGATGTTTGCGCCGCCACCGTTTTCACCTCAGCGCTGGCCAGCGAGCCGACTATTTGTCTATCCGCTGGCTATTTGCGTTTCGCTTCTGGCGTCGCTCTTGATCGCAGCGAGCAAGCAACGTGACATTTCCTTGAATTGGACGCGCAACGCGCGGTTGGCAATGGTTCTGGCCGCCGTGATCCTAGTCGGTGTGTTTGGATTGGCTGGTTGCGGCAGTACGAGCGGCGTCGCGCGGGGGAATGTGAACCTCACAATCACCGCGACGTCGGGCGGGATTTCGCATGGCGCCCCGATCACGGTGATCGTGCAGTAGGCCGGCGGCGTCCGCGCTCGCGCTCGCAAAATCCTGGCTGGTAAAAAGCGCTTAGGGCGTTTATTCACCGCGCTCCGAAGCGGGAGCGCGGACGGCAAAGCCATGCTGCCCGCGCCTTCCGGGCACGGGTATGCCGCGCCCGGCTTGAAAAATCATCTGCGCGTCTTGTCTGAGAATCCTGAAGATTCCATTTACACCTGAAGATCCGATTTATAATGGTTATGCTCATTTAGGCGCATCGGTTTGCGAGCCCTTCGTTTCTGATGGCTCAGGCATTCGCGCTCGCTATGGGCTGGGGGAGCCTTGGCGGGAACCAATCACCGTTTTGCTGAAGTGCGCGTCCTGATCTTCGATCTGGATGGGACGCTGATCGATTCGAAGCTGGATCTGGCGCACGCCGTGAACGCAACGCTTGCGCACATGAAGCGCGAGCCGTTGTCGCACGAAACAATCTACAGTTATGTGGGGAATGGAGCGCCGATGCTGGTGCGTCGCGCGCTGGGCGACGCTACGAGCGACGAGGAAGTGGATGCGGGCCTCGCGCATTTTCTCAGCTACTACCGCGCGCACATGCTCGACAACACCGTGCCTTACCCGGGCGTGCGGGAAGGGCTTGCGCTTCTCGAGCGGCATCCCATGGCCGTGCTGACGAACAAGCCGGTGCGTTTCAGTCGCGCGATTCTCGATGGGCTTGGCCTGCTGCGCTATTTTCGCTACGTCTATGGCGGCAACAGCTTCGAAAAAAAGAAACCGCATCCGATGGGCACCCAAACCCTCTTGCGCGAATTGGGAGCAGCGCCGCGCGAGGCCATGATCGTCGGCGATTCGGATGTGGACGTGCGCACGGCGCGAAATGCAGGGGCGTGGGCGTGCGGCGTCAGCTACGGGCTGGGAATGGAAGGAATGAAAGCGCATCCGCCGGACTTGATGCTGAATAGCCTGGTCGAATTACCGGGGCACCTGGGCGGACAGAGTTAAGCGCCGGCGCCCGAGGTGCCGCCAGAACGAATCGATTCGACGGCCGTCGGTTCGTCCTTGTGAATTTCGAGGACTTTGTGAAGCGAGGTGCCGGTGAGGAGATCGTGGATTTTCTTGGAGAGGCTAGCGAGAGTAAACCTGCCTCCGGTTTTGCGCACGGCGCTGTGAGTCCTCACTAACTCGCCGATGCCTGCGCTATCGAGATGATCGAGCTCGATGCAATTCAAGATAATGCGATTGTTCCCCTTGTCGATCAGGGTGGTCACCACCTGGCGCAACATCGTGTTGCCTTCGCCGAGCGTTACGCGGCCAACCACATCAATAATCGCAATTCCGTCCACTTCGCGAGTAGTCATCCGCAATTTTCGTGCCGGTGCGCTGGGAGCAGCAGGAGCGGCGCTATCGAGCACGCTGGTCGCGGTGGCCGCAACTTGTTGGGATTCGGTGCGCACCACAATTACCGAGCGTCCTTGCTTCAGCACCTCGACTAGCGTGGCGGCATCCTCTGACTGGTGACTCGCCGATTCGGGCGTAGATTCATCGTGCGCGATCGCTTTCGCTGCCGCAGAGCCGCCGCGAGCCCCGAGGTATCCAAAGAGAGCCGTGGCACCGACTCCCAGCGCATACACCTGGCCGACGCCGGGAACGAGAGCGAGCGCGATGGCAGCGGCTCCTGCCGCCATCCCCACCGTACCGCCGAGAAAACCGCCGGCAAATCCACCCACTTCTTTCGCGAAACTGGTCGCGTCGCTTTCTGAGCGCGTGAGGAAGACGATCGAATCCGCCGGCACCTTCCTGGCGATGAGGTCCTTCACCGCTTGCTCGGCACGATCTCGCGAAGAGTAGACTCCAATTGCGGTTTCCATGAAATTCCTCCTCTATACCGGTGGGTTGCCTGCGCCGGTGAGAAGCGGGCTCGCCAAGTTTATGGGCGACAATGACATCCGGCCGCGAACGCGGCAGGGACACACCCGCGGTAACGGAAGCGAGTACTAGACTAGAAAATCCCCGATGTCAAACCACCGGAAGATATGAAAGCCAGCCTAACTTTTTGTATAGGACTGCGAGTACCAGGCCCAGGTGCGGCGCAGACCTTCTTCAAATTCAACCACCGGCTGATAACCGAGGATTTTTCGCGCGAGCGAAATGTCGGCCTGCGAATCGCGGATGTCGCCGGTGCGAGGCGGGTCATACTGGGGTTTGATTTCCTTGCCGGTGATTTTTTCGAGCAGTTTTATCACCTGATTCAGAGTGATACGCGCGCCTGTGCCGCCGTTGAAAACCTTTCCGGAGGCGTCTTTGGCATCGCAGGCGCGCAGCGTTTCGTCCACGATATTGTCGATATAGGTGAAGTCGCGCGATTGTTCGCCGTCACCGTAAATCACCGGCGGCTGGTCCCGAATTACGGCAAGCATGAAGCGCGATAACACGCCGGAGTACTGCGAGGTGGGATCCTGGCGCGGCCCGAAGACGTTGAAGTAGCGGACCGAGGCGTTCTCCAGGCCATAGCTGCGGCCGAAAGTCTGCGCGTAGAGCTCCCCAACGTATTTGGCCACGCCGTAGGGAGAAATCGGTTCCGGCTGCATCGATTCCGTCTTGGGAAGAATCGGAGTTTCGCCATAGGCCGCGGAAGACGCGGCATATACGAAGCGGCGGACTTTTGCGTCGCGGGCCGCCACGAGGACGTTGAGCGTGCCGTCGATATTGACGTGGTTCGTGTCGAGTGGATCCTTCACGGAACGCGGCACGGAGGTTCGCGCTGCAAGGTGGAGAACGTAGTCAGCGCCTTTCACCGCGGACTCCACCGCGGCGAGGTCCGTGATACTGCCGATGCGAAGATCTATCTTGCTGCGAACCAAGGAGAGATTGGATTCGCTGCCGGCCGAGAGGTCATCGAGGACAACCACTTCGTGGTTTCTGCGAACAAGTTCATCAACGATATTCGAGCCGATGAAGCCGGCGCCGCCCGTAACGAGATAGCGCATGCGGGGACTCTCCTGAGATTCCTGGTTGATGCGCGCCGGGATATTTGTGCAATTCGGAATCAGACGCGGTGGCCGGCGTGGCGCCGTTGGAGTACGCTTGAATATAGCACGCCCATTTGGAGTGCGGCGGCTTGCCGCCGCTTTTTTAAGCCCCGGCTAGCCGGGGTGGACAAGGAGTGTCGCGTTTTGCGAATTTGAAATGGCTCAGTTGACAACTCGGTTCCAGAAGGTCCTCCGCTCGGCACGGCCCATTTGGAGTGCGGGGGCTCGCCCCCGCTTTCTTAAGCACCGGCTTGCCGGTGCGGTTCTGTCTGTGACGATCGTAGGAGCCTCTTGTTTTGGCACCTTAGTAACAGCATCGGAAAAAGTGCAATCGCCCGGGCATGGTGCGAAGAACGCTTCGGCTACGCCTCGCGAACCGCGCATGCCATTTCGCATCGGCGAAAAACTCGAGTATCGAATGGCGTGGGCGAGTTTTTCGAACGCAGCGTCTATTGAGCTCACGGTTCCGGAGCGCCGCGATTTGATGGGCTGGGGAACCTGGCATTTTCGCGCCTCGGCCCACACGCTGAGCCCGATGCGCGCTCTCATTATGGTGGACGATCAATTCGATTCCTACACGGACGCGGCGACGCTCGAGAGCCGCCAATACGAAACATATTTGAACGAGATGGGAGAAAAGCAGACGGAAGTTTTTCATTTCTTGGCGGAAGGACAACCCTCGCGAGGCCATGTGGCAGGAGTCGTGGTCACGCCCGGCACGCGCGATCCACTTGGTGCGGCATATGCATTGCGGGGCGTGGATTGGGCGCAGACGCCGGAGTTTCGGGCGCCGGTTTATGACGGACACGATGTGTACGACATGCGGGCGCGTCTTGATGTTCCAGCCGAGACGGTAGCAGTGGCGGCAGGGAATTTCTCAGTATCAAAAATCTCGATTCGCTTGTTCCAACGTGGAAAGGAAGTATCGGGCGAAAGCTTCACCGCGTGGCTGGCGAACGATGCGGCGCGAACACCTGTGCTGCTGGTAGCGGAGATGCCGTTTGGAAACCTGCGGGTGGAGTTAGTTTCAGCCGTACAGTGAAGCGGGTTCCGAGGGTGCGTGCACCGCGGCTTAGTTTTCCGGTACGACCCAATCATCCGGGGGAAAATCGATTTGCCAGAACTTGCCTGAGGGCTTGATGAACTCCACGCCGACCTGCATTTTACCGCCTTGCGCGCCTCCAATATGCACCACGCGGCACTCGATCGATTGCTGAGTGGATTTGTTCGAGAGCGTGATGTTTTGTTTGGCGACGACTTGCGCTTCCAGCGCGATCAAAGCGCCATGCGCATTGACGACCAGGGTGCGCGTCTCTTCCTTGAACTCCTGATTGCCGACTGTTTTTCCGCTCACGAGAATGGGAACGCTGAGGAGCACGCGCATGCTCCGGCGGCGGCCAGGATCGGCCTTCCAGCCTGGTTTTGGTGACGTGGTGGCTCCCATGTAAAAACGATAGCTTTGGGAAGCGTCGAGGGCAATGGGACTCTCATACTAGAGGCAATTTAGGAGTTAACATCCCGCGCGGCCGGCGCAAGTGACTGATAACACTAACAGTTAACTATCTTTTCGCGGTTCTGTTTCACGCGCCGGGTGGCGTTGCGCGTGTCCACCACCAACTTGGCGTCTCGGGCGATGGCGTCGTAGTCATAGCTGGAATGATCGGTGGCGATCAGGACGCAATCGTAGCTGGCAAGGCGTTCCGGCGAGAGGGCGACTGAGCGCATGTTGGAAAAATCGTAGTGGCGCATTTTGTGCAGGGCGGCGAAGTAAGGATCGTTGTAATCGAGAAGAGCGCCGCGAGCGGTGAGCAATTCGAGCAGTTTGAGTGAAGGCGATTCGCGGAGATCGTCAACGTCCTTTTTATAGGCCATGCCAAGCAGAAGGATTTTGGAGCCCTTGATGGATTTGCTGCGCTCGTTGAGCGCTGCGGCGAGTGCGTCCACCACGTGGTAGGGCATCGCCGTATTCACTTCGCCCGCAAGCTCGATGAAGCGCGTGGCGAAATCATATTCGCGAGCTTTCCATGACAAATAGTACGGATCGACGGGAATGCAGTGACCGCCGAGGCCGGGGCCGGGATAAAAGGGCATGAAGCCGAATGGCTTTGTGGCAGCGCTGTCGATGATTTCAAAAATATCGAGGTTCATGCGCAGGCAGAGCTGCTTCAACTCGTTCACGAGGGCGATATTCACGCAGCGAAAAATATTTTCGAGCAGCTTCACCATTTCGGCTGCGCGGGTGGAACTGACGGGAATCACTTTCGAGACGATTTGCGCGTAGAGTGCCGCGGCGGCGCGTCCGCTGGGGGGATTCACGCCGCCCACTACTTTGGGAATCTGCGCGAGGCCGAATTGCTTGTTGCCGGGATCTTCGCGCTCGGGCGAGAAGGCAAGATAGAAATCGGTCGCGATATTCTGGGTATCGTCGCCGTGAGCGATAGGGCAGCGCAAACCGTTCTTTTCGAGAATCGGCAGCACCAACTCTTCGGTCGTGCCTGGATAGGTGGTGCTTTCGAGGACGATCAGCTGATTGCGTTGCAGGTTGGGTGCGATGGCGCGCGCGGTGTTCTCGACGTAGCTCAGGTCCGGCTCGCGGCGCTCGTCGAGCGGCGTAGGGACGCAGATGAGGACTGCGTCCATTTCGCGAAGACGGGTGAAATCGGATGTGGCATCGAAATGCTTTGCATCGACGTGAGCTTTGATTTTTTCGGCCGGAATGTGCTGGATGTAGGATTGGCCGGCATTCAGCTTTTCAATTTTGGATTGATCGAGATCGAATCCCGTGACGTGCTGGCCGATGTCGGCGAAGCGGAGCGCGAGAGGAAGTCCCACGTAGCCGCAGCCGATGATTCCGATCTTGATGCCCTTCTCCGCAAAAAATTCTGGTTTCCTCTCCACATCTACTCCTTGTGCCTGTCTGCCGGCGAGCAGATTCGAAAAATGCACTCAATTGAAATAGCAATGATAGCAGGGGTCCGAAAAGTCGGAAAGCAATAGGGCGCTGGACTCGCACCGGTGCGACTGGTTTGATTGTCAACCGCGACACGCTGGGCTATTCTCGCGTGAATGATTGACATTCATTGCCACATCCTTCCGGGCCTTGATGACGGCCCCGATTCGATCGACATTTCGATCGCCATGGCGGAAATGGCGATCGCCGATGGGATCACGCATGTGATCGCGACGCCACATGCGCACTCGGATCATGTTTTCGATCCCGTAAAAATCAAGGAGCGCCGCGACGAATTGCAGGCCCTTTTTGAAGGGCGCCTGACCCTGGCGACTGGCTGCGATTTTCATCTCAGCTACGAAAATCTCGAAGATATTCGCTTCGATCCGTACCGCTATACGCTGAACCAGAAGAATTATTTGCTGGTGGAGTTTGCCGATTTTTCGATTCCGCCTTCGCTGGACCAGGCGCTGCACAACCTGCAACTCGCGGGATTGGTTCCCATTGTTACGCATCCGGAACGGAACCCGCTGATTCGCGCGCAGCCCGAGCGGCTGTTCAAGTGGCTGGCGCAGGGTTGCTACGTGCAGGTGACCGCGCAATCGCTGCTCGGCAAATTCGGAAGATCGGCGCAGGAATGTTCGCAGCGATGGCTTGCGGATGGCGCGGTGCATTTCATCGCGAGCGACGCTCACAACGTGACGTCGCGGCCGCTGCGTTTGAGGGAGACATTTGACTGGGTGGCGAAGACACATGGCGAGAATGTGGCGCGAGCGCTGCTGGTGGATAATCCGCGCGCGGCATTCGAAGGACAGCCGCTGCCCTTCGTGCCGGAAATAAGCGACGATGCCTCGACGAAATCCGATTCGCACGGCGCCCGGGGCAAGAAACGCTTCTGGTTCTTTTGATTTTCTACGATTGTGATCGCGCGAGAGCCTTGTCCAACACGTCTCCGATTTCCTGTTCGCTCACTTCGCCTGCGGTGTCGTAGACGGCCTTGCCCGTTTTGTCTAGAACAGTGACGTGCGGAATTGACCCTGTGTAGTGGCTCTTTACCAGCTCGGATTGCGCCGATGAAAGCGGTTTGTCGAGGTCAACGATCACAAAGTTGATGCGGCCGCGATACTTCTCATACAACGCGACTGTGCGGCGGGCTTGTCGCTTCGAGTTGTAGCAACCCTCTCCGTACATAAGAACGTAGTTGACGCGATCGGCTGCGGCGCCGGCGTCCATATGATCGCCGGTGATTAGCGCGCCATCATTGCTGTCACTCGTGTAGTCGAGCTTCGGATTAATCTTCAGATTTTCGCCTGCCTTTGAGGACGACACGGCAGGAAACAGAAACAGGAACAAATACACGGCAGTGACGAGATAGATTCGCACGAAAGCTCCTCCATCTCTTGTACGCTGAACGGAGGCAAATGGATTTATGCGGTCGGGCCGCATGGCATTGACCACATCCAGACGAAACGATGTCGAGATCATGAGAACAACTCGATGACTTCTTCGTAGCGCTTGAACGGCGGTATCAAATAGGCTCCGGCGATTCCTTCGCTGCGGGCCGTTCGGGCCCAATCGAGCATTTTTCGGGCGAGCAGAAAACCGCGCGCGCGGGCGGCGTCTCCGGCGGATTCCATTTCTTTCAGGGTCACGTCGGGAATTACGATGCCGGGCACTTCGTTGTTCAGGCGCAGGGCTTGCTTGTAGCTGGTGAGCGGCCATAGGCCGACGAGGACCGGAATCGGTGATTTGCCGCCGAGGCGTTTCAAGAATTTCTGCCAGTGCGCGGGGTCAAAGATCGGTTGCGTCATCGCGAAGTGCGCACCGGCCTGAATTTTTGCTTCGAAGCGGCGCAACTCGTCATCCATATCTTCCGCCACGGGATTCACGGCCACACCAATCGTGAAATTCGTGGCGCCGCCGAGCGCTTTGCCGGCCCAGTCTGTGCCTTGATTCAGCCGCGCCAGGACTTTGACGAGGCCGATGGAATCCACTTCGTAGACTCCGCTCGTTTCCGGATGGTCGCCAAGCGATGGCGGATCGCCTGTGATCGCGAGGACGTTGCGCACGCCGCCGACGGCCCAGGCGCCGAGGAGCATCGCCTGGAGGCCGATGATATTGGCATCGCGGGTGGTGAGATGGGGAATCGTTTCGAAGCCGTGGGCTTCGAGCGCGCCCGCGAGCACGAGCGCGTCCATGCCGACGCGGGCCAGAGTGCCGCTATTGATGTCAATCGCATCGACGTGACCGTCGGCCATCACGCGGCTCACCTGCTCGACGATGCGGTCGATGGAAACTCCTTTGGGAGGATCAATTTCGACGGAGACTGCGAATTGCTGCGCCTGCAATTTTTTCCAGAGCTTGCTTTCCGGTTCGCGAGTCTTGATCCGTTTCGTGCGTTCCTGGGGTTCGAGCACCTCGACCGTGCTGGCTGGTTTTCCGCCTGCTCCCGATTTTGGCGGGCGCAGTTTTTTTACGGCGACTGCCATGGCGCGAATATGTTCCGGGGTGGTGCCGCAGCATCCGCCGAGCAGACGAACACCGAGGTCGGCTGCCTCTTCGGCAAAGAGCGCAAAATATTCAGGCGAGGATTTCGGATAGACGATCCGGTCGCCGACGCGCTTGGGGAAACCGGCATTGGGCATGGCTGAAAGAGGCATGTTGATGCCGTTGAGTTCGCGTATTACCGGGAGCAGGTATTGCGGGCCTACGGTGCAGTTGGCGCCGACGGCCTGAATATTTTTTAGCTTCAGCTTTTCCCACGCGTCCTGCGGTCGCAGGCCACCCATCGTGGCGCCTTCCTCGGAGTAAGTCATTTCGGCGACGATGGGGAGATTCGAGAAGGAGCGAATCGCGTCGATTGCGGTGAGCAGTTCGTCGAGATCGCTGAAAGTTTCGACGAGGAAGAGATCGACGCCGCGTTCTTCGAGAGCTCCGGCCTGCTCTTTGAAAATCGCAAAAACCTGTTCGTGAGGCAAATCGCGAACCTGTCGTACGATTCCAAGCGGTCCAATTGAACCCGCTATCAGGACTTCGTGCTTGGCAGCCTCGCGAGCCTCGCGGGCGATTTTGACGCCGCGATGGTTGAGCTCGGCGACGCGGTCAGCCATGCCGATCTGCGCGAGCTTGTGACGGTTGGCGCCGAAGGTATTTGTCTCGATGACTTGAGCCCCAGCTTCAATGTACGTCTGGTGGACGCGAAAGACGGATTCGGCGTCGGATGAATTGAGTTCATCCACGGAGCGCTGAGGGCCAACGGACTCGTAGAGGAGCGAGCCCATGGCGCCATCGGCGACGAGAACGGAGTGTTTCAGCCGGTCGTTGAAATCTTCAATTCGCATCGAGTTTGTAGTTAGGCCCTCTCGTCGTTACGGCAAGGGAGAGGGAAACGGATATTGTAGCATCCGGGCGAGCCGTACACGCGACGGCAGGAGGATGCCAAAAGAGCCGGCGGGATGCCCTTCGTTCCTCAGGATAAACCGGCGCAACAAGGGAGAAACCCGAAGTTCGCCGCGTGGCATTTATGCGGGAGCGACAGGCCCACGACGAGGAAGGCGTCGTCGTGACTACCCGGAGAGAATGAGGCGGGTCAGCGGGAGGTGATGGCGGTGGGGTCGGTGCGGCGCCAGCAGTCGTAGATGAATTCCCAGTGTTGGTCGAGGCCGGATTTGAAGGTGACGGTGGCGGAGCGCTTGGTGTCGTCGGCGTAGGTGATGTTGAAGTCGGAGGCTGCGGGGCTTGTCGAATGCAGCCATGCTTGGGCGTCTTCTTCGGAGTGGATCTCGACTGGGGACTGGGGCTCGGCGTGAGTGAGATGGTCGAGGAGGCAGATTTCGGTGGCTTCGCAGCATGGTCGCGTGGCAGGCGACTGCGCATGGCTGCGATTGTCGAGGCGTGCGATGAGGCTTTTGAGAACTTCGAGTTGATCGGGCGGGGCGGGCAGCGTGGACCAATATTCAAGCAAGGGTAGCGCGGCCGGATCTCTTAGGTGCTCGATGATCCAATAATTCTTGGCGCGTTCGGGATGAGCATTGAAGAAGCGAAGGAGGCGGCGCGTGTCGTCACCCGAGACGAAATCGGCGAGATGGTAGAGCATGTGATTATAGACCCAGGGATCTTTGGGGCGGGTGCCGGATTCAAGCCACTCGAGCAGCGCATTTACGTTCGCTTCGTCCATTGTTGGCTGCGGCGGCTTGCGGCGATCGCCTTCGGGAAATTCCATCGGGACAACAATGTTCACAGGGATCCAAATGTCCCAGTAGTCGCGGTAGACGTAGTCCTGTCGCGTTTGCAGATTACCGTTTAGAAGCTCCCATTGAATGTATTGCGAGGGTTCGGTCTTGAGAAGATCGAGAGCCGCGGGCGCGAATTTGCGGCCGAAACGCCCCCAGGCATTGATCACGATCTGGTGGCGCTCCCACACATTGGAGGTTTGGCGCGCGAGGCGGTTCCAGTAGGCAACGGACTTCGGCGAGCGCAGGGCGAGGGATTTGAGCGCGATTACGTGCTCCATCATTTCGCAATCGGGCGTGTTCTTGTGAACGATGGTTTCGAGCGCTTGCAGGTCGGCGACTTCTTTATTGGGATCGATGCTGGGCGCGAAGAAACCGAGCCAATAAGCAGCCATTGCGGCGCGCTGATCGCAACCGCTCTGAACGATGGCGCGGAGATTGTCGCGATTGCGGCTGGCCGGGGGAATCACGTTCCAGCGATCGTGCATTTCGAAGAGGACGGGATAGTCCTCGTCGGCGATGGCTGTCTGGGCGAGATTGCTTTCCTGGCCGGCTTCCGCATATTTCTGGATGAGGCCCACGGCGCGGGGCGTGCCGATATTGCGAAGCGCGGAGATTACGATGGCTTGTTTGTACTTGCCGCCGGTGAGAAGATGTTTTTCGAGGATGTCGGTGACTTGTTCCTGATTGCCGCTCATCACCAAGGCGTAGACCATCGTGAAGACGGTTTCTTTGCCGTGGAAATCGGGGAGTGCGGGAAGGGTGGGGAACGCGTTGCTATCGGGTACGAGATTGTTCAGAACGCTGTCGAGGACTTCGTTGTAGGGAACGAGTCTCGGAATGTCCTGCTGGAGAACGAGGAGTGCGGAGCGGGCGAGGATGTTGTCGATGTACTTGCCGTTGGGATTTTCGGCGATGTGCTTGATTTCTGGGACGGTGATGTCTTGTGGGGCGCCGATTTGAATGGTGCGCAGCAAGCGGCGTTCGAGGGGCTCGCGAGCGGCGGCGGGTTGCGGGAAGAACCCAAAAGCGATCATCGAGAAAACGAAAATGATCCAGAGTGGCAACTTCGTAAGTTCGAGTGAGTTCGCCGGAGCGCGACGATTCAAGGCTTTTCTTCCGGCTGGATCCGGTACATCCCGGAGACGGAACCGGTGAAATGAACGGTGATGTTGCCGAGCAAGTCTTTCGAGGGATTGCGGGGCGCGCCGCGGAAGGAAGTCAGCGTCCAGTAGGTGGCGGCAACACCGGGAATCAAAACCTGTTCGTCCGAGCGCGCATTAAAATTTAGATTCTCGAGGTCCTGAGGCGGATCGGTGGTCTTGCAGGCATCTTTTGGAGCGGCGGCGGAGCACCACGTCTTCCAGGCGTCGGCGACGCAGCGCTGCTGCATCGCGAGCGTGAACGAATCGAGATCGGTAACGCGATAGAGAACGGCTTCTTCGCGGCGGCCATTGGCCGCGACAACGGCTTCGCCGAAGCGATCGAGACCGAGTTCGAGCAGGTGCTGCAAGATCGCGTCAACGGCAGCGGAGACAGGAAGCTCGACGTGAAGGCGCTGGACGATTTCGAAGGGCTGCGCGGTATCGGAGGAGCCGTTGGGCGCGGGATTTTTCAGGGTGCGAACGCGCTCGAGCAGGATGAGTTTGCCGTGATTTTCTTCGACGTATTTTGCGATGGCGGCCATTTGTTTATCGAGGCCGGCGGAGGTGTCGAGCGGTTTGAGGCCTTGGACTGCGACGCCGCCAGCGATGATGGCGGCCGAGGGCGCGATTTCACCGGTGCAGGAGCCGAAGAGTTGAGCGGGGAATGATCCGCGCGGGACGACGCGTTCCTGGGTCACGCGGGCGACGAGTTGTACTTGCGCATGGGCGGATGAGGCTGCGCAGAGGCAGGTTACGGCGAGCACGAGAACTGAGAGAGCGGAATTCATGGCCTATTTTATTGTTGTACGTGGGGCAGGAGGGGGTGTCAATGATTTGGGCGGCGGAGGTGAGGGAGTGGTAAATCGGCCGGCGGAGCAAATGCCGTTCCCCGGCGAGCCGGGGAATAAAGCGGCGGCAAGCCGCCCTTCGGCTCCGCTCAGGATAAGCCGCACTCAATACGAGGCGTCAGCGGGATTGAGAGACTAGGCCTGAGATTGTGTCCATCAGGTCGAACTTGGTTAGGACTTCGAGTTTGCCTCCGGGCATTTCGACGAAGACGGCGGGGCTGTCGTGGCTGAGGATGTGGGTGATGCGCTCGACGGGAGCGGTGGCGGGGACTTGCGGCAGGGCGGCGCCCATTACTTCGCGGATTACGAGTTTGCGGAGATCTTTTCCCTGGAGGGCGAGATTTAGGATTTGGTCTTCGAAGACGGTGCCGATGGGGTGGTTGTCGTCTTCGAGGACGGGGAGCTGCGATATATCTTCTTTTTGCATGGTCTGCAGCGCGTGAAAAACGGTTTGATACGGGCGAACGATGACGAGGTCGCGCGATTTTCCATTCTGATGCTTCACGCGGATTACGTCCGCGGCCGAGATTGCGACTTCGGCGTCGACGTAGCCGTGCTCTTGCATCCAGCCATCGTTGTAAATTTTGCTGAGGTAGCGCGTGCCGGAATCGGGGAGGAAGGCGACGACGAAGTCGCCCTTCTTGCCATTTTTCGCCAGACGCAGGGCGCCGGAGACGCAGCCGCCACCCGAGCCGCCCGTGAAAATTCCTTCTTTTTTGGCGAGGCGGCGGGCCCAGACGAAACATTCTTCGTCGTTCACCTGGATAACGTCGTCGACGATTTTCAGATTCATGGTGCCGGGGAAGAAATCTTCGCCGATACCTTCGACGACGTAGGTGGTGGCCTTGCCGACTTTGGCTGATTTCACAAAATCGTAGTAGAGCGAGCCGACGGGATCGACGCCGATGATTTTGATGTCGGGATTTTTTTCTTTGAGGTAACGGCCGACGCCGCTGATTGTGCCGCCGGTGCCCATGCCGCAGACGAAGTGCGTGATTTTTCCTTCGGTGTCGTCCCAGATTTCCGGGCCGGTGGTTTCGTAGTGGGCTTGCGGGTTCATCGGGTTTTCGTATTGATTTGGGTAGTAGGAATTGGGAATTTCGCGCGCGAGTTTTTTCGCGACGGAGTAGTAGCTGCGCGGGTCTTCGGGTTCGACGGCGGTGGGGCAGACGATCACTTCCGCGCCGAACGCTTTTAATAGGTCGATTTTCTCGCGGGATTGCTTATCGTTGATGGTGAAGACGACTTTGTAGCCGCGTGTGACGGCTACGAGCGCGAGTCCCATGCCGGTATTGCCGGAGGTGCCTTCGATAATGGTGCCGCCCGGTTTCAGAACGCCGCGGCGCTCGGCATCGTCAATCATCCATTTGCCGATGCGGTCTTTCACGGAGCCGCCGGGGTTCATGTAGTCGGCCTTCACGTAAATTTCGGGCTCCAGACCCTTGGTGAGGCGATTGAGGCGGATGAGGGGCGTGCTGCCCATGGTTTCGAGGATGTTATTGCACTTCATGTGCGGGTCTTGTTCCTCCGGCGAACTGAAAACACAGCTTAGAGAGTTCGTAAAAATCTGTCCAGCGCAGTTTCGCTCGGTGTTCCCAGGGCCGGAGAACCAAAGCTGCGTGCGTGATATTCTTTTGGCGCGGCAGTCTTGATGGCAATTGCGGGAGAGTGAAATGGAACGAAAAAATATCTCGTCTGGGACGCCCTGGGAGCCGATTGTGGGTTACTCGCGGGCGGTGCGAATGGGACCGTATGTGCACGTGGCGGGCACAACGGCTACGGATGCTGGCGGGAAAGTGGTTGGGGAGAAAGACCCTTACGCGCAAACCGTGCAGACGATCCGCAATATCGAGTCGGCGCTGGCGAAGGCGGGTGCGAAGCTTTCGGACGTGGTGCGAACGCGAATCTTCGTGGTGAATATTGGGGATTGGGAGAAAATCGGACGAGCGCACGGAGAATTCTTCGGGCAGATACGTCCGGCGTGCTCGATGGTACAAGTGAGCGGCCTCGTCGCGCCTGAGATGCTGGTGGAGATCGAGGCGGATGCGATTGTGGCGGACGAGGAGAAGATATCGCAAAAATAGCCGTGAATCATACCCCAGTTAGTCGGCCCCACGTGCCGACAGCCGTTGTAACAGAATATTCACAATGCGGTCGAGCCGTTTTCGCTAGAATCCGGGTCCTATGCCAAAAGAAAATCTACAAGTTGTAGCGGTTGCGGGTGCGCGGGACGGTCAGCGTGTGTTGCATCTTAAGGGACCCCTGAATATTCAAACCGTGTTCATTTTTCAAGACGCCATGCGCACTGAGACGAGCCCTGCCCTCGTGCTCGACTTTAGCAATGTGGAGTTCATTGATTCGGCGGGGCTTGGAGCTCTGGTTGCTGCGCACGTGGGCGCGCAAAGAGGGATGCGCAAGCTCGCCTTTGCCGGAATGAACAAGCAGGTGACGGCGCTTCTGGACATGACCCACGTCTCGCAACTTTTCAAAACGTATCCGACGATCAAGGACGCGGAAGCGGCGCTGGCTTAGTTTTCAGGCGTGCGATTCCGTTAGCGAAGGAGCGGTAGCGCGTTCGGCTGCGGGCAGCTTCGGTTCGACCCACTTCAGCACACCTCGCACGATAAATACGTTCAGGAAAATTGAAATCAAGGATGCGGCGAGGGTCGCGGTGAAAATCTCGTCGCCGACCATTCCGGATTTGCGCGCGACTTCCACGAGGATGAAGGAAAGCTCGCCGATCTGGGTGAGCCCGGCGGCCACAGCGATGGCGGTCCACTTGGAGTAGCGGAAGATTTTCAACACTGCGAACCAGATACCGAATTTTCCGACGACGATCAGAAGCAGCATGATGCCGAGGAGGGGAAGATTGTGGACGATTACTGTAGGAACGACGAGCGTGCCCAGCGAGACGAAAAACATGGCAACAAAGGCGTCGCGCAGAGGTAGAAGCTTGGTGTGAGCTTCGTGCAGATCGTGCGAGCCGCTGATGGAGACGCCGGCTAGAAAAGCGCCTAGCGCTACGGAAAAACCGAGTGTTTGCGCAAGTGCCGCGCAAGCGAGACAAATCGCGACCGCAACCAGCAGGAAGATCTCTGGGTCCTCGGTGCGGCGCGCGCGACGAAGAAGTCTTGGCACCACTGTCAGTGCGAGGAATGCAAGAGGGACCAGCAACAGAGAGGCTTTGCCGAGCGTCCAGGCGATTTTTTGGAGGCGGCCTTCGGAGGGACCGTTGAAGACGGGAAGGACGACGGTCATGAAGACAACGGCGAGATCCTCCACGAGCGTGATGCCGATCATCACTCGGCCATATGTGGTGCCAAGTGCGCCCCGATCGGTGAGGAGACGAGCCATCACCATCGTGCTCGCGACGGAAATCGTAGCGCCTACGACGATGCCCTGAGTAATGCTCCACCCGGCGAGCCAGGAAGCAATCAGGGCGAGTCCGATCGACATCAGGATGCCGAGGGTTCCGCCGCCGATTGCCACCCATTTCACTTGCATCAGGTCTGGAATCGAGAATTCGACGCCGATGGAAAACATGAGCAAGACAACGCCAACTTCAGCGAACACCTCGAAAGTGTGCAGGTCGGAAAGCTGAGGGCCCGGAGTGAAAGGGCTGATGACGACTCCACCGACCACGAAGCCGAGGATGAGAGGCAGCTTCAGTCGCCAGGCAAGCAGGCCGCCCAGCGTGGCGGCGAGGAATACGTACGTCAAATCGCGAAATAGAATGGGATCCGCTTCCATATTTTCCCCGAAACTGCGCTTAGCCTCTTCTTCGCAACGGGCAATACTACTCCAATCACTGCGGCTGGCATCTAAGGTTTTGGGTTGGGTCCGATAAATTTTGGAAACATCGCACAAAGGTAGTGGCCGATGGGATGTGGCTGGATGCGATAGAATGGCCGAATAATGGAAGGTTTTTATCGAGCGACGATGAAGATCGGCGGGGGCACGCTGTTTGGGCGCCTCGCGTTTGGATTTCTGGTGGTGTGCGCGATCGGCATCGGCGCGGCAGCTGGGGTTCTTTTCGTTTATTCAAGCGACCTGCCTGAGATTCACGCGCTTGAGGATTACCGGCCGGATGTCGTGACGGAGTTGTACGCCGACGATGGCCAGTCCATTGGAACTTTCGCACTGCAACGCCGAATTCTGCTGACCTACGGCCAGATTCCCAAGGTGCTGAGAGATGCAATCTTCACCACAGAGGATCAGCACTTCGAAGAGCACTGGGGAGTGGATTTTCCGCGCGTGCTGGAAGCGGCGTGGCACGACGTCCGCCATCACGGGATGAAAGAAGGCGCCAGCACGCTGACGATGCAACTGGCCGGCGGCCTTTTCCTGAATCGCGCGGATCGCAGCCTTCATCGCAAGTTGCAGGAGACGATTCTAGCGATCGAGATCGAGCGCCACTACACGAAGGAACAGATCTTTACGATGTACTGCAACCAGATCTATCTGGGAGCGGGAAACTACGGCTTTGAAGCGGCGTCGGAATATTACTTTGGCAAGCCTGTCGGGCAGCTGACTCTTCCCGAGGCTGCGACGCTGGCAGCGATTATTCGCGGACCGATCTACTCTCCGATTGCGCATCCGGAGCGGGCGCTGGCGCGGCGGAATCTGGTGCTGTCGCTGATGGCGCACGATCGGAAAGTGACGCAAGCGCAAGCGGCGGCTGTCACTAAGGAGCCGCTCGGTCTGCATGTGTCGTCGGCGCGCAATGATTTCGCGCCCTATTTCGTCGAGGACATACGGCAATACCTCGAACACACGTATGGGACGGCGGCCGTTCACGAACAGGGCTTGCGCGTATACACCACGCTGAACGTTGCGATGCAGAAAGCCGCGGAGCAGGCCGTGCGGGATGGGTTGCACGCCTACGACCGCCGGCATGGCTGGCGGGGAAACTTGCCGAACATTTTCACGCAAAATTCCGGCTTGCAAAACTCCGGCGAGCCGAATCCCTCCGCCAAGCTGGACGCCTATCAAAATGAGGAATGGCGCGACACGCCCGCGAAGGGCGATTACCTTCCGGGGTTGGTAACGGCGGTCGAGCCGACATTCGCGACCGTGAGGGTCGGCACGTATCACGCGATGCTCACACCGGCGGATTTCGCATGGACTGGCAAGAAATCGCCGTCGCAGCTTCTAAAAGTGGGCGATGTGGTTGTGGTTTCGATCAAGGAAGTGGCGGGCTCGACGCTGCACGCGCAGCTCGAACAACAGCCTGTAGCGCAGGCGGCGTTGCTAGCCATTGATAATCCGACCGGCGAAGTGAAGGCGATGGTGGGCGGTTACGATTTTGATCAATCGAAATTCAATCGGGCGACGCAGGCGGTGCGGCAGACGGGCAGCTCGTTCAAAGTGTACGTTTACGCGACGGCACTGGAGCAGGGAGCTTCGCCCTTCGACACGATCGTGGATGAGCCCGTGACGTTCCGCAGCGGTGGCCAGAACTACTCGCCCAAGAATTACGACATGAAATTCGAGGGGCGCATCACGCTGAGGCGAGCGCTGGCCGATTCGCGCAATGTGCCGGCGGTGCGGTTGCTCGAGCACGTTGGCGTGCAGAACACGATCGATATGGCGCGACGATTTGGAATCACGAGCCCGCTTCCGCCGTATTTGCCGCTGGCCCTTGGCGCCGCCGACTTGTCGTTACTGGAGCACACATCCGCGTTCACTGTATTTCCTGATGATGGGATCCACATTGAGCCGCACGATATACGCCGGGTGACTTCGTACGATGGCGCAGTTCTCGAAGAGCCGCGGCCGAATGTGAAGGACGTGGTGCAGCCCGATGTGGCGCGGACGATGACGGCGATGCTTGAGGAAGTTGTGCAGTTTGGCACCGGAGTGCGCGCAAAAGAGTTGGGTCGCGTTTCGGCGGGGAAGACCGGCACGACAAACGATTTCACCGACGCGTGGTATATCGGATTCACTCCCCACATCACAGCGGGTGTGTGGGTGGGGAACGATGACAAACGCATATCGCTCGGGAAAAAAGAAACGGGAGCGCGGGCGGCGCTGCCGATCTGGCTCGAATTTATGCAGCAGGCGGTTGAGGCCTATCCGGCGCAGGATTTTCAGAACGTTGTGCCGCTCGAGAAGGAAGCGGGAGGACATCAGGTGAAGGTGGACACTCCGGACACGGCGCCGCCCGCGGATGCCGCCGAGCAGGGGCTGACGCAGACGCAGGCTCTGCCGCCGGCGAAGACGCCCGTCGCGCCACCGTCAGCGGTGACGCCAGCCGCCGCGAGTGCTGTGGTGAAGCCGTTAGAGAAAATTTCGGCACCCAAGCCGAATTAGATTTGGTATTTCTTGCCGCAACAAAACTCAAAAATCAGAAGGCTGATTCGAAGACTCGGAAGCGGTGTTCCAACTCCCATTGCTGGCGGGCTCGTTCGCTTGATTGCAGGAACGCGGCGCAATCGCCCGTAGGGTTTTCAGCGCCGAGGGAGTCCTGCGAACAGGCTGCGTTCGAGCGGGAGAAATCATCCGGCGCCGCCCAGAGGCTCGGGCCCGGCAGAAATGCGTGCTCGAGACCGGTGCGCACCATTTTTTTCAGGTCGGCGTAGCGCAGATTGTAGGTTTGAACCGCGCGCACATATTCGTGGGTGAGATCGATGCGCGAGACGCCTTCGTCATCGGTCGAGAGAGCGACGGGCACGCCAAATTTGCGATAGAGCGGGAACGGATGCGAATTTCCTGCAACCCCGAGAATCAAATCGTTGCTGGTAAGGTTAATTTCGACCATCACGTGCTTCGCAGCCAGCTCCTTCATTAAATCGCCAGGACGATTTTCATACATCACGTCAACGCCGTGACCGATGCGCTCGGCATGTCCTTCGTCCACTGCGAGGCGCACATGACAGCAGAGGCCTTCATAAGTAACCAGCCCCGGCGCAATTTCTCCGGCATGCAGAGTGATGCGAACCTCGGGATAGAGCCCGTGAAGAAAATCTACCATGCGCATTTGCAGCGCGAAATCCGTCATTGAGATGTAGCCATCTTCGGGCATCACGAAGTTAATCCCGGGGACGCGCGGATCAACCGACGCCACTTCGAACCCGAGCAGCGCTTGCGCGAATACCTGCTGTTTCGGGAAACCGCGAAGCACCTGATAAAGGAAACGGATTTCGACGTTGCAGCCGGCCGAAGCATCGGGCTGCCCGCAATGCTGGCGTTCGTTTCGAAGTTTTTCAGCGCGATCCCAATGAGCGCGGGCAACGGCGACGTCATCGCGCAGGCCGCGATCGAGCAGCGCCTGTCGAAATTTGGCGAGATCATCCTGCCAGCCGAGGTCATTTGCGATCTGGATGGTGTGGACGAAGGGCGGCGTGTCCATCAGTTCGAGGTATTGCTCGTTCTGCGCGGCGGCGCGGGAGGAAACTTCGTCTAGCCATTCGCCGGTATGGCGCGGATCGACAATTTGGAATTTTGCGAACGCGTCGAAGAAATGATCGTGGCCGCTGACGCCGGCGGAAGGAACGAAGGAGCGCATCGAGAAAGCGTCCACCAGCGAATCGTAGAGATGCTGATTTTCAAAAGCGCGCGAAACCGCGGAGTGGCCTTCGCCGCAAACAGGCTGCGGCGGGATGCTGCGGGTCATCGCGTCGGTCTTGAAGAATGAGAGCGTATCGAGATCGACGCAAAGCTTGTCGTCGGCGCCGTCGCGAATCCAGGATTCCGCGTAAACAGCTCCCGCCAGATGATTGTGAAGGTCGGCGCCTTTAGGCATGCGCACGAGAAAGTCGCGCAGCTCGAGCGGATTCTGGCGGACGGACTCGAGCGCGCGAGCCGCGCGTTGTTCGGCGATGGAGCCGGAAGCGACTACGGGCATTGGAGCGGCTTTCCGGGCGGTTGACTGTGCAAGGATCGAAGCAGGAGTGATCAAGAAAAACAGGATCGAGAAGACTCTACACAGTCGCGTACAGTTCAAATCGGCGAATCGCATCGCTTCGCACATCCTCGCACTTGTGATTGCGTACGAAACTTTACCACGCACGATGATTCATTTGCGGCTGAACGGATCCCACCCATGAGCCTCGAGGGCCGTTGTAGAACC